>NZ_JBIRJA010000015.1:0-84458 GCF_044329325.1 Streptomyces sp. NPDC017676 | reverse complement strand
TCGATCCAGGGCCATCGCTCAGGGCCACCGGTCGGGGGCCGTCGATCCAGGGCCATCGCTCAGGGCCACCGGTCGGGGGCCGTCGATCCAGGGCCACCGCTCAGGGCCACCAGCCCGAAGTCACCGCTCCAGAGCCACCGCCCGAGGGCCATCGCTTCAGAACCACCGACCCAAAGCCACCACTCCAAAGCCACCGACCCGAGGCCACCGCCCCAAGCCACCGCCCCGCCGTTGCCCGGAATCGTCGCCCCCGTCAGCTCTTCGCCACCAGCTCCTTCAGCGCGATGTTCAGGTCCAGGACGTTCACCCGGGGTTCCCCGATGAAGCCGAGGGTGCGGCCGGTCGTGTGGGCCTTGACCAGTTGCTCGACCTGGGGCACGGGCAGGTGGTTGCGGGCGGCGACCCGGCGGACCTGGAGTTCGGCGTAGGCCGGGGAGATGTCCGGGTCCAGGCCGGAGCCGGAGGAGGTGACGGCGTCGGCGGGGACCTGGGAGGGCTCGACCGGGTGGCCGGGGACCGAGTTGTCCCGCACCACGGCGGCCTTGGCGTCCTCGACCTGCTTGAGGAGCACCTTGCTGTCCGCGGCGAGGTTGGTCGCGCCCGAGAGGATCAGCTTGTACCGCGTGTTGATCGAGTTCTGTCCGAGGCCGTCGGCGGGGCGGGGCTGGAAGTACCTGAGGCTGTAGCCCTGTTGGCCGATCAGGGACGAGCCGACGACCTTGCCGTCCCCCCTGGTCTCGGAGCCGTTCGCCTGGTGCGTGAACAGCGCCTGGGCGACACCGGTGACCGCCAGCGGATAGAGGGCGCCCGTGAGCACGGTCAGCACCAGCAGGGCCCGCAGCCCCGCGCCGAGCAGCCGCGCGGTGTGCGCGAAGGGGTGGTTCATGTCCTTCACCGGATTCCGGGGATCAGGGAGACGATCAGGTCGATGAGCTTGATACCGGCGAAGGGCGCGATCAGTCCGCCGACGCCGTAGACGGCGAGGTTGCGCCGGAGCATCCGGTCCGCGCTCATCGGCCGGTACCGCACGCCCCGCAGCGACAGCGGCACCAGCGCGATGATGATCAGCGCGTTGAAGACGACGGCCGACAGGATCGCGGAGTCGGGCGAGGACAGCCGCATGATGTTGAGTTTGTCCAGGCCCGGGTAGACCGCCGCGAAGAGCGCCGGGATGATCGCGAAGTACTTCGCGACGTCGTTGGCGATGGAGAACGTGGTCAGCGCGCCCCGGGTGATGAGGAGTTGCTTGCCGATCTCGACGATCTCGATGAGTTTGGTCGGGTCGGAGTCGAGGTCGACCATGTTGCCGGCCTCCTTCGCGGCCGACGTGCCGGTGTTCATGGCCACGCCGACGTCGGCCTGGGCGAGGGCCGGTGCGTCGTTCGTGCCGTCGCCGGTCATCGCGACCAGCTTGCCGCCGGCCTGCTCCCGCTTGATGAGGGCCATCTTGTCCTCGGGGGTGGCCTCGGCGAGGAAGTCGTCCACGCCCGCCTCCTCCGCGATGGCCTTGGCGGTCAGCGGGTTGTCGCCCGTGATCATGACGGTCTTGATGCCCATGCGGCGCAGTTCCTCGAACCGTTCCCGCATGCCGTGCTTGACGACGTCCTTGAGGTGGATGACGCCGAGCACGCGGGCGCCCTTGTCGTCCTGTACGGCGACCAGCAGCGGGGTCCCGCCCGCCGCGGAGATCCGCTCGGCCGTCGCCCCGGCGTCCTCGGCGACCGTGCCGCCCTGCTCCTCGACCCAGGCGATGACCGAGGCCGTGGCACCCTTGCGGACCCTCCGGCCTTCGACGTCCACACCCGACATGCGGGTCTGGGCGGTGAACTCGACCCACTGCGCGCCGGCCAGCTCGCCCTGGTGCCGCTCGCGCAGCCCGTACCTCTCCTTCGCCAGGACGACGACCGAGCGGCCCTCGGGCGTCTCGTCGGCCAGCGACGACAGCTGGGCCGCGTCGGCGACCTCCGCCTCCGTCGTCCCGCGCACCGGCAGGAACGCGGCGGCCTGGCGGTTGCCCAGGGTGATCGTGCCGGTCTTGTCCAGCAGCAGGGTGGAGACGTCACCGGCGGCCTCGACCGCACGGCCCGACATGGCCAGCACGTTGCGCTGCACCAGCCGGTCCATGCCCGCGATGCCGATCGCGGAGAGCAGGGCGCCGATGGTGGTCGGGATCAGGCAGACCAGCAGGGCGACCAGCACGACCATGGTCAGGTGCGTGCCCGCGTACGTGGCGAACGGCGGCAGCGTGGCGCAGGCCAGCAGGAAGACGATGGTCAGCGAGGCCAGCAGGATGTTCAGCGCGATCTCGTTCGGTGTCTTCTGCCGGGCCGCGCCCTCGACCAGGCTGATCATCCGGTCGATGAAGGTCTCGCCCGGCTTCGTCGTGATCCTGATGACGATCCGGTCGGACAGCACCTTCGTGCCGCCCGTGACGGCGCTGCGGTCGCCGCCGGACTCACGGATGACGGGCGCGGACTCGCCGGTGATCGCCGACTCGTCCACCGACGCCACGCCCTCGACGACATCTCCGTCGCCGGGGATCACGTCACCGGCCTCGCAGACCACCAGGTCGCCGATCCTCAGCTCGGTACCCGGCACCCGCTCTTCCGACCCGTCCTTGAGCAGACGCCTCGCGACCGTGTCCGTCTTGGCCTTGCGCAGGGTGGCGGCCTGCGCCTTGCCCCGGCCCTCGGCCACCGCCTCCGCCAGGTTGGCGAAGAGCACGGTCAGCCACAGCCAGGCGCTGATGGTCCAGCCGAACCAGTCGCCCGGGTCCTGGAAGGAGAAGGCGGTGGTCAGCACCGAGCCGATCCACACCACGAACATCACGGGCGACTTGACCATCACCCGCGGGTCCAGCTTGCGGAAGGCCTCCGGCAGGGACCTGACCAGCTGCTCGGGGTCGAACAGACCCGCTCCGACACGGCCCTCCGTGGGCCCGTGCGCGGTCGGCACGTCGCTGTGCGGCGCCCGGGTGGGTGTGACTGTGGACATGGAGTCCTCTGACTTCTCTGTGCGGGTGGTCATCACGCGAGCCCTTCCGCGAGCGGTCCCAGCGCCAGGGCCGGGAAGTACGTGAGACCGGTGATGATCAGGATCGCGCCCACCAGCAGGCCGGTGAACAGCGGTTTCTCGGTGCGCAGGGTGCCCGCGGTGACCGGCACCGGCCGCTGACCGGCGAGCGAGCCGGCCAGCGCCAGGACGAAGACCATGGGCAGGAAGCGGCCGAACAGCATGGCGAGCCCGGTCATGGTGTTGAACCAGTCGGTGTTCGCGTTCAGCCCGGCGAAGGCCGAGCCGTTGTTGTTGGCGGCGGAGGTGAAGGCGTACAGCACCTCGGAGAAGCCGTGCGCGCCCGGGTTGAGCATCGAGTGCGGCGGGGTCGGCAGCGCCATGGAGGCCGCCGTGAAGACGAGCACCAGCGCCGGGGTGACGAGGAGGTAGCAGGCGGCGAGCTTCATCTCCCGGGCCCCGATCTTCTTGCCCAGGTACTCGGGCGTACGGCCCACCATCAGGCCGGCGAGGAACACCGCGATGACCGCCATGATCAGGATGCCGTAGAGGCCGGAGCCGGTGCCGCCGGGCGCGATCTCGCCCAGCATCATGCTCAGCATCGTGACGCCGCCGCCGAGGCCGGTGAAGGAGGAGTGGAAGGAGTCCACCGCACCGGTCGAGGTCAGAGTCGTGGCCACGGCGAAGATCGAGGAGCCTCCGACCCCGAAGCGGACCTCCTTGCCCTCCATCGCCCCGCCCGCGGCCTGGAGCGCCGGGCCGTGGTGGGCGAACTCGGTCCACATCATCAGGGCGGTGAAGCCGAGCCAGATGGCGGCCATCGTGCCGAGGATCGCGTACCCCTGCCGCACCGAGCCGACGAGCACGCCGAAGGTGCGGGTCAGCGAGAACGGGATGACGAGGATGAGGAAGATCTCGAAGAGGTTGGTGAACGGGGTGGGGTTCTCGAAGGGGTGGGCGCTGTTGGCGTTGAAGTAGCCGCCGCCGTTGGTGCCCAGCTCCTTGATGGCCTCCTGCGAGGCGACCGCGCCGCCGTTCCACTGCTGGGAGCCGCCCATGAACTGCCCGACCTCGTGGATGCCGGAGAAGTTCTGGATCACGCCGCAGGCGACGAGGACCACCGCGGCGACGGCGGCGACCGGCACCAGGACGCGCAGCGTGCCGCGCACCAGGTCGGACCAGAAGTTGCCGAGCTCACCGGTGCGCGAGCGTGCGAACCCGCGCACCAGCGCCACGGCCACGGCCATGCCCACGGCCGCCGAGACGAAGTTCTGCACGGCCAGACCGGCGGTCTGCACGACGTGACCCATCGTCTGCTCGCCGTAGTACGACTGCCAGTTGGTGTTGGTCACGAACGACACGGCCGTGTTGAACGACTGCGCCGGGTCGACCGAGGAGAAGCCGAGCGAGCCGGGCAGCACGCCCTGGAGCCGCTGGAGCAGGTAGAGGAAGAGGACGCCGACGAGCGAGAAGGCGAGGACCGCGCGCAGGTACGCGGGCCAGGTCATCTCGGTGTCGGGGTCGGCACCGATGCCCTTGTAGATCCATCTCTCCACGCGCAGGTGCCGCGGTGAGGAGTAGACCCGGGCCATGTAAGTGCCGAAGGGGACGTGGACGAGCGCCAGCGCGCCCACCAGGGCGAGCAGCTGGAGCACGCCGGCCGGTACGGGACCCATGGGGCGCTCAGAACCTCTCCGGGAAGACCAGGGCGAGGACGAGATAGCCCAGCAGGGCGACGGCCACGACCAGGCCGACGACGGTTTCGGCGGTCACAGCTTCGTCACCCCCTTGGCGACGAGAGCCACCAGCGCGAAAGCCGCGAGCACGGTGACGACGAAGGCCAGGTCGGCCATCGCGGACTCCTGAGTGAGGTTCGGCGGAAACGGACGCTTCGAGGAAAACGCCGGTCCGGCCGGAACACGTCACCCGTTGACGGCCCTCATACGGCCGCCCGTGCGGCCTTGACGCGACTCTTACGCCTCCGGCCCACGGGGGGTGTGGTCCGTTCCCGTGCGGTCGCGCCGGTCAGGACGCGGCGCGGCGCATGCCCCGCCCGGCCAGGGCGATCACTCCGGAGACGACGGCGGTCCCGGCGAGGCTGCCGATCATGACCAGGCCCACGCCGATCACGAAGAGGCCGCTGGCGTCGTCCGACCAGTCGTACCAGGCCGCGGCCGTCAGCCCGGCCGTGGTGCCGAGGACCGCGCTCACGGTGTGCCCCCGGGACACGGCCCAGTACACCGGCACCAGCAGCGTGAGCACCAGCCCGATCACCTGCCATGCCTCGTACGGGCCGGTCGTCGAGCCGTCCGGGTGCACGTCCCGCCGCTGGTCCCAGCCCAGCCAGGCGGCCCACGCCGCCATGGCGACCAGGGCGGACGCGAGGGCCGCGAGCATCCGGAGACTGAGTTTCAGAAGGTCTTGGCGCATGCCTCCAGCCTTCCGGTCCGCACCGGCACCGGCCAGAGCGCACGTACTCAGGTCCGCCCGGGTACCCCGGCGTACCGCGCCCGAGCAGCACGACGGACCGGTGGCCCGAGTACCGGCGGACCCGGTGTGCCCGAGGAGCCCGGCGCGGCCGGGATCTAGGCTTCCAGACATGAAGGAAGCCCCGTTGAACTTCTGGTCGCTCTACAGCCACGGCTTCGCGCGCGTCGCCGCGTGCACCGGCCACACCGTCATCGCCGACCCGCGGGCCAACGCCGAAGCGGTCCTGCGCCTGGCGCGCGGGTGCGCGGACGAGGGCGTCGCCGTCGCCGTCTTCCCCGAGCTGGGCCTGACCGGCTACTCGATCGAGGACCTGCTGCTCCAGGACGCGCTGCTCGACCAGGTCGAGGCGGCCCTGCGGACCGTCGTGGCCGGGTCGGCGGAGCTGCTGCCGGTGCTGGTCGTCGGTGCCCCGCTGCGCCACCGCCACCGGATCTACAACTGCGCGGTGATCGTGCACCGCGGCCGGATCCTCGGTGTCGTACCGAAGTCGTACCCGCCGACCTACCGCGAGTTCTACGAGCGCCGGCAGATCGCCGACGGGCACGACGAGCGGGGCGGGACCATCCGGGTCGCGGGTGCCGAGGTGCCGTTCGGGGTGGATCTGCTGTTCGCGGCCGAGGACGTGCCGGGGCTCGTGCTGCACACCGAGATCTGCGAGGACATGTGGGTGCCGGTGCCGCCGAGCGCGGAAGCCGCCCTCGCCGGGGCGACCGTGCTGGTGAACCTGTCGGGCAGCCCGATCACGGTCGGCCGGGCCGAGGACCGCAAGCTGCTGTGCCGCTCGGCGTCCTCCCGCTGCCTGGCCGCGTACGTCTACGCGGCGGCGGGCCTGGGCGAGTCGACCACCGACCTGTCCTGGGACGGGCAGACCATGATCTACGAGAACGGGGTGCTGCTCGCCGAGACCGGCCGCTTCCCGCTCGGCGACCAGTACGCCGTCGCCGACGTGGACCTCGACCTGCTGCGGCAGGAGCGGCACCGGATGGGCACCTTCGACGACAACCGCCGGGCCCACGCCGCCCGGACCGGTGACTTCCGGACGGTCTCCTTCGAGCTGGACCCGCCGCTCACCGACCTCGGGCTGCGCCGGCGGGTGGAGCGCTTCCCGTTCGTGCCCGCCGACCCCGAGCGGCTCGCCCTGGACTGCTACGAGGCCTACAACATCCAGGTCGCCGGCCTCCAGCAGCGGCTCGCGGCGATCGGCGGGCCGAAGGTGGTCATCGGTGTGTCCGGCGGTCTGGACTCCACGCACGCGCTGATCGTCGCCGCCCGGGCGATGGACCGAGCGGGCCGCCCGCGCAGTGACATCCTGGCCTTCACCCTGCCCGGCTTCGCCACCAGCGACCACACCAAGGACAACGCGCACAAGCTGATGCGGGCGCTCGGTGTCACCGCCGCCGAGCTGGACATCACGCCGACCGCGCGGCTGATGCTGAAGGAGATCGGCCACCCGTTCGCCTCCGGCGAGCCGGTGTACGACGTCACCTTCGAGAACGTGCAGGCCGGTCTGCGCACCGACTACCTGTTCCGGCTGGCCAACCAGCGCGGCGGCATCGTCCTGGGCACCGGCGACCTCTCCGAGCTGGCGCTCGGCTGGTCCACGTACGGCGTCGGCGACCAGATGAGCCACTACAACGTCAACTCGGGGGTGCCGAAGACCTTCATCCAGCACCTGATCCGCTGGGTGATCAACAGCGGCCAGTTCGACGAGGAGACCGGCGAGGTCCTGGCCGCGATCCTGGACACCGAGATCAGCCCGGAGCTGGTGCCGGGCGAGGAGATGCAGTCCACCGAGTCGAAGATCGGCCCGTACGCGCTGCACGACTTCACCCTCTTCCAGGTGCTGCGCTACGGCTTCCGGCCCTCGAAGATCGCCTTCCTGGCCTGGCACGCCTGGCACGACGCGAAGTCCGGCGCCTGGCCGCCGAACTTCCCCGAGGCCAAGCGGGTGGCGTACGACCTGCGGGAGATCCGGCACTGGCTGGAGGTGTTCTGCCGCCGGTTCTTCGCGTTCTCGCAGTTCAAGCGCTCGGCCATGCCGAACGGCCCGAAGGTGTCGGCGGGCGGCTCCCTCTCCCCGCGCGGCGACTGGCGGGCCCCCTCGGACGGCAACGCGGAGGTGTGGCTCAGGGACCTCGCCCGCTTCGACCTCGACAGCGCGGCGGCCGACCGGTAGCCAGGGCCGGGCTGACCGGTGCAGGTGGCCGGTGCCGGTCAGGTGTTCCAGGTCTCGTCGTACGGGTCGCGCGGTGCCGTGACCGGGCGGGTGGAGGCGACCTTCAGGTACGGGATCGGGCCGTTGTTCACCGGGTCGTGGATCAGCCCGGGGGCGTACGTGCCCGTCACCTCCAGCCACGCGTCCGGGCGCAGGACCGGCGGCAGCGCGCCGGTCAGCGCGATCTTCACCGGCTGGGCGTCCGCGGCACAGCAGTTGAGGGCCATGCGGACCAGGTAGGGCCGGCCCGCGTGGTCCAGGGCCAGGAAGCCGGTGACCCGGACGGCACGGCCGTGCAGGGAGCGGCCGTGTCCGTAGGCCGCGCGGGAGGCGTAGTCGACGACGGAGAGCGGCACCGGATCGCCGGCCGGCAGCGGCCCGTAGGCGTACGGCTTCTGCAGGGCCGTGCCGGAGCGCAGGGCGCTGTAGGAGCCGAGGGCGGGCGGTGCGACCAGGATCAGGGCGAGGAGCGGCAGCAGGAGCAGCCAGGCGCCACGCGGCTCGGGGTGCGGGTGCCGCTCCCGGTCGCGCCGGCGCTCGTACCAGGCCGTCGCCAGGGCCGCCGCGATCAGGACCGCGCCCGAGGCCAGCAGCAGCGGGCGCAGGCCCGCCTTGACGTACCGCAGGTACAGGTCGGTGGTGCCCGCGTGCAGCAGCGCGCCGCCGAGCAGGAACAGGACGGCCGCCTGGGCCTGGCGGTTCACAGCAGCACCGCCCCGGTCAGTACGGCGCCCGCGACGGCCAGCGCGAAGGTGGCGGGCGCGAACCGGAGCGCGAAGGCACGGCCGAAGGTGCCGGCCTGCATCGCGAACAGCTTGAGGTCGATCATCGGGCCCACCACCAGGAACACCAGCTTGGCCGTCGGGGAGAACTGGGTGAGGGAGGCGGCGACGAACGCGTCCGCCTCCGAGCAGATCGACAGCAGGACGGCGAGCACGGCGAGGGCGAGCACCGAGACCAGCGGGGTGCCGGCGGCCGTGCGCAGCCAGTCCGCCGGGACCGCCGCCTTCAGGGTGGCCGCGGCCGTCGCGCCCAGCACCAGGAACCCGCCGGCGTGCATGACGTCGTGCCGGACCGCACCCCAGAACGCCTCCCCCTTGGTCGCGCCCTCGTGCGCGCCGTGGGCCGGGGGGCGCAGCCAGTCGGTCCGGCCCAGCCGCTGCCACAGCCAGCCCATCGCGCAGGCCACCAGCAGGCTCGCCAGGAAGCGGGCCAGGACCATCTCCGGGTGCCCGGGGAAGGCGACGGCGGTGGCGGTCAGCACCACCGGGTTGATCGCGGGCGCGGAGAGCAGGAACGCCAGGGCGGCGGCGGGGGTCACGCCCCGGCGGACCAGGGCGCCCGCCACCGGCACCGAGGCGCACTCGCAGCCCGGCAGCACCGCGCCCGCGACCCCCGCCACGGGCACGGCGAGGGCGGGCCGGCGCGGCAGGGCGCGCGCGAAGAAGGACGCCGGGACGAACACCGCGATCGCCGCCGACAGCAGCACACCCAGCACCAGGAACGGCAGCGCCTGGACGGTCACCGCCACGAACACCGTCGTCCAGGTCTGCATCAGCGGCGTGCCGAGGGCCCCGCGGATCGGCGACTGCGCGAGCACGGCCATCAGGAGCACCAGGGTCAGCACCAGCGGGGAGCTGAGCCGCGGGCCACCCGGGGGGCCCGCAGGGCTCGCGTCGGTGCCCGGCGGGGCGTCTTCGGTGATGGCCACGGGCGGTTCCCTCCGGCTGCTGCTCTCCCTCCCCTTCCCTACGCGGGTTCCGGCACGGACGTTCAGACCGTTGCTGGAACCACTCAACTCCTTGGTGCACTCTTTTCCCTCGTGGCGAGCGTTCCGTATCAAGGGGGGCCGGGGTCCCCGCCGGCGCACATGGTGGTCTGCGGTGACGACGGGCTCGCGCACCGGCTGGCCGCCGAGTTGCGCGGGGTCTACGGCGAGCAGGTCACCCTCGTCGTGCCGCCGAACGAGCGCACCGTGCGGCCCCCGGTGGTCGGCCGCGCCCGGTCCGCGTCGGCCGCGCTGTTCGACCGCGTGGTCAGCGCCGCCGTGGGCACCGTCGGCCGCTCCGGCACGGGCGGGCAGCCCGCCGGCACCACGGCCGGTCAACACCCCGAAGGCGACGGGGTGCTGGAGGCCGCCGAGCTGACCGAGGCGGTGCTCGCCGAGGCCGGGGTGGCCCGGGCCGCCGCACTGGCCCTCGTGTACGACGACGACGAGACCAACATCCGGGCCGCCCTGACCGCCCGCCGGCTCAACCCCCGGCTGCGGCTCGTCCTGCGGCTGTACAACCGGCGGCTGGGTCAGCACATCGAGGAACTCCTCGACCAGGCCGCCGCGTTGGCCGCCGGGGACGACGGCGGCACGGACACCGCCACCGAGGCCTCCACCACCGTGCTGTCCGACGCCGACACCGCCGCGCCCGCGCTGGCCGCCACCGCCGTCGCCGGCACCGGCAGGGTCGTCCAGACCGAGGGCCTGCTGCTGCGGGCCGTGGAACGGCCGCTGTCCGGGGACGGCCCCGGCACCGGGCTGCACACCCTCGCCCTGCTCTCGGGCGCCGACCCGGCCGGCACCGAAGGCCCGTACGGCGCCGGGGAACAACAGCCCCGGCTGCTCCCCGACGACGAGGAGGTCCGGCAGGCCGCCGGACGGCAGGCCGTGGTGCTGGAACACGTCTCCGCCGCGGCCGATGGCGAGTCCGCCGCGCCGGCCCGTCGCGCGATGACCGGCGTACCGCCGCTCGGCTCCCTGTTCTCCCGGCGGCTGCGCTGGTCCCTGGCCGTGCTCGCCGGCTGCGTGGTCGGCCTCGCCGTCGCCCTGTGGCTGGTCACCGGCATCCATCCGCTGCGCGCCTTCTACATCACCCTCCTCGACCTGTTCGCGATCGACGACCCTGCCCTCAGGGAGCCCCTGGGCCGCCAGCTCCTGCAACTCCTCTCCGCGCTCGTCGGGTTGCTGCTGCTGCCGTTGCTGCTGGCCGCCGCGCTGGAGGCGTTCGGCACCTTCCGCACCGCCTCCGCCCTGCGCAAGCCTCCGCGCGGGCTGAGCGGACACGTCGTCCTGCTCGGGCTCGGCAAGATCGGCACCCGGGTGCTGACCCGGCTGCGGGAACTGGACATCCCCGTGGTGTGCGTCGAGTCCGATCCGGAGGCGCGGGGTCTGGCCACCGCCCGCCGGCTGCGGGTGCCGGTGGTGCTCGGGGACGTCACCCAGGAAGGCGTCCTGGAGGCCGCCCAGATCCGACGGGCCCAGGCCCTGCTCGCGGTGACCAGCTCCGACACCACCAACCTGGAGGCCGTGCTCTACGCGCGGACCGTACGGCCCGATCTTCGGGTGGTGCTGCGGCTGTACGACGACGACTTCGCCACCGCCGTGTACCGCACCCTCCGCACCGCCTACCCGCGGGCGCTGACCCGGAGCCGGAGCGTCACCCACCTGGCCGCCCCCGCGTTCGCCGGGGCCATGCTGGGGCGGCAGGTGCTCGGGGCCGTCGCCGTGGAGCGGAGGGTGCTGCTGTTCGCCGCGGTGGACGTGGACGGGCATCCCCAGCTGGAGGGCCGGACCGTGCGGGAGGCCTTCCGGGCCGGGTCCTGGCGGGTGCTGGCGCTGCTGGGCCGCGCCGACACCTCTTCCTCCCATGTGCTGGGCAAGGGCGACCGGGTGGTGGTCGCCGCCACCCGAAGGGGCCTCGCGGAGCTGCGCTGACCCCAGGGCCCGTCCTAGGCGGGCAGGTGCCGTGCCGCGAACTCCAGCTCCAGTCTCACCTGCTTGATCCGCTCGTCCACGACCAGCGAGCCGTGCCCCGCGTCGTACCGGTACACCTCGTGGACCGCGCCCCGGGCCTCCAGTCTCTTGACGTAGTTGTCGATCTGACGGATCGGGCAGCGCGGGTCGTTGACCCCCGCCGAGATGTGGACCGGGGCCTTGACCTGGTCGACGTACGTCAGCGGGGAGGACGCCTCGAAGCGCTCCGGGACCTCCTCCGGGGTGCCGCCCAGCAGGGTGCGGTCCATGGCCTTCAGGGACTCCATCTCGTCGTGGTACGCGGTGACGTAGTCCGCGACGGGCACCACCGCGATGCCCAGCGCCCAGGCCTCCGGCTGGGTGCCGACGCCGAGCAGGGTCAGGTAGCCGCCCCAGGAGGCGCCGGTCAGGATCAGGCGGGCGGGGTCGGCGAGACCGGAGGAGACCGCCCAGTCGCGCACCGCCGCCACGTCCTCCAGCTCGATCAGGCCGACGCGGTGCTTGAGGGCGTCCGTCCAGGCGCGGCCGTAGCCGGTGGAGCCGCGGTAGTTGATGCGGACCACCGCGTACCCGTGGTCGACCCAGGCGGCCGGGCCGGCGGCGAAGGAGTCGCTGTCGTGCCAGGTCGGGCCGCCGTGCAGGTCGAACACGGTGGGCAGGGGGCCCGTGGCGCCCGCCGGCTTCTGGACCAGGGCGTGGATGCGGCCGCCGGGGCCCTCCACCCACACGTCCTCCACCGGCACCGACGCCGGGCACGCCATGCCCGGCGGGTCCAGCACCACACCGCCGGCCGTGGAGCGGACCGCCGGGGGCTCGGCGGCCGACGACCACAGGTACTCCACGCTGCCGTCGGGGCGGGCGGTCGCGCCGGAGACCGTGCCGGGCGGGGTGGGGATGCGGGTCAGCTCGCGGGTCGCCACGTCGTACCGGAACAGCTCGCTGCGGGCCTCGAAGCCGTGGACGATGAGCAGGGCCGAGCCGTCCGGGTACCACTCGGCGCTGACGTCACCGGGCAGGTCCAGGGCCAGGTCGGTCTCCTCGCCGGTGGCCACGTCCCACACCATCGGCTCCCAGCGGCCCCGGCGCTGGTGGCCGATGAGCAGCCGGGTGTCGCCGTCGACCGGGGCGAAGCCCAGCACCTCCAGGCCCAGCTCCTCGGTGCCGCCCTTGGTGTCGTCCAGCTCGGCGACCGTCGTGCCGTCCGGGCGGAGCACCCGCAGGGCCGCGTGCATGGCGTCGCCGTGCTCGGTGTGCTCCACGGCGATCAGGGAGCCGTCGTGCGAGAGGTCGCCGACGCCCGCCGACTCGCGGTGGCGGTAGATCTCCACCGGGTCCGCGCCCTCGCGGGCCAGGTGGATCGTCGTCCCCTCCTCGTCCGTGGAGCGGCCGACGACCGCCGTGCGGCCGTCGCGGGACAGGGCCAGGCCGGCCGGGTAGGACGGGTCGAGACCGGGCACGGCCGGCTCGTCCGGGCCGCCCGTGAACGGCTGGCGGCGCCAGATGCCGAACTCGTCGCCGTCCTTGTCGTCGAACCACCAGATGAAGGCGCCGTCCGGGGAGAGCACGCCGTCCGTCGTGCCGTTCGGCCGGGACGTCGCCTGGCGCTGCTCGCCCGTCGCTCTGTCCCAGGCGTACAGCTCGTACGTCCCCGTCGCGTTCGACACGAACAGGGAGCGGTCCGGCGCGTCCTCCGCCCAGTCGGGCAGCGACACCCGCGGCGCCCGGAAGCGCTTCTCCCAGTCCGGCATGTCGGGTGTGTGCTGCGTGCTCGGCGTACCGCCGTCGTTCATGGCCCCAGTCATGCGCCCATAGTGCCTGGCCGCGCCGACAATTGGGTGGCGGGAGCGCACAGCCTGTGGATAACTTCCGCGGCATGCGCGTTTCCACCACTTCTCCGTCCGCACCCGAGGGGCCGTCGTCCCCGTCCGTCCCCGAGGGCTGGCGCGAGGACAACCGGGCCATGTGGGACGAGAGGGTCCCCCTCCACGTCGCCGGGTCCTTCTACGACCTCGACGGCTTCCGCACCCGCCGGGACGACCTGCGGGACTTCGAGCGGGCGGAGGTCGGGGACGTCACCGGCAAGTCGCTGCTGCACCTGCAGTGCCACATCGGCACCGACACGCTCTCCTGGCTCCACCGCGGCGCCGCCCGCGTCGTCGGCCTGGACTTCTCCGCACCCGCGGTGGAGGCGGCCCGCGCGCTGGCCGCCGACCTCGGCCACGGCCCCGACCGGGCGGCCTTCGTCACCAGCGACGTGTACGACGCGGCCGCGGCCGTGCCCGAGCCGTCGTACGACATCGTCTACACCGGGCTGGGCGCCCTGTGCTGGCTGCCGGACCTCGGGCGCTGGGCGGATACGGCCGCCTCCCTCGTCGCGCCCGGCGGGTTCCTCTACCTCGCCGAGTTCCACCCGATCACCGAGACCCTGGACGACGAGACCGGCACCCGCGTCGTGCGCGACTACTTCACCCGGGACGCGCAGGTGTGGAACGAACCGGGGACCTACGCCGACCTGGACGCCGTCACCGTCCACAACCGCAGCGTGGAGTGGCTGCACCCCCTCGGGGAGGTGGTCTCCGCGCTCGCCGCGGCGGGGCTGCGCATCGAGTTCCTGCACGAGCACGACGTGTCGCTCTTCCCGCGCTTCAAGAACTTCGAGGTGCGCGACGGCTACCACCGGTTCCCGGCGGACCATCCGCGCGTCCCGCTGATCTACTCCCTGAGGGCGAGCAAGAGCTGACCCGAGGCGTGGACGCCGGGGCGGGCGCCGTACCGTGGAGGGCGTGTACCGGTTTCTGCTGACACCCCGCTGGTGGGGCATCAACGTCTTCGTGCTGCTCGCCATCCCGTTCTGCGTCTTCATGGGGTCGTGGCAGCTGAGCCGGTTCGAGGGGCGGGTGCAGGACCACCGCGCCGCGACCGAGCAGGCCGCCTCCGACCGGGGCGAGGCCGCTCGCCCGCTGGACTCGATGCTGCCCGTCGACAAGAGCACGTCGGGTCGGCGGGTCACCGCGAGCGGGCGGTACGGGGAGCAGTTGCTGGTGCCCGGGCGGGAGCTGGACGGCAAGCGCGGCTTCTACGTCCTGACACTGCTGCGCACCGGTTCCGGCAAGGCGCTGCCGGTGGTGCGGGGCTGGCTGCCGGGTACGGCGGACGCGGCGAAGGCGCCGGCGCCGCCCCGTGGTGAGGTCACCGTCACCGGTGCGCTGCAGGCGCCCGAGACCCCCGGGGACAACGGGGTCAGCGCGCAAGGAGGGCTCCCCGCCGGGCAGACCGCGGCGATCAGCCCGGCGTCGCTGGTCAACCTGGTGCCGTACCGGCTGTACGACGCCTGGGTCACCCTGGACAAGGGGGACGCCGGGATGAGGGCCGTGCCCGCGAGCGCGCCGGGTGGTACGGGGCTGGACCTGAAGGCGTTCCAGAACCTCGGTTACACCGGCGAGTGGTTCGTGTTCGCGGGCTTCGTGGTCTTCATGTGGTTCCGCCTGCTGCGGCGGGAGCTGGAGTTCCAACGGGACGCCGCGCTGGGCCTGGTGGCGGAGGAGTCGGAACAGCCTCCGGTACCGGCCGCCTGACCCCCCGCCCCGAGAGCAGGGCGGGGAACCGCGCGACCAGCCACGACGGACCCGCGCCCGCGCACGCTCCCCCGGTCGGACGGCGTCCACGCACCCCGCTCCCCCGGCGGAGCGTCAGACGCCCGGGAGCAGCCCGGTGTAGTAGACGGTCCCCGCGCACGCCCCGGACACCACGGCCGTCGCCGTCGGCGAACCACCCTGTGCCGTGTGGGTCACCGTGACACTGCCGTCGGCCGTGCCGTCCTCGGTGGCGAGTTGCGGGGTGGCCCCCTCCGAGCCGGTGCTGTCGGTCGTGGCGCCGGAGGCACTCTGGGTGGGCGACGGATCGGGCGACGGACCGGTCGGGCCGGGGTCGCCCGGACCGCTGTCACCGCCGGTGGTGGGGCAGGTCTCCGAGGGGACGAAGGCGAACTTCTCCTCGTACGCCGCGCCCGGCTGGAGCACCAGCCCGGCGACCTCCTGGGACGGGTCCGGCAGGGCGGTCGCCGCGTCGCCGGCCACGTGCCGGGCGCTGAGGACCTTGGCCGGATCGGCAGCGCCCTGGGCGGTCGGCGTGATGCTGCCCGTGCCGGCGACCGCGCAGGCGGTGCCGGAGATGTTGGTGACGCGGAAGGTGCCGTAGACGACCCCCGCGGTGTCGGGCGCGTTCGCGCTGCCGGTGGCCGAGCCCAGCTGGGTCGCCGTACAGAGCGGGACGCCCGAGGCCGGCGTGGCGGAGGGGCCGGCGCCGGCGGTGGAGCCGCTGCCGCTGCCGGGCTTCGTGCCCTTGCCCTCGGGCCGGCCGGACTCCTTGCCGGGCGCGACGGTCGTACCGCCGGCGTCCTTCGGGCCGCCCTTGCCGGTGTCCTTCTCCTTGCCCTCTCCGGTGCCGCCCTGGGCCTGGGAGGACTGGCCGGCCATCGCGGTGTTGGGGTCGGAGCCGCCGGCCTGGGAGACGTGGACGAGGGCAGGGATCGCGGTGCCGATGAAGAGGGCCGCCGCGGCCATCCCGACCAGGGCCTGGCGCTTGCGGGCGCGGCGCGCGGGGACGGCCCGGCGCAGGTGGTCCAGGGTGCCGGTGCGGGGTTCGAGGTCGTCGACCGCCGAGTGCAGCAGCCGGCGCAGGGCCAGTTCGTCGGAGTCGGGCCGGTCGGGGCCGTGGACTCCGTCGAGCCTCTCCGGGCCCTTGTCGTCGGGGCCGTGGTTCACAGTTCCGTTCCCAGCGTGCGATGGCGTGTGCTGTTGCCCGTTGCGCTCCGTCGGCTCGTGCCAGGCGTAGGGCTCGTGACGTTCGTGAGAGTGGCGCTCATGGGAGTGACCGTCATGGGAAGCGCCCTGTTCGGCGTGGTCGCTCATGCCGGTGTCCCCATGGCGACCCGCAGCGCGGCGATGCCCCGCGAACCGTACGCCTTGACCGAGCCCAGCGATATGCCGAGCGTCTCGGCGACCTGGGCCTCGGTCATGTCCGCGAAGTAGCGCAGCACGAGCACCTCGCGCTGGCGGCGCTGGAGCCCCTTCATCGCCTTGATGAGGTCCCGGCGCTCCAGCTGGTCGTAGGCGCCCTCTTCCGCGCTCGCCATGTCGGGCATCGGCTTGGAGAGCAGCTTCAGGCCGAGGATGCGCCGGCGCAGCGTGGAGCGGGAGAGGTTGACGACCGTCTGCCGCAGGTAGGCGAGGGTCTTCTCCGGGTCGCGGACGCGCTTGCGGGCCGAGTGGACGCGGATGAACGCCTCCTGGACGACGTCCTCGCAGGAGGCGGTGTCGTCGAGGAGGAGTGCGGCGAGACCCAGCAGTGAGCGGTAGTGCGCCCGGTAGGTCTCGGTGAGGTGGTCGACGGTCGTGCCGGCGGCCTCGGCCGCCACGGCACCCGCGGGCTCCTCGGCGCCGTCACGCTGACTGGGTATGCGGGCGGGCCGCGCGGCGGGCATGGGCGCGATCACCGGCATGCCGCCGGGCGGGCGGGGCCGGAGCGCCGCGCGAGGCCGCAGGGCCGTGCCGCCGCGGGCCACACTGAGTTCGAGTACCTCTGCCACGCCTGTTGGACACGCTTCCCCCCTCGGGGGTTGTACGTGCCGGGCGTCACATGTGCGACAACCGGCGGCGCCTCAAGTGCCGTCATGCGTCCCGCTCTTCCCTTATGTCCCATATGAACGGGCGCCCCCACGCCCCGACCACGGCGTCCCCACGCCAGGATCATCACGTCCCCAGGTCCCGCAAGGGTGACCGCAAAGACGCTCCCCGCCTCCGTACGGTTGCGGAAGGCGGGGAGGGAAATCCTCTGTCGCAGGCAGGGAGTGGTTCAAGGGATTTGGACCATGCTCCCGGCCACAGTACTTACGTAGATCCTACAAAGTTCAACGGCTACGTGGGGGCGGACAGCTCAGCCGCGATCAGCTCCGCGATCTGCGCGCAGTTCAGCGCGGCCCCCTTGCGCAGGTTGTCACCGCAGACGAAGAGTTCCAGCGCGGTCGGGTCGTCCAGGGCCCGGCGCACCCGGCCCACCCAGGTCGGGTCGGTGCCCACCACGTCGGCGGGGGTGGGGAACTCGCCGGCCGCCGGGTCGTCGCACAGCACCACGCCCGGCGCGGTCGCGAGGATCTCGCGGGCCCCGTCGACACCGACCTCCCGCTGGAAGCGGGCGTGGACGGTCAGCGAGTGCGTGGTGATCACCGGCACCCGGACACAGGTCACGGCGACCGGCAGCGCCGGCAGACCGAGGATCTTCCGGGACTCGTCGCGGACCTTCATCTCCTCCGACGACCAGCCGTCCTCCCGCAGCGACCCGGCCCACGGTACGACGTTGAGCGCGACCGGCTCCGGGAACGGCCCGGTGTCGTCCCCGACGGCCCGCCGTACGTCCCCGGGCTTGGTGCCCAGCTCGGTCCCGGCCACCAGGGAGAGCTGGGCCCGCAGCGTCTCCACGCCGGCCCGCCCGGCCCCGCTCACCGCCTGGTACGAGGACACCACGAGCTCGCGCAGCCCGAACTCGGCGTGCAGCGCGCCCAGGGCGACGATCATCGTCAGGGTCGTGCAGTTGGGGTTGGCGACGATCCCGCGCGGCCGGGACCGTACCGCGTGCGCGTTGATCTCCGGCACGACCAGCGGCACGTCCGGGTCCATGCGGAAGGCGCCGGAGTTGTCGACGACGACCGCGCCGCGCGCGGCGGCGACCGGCGCCCATTCGGCGGCGACCTCGTCCGGGACGTCGAACAGCGCGATGTCGACCCCGGCGAAGGCGTCCTCCGTCAGGGCCACCACCTCGACCTCCTCGCCGCGCACGGCCAGCTTGCGGCCGGCCGAGCGCGGGGAGGCGATCAGGCGGATCTCGCCCCAGATGTCCGCGCGCTGGGACAGGATCTGGAGCATGACCGTGCCGACGGCTCCGGTCGCTCCCACGACCGCGAGCGTCGGCCTGCCGGTCATCGGACCGTGTCCCGGCTCATCGGCCCGTGCCGCCGTAGACGACGGCCTCGTCGCTGTCGGAGTCCAGACCGAAGGCCGTGTGGACGGCGCGGACGGCCTCCGGCACGTCGTCGGCGCGGGTGACCACCGAGATGCGGATCTCGGAGGTCGAGATCAGCTCGATGTTCACGCCGGCGTCGCTGAGCGCCTCGAAGAACCCGGCGGTGACGCCCGGGTTGGTCTTCATACCGGCGCCGACCAGGGAGATCTTGCCGATCTGGTCGTCGTAGCGCAGCGAGTCGAAGCCGATGCCGGAGCGGTTCTTCTCCAGCGCGTCGATGGCCTTGCGGCCCTCGGTCTTCGGCAGCGTGAAGGAGATGTCCGTCAGGCCCGTGGAGGCGGCGGACACGTTCTGCACGACCATGTCGATGTTGATCTCGGCATCGGCGATGGTCCGGAAGATCGCGGCGGCCTCACCCGGCTTGTCCGGCACGCCGACGACCGTGATCTTGGCCTCGGAGGTGTCGTGCGCGACACCGGAGATGATGGCCTGCTCCACCTTCTTGTCCCCAATCGGCTCACTGCTGACCCACGTGCCCTGCAGCCCGCTGAAGGACGACCGGACGTGGATCGGGATGTTGTAGCGGCGGGCGTACTCCACACAGCGGTGGAGGAGCACCTTGGAACCGGAGGCCGCGAGCTCCAGCATGTCCTCGAAGGAGATCCAGTCGATCTTCTTCGCCTTCTTCACCACGCGCGGGTCGGCGGTGAACACGCCGTCGACGTCGGTGTAGATCTCGCAGACCTCGGCGTCGAGCGCGGCGGCGAGCGCCACGGCGGTGGTGTCGGACCCGCCGCGGCCCAGCGTGGTGATGTCCTTCTTGTCGGCGCTCACGCCCTGGAACCCGGCGACGATGGCGATGTTGCCCTCGTCGAGAGCCGTCCTGATCCGCCCCGGCGTGACGTCGATGATCCGGGCTTTGTTGTGGACCGAGTCGGTGATGACGCCTGCCTGGCTGCCGGTGAAGGACTGGGCCTCGTGGCCCAGGTTTTTGATCGCCATCGCCAGCAGGGCCATGGAGATCCGCTCTCCGGCGGTCAGCAGCATGTCGAATTCCCGCCCGGCAGGCATGGGAGAGACCTGCTCGGCGAGATCGATCAGCTCGTCCGTCGTGTCGCCCATCGCGGAAACGACGACGACAACCTGGTTGCCGTTCTTCTTCGCTTCCACGATCCGCTTGGCGACGCGCTTGATGCCTTCGGCATCGGCTACGGAGGAGCCTCCGTACTTCTGCACGACAAGGCCCACGTGCGCTCCTCGCTCGGTTCGTTTGTGTCGGCTCAGTCTATCGAGCGTCCGAATTCCACCACCCTGCTCCCGCATGGTGAGACATCCGTCCGCCCGGTCTCGACCCCTGCCCAGCGATCGCCACACCACTCGGAAAGTGCCCCGGCTCACAGAGCGCCGGGTCCGGACCGGCCCGGCCGGGCTACTGCCCGGGGCGGATTCCCAGGGGGCCGCCGATCTCCTCGGCCATGACGCGGCCCGCCTCGAACTCCAGGGTCTCGTCGCCCATGGCGGCCTGGTCGGTGTCGAGGCCGTCCAGTTCCTCCAGGGGCTGGTTGAGGCGGACGTGGATGAGGACGGACTGCAGGGCGCGCAGCACCGCGGAGGCCGTCGGGCCCCAGTTGGAGAAGTAGGAGAACTGCCACCACCACAGGGCCTCGGTGGTGCGGCCCGCGCGGTAGTGCGCCATGCCGTGGCGCAGGTCGGCGATGATGTCGGCGAGGTCGTCGGAGATCCGGGCCGGCACCGGCGCCTTCCGGGGCTCGTACGGGTCGAAGACCTCGGAGTAGACGTCGATCGGGTCCAGGAGCCGGGCGTAGCTCTCGCGCAGCTCGTCCACGTCCGGCTCGGGGCCCGGGTCGGGCTCGTAGCGCTCCTCGGGGACGATGTCCTCGTGGGCGCCCAGCCGCCCGCCGGCCAGCAGGAGCTGGGAGACCTCAAGAAGGAGGAAGGGGACCGCCGATTCGGGCTCGTCGCCCTTCGCCACCTCCGTGACGGCCACCAGGAAGCTCTCGACCTGGTCCGCGATCTGGACCACGAAGTCGTCCGGGTTCCGCGTCGAGGCGTGCAGCGTGGCGTCAGACATCTAGCAGTCGTCTCCCCTCGAAGGCGCGGCCGAGGGTCACCTCGTCCGCGTATTCCAGGTCACCACCCACCGGGAGGCCGCTGGCCAGGCGGGTGACCTTCAGGCCCATGGGCTTGATCATGCGGGCGAGGTACGTCGCCGTCGCCTCGCCTTCCAGATTCGGGTCCGTGGCCAGGATCAGTTCCGTGACCGTCCCGTCGGCCAACCGCGCGAGAAGTTCTCGTATACGCAGGTCGTCGGGTCCCACGCCCTCGATCGGGCTGATCGCGCCGCCGAGCACGTGGTACCGGCCCCGGAACTCGCGGGTGCGCTCGATGGCGACGACGTCCTTCGGTTCCTCCACCACACAGATGACGGAGGGGTCGCGGCGCGGGTCGCGGCAGATGCCGCACAGCTCCTCCTGCGCCACGTTCCCGCAGGTCGCGCAGAAGCGGACCCTCGCCTTCACCTCCAGGAGCGCCTGCGCGAGCCGCTTCACGTCCGTCGGCTCGGCCTGCAGGATGTGGAAGGCGATCCGCTGCGCGCTCTTGGGACCGACGCCGGGCAGCCGCCCCAGCTCGTCGATGAGGTCCTGGACCACGCCTTCGTACAACGGACTGCCCTTCCTGGAGACCTTTCGGTACGTACGGTAGTTGCCTCGCGCCTCCGCCCGGAAGGCGGTGGCGTCAGAACGGCAGGCCCGGGATGCCGCTGCCGCCGCCCAGCCCCTGGGCCAGCGGGCCGAGCTTCTGCTGCTGGAGCGCCTGCGCGTTCTCGTTGGCCGCGTGTACGGCCGCCACGATCAGGTCGGCGAGGGTCTCGGTGTCCTCCGGGTCCACCGCCTTCGGGTCGATCTTCAGCGCCCGCAGCTCACCGGCGCCGGTGACGGTGGCCTTCACCAGGCCGCCGCCCGCCTGCCCGTCGACCTCCGTGTTCGCCAGTTCCTCCTGCGCCCGCTGCAGGTCCTGCTGCATCTTCTGGGCCTGCTGGAGCAACTGCTGCATGTTGGGCTGGCCACCACCGGGGATCACGATCAGCTCCTCGCCGTCTTCTCCGACGTTCCTTCTCCGACGTTTTATCCGTCGTGATGAGCCTACGTGGTCCACGCGGCCACTGCTCCGCCACTCTTTCGAGTGAGAACAACGTGAGTCCTATACCTGATCAAGGCCCTCTTACGAGCGGAAAAGTCGGGAAAGCTCCCTCTCCGCCACCCGTTGGGCGGTAGGAAGGTGGCCGCACGTCGGCAGGGAATGTCACGCAACGTGACCGGTCGTGATCAGTAGGGAGTGCCGGGTGGGTCAGCCGGAGATGCAGCCCGAGGGTCCGCCTCAGGACGGGCGGGGCGAGGGTGCGGCCGGGCTGCGGCCGGGCGATCTGACCGGGCGGGCCTTCCCGCTCGGGGACTGGGGCGAACCCGCCGAGCGGCTGGACGAGTTGTACCGGTGGGTGGAGCGGCGGGCGCTGGAGACGGCCGCCTGGTACCTGCGGGACCGGGTGTGGAAGCGGCGCGGGGCGCGGGTGCTGCGGGCCGGGGCGGCGGCCGGGGCCGTGGCCGGGGCGGCGCTGCCGCTGCTGGAGCTGACCGGGGCGGCCGGCGGGGTGGCGCCCTGGGGCTGTCTGGCGCTGCTGCTCGCGGTGTCCTGCGTCGGCATCGACCGGTTCTTCGGGGTCACCTCGGGCTGGATGAGGGACGTGGCCACGGCCCAGGCGGTGCACCGGCGGCTCCAGGCGTTGCAGTTCGACTGGGCGGCGGAGTGCGTGCGGGAGGTGCTGGGGCCGGCGGAGGGCACCGCGAGCGAGGCGGCCGAGCGGTGCCTGTCGGTGCTGCGGCGGTTCTCGGAGGACATCGTGGAGCTGGTGCGCACGGAGACGACCGACTGGATGGTGGAGTTCCGCACGGGGGCGGCGCCGCTGGGCATCCAGACGGCGGTGGCGACGGTGCCGCGCCAGGAGACCGGGGGCCCCGGTGCCCGCTTCCCCCTGCCCCCGGCGAACGGCAGCCGCCCGAACATGCCCCGGCAGCGGCCACCGGAGCCGCGGTGAGCACCCCGAAGGGGCGCGGGGAACTGCGCGGTCAGAAACCTACGCGCACAGTTTCATCCCCTCCGGTGTCCAGCACGGCACGTGTCCATGGGTGCGGATGACGGACTGGCCGTTGCCCCGGGACAGGTACGTCAGGAAGCTGGAGGCGAGGGAGTCGGCGGGCGGGCTGCCGTAGGTGTAGGCGTACTCGATCTCCCGGTACGGATATCCGCTGCGCCCGTGCTCGATCGCGTCGACGGAGGGCGCGTCGCCGTCGAGGCCCAGCACGCGCACCCCCCTCGCCCGCAGCGCCAGGTTCAGCTCGCTGTAGCCGACGGCGCCGGGCAGTTCGGCCACCTTCGCCAGCACCTGGTCGGTGGAGTCCAGCTCACAGCGGGTCACCGGCGCCGACGGGTAGTCCTTGTGGACGCAGTCGACGGACGAGTTGGCCATCTCGCCCCGTCCCAGCACCCGCCGCTGGAAGACCTGCCGGGTGCCGGAGTTGGCGTCCCGGCTGACCAGGTGGACCGGCAGCGACCGCCCGCCGAGCCGCGCCCAGTCGCGGATCCGCCCCTGGTACAGCCCGCGCACGTCCGCGGTGGACAGGTTCCGTACGCCCACGTCGTCGTTGACCACGAGCGCGAACACGGACAGCGCGATCCGGGTCTCGCGCAGCTCGGGCATGTCACCGGGCTTGGGTCCGTCCGAGAAGGCGACGACGGCCGGCGCCCCCTTCCCCTTCGCCGCCGCCCCGGCCGCCGCCAGCTCCCGGATGCCGGCGGTGGAGCCGTGGACGTCGACGGCGACGTCCGCGCCCTCGCAGTCCTCCTCGTACTCCTCCGCCACCTCCCGCAGCACCGGCGCGAAGGCCGTCGAGCCGATCACGGTCAGCGTGCCCTGCTCGCAGCCGACCGGTGGCGGGCTGTCGTCGCGGGCCACGACGATGCCGGCGAGGGTCATCACGCACACCGTGAGCATGATGGTGATGAGCCGGGAGGCGCGGCTGAACAGGGGCGGCTTGTCGTCGGGGGTGGCGCTGCGGTTGGGGTGGACCTCGCCCTCCCGGATCCCGCCGATCAGCCGTATCCCCCGGCCCACGTCACCGCCGGACAGCAGCACCAGCAGCTTGAAGTGGTCGCCCCTGTTGAGCGGGACGCGCGGGATGCGCAGGGTGTTGCCCTCGTAGCCGAAGCCGCGCTCGGCGGTGAAGTGGTCCATCAGGTGGTCGGTGTCGGTGGGCTGGGTCACCGACACGCCCCGGATGGTCCGGTCGGTGAACACCGCGGTGAGCCCGTGCCGTTCGGGGCTGGTGTAGTCGTCGCGGTCGATGCCCTGCGAACCGTCGTTCTCGACGCGCAGCAGGACGAGCGTGGCGTCCTCCATGCCGGGCGCTTCGAGGAAGAGCCCGAGCCGCCGGTTGACCCGCCCGGACCGCACGTCGTCGCCTATCGGGTTGTCCATCTGCACGCGGTAGCCGACCCGCTTGCGTCTTGGCACCCGGCGCTCGTACCAGACCATGCCCGCGGACGCGGCGATGCCCAGCACCGCGGTGCCGACGGCGACGACGTTCTCCGCGCTCAGCCACTCCATGTGGGTGCCCCCGCCACTCCCCGGAGCCGGATGATGGTGGAGTCACGGTACGCGCGCGAACGGTCCCCGGCGGGGCCGGTCCACGAACGTTCGCCCGACGTTCAACTACCCCGGGGACAGCGCGCGTTGCCTGCCGTCACGGTCACTCCTTGCTGTACGTCAGGCTCTCCCCGCCGCTCGCCTTCGCCCGCTTCAGCCGTCCGTCCGGCAGCAGGGTGACCTCGGTGGCCTCGCCCGGGGTGCAGGAGGAGGCGGGCTCGCCGGTGGTCACGGTGGACGGGCCGATCTCCAACGGCCCGTCGCCACTGGGCTCCCGGGCCAGCTCCGCCTCGAAGACGCAGTGGTACGAACCGCCGCCCTCGGCCGGCCCGTCCGCGACCAGCGTCAGCACGGTGTCGCCCACCTCGCCCTGCCGGATGGTCAGTTCACGGGTGTTGGAGCCGACCGCGTTGTCGATGGTCGTCCGCCAGGTGCCCAGATACGCGTCCGGCACCGCGCCGGCCGGGGAGGCGGAGGGGGACGGCTCCTCCGTCGCGGACGGGGAGGGCGTGCCGGAGCCGTCCGGCGAGCCGGAGGTGACGGTGGGCGCCGACACGACCGTGCCGCCGCCCTTGTCGTCGCTCCCCGCGCCGTTGCGCATCAGCGCGTACACCGAACCGCCCGCGCCCAGCGCGACGACCAGCGCGACCACGACGAGCAGCGCGGTGGACCGCCCGCTGCGCCGCTCGGGATCCACCGGGACCCCCACGGTGGGCGGCCCGTAGGGCGGGGTGGACCCGGGCAGCGGATACCCGTGGCCGACGGGCTGGGGGTGCGGTGGGTGCGGCTGTGCGTACGGCTGCTGCGGGTACGGCGGCTGTGGCTGTGGCACCCCGTACGCCGGTCCGAACCCGGCGGACGCGGGCGGCGCCGCGAACCCGGCGGACGCCGGCGGCGCTCCGGGCGGCGGCGGAGCCTGGGCGGAGACCGCGGTGGGCAGGCGATCGACGCTCCCGGCGTCCCCGCCGTCCAGGACAGCGGCGTGCTCGGGCCCCCCGCCCGGACCGGACGCCGGACCCGCTCCCCGCTCCGGGTCCTCGGCCTCCAGCAACCGCACCGCATGCCTGCCGAGCTGCGCGACCAGCGAACTCGGCAGCCAAGGGTCCCGCGACCGCCCCTCGGCCACGGTGTCCTCCACCCCCGTCCGCTCCAGTACGGCGTCCAGCGAGGGCCGGGCCCCCGGTTCCTTGCGCAGGCAGTCCCGGACGAGGTCGGCGATCCCCTCCGGCACCCCGGTGAGATCCGGCTCCTCCTGGGCGATCCGGAACATCAGCGCGTGCGCGCCGCTGTCGGCGTTGCCGAAGGGCAGGGTCCCGGTCGCCGCGTACGCCAGCACGGACCCGAGGCAGAACACGTCGCAGGCCGGCGTGATCCGGTCCCCGCGGACCTGCTCGGGCGCCATGAACCCCGGCGACCCGACGAGCGCCCCGGCCCGGGTGAGTCCCTCCCCGCCGGCGGTCGCCGTCTCCCGGGCCCGGGCGATCCCGAAGTCGATCACGCGGGGCCCGTCGATGGTCACGAGCACGTTGGACGGCTTGAGGTCCCGGTGCACGATCCCGGCCGCGTGGATGTCCTTCAGCGCGTGCGCGAGCCCCGCCGCCAGAATCCGCACCGACCGCTCGGGCAGTGCCCCGTGGTCGTGCCCGACGACCTGCTGGAGGCTCGGCCCGGCCACGTACCCGGTCGCCACCCACGGCACGGCCGCCTCGGTGTCGGCGTCCAGCACGGGTGCGGTCCAGTAGCCGCCGACCCGCCGTGCGGCCTCCACCTCCTGCCGGAACCGCGCCCGGAACTCCTCCTGCGCCGCCAGCTCCTCCCGGACGAGCTTCACCGCGACGGTCCGCCCCCGGTCCGACCGCGCCAGATACACCTGCCCCATGCCGCCGGCGCCGAGCCGCGCCAGCAGCCGATAAGCACCGATTCCCTGCGGATCCCCCGGCCCCAGCTTCTCCATCCGCGTCCGCCTTCCCCCCATAGGTCTGCGACGACCGAGAATAGTGCGGTCGTACGACAGGGGGTTCCTCCTCCGGCGATCCCCGGCCGGTCCCCGCCGCCGCGCCGTCGACAACCTGTCGCGCTTTCGCCCCGCCCACGGAACAGGACGCCGATAGGACTTCCGCATCGCGGACATCTACGCTCGGCCGCATGACCCCTCAGACCAGCCCCGAAGCCGGCGCCGCGGTGAAGGCCGCGGACCGTGCGCACGTCTTCCACTCCTGGTCGGCCCAGGACCTCATCGACCCGCTCGCCGTCGCAGGCGCCGAGGGGTCGTACTTCTGGGACTACGACGGCACGCGGTACCTGGACTTCACCAGCGGACTCGTCTTCACCAACATCGGCTACCAGCACCCGAAGGTCGTCGCGGCGATCCAGGAGCAGGCCGCGAAGCTGACGACCTTCGCGCCCGCGTTCGCCGTCGAGGCCCGCTCGGAGGCGGCCCGGCTGATCGCCGAACGGACCCCCGGCGACCTGGACAAGATCTTCTTCACCAACGGCGGCGCGGACGCCGTCGAGCACGCGGTCCGCATGGCCCGGCTGCACACGGGCCGCCCGAAGGTGCTCTCGGCCTACCGCTCGTACCACGGCGGCACCCAGCAGGCCATCAACATCACCGGTGACCCGCGCCGCTGGGCCTCCGACGGCGCCGCCGCCGGTGTCGTCCACTTCTGGGCGCCCTTCCTCTACCGCTCCCGCTTCTACGCCGAGACCGAGGAGCAGGAGTGCGCCCGGGCGCTGGAGCACCTGGAGACGACGATCGCCTTCGAGGGCCCGGCGACCATCGCGGCGATCATCCTGGAGACCATCCCGGGCACCGCCGGGATCATGGTGCCGCCGCCCGGCTACCTGGCCGGGGTGCGCGAGCTGTGCGACAAGTACGGCATCGTCTTCATCCTGGACGAGGTCATGGCCGGCTTCGGCCGGACCGGCGAGTGGTTCGCGGCCGACCTGTTCGGCGTCACCCCGGACCTGATGACCTTCGCCAAGGGCGTGAACTCCGGTTACGTCCCGCTCGGCGGTGTCGCCATCTCGCAGGAGATCGCGGAGACGTTCGGCAAACGCCCTTACCCCGGTGGCCTCACCTACTCCGGCCACCCGCTGGCCTGCGCCGCCGCCGTCGCCACGATCAACGTGATGGCGGAGGAGGGCGTCGTGGAGAACGCCAGGCGGCTCGGCGAGACCGTCGTCGGACCCGGCCTCGCCGAGCTGGCGAAGCGGCACCCGAGCGTCGGCGAGGTGCGCGGTACCGGCATGTTCTGGGCGCTGGAGCTGGTGAGGAACCGGGAGACCCGCGAGCCGCTGGTGCCGTACAACGCGGCCGGCGAGGCGGCCGCCCCGATGACCGCGTTCACGGCCGCCGCCAAGCGGCACGGCCTGTGGCCGTTCGTGAACATGAACCGCACCCACGTCGTCCCGCCGTGCAACGCGAGCGAGGCCGAGCTGAAGGAGGGTCTGGCCGCGCTCGACGCCGCGTTGAGCGTCGCCGACGAACACACGGTGTGACCGTACCGTGCCTGCCGCCGGGCGGGTCCGAACGCGTAAGGTGACGTGCTCGTAAGTAACAGCGACTCGCGTAGATCGCGAGTCCGTACGAGTACGTCACCCGGACGTGTGAGGAGAGGCACGGACATGCCCGGCAACGGCACCGTGACGCGCAGCACCCTGCGCCAGCAGATCGCGGACGCGCTCCGTGACGAGGTGCTGGCGGGCCGGCTGCGCCCGGGCCGGGCGTTCACCGTGAAGGAGATAGCCGACCAGTACGGCGTCTCCGCCACCCCCGTCCGCGAGGCGCTGGTCGACCTGTCCGCGCAGGGCATCCTGGAGGCCGACCAGCACCGCGGCTTCCGGGTGCCCGAGTACTCGGTCACCGACTACCGGAACATGATCGAGGCGCGCAGCCTGGTCACCGAGGGCATGTTCCAGGCCCTCACCGCCGGCCACCCCGCCTTCCGCACCGCGCCCGAGGACCCCCGCACGGCCGCCGCCCTGGCCACCGTGCGCCGCCGCGGCGAGGAGGCCCAGCGGGCCGCGAGCGCCGGCGACCTCACCGTCCTCATCGGCTACGACCTGCGTTTCTGGCGCGAGCTGAGCGCCCTCTTCGGCAACCCCTACCTCGGGGACTTCCTGCACCGCCTGCGCGTGCGCTCCTGGGTGTGCGTGGTGCAGCACCTGCTGCGCCTGCCCGACCTGCGCGGCCGGCTCTGGTCCGGGCACACCGAGCTGGTCGACGCGCTCGCCCGGCGCGAGGCCGACACGGCCCGCGCGATCGTGGCCGCCTCGAACGCCGACTCGCTGGCCCTGCTGGAACACCTGACCAACGGGTAAGTGACCGGTACGGCCCCCCAGGTCCGTACGAGGGGAGCAGCCCCGGGGCCGTACGGACTACCCTTCCCTGACCACCTGCTGCCGTGCGTGACCGCGCGCCTGCCGACGTAGGAGCCCTCCTTTGGCCTGTGACCTGTGGCTGGTACCGCTCGTGGACGTGTTGTGCCACACCCCGGACAACCCCTTCGCCGAGGAACTCGCGCAGTACGACAAGGCTCTCGCCGAGGCGGGTCTGCCGCCGGTGCCGGTGTACCAGTACATGCCGGGCCTGTCCGGTGACGTCGCCCCGGTCGCCGGTTTCGACTACGACGCCCTGCACTTCCTGCGCCGGGCCTACCTGCTCCAGGTCTGCGGCCTGCCGGTGACCCCGGTGGACGAACTGGGCGGCGACTACGAGCAGTTGCTGGAGATGTTCGAGTCGACCGCCCAGCAGTCCCATCTGGTCTGGCACTACGACCACGCGGGCGCGTACGTCCCCGTGGACTTCCCGCACCCGCTGTCGAACGACGAACTCCTCGCGGGCGGCGGCCCGTTGGGCTCGTCGCAGACGCTGCTGCGGGAACTCCAGCACGTCGCCCCGACCATCGGCATCGACCCGGCGAACCCCCCGGCGCCCCCCGCCCCGCCCACGGCCCCCACCGACCTGGAGGAACCGGCCGTCCCGGCCCCCTACGACCCCAGCCCCTTCGCCCGCGAACGGCACGTCTGGCTGGGCCTGCACGCGGCGGCGACCCGCTCGCTGGCGCAGGGGTCGATGATCGTGTTCAGCTGACGACGGCGCGTTCCTTGGTCAGAGCATCACTCACTCTTGGGCTTCCGGCCCGATCGGACGATCTTGATCGAAACAGGGTCTACGGATCGGCGCGCCACCGGAGGGGACAGGGGCGAGGCATGAGTGACGAGATACTCCACATCAAGATCGCCGATCTCAAGGCGACCGCACCACACTTCCACACCCACAGCTCCGACCTGGCCAAGGCGCTCGCACGACTCAAGTCCGCTCTCACGGCCGCCGGTTCCCCCTGGGGCGACGACGACCAGGGCGCCGAGTTCCACGAGCACTACGGCCCGCTGGTGACGAAGATGGAAAACGCCGCCGGCATCCTCTCCCAGGGGCTGCAAAGCATCCACGACGCCATGCGTGACATGGCCGACGGCCACATCGACAACGAGTACCTCGTGCGCTCGATGTTCTCGCGGATCACCGTCGAGGGCGGTGATCCGCCAAGTGAGTGCCGCGGACAAAGCGAAGGAGATCGTCCAGGACGTCACCGGCATGTGGTGGCCCGCAGCCGACCAGGATGGGCTACGGGACGCGGCCAAGGCATGGCGGGACTTCGCCGATGACGTCGAAGACGTGCTGGTCGCGGCCAACAAGTCGGCGCGCAGCATCATCGAACACACCAAGGGCGAGGCGATCAGCGCCTTTGACGACCCGTTCTGGCGGCGCTACTACCACGATGGCCACGGCTGGCTGAAAGACCTGGCCGACAGCGCCCGGGACATGGCCAAGGCGCTCGACACATATGCCGATGCCGTCCACGCCGCCGTCAAGCGGCTGGAGCACGAGCTCGAAATCGTCGGCGCGACCATCGTCGCCGGTACCGCGCCGGCCATCTTCACCGCCGGTATCTCGGAAGCCGCCGCGGCGGCGGCTACCGCGGGAATCGTCGACCTCGCGGCCACTCTCGGTGTCACGGTGTCGACGGAGATCGCCACCATCGCGGGCACCACGCTCGCCACAGCCTCCATCGCGGGCGTCGAGTCGGTCACCGTCGACCTGGCCGTCGCACAGCCAATGAAGATCGCCGCGGGCATGCAGGGCGGATTCAGCCTGGACGAGGCGAGCGACTCCGCGCTCACCGGCATGGCGTTCGGCGGTGTCCTGGGCGCCGGCGCCGGGGGCGTCCGGGCCGCCGTCGGCGCGGGCGGAGTCCGGAACATGTTCCTGGGTGCGGGTACGGACCTGGACGGTCTGTCCACGGTGCCGGCCGCCCGCTTCAACGACGAATGGCTCACCGGGGCCCGTCGCCGCCCGAGGGACATCCTCGACGACCCGGCCCAGACTCGCTGGGCGGAAGCCGCCTACGACGACTTCCTGAAGAACCCGCGTGACATTCAGGCCATCAGCCACAACGACGCGGACGCCGAGATCGCGGACGCCTGGATCCGGCTCCGCTCCGGCAACGCGCTGCCCGAGGACCACGTGCTGCTGGAACACGAGCTGACCGAGCTCGGCTACCTGCGCGATCACCCGGGAGCGACCTACCAGGAAGCCCATCGGGTGGCCAACGAAACCTACAATTGGCAGAGCAAGGTGCCGTTGAACAAGCGCGAAGACTTCGAAGGTGAGTGGTGATGGCGTCCCTCGTCTACTTCAGGAAGGAGTCCGGGGACGGGATGGTCATCCGCTATGCCTTCGGCGAGGACCCCGCGACGATGACGCGGCTCCTGACCATGAACACGTACACGCGCACGGCCCAGCCGGACGACGGCGACATCGACTACACCTTCCTCAAGGCGTCCCGGAAGATCAACGCCGTGTACGACGAGCGGGCGCAGTGGCCGGAACGAGGGATGAGCGCGAGCTGAGCCGGAACGGCGGGGAGCCCTGGGCGGCCGTCCTCCGAGTGTCCCCACGGCCCTGAGGAGCAGCATGGGCTGAGAGGCTCGTCGAAAGAGACCGTCATTCACGACGGGCTCAGACGTCGTTTCGAAGATGGGTGTCAGCTGCTCGTGCCCGTCGTTCGCCGCACGGGTCAGCAACAATGCGTCCCGGCGAGTGGTGCGGGCCAGCCTGGCGCGGTCGCGGAGACGGTCGCCGGGGAAGTCGAAGTCCTTCTCCCGGCTGGCGTCCCGCTCGAACCACACCTGGCGACGTCCCTTTGGATACGCGTAGAGCCACTCGGCCTCCACCCGGCGCCGACCGAGTTCGAAGCCGTACGTCCGACGCACCCCGTCGGCCAGGACGAAGTCCGCCTCGTACAGCGAGGACTCGTCGGCGGTCTTGGGGTCAAGGGCGAACTCGTCACGGGGGATGCCGTCGTAGGAGGTCCACTCGGCGTACGACCGCATCACGCAGCGGCGCATGTTCCGCAGCGCGGCGATCACGTTCGACTTGCCGGAGGCGTTCGGGCCGAAGACACCGAGGACGGTATGGACGGGGAGCCGCCTGCCGTCGGAGAGTTCCGTCTCGCGCGCCGTGGCCCGCTCGTCCTCGTCGTCCTCGGGCGCGACCAACGACAGTTCCTGCTCGTCGCGCAGGGACCGGACGTTGGCCACCCGGAATCTCAGCAGCATCCCGCTTCCTTCACGACGGACAGAGTGGGCGCCTCCCCGGCCCGGTCGGCACCGCGGAGGGCGGGACAGGCCGGGCGGGTTCTCCGCACCGGCCATCCCATCAGATCCCCGGGCTCCGGGAAAGGAACGCTCAGAGGAACGAGTTGATCTCGATCGTCTCGTCGCGGCCCGGGCCCACGCCGATCGCGGAGATCGGCGCGCCGGACATCTCCTCCAGCGCCTTGACGTAGTTCTGCGCGTTCTTCGGCAGGTCGGAGAAGGACTTCGCCTTGCTGATGTCCTCGCTCCAGCCCGGCAGCATCTCGTAGACCGGCTTCGCGTGGTGGAAGTCGGTCTGGGAGTACGGCAGTTCCTCGACGCGCTTGCCGTCGATCTCGTAGGCCACGCAGACCGGGATCTGCTCCCAGCCGGTGAGGACGTCCAGCTTGGTGAGGAAGAAGTCGGTGAGGCCGTTGACGCGGGTCGCGTAGCGGGCGATGACCGCGTCGAACCAGCCGCAGCGGCGGTCACGGCCGGTGGTGACACCGCGCTCGCCGCCGATGCGGCGCAGGGCCTCGCCGTCCTCGTCGAACAGCTCGGTCGGGAACGGGCCCGCGCCGACGCGGGTCGTGTAGGCCTTGAGGATGCCGATGACCCGGCTGATCTTCGTCGGGCCCACGCCGGCACCGGTGCAGGCGCCGCCGGCGGTCGGGTTCGACGAGGTCACGAAGGGGTACGTGCCGTGGTCGATGTCCAGCAGCGTGCCCTGGCCGCCCTCGAAGAGGACGACCTTGTCGTCCTCCAGCGCCTGGTTGAGGACCAGGACCGTGTCGGCGACGTACGGCTTGATCTGCTCGGCGTAGCCCAGCAGCTCCTCCACCACCTGGCTCACGGCGATCGCGCGCCGGTTGTAGAGCTTGGTGAGGATCTGGTTCTTGACGTCGAGGGCCGCCTCGACCTTCTGGGTCAGGATCGACTCGTCGTAGAGGTCCTGGACCCGGATGCCCACGCGGTTGATCTTGTCGGCGTAGGTCGGGCCGATGCCGCGCCCGGTCGTACCGATCTTGCGCTTGCCGAGGAAGCGTTCCGTCACCTTGTCGACGGTCACGTTGTACGGCGTGATGATGTGCGCGTTACCGCTGATCAGGAGCTTTGACGTGTCGACGCCACGCTCGTTCAGACCGCTCAGCTCGGAGAGCAGGACCGACGGGTCGACGACGACACCGTTACCGATGACCGGCGTACAGCCGGGCGACAGGATTCCGGAAGGGAGGAGGTGGAGCGCGTACTTCTGGTCGCCCACGACGACCGTGTGGCCGGCGTTGTTGCCGCCCTGGTAACGCACCACATAGTCGACGGAGCCACCGAGCAGGTCCGTCGCCTTTCCCTTGCCTTCGTCACCCCACTGAGCACCGAGCAGCACAAGTGCGGGCACGCGCGTACACCCCTTCCGGGCGGGGCATGTCCAAGGTCGGGGGCTTGGGCGTAAGGTTCACCGCCGCGTACCACTGCGACCGCCGTTGGTCGCACAACCGTCGGACCGGATGCCCCGGAATAGACGAAGCCCCTGGCGCAATAGCGCAAGGGGCTCTTGCACAAAGATGCTACCCGAGGAAGCGAGGCAGGACCGAGGTGGCGACTTTCGCGACGTCCGATCAGCTGCTGGTGATCATCGATCCGGCGGCACGGCAGACGGACGGAGAGTCCGTACGGATCGCGAAAGACGTGCTCAGCGCGGGTGCGGCGGCGAAGGTGTGCCTGCCGGACGGGCCGGAGGAATTCGCCCGCGCGCTCGGCCGAAGGGGGTCCCGGCGGCCGGTGGTGATCGGTGACGACCGGGCGCTGGTGCGGGCCGTCACCCTGTTGCACCGGCAGCGGGAGCTGGCCGGATGCGCGCTGTCGGTGGTGCCGGTGGGGGACGCGGCGCTCGCCGAGTCGCTCGGGGTGCCCGGCGGCACGGTGGCGGCGGCGCGGGCGGTCCTGGACGGCGCCGAGCGGCGGCTGGACCTGCTGGTGGACGACAGCGACGGGGTCGTGCTCGGCACGCTGGGCATTCCGCCGGCGCGACCGGTCCCCGCCGAGCCGGTCCCGCTCGGCCCGGACCGCCCCTGGTACCGCTCCCTGGCCCGCACCCTCGCCCCCCGCCCCGCCCGCCTGTCCGCCGTGCCCTCACCGCGCGTGACCCGGCTGCGGGTGGAGGTGGACGGGGAGACGGTGGTCGACCTGGACCAGCCGGTGGAGGCGGTGTCGGTGGCGGCGGGCCGGACCGGGACGGCCTCGGTGGAGGTGCGGCCCCTGTCGGTGGGCGCGGAGGCGACCCCGCTGCTGGCCTCCGGGCACACGGTGACGGTCACGGGAGCGGACTTCCGCTACCGGGCGGACGCGGCGGTCTCGGGCCCGGTACGGCGGCGCACGTGGCGCGTGCTGGAGGGGGCGTGGGCGCTCACGCTGCCCCGTACTTCTTCTCCCGGTACGCCCGCCAGCGTTCCATCATCCCCGCCACGTCCCGCTCGATGAACTCGAAGAAGTCCAGCGTCTCGGCGAGCCGGCGTCCCGCCGGGGTGTCCGCGCCGAGGCTGGTGACGCCCTCGCGCAGGGCGTCCTCCCAGCGCTTGATGATCGTCTCGCGGTTGGTCAGCGCCTCGTACCACTGGTCGCTGTGCACCCGGTACCGCTCCCGCCGCGAGCCGGGCTGCCGCTCGCGTGACACCAGGTGGACCTGGGCCAGGTAGCGGACGGCACCGGAGACGGCCGCCGGGCTGATCTTCAACTGGTCGCCCAGCTCGGCGGAGGTCAGGCTGCCGGTGTCCGAGGCGAGCAGCGCGGCGAGGACACGGGCCGGCATGCGCGGCACACCCGCCTCGACGAGCTGGGCCGCGAAGTGCTCCACGAACCGCGAGACCGCCTCCGGGTCCCGGCGCGTTGTCGGCTCCGTCATGCCCTCAGCCTATCCGGCATTCACTGGCTTCCTTAACTTCACAAATTTCTGAAAGCAGCGTACGTTCGGCAGCATGACCAAGGCAATCACGGTCTCCGGGCTGCACAAGTCCTTCGGCCGTACGCATGCGCTGGACGGCCTGGACCTGGACGTCGAGGCGGGCGAGGTCCACGGCTTCCTCGGCCCCAACGGCGCCGGCAAGTCCACCACGATCCGCGTGTTGCTCGGCCTGCTGCGCGCCGACTCGGGCGCCGCGCAGGTGCTGGGCCGCGACCCCTGGCGGGACGCGGTGGAGGTGCACCGCCGGATCGCCTACGTCCCCGGCGACGTCACCCTGTGGCGCAACCTCTCCGGCGGCGAGGTCATCGACCTCTACGGCCGGCTGCGCGGAGGACTCGACCCGCGCCGGCGCGCCGAGCTGCTCGACCGGTTCGAGCTGGACCCGGCGAAGAAGGGCCGGACGTACTCCAAGGGGAACCGGCAGAAGGTGGCCCTCGTCGCCGCCTTCGCCTCCGACGTCGACCTGCTGATCCTGGACGAGCCGACCTCGGGCCTGGACCCGCTGATGGAGGAGGTCTTCCGGCGCTGCGTCGAGGAGGAGCGCGAGCGGGGCCGTACCGTCCTGCTCTCCTCCCACATCCTCGGCGAGGTGGAGCGGCTGTGCGACCGGGTCAGCATCATCCGCAAGGGCCGCACGGTGGAGAGCGGCACACTGGCAGACCTGCGCCATCTGACCCGGACCAGCGTGACCGCCGAGCTCGCCGGGCCGCCGAACGGGCTGGCGCGGCTGCCCGGAGTCCACGGCCTCGACGTCCAGGGCCGGCGCGTGCGCCTCCAGGTCGACACCGACCGGCTCGACGCCGTCCTGCGGCAGCTCACCGAGTCCGGCGTACGGTCCCTGACCTCGACACCGCCCACGCTGGAGGAACTGTTCCTGCGGCACTACCAGGACGCCGGGACGGACGGGGTGCCGGCATGACCGCGCTCGCCGGCACCGGCACCCTGCTGCGCTTCTCGCTGCGCCGCGACCGGGCCCTGCTCCCGGCCTGGATCGGGGTGAACGCGCTGATGGTGCTGTCCATGCCGAAGTCGCTGGACAGCCTGTACGGCACCGAGGCCCAACGCGCCGGTCTGCTGCGGCAGATGAGCACCAACAGCTCGCTGCGCGCGCTCGTCGGCCCGGTCTTCGGCGACTCGCTCGGCGCCCTGACCGCCTGGCGCGTCGGCGTCTACGCGGGCGCCCTGGCGGCCGTGATGAGCCTGCTCGTCGTCGTCCGGCACACCCGGGACGAAGAGGAGACCGGCCGTCAGGAGCTGCTGTCCTCGGGGGCGGTGGGCCGCCGGGCCCCGCTGGCCGCCGCGCTGCTGACGGCGGCCACCGCGAACGCGCTGCTGGCCCTGCTGATCACCGTCGGACTGTCGGCGCAGGGTGCCTCGGGCGCGCTGGCCTTCGGGCTCGGCGTGGCGGGCGTCGGCCTGCTGTTCGCGACGACGGCGGCGATCGTCGCCCAGCTCACGGAGAGCGCCCGCCTGGCCCGGGGCCTGACGGCGGCGGTGCTGGGGGCGGCGTTCGTACTGCGGGCGGCGGGCGACTCGGTGTCGGACGACGGCTCGTCGGCGCTGACGTGGCTGTCCCCGCTGGGCTGGCTGGAGAACGTGCGCCCCTTCGCGGACGAACGCTGGTGGGTGCTGGGCCTGTTCGCCCTGGCCGTCGTCGCCCAGGGCACGCTGGCCCACGTCCTCACCGGGCGCCGGGACCTCGGCATGAGCTTCCTGCCGGCCCGGCCGGGGCCGGCCACCGGCCGCCTCGGCACGGCGGGCGCGCTGGCCTGGCGGCTGCAACGCGGCAGCGTGTTCGGCTGGTCGGCCGGCCTCTTCCTCGCCGGGGTCGTCTACGGCGGCCTGACGGACGGCGCGGCCGACCTGGTCCGGGACAACGCGGGCGCGCGACGGATCTTCGAGCGGATGGGCGGCCACAGTGGGATCACGGACGCGTTCCTCGCCTCCATGACCGGCATGCTCGGTCTGGTCGCGACGCTGTACATCGTGGCCTCCGTGCTGCGCCTGCACGGCGAGGAGACCTCGGGCCGCGCGGAACCGGTGCTGGCGTGCGCGGTCGGCCGCCTGCGCTGGGCCGCGGGCCATCTGACGATCGCCTTCGGCGGCTCGGCGCTGCTCATGCTCCTGGCCGGTGCGGGCTTGACCCTCGGCCACGGCGAACAGCCGGGTCCCCTCCTGGCCGCCTGCCTCGTGCAGCTCCCCGCGATCTGGCTGACCGGCGCGGTGGCCCTCCTCCTCTACGCCCTCACCCCCCGCCTGGCCCCGGCCGCCTGGGGCGTCGCCGTGGCGATCCTGCTGCTCGGCTGGGTGGGCCCGGCCCTGAACGCCCCCCGGCCCCTCCTCGACCTCTCCCCCTTCACCCACCTCCCGAAGCTGCCGGGCGGTCAGCTGGAGCGGGCCCCGGTCCTGACCCTGCTGGGCCTGACCGCACTGCTCACGGGTGCGGGACTGGCGGGGCTGCGGCGCAGGGACATGACGGCCTGAGCCTCAGTCGACGTACTGCTTGAGTTCCCCGGTGTCGAGTCCGATCCCGACGGGGTCGGGGAGAGTGACCTTGGCACCGGGCCTGACCACGTGGATGTCTCGGTGACCGACCTCGATGTCCGGGTCACTGTGCACCGGAATGGACAGGTTGTCACGGTCGATCAGCAGGTAGACCGGGATGCCCGCCTCAGCGTAGGGCGCACAGGCGCACACGAAGAGGGGCCCGGAATCCGGGCCCCTCTTCGTGTGCGCCTGTGCGCCGGGATTGAGGTCCAGTTCGGGCCGCGCACGCATGCACTGGCGGATCAGCCGCATGGTGATCGCGTTGTGGTTGCCGTTCGTCACTTTCTTGAGTCCGATCCGACCGTCGATGAACTCGAACCTGACGGTCTCGTCCTCACGCTCGGCGAAGTCGGCGATCCGCTCGAACGTATCCACCGACAGCTGGGACGACGTGCGCTCTGCCGTAACCGTCATGGTGCCTCCCTTCGCAGGCGGGCACCAGCTTGCCGAGCCGGCGACGACCACCGGCCGGAACGGCTCGTCGATCAGCCGAACGGATGATCAGCGCACCTCCACGCTCAGTCCCTCCAACCCCCTGATCACGAAGTTCGGCTTGCGGTGCGGTTCCTTGGCCAGGGTCAGGGTCGGGGCCTGGGTGAGGAGGGCTGTCATGGATGCCGCCAGCTCCATGCGGGCCAGAGGGGCGCCGATGCAGTAGTGGATGCCCGCGCTGAAGGAGATGTGCGGGTTGTCCTTCCGGGTGAGGTCCAGGCGCTCGGGGTCGGTGAAGACCGCCGGGTCGTGGTTGGCGGAGCCGAAGAGCATGGCGATCTCCGAGCCCCTGGGGATCGTCGTGCCGTCGATCCCGATGTCGTCCAGGACCCAGCGCTCGAAGAGCTGGAGCGGGGTGTCGTAGCGCATCAGCTCCTCGATCGCGGAGGGGATCAGGGAGTGGTCCGCGCGGAGGGCCGCGAGCTGGTCCGGGTTGCGCAGCAGCGCCCACCAGCCGTTCACCGTGGCGTTGACCGTCGCCTCGTGGCCCGCGTTGAGGAGCAGCACCGCCGTGGAGATCATCTCCTGCTCCGTGAGGCGGTCGCCCTCGTCGTGGGCCGCGATCAGCCCCGAGATCAGGTCGTCCCCGGGGTCCGCGCGGCGGACCGCGATCAGCTCCCGCAGACAGTCCGAGAACTCCACCGACGCCCGCACCGCCCGCGCCGCCGTCTCCTCGGACGGGTTCAGCTCGTACATCCCGCAGATGTCCGCCGACCAGGGGCGCAGTTGCCCCCGGTCCGCCTCCGGGATGCCCAGCATCTCGGCGATCACGGCCACCGGCAGCGGCTCCGCCACGTCGGTGAGCAGATCACCGCCGCCGTTGCCGACCAAGGCGGCCACCAGGTCGTTCGCGAGCCCCTCGACGTACGGCCGGAGCCGCTCCACCGTGCGCGGTGTGAACGCCTTCGACACCAGGCGCCGGATGCGGGTGTGGTCCGGCGGCTCCAGGTCGAGCATGCCGTGGTCGTTGAGGGTGTGGAACGGCTCGTGCTCCGGCGGGGGCGGGGTACGGCCGAACTCCTCGTGACTGAACCGGTGCTGGTACGTCCGGCCCAGCCGGCGGTCGCGCAGCAGCGCCGAGACGTCCGCGTGGTGCGGGACCAGCCACTGGTCGGTCGGCTCGTACCGGATCACCCGGCCGCGGGCGCGCAGCTCCGCGTAGGCCGGGTACGGGTCGGCGACGAACGCCGGGTCCCAGGGATCGAACGCGAGGTCGGTGGGGCCTGCCATGCGGGGACGCTAGCGCGCCGGGCCGCGTCTGACCAGGGGGGCCTTCCCGCACGGTGCAGACCTTCACGGCTCACACGACGGGCTCCGTGCTGACCAGGACGTAGTCGAAGTCCAGCGGGTCCCCCTCCTCGTCCACGGGGTACTCGAACGAGCTGTTGTTGGCGAAGGACATCTTCAGCTCCGGCAGGGCATGGATGCCCAGGTCGTCGTCGTACGACACGGTGTGGCCACGCTCCTCCAGCCGCTCCACCAGCTCTTCGCTCGGCGTGCGGAAGACGTCCAGCTTGTCGAACGCGACGGTGATGTCGGCCGCCTCGTCGCGGAAGCGCCACAGCTCGACGGCGGTGAGCGCGCCGCCCTCGGGGGAGGACAGGACGTACTGGAACGCGGAGTCGTCGACGTTCACGACGTACTTGCCCGGGGGCCGCTCGGCTCCCGGCCGGTGGCTGACACGGCCCAGCGTCGGGGCGATCTCCATCGCCTCGTCGAACGGCATACCGAACCGGAACGGCCCCGCGCCGGCGTGCGGCCGGATCTCGGCGTGCACGTGCGCTCAGATCCGGTCCGCGACGAGGACGTAGTCGTAGTACAGGGGGTCGCCGTCCTCGTCCACCGGGTACTCGTGGCTGCTCTGGTTCGCGAGGATCACCTTCAGCTCGGGCAGGGCGTCGAATCCGAGGTCGTTCTCCTCGATGGTGTGGCCCCGTTCCGCCAGTTGTTCGAAGAGGTCCTCACTCGGGGTGCGGAAGACGTCGAGCCCGTCGAGCAGCACGCGGACGTCGGCGTCCTCCTTCCGGAAACGGATCAGCTCCACTCCGCTCAGCGCGCCTTTGCTGAAGCCCAACACGATGTCCATCTGGGAGTCGTCGTGCGTGAGGACGATCTGCCCGGGCTCCTCGTCGCCGGCGACGGTCCGGAACACACCCCACTCCTCCACCGCGGCGCGCGCTTCCCCGACCGGCATGCCGAGCCGGAAACGCCCGACGCCGACATGCGGCACCAGTTCCAGTTCCATGTTCACTCCCTCGATCACACGCCCCGGGCCCTCACGCCAGCAGAGCGCTCTCGTCGATGGTCCAGCCCCGCTTCTTGAGCATGTCCTGAAGGGGCTTGTTGTGCTTCAGTCCGGCCACCATCTCCTCGATGTGCCGATCGTACTTACCGGGGAACCGCCGCTTGATGTCGTCGATGTCCATCCGCATGGCCTCGGTGATGCGCCCCTGGTTGATCAGCTCACGCTGGTACTGCTGCCACGCTTGGGCCTGCAAGTGGTAGCCCGTGCTGTAGAGCTGCTCATGGTCGGCCTGCTCCATCCGGATGGCCGGGCCGTTGTTGACCTTCTGCTTCTTGTGGGGCTTGTTGGCCATGTAGAAGCCGGGCTCGATGACGTCCTTGTACGCGGACTTGGCCGGGATGTGATTGACCTCCATCCTCTGCGGGTACGCCTGGCCGTTCGCCATCCGGTTGGCGGGAAGCAGTCCGCCGTACCAGCCGCCGTCCTGCGTGCACCCCTTGGCGACCAGGCCCTCGGGGTCCATCCAGGTGTGGGGGTTGACCACGTACGCGGCCGGGTTCGGTGCGGGCACCAGGCCCAGGGGGTCCGCCGAGACGAAGCGGGCGGTCTCGGGGTCGTAGTGCCGGTGCAGGTTGTAGTGCAGGCCCGTCTCCGGGTCGGCGTACTGGCCGGGGAAACGCAGCGGCGTATGGGCCCGGGCGTCGCGGTTGCGGGCCGTGATCCCCCAGACCGTGGAGCGCTTGTGCCAGGCGACGTCGCCCGTCTCGTCCACGAGTTCCGTCGGGGTGCCGATGAGGTCGGTGACGATGGCGAAGAACCGGCTGTCCACCTCGCGCCGACCGGCGTCGGCCGGCAGCCGGCGCTCCAACTGGGCCATCGGCTGCGGCCCTTCGTACTCCCAGGTCAGCGTCACGCCGGTGGCCGTGTCGGTCTCCTCGGCCAGCTGGGTTCCGTCCCAGGCGAAACGGACCGTGGCCGCGACGCCCTGCCCGTCGGGGCGCATGCGGTGCTTGGCGGTGCGGCGGCCGAGCGCGTCGTAGCCGTAGCGCCACTCGGTGCCGTCCGGAGTGGTGCAGGAGACCAGGCGGTCCTCCGCGTCCCAGGTGTACCGCCAGGTGTCGGGCTTGCGGGACAGGCGCCGCTTCTGGCGCAGCACGACGCGACCCGCGCCGTCGTACTCGTAGCGCACACCGTCCCCGCCGAGCAGCCGGGTCCCGTCGTAGACACGTGTGCCGCGGCTCCCGGGGTGGGGCGCCCGGTCGGGCCAGTGGGCGTCCGTCTGGTTCCCGGCGGCGTCATAGGCGTAGCGCTCCGACCAGTCGCCCGCGGTGACGGCGAGCGGACGCCCCACGGGGTCGAGGTCGATGTGCCAGTCCGGCCCGTCCTGCCGGTCCGTGACGTCCGTCAGGAAGCCGTCGGCCCGGTAGCCGTAGGAGCGGTCGCGGAGTGTGCCGCGGGGCGTCGTCAGCGACCGGGCCGCGAGGCGGCCGGTCACGTCCCACTCGGAGGTGAGCGTCACGGGCGCCGGCCCCCGGCCGACGGTGCGCCGGGTCTCGCGGCCCAGCAGGTCGTGGGTGAAGCCGACCATGTGTCCGGCGAGGTCCACGCGCACCCGGTTGCCCGCGTCGTCGTAGGAGTACGACGTCGTGGCCCCGGTCGGTGTCGTGCGCGAGACCAGTTCGCCGTGCCGGTCGTAGCCGAACCGCATGCTGCGCCCGTCGACGGTCTCCGCCAGCAGACGGCCCAGGGTGTCGCGCTCCAGGGTGAGCGAGGAAGCCGGGGAGACGGCGGAGACCAGCCGGTCGGCCTCGTCGTAGGTGTAGCGGGTGACCACTCCGCCGGCGTCCTTCGCCAGCACGTTGCCCACCGCGTCGAAGGTGAGGGCGATGCGCTGACCGAGCGGTGTCGTCCGGGCGACCAGGCGGCCCGCGGCGTCGTACTCGTAGCGCGTGGTACGTCCGTCGAAGTCCGTCTCCGAGTCGGTGCGGCCGGAGGGGCCGTACCGGTAACTCCACACCTTCCCCTGCGGGTTGCGGACCGTGCTGAGCCGCAGCTCGGTGTCGTACGTGAACTCGTACCGCGCCCCGTCCCGGTCCGTGCGGGCGGCGAGCTGGTCGAACCAGGTGTACTCGAAGCGTGTCACCCCGCCGAGCGGGTCGGTGTGGGTGAGGCAGTTGCCCTCCTCGTCGTACGTCCAGGACTCCGTGGCCCCGTCCGGTGCCGTACGCCGGGTCGGCCAGCCGTCCGCCGTCCACTCCAGGCGGGTGACGGAACCGGCCGGGTCGACCGACTCGTACGGCCGGCCGAAGGCGTCCCGGCGCACCGCGTAGGTGGCGCCGCGGGGGTCGGTGACCGAGAGGGTCAGGCCCGCTTCGTCGTGGGTGCGGGTCTCCGTCTCGCCGGTCGGGAACGTGACCGTGGCCACCGCGCCCGTCACGTGGTGGGTGAACGTGGTCGCGGTGCCGTCCGGGGCGACGACCGCGGTGCGGTTGCCCCGCTCGTCGAAGACGTTGCGCCACACGGTGCCGTCCGGTCCGGTCGTCGTCTCCGGCAGGTGCAGCGCGTTGTACGTGGCCGAGGCCCGGCGCCCGTCCGGGTAGTGGACGGTGAGGAGGTTGCCGGCGTCGTCGTACGTGAACCGGGCGGTGTGTCCCAGCTCGTCGGTGCGGGACAGCAGGTTGTCGTGGCGGTCCCACTCGAAGTGCACGGTGTTGCCGAGCGGGTCGGTCTCGCTGAGCGTCTGGCGGAGCGGGTTGAAGCGGGTGACGGTGACCGCGCCGGTGGAGTCGGTGAAGCGGGTCTCGCGGGCGGCGGTGTCGTAGGCGAACCGCGAGGAGAGCGCGCCGTCGGGGCCGACCGTCTCCACGACCCGGCCGGCCGCGTCGTACACATAGCGGTAGGTGTGGCCGTTGCGGTCGGTCCACGAGGTGACGCGGTGCTCCTCGTCGTAGGTGAACCGCAGGGGCACGCCCCGGGAGCCCGACACGCCCACGAGGTCGTGGGACCCGTCGTACGCGAACGAGGCGACCCGGACCGGGCCGTCGGGGGTCTGCACGTCGAGGGCCGTGACCCGGGCGAGATCCGTGTCCCGGGTGACGCGCACGCGGTAACCGCCCTCGTGGACGAGGGCCGTGGGCAGGCCGTCGTCGTCGCGGTCGAACCGCACGCCGTTGCCGTTGCGGTCCTCGATGTCCCTGAGCCAGTACAGGCCGCCCGAGGAGTACGGGCTGCCGGTGAAGCGGCGGGTGACACCGGAGCGGACGTCGGTCGTGGCGTACGTGACCTCGCCGAGCGCCGACCGCTCGACGAAGGTGAGGGCGATCCGCTCGCCCTCCGCCGGCAGCACCTCCTCGCCCGCCTCGTGCGGCAGGCGCGGATACACGAGCAGGGACCCGTCGGGGCGGGCCCAGACGGCGCCGGTGCCGGTCAGTTCCAGCCGTTCGTCCAGGGTGGAGGCCCAGCTGGGGCCGAAGCAGTGCCCGTACCCGTAACCGGATATGTGGGTGCGCCACACCACCAGCGGCAGGGCTCCGGGCAGCGCGAGGTCCGTCTGGGAGAGCACCATCTCGCCGCTCGCGAGGTCGACCGGGTCGCTCTTGCAGCGGCGCTGTACCAGGGCGATCGACTTCTCGCGGACGCTGTCCAGCGCCGTGCGCAGCGACGCGGGGCGCTTGCCGCCCGGTCCGCCGGCCCGCCCGTGGCCGCCGCCGTCGCCGCCCTTCCTGCCGCCGTCGATGGCGTCGACCCGGTCGCGGACGCCGAGGTCGATGCCCTTGTGCAGGCGGGAGGTGGCTTTCACCCGCTCCGGGATGGTCTCGGTGACATGCTTGGCGATCTTGGACAGGGCCTTCTCCGTGCCCTTCAGGGCGCCGTCGAGGACCGAGTCGAAGGCCCTGGTGAAGGGGTCCCTGCCGTGCGTGCGGCCGAACGCGCCCCTGGCCTTCACCAGCGAGCCCGAGCCGGCCCGGTGCAGCTCACCGCCGTGGAAGGAGACCTTGCCGGCGCCGTCCTCGAACTCGGCGTGGTCGATGACGGTCCGCTTGCCGGCCCCGGCCCCGCCGCCTCCTCCGCCCGCGGAGGCCAGCTGCATGCCGCTGCCGTGCTTGCCGCCGGGTCCGCCCGAGCCCCCGGTGCCGTCCGGGTGACCGTCGCCCGGCGCGGGCGGCAGCGAGAAGGCGCCGTCCACGAGGTCGAAGACCATGTCCTCGACCATGGCCTCCAGCTTGGCGTTGACCGGCTCGGTCACCCGCGCCACCAGCTCGTCCACGATCCGGTCGGCGGCCTCGTCGACGATCCGTTTGACCGCCTGACGCAAGGCCGCGGTCTCGGCCGCCCCGATGACCGCCGACAGACCACCGGTGACGACGGCCAGACCCGCCGAAATGCCCAACGAGGCGGCCATCGCGCCGAGTTCTATCTCGGCCTTGGTCTTCATCCCGAAGATGACGTCCGCGACCACATCGCACGCGTCCGCGAACGACCGGGCTATCTCGGGGACCTTCTCCAGGTGCCCCGCCTTGACGTGCGACCAGTGCTTCTCCATCGCCTCGACGGCCCAGCCCTGCGAGGAGGACAGGATCCGGGACACCGCCAGGTGCGCGTCACCGCCATGGCCCTCGAACTTGTCCGCGAAGTCCCGCATGGCGTCCGCCATGTCGCGGTAGTCGTCCTCGTCGACGTTCGGCCAGTTGATCCCGATGAAGTCCAGGATCTCGTCGGCCCATCCGGGCAGAACGTAACCCATCCCCCGTGTGCCTTCCCGTCACCTAGCAGCCGTTCGCACATGCGATCCGCATGCATACACCTTCGAACACTAGTCGGCAACGGGGAAGGCACGCACATGACATGACGGCTGGTCAGCCCGGCGTCACCAACCGCACCTCGTACGCGAACACCGCCGCCTGGGTGCGGTCGCGCAGGCCCAGCTTCACCAGGATCCGGCTCACATGGGTCTTGATCGTCGACTCCGCCACCACCAGGCGTCCGGCGATCTCCGCGTTCGACAAGCCCTGGGCGATCAGGACCAGCACCTCCGTCTCGCGTTCCGTCAGTTCCCCGTACGCCGCCCGGGCCGCCGGCATCAGCCGGGGGGTGTCCGCCAGGCGGGAGAACTCCGTGATCAGGCGCCTGGTGACCGAGGGGGCCAGCAGGGCGTCGCCCGCCGCCACCACCCGCACCGCGTCGGCCAGTTGGCGCGCCGAGGCGTCCTTGAGGAGGAAGCCGGAGGCCCCCGCGCGCAGCGCCTGGTACACGTACTCGTCCAGGTCGAACGTGGTCAGCACCAGCACCTTCGCCGTCCCGTCGGCCGCGACGATCTCCCGGGTCGCCTCGATTCCGTTCAGCTCCGGCATGCGGATGTCCATCAGCACGACGTCCGGGGACAGTTCACGGACCCGGTCCACCGCCTCCCGGCCGTTGACCGCCTCACCGACGACCTCGATCCCCGGCATCGCGTTCAGCAGCACCGAGAATCCCTCACGGACCATCATCTGGTCGTCCGCGATCAGTACCCGGATCGTCATGCCCCACCCTCGATCGCGGGGACCGCCGCCGGCACCGGCAGGAACACCGCCACCTCGTAGCCCCCGTCGTCCGTGGCGGCCGCCGTCATCTCGCCGTTCAGCATCGAGACCCGCTCCCGCATGCCCGTGATGCCGTGCCCGGCCCCGGGCGAGGGCTTCACCAGGTTCGGCGCCGGGGCCGGACCGTTGACTATCCGCAGGCCCAGACCGCCCAGGACATAGCCGATCTCGACGCGGGCGCCCGCGCCGGGCGCGTGCCGCAGGGTGTTGCTCAGCGCCTCCTGCACGATCCGGTACGCCGACAGCTCCACCCCCTGCGGCAGCTCCCGCACCGCGCCCGTCACCACCTTCTCCACCTCCAGACCGGCCTCCCGCACGTTCGTGAGCAGCCCGTCCAGGTCGGCCAGGGTGGGCTGCGGGGCGTCCGGGGCCTCGTAGTCCTCGGCGCGGACCACCCCGAGGACCCGGCGCAGCTCGGTCAGCGCCGCCACCGCGTTCTCCCGGATGGTGGCGAACGCCTTCTCCAGTTCCGGCGGCGGGTTCTCCACCCGGTACGGCGCGGCCTCCGCCTGGATGGCGACCACCGACATGTGGTGGGCCACCACGTCGTGCAGTTCCCGGGCGATCGTCGTGCGCTCCTCCAGCAGGGTGCGCCGCGAGCGCTCGTGCTCGGTCACCGACTGCTGGGCGGTCACCTCCTGCTCGGCCTCCCGGCGCACGTGCCGGACCGTGACGACCAGCAGGGCCAGCGCGGACAGCACCAGCATGGGGCCGGTGTCGGTGTTGTCGTTCCCGTAGCCGAAGAGGGTCTCGGCCCAGAAGCCGTACAGCGCGGTGAGCAGCCACATCCAGCCCGCCGTGCGCGGGCGGGTCCGGCTCGCCACGATCGTGAGCACCAGCAGGTGGGAGACGAAGCCGCCCGGCGGCCAGGGCCGGCCGCCCCAGTCGCCGCTGAGGACCGAGGCGACCGTCGTCGCGGCGAACGACAGCCAGAACGCGCCGACCGGACGCACCAGGGTCAGCAGCACCGGAGCCAGGGCGAGCAGCCCGCACAGCAGGGACGGCCCGCCGATGTCGGTGTTCACCGTGCCGACGAGCAGCGCCACGAGCCCGCCGGCCACCACCACCGCGTGCGGGGTCCAGGCCGCGCGGGCCCGCATCCGGTCGGACAGGTGGCGGGTGAGGCGGCCGTCCACCGCCATGCGGGGCAGCGGCCGGTAGGCGAAAGCGTCGTGGAACAGGTCCTGCCGCAGCCCGCGCAGGGCGTCCACGGCCAGCCGGAACTCAGGACTGCGCGGCCGGCCGGCCGCGCCCGGCGGTGTCGTCTGCGTGTGCGTCGTCTCGGTCACGTGCCACACGGTAAGCGGGCACCGGACTCCTGGTCGTCCCCTTGGAGGGGGGTCCTCGGGGGTCCGTCTCAAGTACTACCCAGGCCGTGGGGTACGCCGGCTGTCACCAGGCGAGCTGGGCGATCTCCTCCGCCACCACCGCGCAGGCGTCCGCCGCCGGGTCGATCAGCGGGAAGTGGCCCACGTCCTGGAGGAGGGTGAGGCCGACCATCTCGCCCGCCTTCGCCGCGGCGTCCGCGTAGGACTCGGCCACCGGCTCCGGGACGACCAGGTCGGCGCGGCCCTGGACGAGGGTCGTGGCGATGCCCGTCGGCAGGAGCAGCACCGGGTCCGCGTACGGGCGCCGGCCGGCGAAGGCGTCGGGGCCGCCCAGGAGTTGCAGCGACGCGTGCGCGCAGACCTCCAGCTTCTCCGCGACCTCGAAGTCCGCGATGGGGGCGAGCGCGACGACGCCACGCAGATCGGTGGGGCCGTCGGTGCGCCACGGGGCGTCCGGGGGCAGGACGTGGCGGGCCGCCGCCCACAGCGCCAGGTGCCCGCCCGCCGAGTGGCCGGTCAGGACCGTGCGGCGCGGGTCCGCCTGCGGCAGCGCCTCGCGGACCAGGGCGGGCAGGGCGTCCAGGGCCGTCGCGACGTCGTCGAAGGTGTCGGGCCAGCGGCCGGCCGGCGGTGTGCCGTCCTCCGGGACACCGGCTGGGCCCTCGCCGCCCCGTCTGTACTCCACGTTGGCCACCGCGAAGCCCCTGCGGGCCAGGTAGTGGGCGAAGGGGGTGATGTGGCGGCGGTCGTGGCGGGCGCGCCAGGCGCCGCCGTGCAGGACGACGACCAGCGGGGCGAGCGCGCCGGGAGCGGTGGAGTCCGGTGCTGTGCGGGGAGCGTAGAAGTCGATCACCTGGTCGGGGTGGTCACCGTACGCGGCGGTGACGTCGGGGTCGACCGGGGAGTGCGAGAAGGCCGACTCCTCTTCGGCGGCGGCGCGGGCTGCGGCGGCGTCGTCCGGCATGCTCCAACCTCTCAGCGATGATGGGGTGCCTCCCAGGCCGTCGGCACTGGGGAGGGTTTGGCGGACCAGGGGGGAGATCGGCCGTTGGCGGGGACGGTATCAGGCAGGTGACGTGCGGGGACACGGGGATGTGACGCACTGTGAGGCCGTCCGCTTCTCCCGGCCCCCGCAAGGCCCGGTGCGGGGGCCGGGCAAGCCGGGCCCGCGCCCGGTGCCCCGCCCCCGTCCCCGGACTACGCCAGCTCCTCCCCCAGCACCCGCGCCGCCCGCTCCACGTCCCGGAAACCCACGTACAGCGGGGTGAAGCCGAAGCGGAGGACGTCGGGGTGGCGGAAGTCGCCCACCACGCCGCGGGCGATCAGGCGCTTCATCACCTCGCCCGCGTCCGGGCAGCGCAGGGCGATCTGGCTGCCGCGCTCCGCGTGCCGCCCGGGGGTCACGCACTCCACCCGGCCCGGCTCGGTGTACTCGTCCACGCACCGCAGGAAGAAGTCCGTCAGCGCCAGGGACTTGGCGCGGACGGCGTCGACGGACACCCCGTCCCAGACGTCGAGGGCGGCCTCCAGCGCCAGCAGGGAGAGGATGTCCGGGGTGCCGACCCGGCCGCGCACCGCGCCCGCCGCGGGGGTGTACGACGGGCTCATGCCGAACGGCTCGGCGTGGGAGTTCCAGCCGGGCAGCGGGGAGTCGAAGCGGTCCTGCAACTCCCGCCGCACGTACAGGTACGCCGGTGCACCCGGGCCGCCGTTCAGGTACTTGTAGGTGCAGCCGACCGCGAGGTCCACGCCGTGCTCGTCCAGGCCCACCGGCAGCGCGCCCGCGCTGTGGCACAGGTCCCAGACCGAGAGGGCCCCGCAGGCGTGGACCGCGGCGGTGAGCGCCGGGAGGTCGTGCAGCCGGCCGGTGCGGTAGTCGACGTGGTTGAGCAGCACCGCGGCCGTGCGGTCGCCCAGCGCGGACGGCACCTCGGCCGGGGTCACCGGACGCAGGGTGCGGCCGGTGAGCCGGGCCGCCGACTCGGCGATGTAGCCGTCGGTGGGGAAGGTCGTGGCGTCCACCAGGAGTTCGTCGCGGCCGGCGTCCGCCATGCGGATCGCGGCGACCAGGGCCTTGAAGACGTTGACGCTGGTCGAGTCGCCGACGACGATCTGGCCGGGCGCCGCGCCGACCAGCGGGGCGATCCGGTCGCCGATCCGCTCGGGCGCCGTCCACCAGCCGCTCTCCTCCCAGGAGCGGATACGCAGTTCGCCCCACTGGCGGCGGACGACGTCCGCGACCCGGTCGGGGACGTGCGCGGGCAGGGCGCCGAGGGAGTTGCCGTCGAGGTAGACCACCTCGTCGAGGACGAAGCGGTCACGCAGGGGCGCCAGTTCGTCGGCCTGGTCCAGTTCCTTCGCGAGCAGGGGCAGCTCAGACATGGGACCTCGCCGTCCACAGCTCGGGGAACACGTTCTTGCGGGCGCGCTTCTCCAGCCAGGCCACACCGGCGGAGCCGCCCGTGCCGGCCTTGGCGCCCATCGCGCGCCGGGTGGCCACCAGGTGGTCGTTGCGCCAGCGCCAGACCAGTTCGGCCACGTCGCTCAACGCCTCGCCGAGGCGGGCGAGTTCGGCGTTCTGGTCGCCGGAGTAGATCTCCGTCCAGGCCGCCTCGACGGCGTCGGAGGGCTCGTGGCGCCGGGAGACGTCGCGGTGCAGCACGGAGTCGGGGATCGCGTGGCCGCGGCGCGCGAGGAGCCGTAGCACCTCGTCGTACAGGCTCGGCTCGTGCAGCGCCTTCTCCAGTTCCGCGTGGACGCGCGGGGCGCCGCGGTGCGGGACGAGCATGGACGCGGACTTCTCGCCGAGCAGGAACTCCAGGCGCCGGTACATCGCCGACTGGAAGCCGGAGCCCTCGCCGAGCGCGCCGCGGTAGGAGTTGAACTGCGCCGGGGTCAGCTGCCCCAGCGGCTTCCAGGAGGCGTTCAGGGCCTCCAGCTCGCGAACGGAACGCTTCAGCGCGGCGAGCGCGGTCGGCACGTCGTCCGCGCGGAGAGCCTGCGCGGCCGTCTCCCACTCGTGCACGATGACCGTGAACCACAGCTCCATGACCTGGGTGGTCACCAGGAAGACCATCTCTCCGGGGTCGTCGGAGAGGGTGTGCTGAAGGTGGGTGAGGACGTCCGCCTTGACGTAGTCCTCGTACGGCGTCGTCCCCGCGAAATCGAGATTCGGGGTCTCGGGCTCAGCGGCCTCGTAAGGGGGGTGAGCCTGTTGGGACATCGCTGTCTCCTGTTGTCACTCCGGGTAGCGGTCCGCCCCTGCCGATGCCGGCACGGGGGCCCCGGTCCCCACACGGCATCCTCCGCAATCACCCCCCGTACGGCAAGGCCGATCATCCCTGACCGAGCCCGGAACCCCGCCCCCGCGCCCCGGCGGAGCCGTCACGGCGCGGGGCCGGGGCGGACCCGTGCGTCACCCGCGGGTCAGCCCAGGGTCTGGGCCGCCGTCGGCGAGGAGTCCTTCAGGAACTGCGTGCAGCGCTCGTACTCCTCCTGCTCGCCGATCGCCTGCGCGGCGCGGGCGAGGGCGTGCAGGGCGCGCAGGAAGCCGCGGTTGGGCTCGTGCTCCCACGGCACCGGTCCGTGGCCCTTCCAGCCGCTGCGGCGCAGGGAGTCCAGGCCCCGGTGGTAGCCCGTACGGGCGTAGGCGTACGACTCCACGACCGAGCCCCGCTCGAACGCCTCGTCGGCGAGCTGGGCCCAGGCGAGGGAGGAGGCGGGGTACTGGGCGGCGACGTCCGCCGGCGCGGCGCCGTTCGCCAGGGCCTCCCGGGGCGCCGGGTCGTCGGGGAGCTGGGTCGGGGGCGGACCGCCGAGCAGGTTCTCGTGAATCGTCATGGCTTCAGTGTGACGCACAGCCACGGTGACCTGCCCGACACGGGGCACCACCACAGCTCCCCGCAGGGGCGCGAGGAACTGCGCGACCAGCCCCCACAAAGCCGCACCCGAAGGACCACCGTCCCCCAGTACCACGGCCGCACAGCACCACGGCCGAGGAACCCCCCGCGTTCACCCGAGCCTGTCGGCCTCCAGCGGCGGAGCCGTCACGTTGCCGTGGGTCCGGCATTCCGGCCGCCGGCACCCCGGCGCCGGCCGGCGGACCAGAGTGAACGCGACCGCCGAGCCCAGCACCAGCACCCCCGCGCAGATCGGCATCGCCCGGTCGAACGCCGCGTCGAACGCCGTGGGCGACCGGTACGCCTCCGGCCCCATCCCCGCCAGCAGCGGCAACGCCGCCACCGCCACCAGCCCCGCCGCCCGCGCCGCCGCGTTGTTGATGCCGCTGGCCAGGCCCGCCCGGGCGGTGTCGACGGAGGCGAGGACCGTGGCCGTCAGGGGCGCGACCAGGGTGACCATGCCCGCGCCCATCACCAGGAGGGCCGGGAGCACGTCGGTCAGGTAGTCCGCCCCCTTCCCCACCCGCAGCATCAGCAGCATCGCCACCGCGCACAGCAGCGGGCCCACCGTCAGCGGCAGCCGCGGCCCCGTACGGTCGGCCAGCGCACCCGAGCCGGAGGAGAACAGCAGCATCAGGGCCGTGGTGGGCAACAGGGCCGTTCCGGCGGCGAGCGGCGAGTAGCCCGCCACCACCTGGAGCTGGAGCGCGGTGAGGAAGAAGAAGCCGCCGAAGGCCGCGTACACGCACAGGGTGACGAGGTTGACCGCCGTGAACTGGCGCGAGGCGAAGATGTCCGGCGGGAGCATCGGGTCGGGCCGGTGCCGCTCGACATGGACGAAGGCCACCGCCGCCGCGATACCCGCCACCCCCGTCAGGGCGACCGCCAGGGAGCCGCCCCGGGCCTCGATCAGCGCGTACGTCAGGAGGGCGAGGGACAGCGCCCCGAGGGCCGCGCCCAGGACGTCGAAGCGGCCGTGGGCGCGCTGGTCGGCGGATTCCGGTACGTGCCGCAGCGCGATCGGCGCGCACAGCAGCGCCACGGGCACGTTGAGGAGGAACACCCAGCGCCAGCCGGGGCCGGTCACCAGCCAGCCGCCGAGGAACGGGCCGACGGCGGCGCCGATCCCGCCGAAGCCGGACCACAGGCCGACCGCCCGGCTGCGGTCGTCGGGGTGGAAGGACGCCTGGATCAGGGCGAGCGAGCCGGGCGTGAGCAGGGCCCCGCCGATGCCCTGGAGGGCGCGGGCCGCGATGAGGATCCCGGAGGTGGGCGCCAGGCCGCACAGCAGGGAGGCCGCCGCGAACCAGACCACCCCGAGGACGAAGATCTTCCGGCGGCCGTAGCGGTCGCCCAGCGAGCCGCCCAGCAGGATCAGGCCGGCCAGCGTGACCATGTACGCGTTGACCGTCCACTGGAGGGCGGCGAGGCTCGTGTCCAGGTCGCGGCCGATGCGCGGCAGGGCGACGTTGACGACGGTGGAGTCCAGCATCGCCATGCTGGAGCCGAGGACGGTGGTGAGCAGGATCCATTTGCCCTGGGGCGAGGCGAGCCGGACTTCGGGCATGCCCCCAGGTATACAGCGGGCCCGGCGGCAAGGACAGCCGCCGGGCCCGCTGGAACGCCGTACCGCTTACTTGATCTTGTTGCCCGCCGAGCGCAGGTTCTGCGTGGCCTGGACGACGCGCGCGGCCATGCCCGCCTCGGCCAGCTTGCCCCAGGTGCGCGGGTCGTAGGCCTTCTTGTTGCCGACCTCGCCGTCGACCTTCAGGACGCCGTCGTAGTTCTGGAACATGTGGCCGGCGACCGGACGGGTGAAGGCGTACTGGGTGTCCGTGTCGAGGTTCATCTTCACCACGCCGTTCTCCAGCGCGGTCAGGATCTCCTGCTCGGTGGAGCCGGAGCCGCCGTGGAAGACGAAGTCGAAGGGGCCAGGAGAAGCAGGCTTGCCGAACTTGGCGGCGACGCCCTCGCTCAGCTCCTTCAGCAGCTCCGGGCGCAGCACGACGTTGCCCGGCTTGTACACGCCGTGCACGTTGCCGAAGGAGGCGGCCAGCAGGTAGCGGCCCTTCTCGCCCAGGCCGAGGGCCTCGGCGGTGCGGATCGCGTCGTCGACGGTGGTGTACAGCTCGTCGTTGATCTCGTGGGAGACGCCGTCCTCCTCACCGCCCGTCGGGGTGATCTCCACCTCCAGGATGATCTTGGCGGCGTGGGCGCGCTCCAGCAGTTCCTGGGCGATGGAGAGGTTGTCGGCGAGGGTCTCGGCGGAGCCGTCCCACATGTGCGACTGGAACAGCGGGTTGCGGCCGGCCTTGACGCGCTCCTCGGAGAGCGCGATCAGCGGGCGCACGTACCCGTCGAGCTTGTCCTTCGGGCAGTGGTCGGTGTGCAGGGCGATGTTGACCGGGTACTTCTCGGCGAGGACGTGCGCGTACTCGGCGAGGGCGACGGCACCGGTCACCATGTCCTTGCTGTACTGCCCGCCGAGGAACTCGGCCCCGCCGGTCGAGATCTGGACGATGCCGTCGCTCTCCGCCTCCGCGAAGCCGCGCAGGGCCGCGTTCAGGGTCTGCGAGGAAGTCACGTTGATGGCCGGGTAGGCGAACTTGCCTGCCTTCGCCCGGTCGAGCATCTCGTTGTAGACCTCGGGGGTTGCGATGGGCATCCTGTCCGCTCCTTGTGTTGCGGGTTGGCGTTCTGCGTTACGGCCCTGACCTAGACCTGGGGTGCGACGTCATCGTCGGCCCCATCTTTCCAGACACGGGGCGCCGGGTCGGCGCCCCGGTCAAGTGCAGGTCAAACCGCCCGGTCAGTCCAGACCCAGTTCATCCTTCGAGAAGGCGAACCGGTACGGAACGCCCGCGCCGGCCTCGATCTTCTCGGCGGCGCCGGTCGCCCGGTCCACGATGGTCGCGACGGCGACGACCTCGGCACCGGCCTCGCGCACGGCCTCGACGGCGGTCAGCGGGGAACCGCCGGTGGTGGAGGTGTCCTCCACCACCAGGACCCGGCGGCCCGCGATGTCCGGGCCCTCGACGCGCCGCTGGAGCCCGTGCGCCTTGGCGGCCTTGCGGACGACGAACGCGTCCAGCCTGCGCCCGCGCGCGGCGGCGGCGTGCAGCATGGCGGCGGCGACCGGGTCGGCGCCCATGGTGAGCCCGCCGACCGCGTCGAACTCAAGGTCGGCGGTCAGGTCCAGCAGTGCCTGGCCGACCAGCGGGGCGGCCTCGCCGTCGAGGGTGATGCGGCGCAGGTCGACGTAGTAGTCGGCCTCCAGACCGGAGGAGAGGGTCACCTTGCCGTGCACCACGGCCTTGTCCTTGATCTGCTGCAGCAGCGCGCCGCGTACATCCGTCATGCCGACCAGCTTAGAGCCGCCGCCAGCTCCAGGTGGTGCCGGCTTCCAGCGGGTCCAGCGGCGTGACCAGGCGCGGGGAGGTGTTCAGACCGTTGGGCGGCCCGGTCTGCGGCTCCACGCAGACGGCCTCGGCCTGCTCGTCGTAGACCACCACCCACTCCTCCCGGCTCGCCACCTTCAGCTCCAGCTGCCCGGGCCAGGTGAGGGTGACGTCGACGCCGCCGGGCATGCCGAAGCAGTCGTCCCAGGGGCCCGGCCGCGGGTCGACGCGGTTGCCGGTGGGCAGGTGGTCGGCGCCGCGCTCCTCCTGCCAGGCGGGCTTGAAGTCCAGCCGGACGTCCTCGCCGCCGAGGTTGCGGTGGAACCACGGGTGCCAGCCGAGCTGCGCCGGGAAGGAGTCGTCGTACGTCTCCACGGACATCGTCAGCGTCAGGCTGTCCTCGGCGAGCGTGACGATCTGGGTGACCCGGCCGGGACGCGGCCAGGGGTCGGTCAGCTCGTACGTGATCACCGCCTCGTTCTCCGTGACGCGCGCGGTGCGCCAGGCGCCGTCGCGGGCGGTGCCGTGGATGGCGTGCGGCGGGGAGTTGAGCGGCATCTGGCGGACGGTGCCGCCGTCCAGGAAGCGCCCGTCCCGGATCCGGCCGCACCAGGGCACCATCGGGAAGCAGCCGTAGCGCTCCCCCTGCCTCAGCAGTTCCAGGGAACCGATCCTGAGGCTGCCGATACGGCCGCCGTTGGCCGGGCTGACGCGTGCTTCCGCTTCGCCTGCGGTCAGCGTGATGTCTTCGTTACTCACGGGACGACAGTACTTGGGGGAGGACGGTGCCGGCCGCGCCCCTGAGGGCCGCGTCCGCTCAGCGGCGTTTGCGCAGCGCCTTGCCCACGACGATCGCCGACGCGACGACCAGTGCCGCCGCCGGTGCCGCCCAGCGCAGCGCCGAGGCCGCCGTGACCGTCTGCGGCGCCGGGACCGGGGCGTAGCGGCCGCGCGGCGGGGCGTGGTCGACCTCCTCGGCGCTGCGGCCGATCATCGTGCGGCGGGCGTGCGCGGCCTCGGCGGGGGGTTCACCGGTCTCGGCGAAGTCGCCGGAGGGGCGGTCGGTGGAGGCGGTGACGATCCCGGTGTCGGCGTCCGGGTCCGTGCCGGTGTCCGTGTCGAGGTCCTCGTCCGCGTCCGGGGACAGGGCGGGCGGGGGGATCTCGGTCTCGAAGACGGAGGTGTGGGTGGCACCGGAGGGGGGCTTCGGCTGCTCTTCGGCACCGGCGTCGGCATCCGCGTCGGCTCCGGCTCCGGCTCCGGCGGCCAGCGACTCCAGGAAGCGGTTCAGCAGCCGGGTCGCCGCCGCGGTCACCGTCTCCGCGGGCAGTTCCGAGATGCGGCCGGTCGCGTCCACCGTGCCCTCGGCCGTGACCGTGCAACCGCCCTCGGTGTCCGCGAGGCGCAGGGTCAGGGCGAGCTTGACCGCGCCGGCGCCGCGCGCCTCGGTGGCGTCGCCCACGACGGCGTACGTGCCGTCCTCGCAGGCGGTCACCCGGGCCGTGCCGCGGTAGGTGACGGAGTGTCCGCCGACCCGCAGCTTGAGCCGGCCGGTGATCGGTTCGGCACCGGCGTCCTGCTGCAGGCCGGGAACGGCCCGCGCCACGCGTGTCCGGTCGGCCAGTGCCGCGCCGATCCGCTCGGCGGGGGCCGGGACGAAGACCTGGTGCTCCATGTCCGTGGAGCCTACCCAGTTGTCGCCGGAACTCACCCGGCCGTGAGGCCCCTCAGTACCTCGGATGCACCAGTGTCGACACCGGCGCCCCGGACACCCGCGTCCGTCGCGCCGCCCGCGCGTCCGCCGTCAGTCCGGCCTGTGTCAGCGTCCCCGCCCCCTCATGGCCCACGCGCAGGGCGGGCGCGGCGTCCCCGCGCGCCGCCAGCAGGAACCCCCAGTCGTGTGCTGCCCGGGACGCCCCCGTCGAGCGGTCGCGGCCGGCCGCGAAGGCGGGGTCGTGGCCGGACACCCGGTAGGGCGAGACGGCGAAGCCGGCGGCACGCAGGGTGGCGGCGACGGTCCAGAAGGCGCGGGGCCGGGCGGTGACGGGCCCCGCGTGCACCGCCAGGCGGCCGTCCGGGGCCAGGACGCGGCGGGCCAGGCCGTAGAACTCCTCGGAGTACAGCTTGGTGGAGGCGGTGATCCCGGGGTCGGGCAGGTCGCTGATCACGACGTCGTACGCCGGTCCGCGCGCCCGCCGCAGCCAGGTGAGCGCGTCGGCCGTGGTGACGCGCACGCGCGGGTCGGCGAGCGCGTGCCCGTTGAGGGCGGACAGGCCGGGGTCGCGGCGGGCCAGCCGTACCAGGCCGGGGTCGAGTTCGACGATGTCCACGCGGCGCACCCCGGGGTGGCGCAGCACCTCGCGGGCGGCCAGGCCGTCGCCGCCGCCGAGGATCAGCACGCGCGCGTGCGGGCCGGTCAGGGCCGGCCGGACCAGGGCCTCGTGGTAGCGGTGCTCGTCCCGGCCGCCGACCCGGAGGCGGCCGTCGAGGAAGAGGTCGAGGGGTTCGCCGTGGGTGCCGCCGGCGAGGACGACCTCCTGGACGCCGGTCCGCACGGCCACCCGGACGTCCGTGCCGTAGACGGCGCGCCGGGCGGCCCGTTCGAAGTCGCCGGCGAGGGCGGCGGCGGAGGCGAGGACGCCGAGGACGGTGAGCCCGGCGAGGAGCAGGGTCCAGCGGGCGCGGCGGGTGAGGTCGCGGCGGAAGAGACCGAGGACCAGGGCGCCGCCCGCGACGACGTTGACCGTCCCCGTCAGCAGGGCGCCCGTCAACTGGCCGAGGAACGGCAGCAGGAGGAACGGGAAGGCGAGGCCGCCGACCAGCGCGCCCACGTAGTCCGCGGCGAACAGGTCGGCCACCGCGCCGCCCGCGTCCTGCCGGCGGATGCGCTGGATCAGCTCCATCAGCAGCGGGACCTCGGCGCCGATGAGCAGCCCGATGGTGAGGGAGAAGGCGACCAGGAGGCAGCGCGGTCCGTCGGCCCACATCCCGCCCCAGCCGGCGGTCCAGGCGAAGACGGCGTACAGGGCCATGGCGCTGCACCCGCCGATCAGCGCGAGGGCCGACTCGACCGCGCCGAATCCGGCCGCCGCGTGGCAGCGCAGCCGCTTGGCGCCGAGCGAGCCGACGCCCATCGCGAACACCATCACGGAGAGCACCACGGAGGCCTGGGTGACCGAGTCGCCCATCAGGTACGAGGCGAAGGCGACCAGTTCGAGTTCGTACACGAGTCCGCAGGCCGCGCAGACGAAGACGCACACGAGGACCAGGAACCGCCCGGTGCCGGGCCGGACGGGCAGCCGTGCGGGGCCTGTCCAGGAGGGCGGGGCGCCCGGGGGCGCGGGGGCGTGCGGTTCGATCACCCTGCGACGTTACGTCACTCGCCGGGTACGCTTCGTCACCCACACGTGTGGATCTGGGGGCGGTTGACGCGGTACGGGTTTATGTCGCCGCGGGCTGCCGGGCCGCCGTCCGCCTGCGTGCCCCGACCCGGGTCCGGGTGGCCACGAGCTGGCCGTCCTGCGGGTAGGCGTGCCAGGTGCGCCAGTGCACCTGGCCCTCGTGGTGCTGGGCCAGCATCGCGGTGAAGGCGTGCGGGCTGCCCGGGAAGACCCCGGCGAGGCCGTGCGGATGGTCGGAGACGAGGGCCAGCAGCTCCTGGGCGCGGCCCGCGAACGAGCCGGGGGTGAGCACCTCCACGCGGGCGGCGAACTCGTACTCCCAGTCGCCGACGCGCTTGGCGACGCCCAGCGGCAGCGGGGTGCTGGAGCCGGGGATGCAGGCGACCGTCTCCGAACAGCGGCCCCGCTCTTCCTCCAGGAGCACCTGGTGGGACGCGCCGAGCAGCCGCAACTGCAGCTTCGCGCCGGTGAGTTCGAGATCGAGGGTGGCCAGGGCGGGCAGCGGCTCGCGACCCAGGGCCCAGGCGAGATCGGCGGCGCGCGTATCGGTGTAGGTGGTGTTCAGGGTCGTGAGCATGGATCGGCTCCGCTAACACGCAAGGAGGGGGAGATCGGCCATGTCAGCCCAGCCGGCCCGGCCGGGGTGGGGAGCCTGGGGGACGTCCGAGGGGCTGCGTTGGCGATGTAGAGGGAATCATGAACAGTGGCGCCGTCACAGCGTTTTTACCCAACTTCGTGGGCTTTCCATCCCTCAGAGGGCTCCACAGCTCAACTGTTCAACCACGGCGTGCGCCGGGCGCGGGAAACGGACGCGGCCGAGCGCCCGCCGGGAGGTCTCCCCCGGCGGCCGCCCGGCCGTGTGCGGCCCGGATGCGGATCCCCCTGCTCCGGAAGCTCGGCTGCCCCGTGTCAGCCGCCTCCGCCGCATCCGCCCCCGCCGCCGCACGACGAACCCCCGCCGCAGGAGGAGCCACCACCGCAGGACGAGCTTCCGCCGCAGGACGAATGGCCACCACAGGAGGAGTGACCCCCGTGCCCCCCGTGGTGTCCCCCGTGCCCGCCCGACGAGCCGGAGTCGCCGCCGCCGGCCCACCAGCTGTTGGTGCTCCCACCCGCGTAGCCCGCGGCCGACGACGACGCCGACGCGCGGTACGACCGGTTCCGTCGGCCGCCCTTGCCGAGCGGCACTCCGCCGCGCCGGTGACGGCGGCCACGGCCCGCCGCCACCGCGACGACCAGAACCGCGGCCACCGCCAGGATGATGCCGAAGGTCATGGCGTCACCCTCCTTCCGTTCCCCCGAAGCGGCCCCCCGTGGGCGCCTCGCCGTTGCCGCGTCCTACCGCGGTGACCGGGGGATGCCCGGCCGCGCCGGACCGCAAAGCAGAGTTGAGGAACTCCAGAGCTTGAGCGCAGGATGACGGGCATGACCTCCAGCGCACGCCCCCACCTCAACCGCCGGCTCGCCGCGTTCGGGACGACGATCTTCGCCGAGATGTCGGCGCTCGCCGTGGCGACCGGGTCGATCAACCTGGGCCAGGGCTTCCCCGACACCGACGGGCCCGAGGAGATCCGGGAGGCCGCCGTGCGGGCGCTGCGCGACGGCCGCGGCAACCAGTACCCGCCCGGCCCCGGCATCCCCGAGCTGCGTACCGCGATCGCCGCGCACCAGCTGCGCCGCTACGGCCTGTCCTACGACCCCGACACCGAGGTGCTGGTCACGGCGGGCGCGACCGAGGCCATCGCGGCCGCGCTGCTGGCGCTGGTCGAGCCGGGGGACGAGGTGGTGGCGCTGGAGCCGTACTACGACTCGTACGCGGCGGACATCGCGATGGCGGGCGGCACGCGGGTGCCGGTCACCCTGCGCCCGCACGAGGGCGGCTTCCGGCTGGACCTGGACGAACTGCGCGCGGCGGTCACCGACCGCACCCGGCTGCTGCTGATCAACACCCCGCACAACCCCACCGGCACCGTCCTCACGCGCGCGGAGCTGGCCGCGATCGCCGGGCTGGCGGTGGAACGGGACCTGCTGGTGGTGACCGACGAGGTCTACGAGCACCTGGTCTTCGACGGCGCCGAACACCTGCCGCTGGCCACGTTCCCCGGGATGCGCGAGCGCACGGTCAGCATCGGTTCGGCCGGCAAGACCTTCTCGTTCACCGGCTGGAAGGTCGGCTGGGTGACGGCCACGCCGGAGCTGGTGAGCGCGGTCCGCGCGGTGAAGCAGTTCCTGACGTACGTCTCCTCGGGCCCCTTCCAGTACGCGGTGGCCGAGGCTCTCGCGCTGCCCGACTCCTGGTTCGAGGAGTTCCGGCGGGGCATGCTGGCGCGCCGGGAGATCCTGGCGGAGGGGCTGACGGCGGCGGGCTTCGAGGTGTTCCGGCCGGCCGGGACGTACTTCATCACCACCGACATCCGGCCCCTGGGCGAGAAGGACGGCTTCGCCTTCTGCCGCGCGCTGCCGGAGCGTGCCGGCGTGGTGGCCGTCCCGAACGCGGTCTTCTACGACGACCGGGAGGCGGGGGCGCCGTTCGTGCGGTTCGCCTTCTGCAAGCGGGAGGACGTCCTGCGCGAGGCGGCGGAGCGGCTGCGGCGCATGTGAGCGCGAGGAGGCCGGTCCGGGGGCGGGAGGCCCCCGGACCGGCCGGTCCGGGGGCGGTTACTCCCCGTCGTCCTCCGGCGTCTCGGAGTCGTTGACCTCCTGCTCCAGGCCGAGCTGCTCGACCAGCCACTTGTCGAACTCGATCGCGGCGCGCACCCAGCTCACCGTGGAGGAGACGAAGTGGTTGATGTCGACGCCCGTGCCGATCAGCATCTGGGCCTCGCCGATCAGGCGGACGGTGCCGTCGTCATGGGTGTGGGTGTACACCTTGGGCCACAGGGTGCGGCGGTTCCAGTCGTCGATGGACTCCAGCAGCTGCGGCTTCTCGTCGATCTTGTGGGGCCGGTCGTAGAAGGTCCGCACCGAGAAGATCGCCTGCTCGGCCTCTCCCCGGAACATGAAGTAGGTGCGGAACTGCTCCCACGGCGCGGCGAGGTCACCCTCCTCGTCGACGACGTACTTCAGCTCCATCTGGTCGAGAAGCTGCTTCACCAGGTCCTGATCCGGGAGGACGGGGCCAACCGGTCCTTGGGGCTGCGGTTCGGGCTGGCCCCCGAAGTTCGGAATCGAGGACGGGTCGATGCTCACCGTGATTTTCCCTTCATGCGGATGCGGCCATCCTCCCACCGGCGGGTCGGGGGATGGCAACCCCCGACCCGCCGGTCAGCCGACAGCTGACAGCCGGCATGTCCGCTAGAGGGTCTTCCCGGTCGCCGGGCCGACCAGCAGGCCCTCGCCGAAGCGGTCCACGCGGACCGTGTCGCCGTCCTTGACCTCGCCGGACAGGATCTCCTTGGCGAGCCGGTCGCCGATGGCGCTCTGCACCAGCCGGCGCAGCGGCCGGGCACCGTAGGCCGGGTCCAGGCCCTCCTCCGCCAGCCAGGCCAGCGCGTCCGGGGTGACGTCCAGGGTGAGCCGCCGCTCGGCCAGCCGCTTGGCCAGCCGGTCGATCTGGAGCCCCGCGATCCGCTCCAGCTCGGGCTTGGTGAGCGCCGAGAAGACCACCAGGTCGTCCAGCCGGTTGAGGAACTCCGGCTTGAAGGAGCTCCGGACGGTCTCCAGCACCTGCTCCTTCTTCTGCTCCTCGGTGGTCAGCGGGTCCATCAGGAAGTGGCTGCCCAGGTTGGAGGTGAGGACCAGGATGGTGTTGCGGAAGTCGACCGTGCGACCCTGGCCGTCCGTCAGCCGGCCGTCGTCCAGCACCTGGAGCAGGATGTCGAAGACCTCCGGGTGGGCCTTCTCCACCTCGTCCAGCAGGATCACGCTGTACGGGCGCCGGCGCACGGCCTCGGTGAGCTGGCCGCCCTCCTCGTAGCCGACGTACCCGGGGGGCGCGCCGACCAGCCGGGCCACGCTGTGCTTCTCGCCGTACTCCGACATGTCGATGCGGACCATGGCCCGCTCGTCGTCGAAGAGGAAGTCCGCGAGCGCCTTGGCCAGTTCGGTCTTGCCGACACCGGTCGGGCCGAGGAAGAGGAAGGACCCGGTGGGCCGGTCGGGGTCGGCGATCCCGGCCCGCGAGCGGCGCACGGCGTCCGACACGGCCCGTACGGCCTCGCTCTGGCCGATGAGCCGCTTGCCGATCTCCTCCTCCATGCGCAGCAGCTTCTGCGTCTCGCCCTCCAGCAGGCGCCCGGCGGGGATGCCGGTCCAGGCGGCGACGACGTCGGCGATGTCGTCGGAGCCGACCTCCTCCTTGACCATGGTGTCCTTGGCGACCTCCTCCTCGGCGGCGGAGGCGGCCTCCAGCTCCTTCTCCAGCTGCGGGATCTCGCCGTACAGCAGCTTGGCCGCGGTGTCGAAGTCGCCGTCGCGCTGGGCTCGTTCGGCCTGTCCGCGCAGGTCGTCCAGGCGCTCCTTGAGCTCACCGACCCGGTTGAGGGACTGCTTCTCCTTCTCCCAGCGGGCGGTCAGGCCGCGCAGCTCCTCCTCCCTGTCGGCGAGGTCGCGGCGCAGCTTCTCCAGGCGGGCGACGGAGGCCGGGTCGGTCTCCTTGCTGAGGGCCAGCTCCTCCATCCGCAGCCGGTCGACGGAGCGCTGGAGCTCGTCGATCTCCACGGGCGAGGAGTCGATCTCCATGCGCAGCCGGGAGGCCGCCTCGTCGACGAGGTCGATGGCCTTGTCCGGCAGGAAGCGGGAGGTGATGTACCGGTCGGACAGGGTCGCGGCGGCCACCAGCGCGGAGTCGTTGATCTGCACCTTGTGGTGGGCCTCGTAGCGGCCCTTGAGCCCGCGCAGGATCGCGATGGTGTCCTCGACGCTCGGCTCGCCGACGAAGACCTGCTGGAAGCGGCGCTCCAGCGCCGGGTCCTTCTCGATCCGCTCGCGGTACTCGTCCAGCGTGGTCGCGCCGATCATGCGCAGCTCACCGCGCGCGAGCATCGGCTTCAGCATGTTGCCCGCGTCCATGGCGGAGTCGCCGCCGGCACCGGCGCCCACGACGGTGTGCAGCTCGTCGATGAACGTGATGATCTGCCCGTCGGACTCCTTGATCTCCGACAGGACGGCCTTGAGGCGCTCCTCGAACTCGCCGCGGTACTTGGCACCGGCCACCATCGCGCCGAGGTCGAGCGCGACCAGCCGCTTGTCCTTCAGCGACTCGGGCACGTCGCCCTTCACGATGCGCTGGGCGAGGCCCTCGACCACGGCGGTCTTGCCGACTCCCGGCTCGCCGATGAGGACGGGGTTGTTCTTCGTACGGCGGCTCAGCACCTGCACGACCCGCCGGATCTCCTGGTCCCGCCCGATGACCGGGTCGAGCCGGCCCTCGCGGGCGGCGGCGGTGAAGTCGGTGCCGAACTTCTCCAGGGCCTTGTACTGGCCCTCCGGGTCGGCGGTGGTCACGCGGCGTCCTCCCCTGGCCTTCTGGAAGGCCTCCTGCAGTTTCTTGGCGTCGGCACCCTGCCCCTTGAGCACGTCCCCGGCGGCACCGCCCTTCGCGGCGATGCCGATGAGCATGTGCTCGGTGGACAGATACTCGTCGCCGAGCGCCTTGGCGCGCTCGGTGGCGTCCGCGATCACGGCCAGCATCTCGCGGTTCGGCTGCGGAGGCGCGACGGTGGACCCGGTCACGCTGGGCAGACCGGCGAGGATGCGCTCCGCGCCGGAGCGTACGGCGGCCTGGTCGGCCTCGACGGCCGCGAGCAGGTCGGTGATGTTCTCGTTGTCCTGCCCCTGGAGCAGAGCCAGCAGCAGGTGGGCGGGGGTGAGATCCGGGTGCCCCTCGGTGAGGGCACGATTGCTCGCCGCGTTGATCGCGTCCCGGCTCCTGTTGGTCAGCTCGGCGTCCACGTGTGCGTTCTCCTCCTACCCGACGGTCCTGCCTCGGTCAACGTGCACAAAGTTGAGTCTATTCCACTCAAGGCCGGTCGCGCACGGGTCCCGGGGGTGTCGGTTAGGTTGCACGGCATGGCCTCGTACTCCCAGGATCCGGCTGCCCCGGACGAGCCGTATCTCGCCTTCTGGCGCGAACGGCATCTGTGCACCCTGACGACCCTCCGCCCCGACGGCAGCCCGCACGTGGTGCCGGTGGGGGTGACCTACGACGCCGCGGCGGGACTGGCCCGGGTGATCACCAACAGGACCAGCACGAAGGTGGCCCATGTGCGCGCGGCCGGGGCCGAGGGGGCCCGGGTGGCGGTGTGCCAGGTGGACGGCCGGCGCTGGGCGACGCTGGAGGGGCGGGCGCGGGTGCGTACCGAGCCGGAGCGGGTCGCGGAGGCGGAGCGGCGGTACGCGGAGCGGTACGAGCGGACGCCCTCGCCGAACCCGTCCCGGGTGGTGATCGAGATCGAGGTGGAGCGGGTGCTGGGGCGTGGCTGAGCGCGCCCGGCACCCGGCGGTTTCCGGCCACCGTGGAGTACGCCCATACCCCGAAATGTCCCCGCAAACTGCAGCGGCGTCACCGTGTTCAGGTCACGGTGACGCCGCTGCGGGGGGGAAGCACCTGAGCGATCTGTTACGACGGGGGAATCGCGTCAGGCACTGCGGGGGGTGGCCGAGATGGTTCGCACGTCGGACGGCGCCGGCTCGGACAGCCGGTGGTCCCGCTGGTCCAGGTTCACAAAGATCATTCCGTACCGGATGGCACAGCGCACCGGCTGGGGCGCGCCACGCGGCTTGCGCAGGCACCGGTAAGCCCGCACATCTCCGTCCTCGTCCCGCGTGACGACGACCGGCTCACCGAACACGGTGACCATCAGCGAGTCACCACTGTGCGGGATGGCCGTGACCAGGTCGATGAAGTGCCAGCCGGAGCGGTAGGCGGTGGCCATTTCGCGACGGAAGGACCGGTCGTCGGGTGGAGTAGTCATCAGTCAGCCCCAGGTGGTGTCGTCCACACCATCGGAATGAGCCGTCCCGGTGCTGCCGTCACTCACAGCGACTGTCCGGGGAGCCACTCCCCAGGTCGTATCGCCCGCGACGTCACGCTTCGCACCGGAGAGGCCACTCAGCGCGCCAATGGCCACAACGGTGGAGAAGGCGACGGCAAGCATCGACCGAAGCAATTTGTTGCGCATATTCGGCTTCGTCCTCACTTGAAGGTCCCCTCTTCCCCCGTCGAACAAGACGATGTCTCATTTGGGCACGTCATGGCCACACGATCGGTGCATCATGTTCCTGCATGTTCAGGACCCTGGGGGGTGGAGATTTGCCATCAAATCGGACCAAAGCGTCACATCCCCATGCCATGACCGAACTCTGCGAGGAGGGTAGCGGCCTTTACGCCAAGGCGCTGCGCGTGGGGCGGATAGCCCGCGCGGAGGCGGAAGCCGCTCCCTGCCTCATGGAGTTCGCCCTCCTGCAACCGGATCCGGACGACGCCAACTGGCTGCGCCCCACCCCGCCGTCCGTCGCCCTGGCCCAGCGGCTCAATCCGATCGAGCGCGAGATCTCCGACCGCAGGCGGCTGTCGATCGAACTGACCGAGGTCTTCGAACCGTTCATGGCGCTCAGCGCCCAGGACACCGCCTCCACCCACGCCATCTCGGTGCTGGAGGGCCTGGACCGCATCAACGCGGCCCTCGACGCTGCGACGGCCGAGTGCCGCTCCGAGGTGCTGACCGTACAGCCGACCAGCCGCCGGCTGGAGCACACCCTCCTCCAGGGCCTGGAACGCGACCGCCCCCTCCTCGAACGCGGCGTGCGCATCCGGACCCTGTACCAGCACACCGCCCGCTACAGCCCCGAGACCCTCGGGTACGTGGCCCAGTTCTCCGTCGGCAAGGTGGAGTACCGCACCATCGACGAACTGGTGGAGCGGCTCATCATCTGCGACGAGACCGTCGCCTTCATCCCGGTGCGCGACGACCGCCAGGTCGCCCTGGAACTCCGCCACCCCGGCCTGGTGCGCTACCTGATCAAGGTGTTCGAGTTCATGTGGGCCCGTGCCGTGCCGCTGAGCACCGGCGCCCCCTACGAGACGGCCCCGGACGGCATCACGGACATCCAGCACTCCATCGCCAAGCTCCTGGTCGAGGGCCACGTCGACGAGGCCATCGCCCGCCGTCTCGGCATGAACGTGCGCACCTGCCGGGCCCACATCGCCAAGCTGGCCCAGGCCCTCGGCAGCGGCAGCCGCGCGCAACTCGGCTATCTCATCGCCCAGTCCGGCATACTCGACCGGGAGCACTGAGGCGCGGGACCACCGAGGCTCAGCGCACGGCCGGGGGTTCCTGCTCCGGACCGGCGAGGGCGGTGGTCGGCAGGGGCGGGCGGTGCCCGTCGAGGCCGACCTGGGCGATGCGGACGCCCAGTTGGGTACGGCTGGCCGCGCCCAGGGTCTCCGACAGACGGGCGATGTGGGCCCGGCAGGTGCGCACGCTGATGCCCAGGCGTTCGGCGATGACCGCGTCCTGGTGGCCCTCGGCGAGCAGCGCGGCGATGGACTGCTCGCGGTGCGAGATGCCCTCGATGCCGGTGTCGGGGAGCGGGGCCGTGAGCGGGATCGCCAGGCGCCACAGCCGTTCGAAGACCGTCACCAGGTAGGCGATCAGGGCCGGGTGGCGCAGCTCCAGGGCCATCGTGCGGTCGGTGTTGGCGGGGATGAACGCCACCGTGCGGTCGAAGAGGATGAGCCGGTCGATGACCTCGTCCAGGGTGCGCGCCTCCACCGCGTCGCCCATCAGCTCAAGGTAGTTGAGCAGGCCCTGGCCGTGCCGGGCCACATGCGTGTACAGGTCCCGCATCCGCACGCCCCGGCCGCGCAGCGCCAGCGCCCGGTGCAGGCCCTCGGAGAGTTCCGCCTCCCGCCGGATGCCGCCGGGCTGCACGGTGAGCACCTCGGTGGTGCACGCCTCGGTCGCCTCGTCCATCGCGGCCTGGATGCGGGAGAGCCCGTCCAAGACCCGGATGGCGCTGCCCTCGGCCGGCGCCGCCAGCGCGTTCAGCTGCCTCCCCAGGCCCGCGTACCACTCGAACGCGGCCACCGCCGAGCCCACCCGCCGCTGGCTCGCGCTGACCTCGTCGTAGACCCCGCGCAGCAGCCGGGTCATGACCTCCTGCGGGGAGGTCGGCACCAGCCAGTCCATGTCGTCCGGGTCGGGGTGCAGCAGGGCGAGCTCCAGCAGGCAGGGCACCGGTTCGGCGTCCGTGCGCGGCACCCGCCCCCGGCGCACGGCACGGGAGTACACCCGATCCCCGGCTGCACACAGCCGGTCGGCACCGTGAGGATGCTCCTCCGCCCCGCGCCCGGCCATCGCCCATTCCACCCCCGGTGTGCTGCCACTTCCGTGGCGCAACTATGCGCGGCGCCGAACCGGGTCCGCAACACGGCTCCCTCCACGGCGGTCACCGGAAAATGCCGCTGTGTCCGGGTTCCGGCACCGGTCCGCGCCGCGCACCGCGGCCGGCCGGGGGTGGAACGCGGGGCTCCTACTTCAGGCCGGCCGACGCGCAGGCCGCCTTGTACTTGGCGGTGCAGATGTCATCGACCGTGTAGATGCCGTCCGCGACGACCGTGTCCTTGACGGTGTGCTTGGTCAGCGCGGTCACCTGGACCAGCTTGGCCGGAATGTCCTTGGTGGTGGGGCTGTCCACCCGGTCCTGGGTGAGGGCGTCGAACTGGATGTCCTTGCCCTGGAGCTTGGTGACGGCCATCTGCGCGGCGGCCTCGGCCTCGTCCGGGTAGGACTTGAAGACGCTCATGTACTGCTCGTCCGCCAGCACCCGCTGCACGGCGTCCAGTTCGGCGTCCTGACCGGTGATCGGGGGCAGCTTGGTGACACCGGCCGCCTTCAGGGCCTTGATGATGCCGCCCGCCATGCCGTCGTTGGCGGAGTAGACACCGGCGATGTTGTCCTTGCCGATCTTCGCGATGGCCCTGGCCATGTTGGCCTCGGCGTTCTCCGGCTTCCACTTGACGGTGTCGAAGCTCTCCGCGATGTCCACCTTGCCGTTCAGCTCGGAGAGCGCGCCCTCCTTGAACTGCTTGGCGTTCGGGTCGGTGGGCGAGCCGTTCATCATGACGATCTTGTCGGAGGTGTCGACGTCCGGACCCAGGGCCTCCAGCAGGGAGCGGCCCTGCACCTCGCCGACGAGTTCGTTGTCGAAGGAGATGTAGGCGTCGATCGGGCCCTCGGCGAGACGGTCGTAGGCGATGACCGGAATGCCCGCGTCCTTGGCCTTCTTCACCTCGCCGGCGATGGCGTGGGCGTCCACCGCGTCGACCAGGATGACGTCGACCTTGCCGTCGATCATGTTCTGCATCTGCTCGGACTGCCGGGCCGGGCTCGCGTCGGCGTTGGCGTACTCCACCTTGCCCTGCTTCTTGGTGAGTTCGGCCACCTTGTCCCGGATGATGGGGTAGTCGAACTTGTCGTAGCGGGTGTTCGCCTTCTCCGGTAGCAGCAGGCCCACCGTGATGTCGTTGCCCTTGGTCGGGCTCGCACTCGCGCCGTCCCCCGTCACGTTCAGCACGCCACAGCCGGCGAGCGAGAGGGTCATCGTGGACGCGGCCACGGATATGGCGATACGGCGCATGCGAGGGCTCACTTCAGGTGCGTTCCGGACGTGGGCGTTGCTATACGGCCCAGGTGTCTGAAAAGACAACGCGCAGGCCGCACCCGGCGTCAAGAAGAATCACTTAACGAGTGCGCAACAGCACGCTCCGCTGTACCTGTGGAGGTCATGCGAAACCCCCTTCAAAGGCCCTTTACGGACCGTCCACGCCAAGGGAGTTCATGGGAACGGCAAAGACCCGCACAACCAGGGAGATTCCCCACCAGGCGTGCGGGGACACGAAGAGGGGCCCGGAATCCGGGCCCCTCTTCGTGTGCGCCTGTGCGCGTCAGTCCTGCTGCTGCCGCTTCGGCCGCCACACCACCAACGCGCTGGTCTGCTGGACCTCCTGGTACGGCACCAGGTCGCGCCGGTAGGAGGCGTGCACGGCCGCCTCGCGCTGCTGCATCGCGGCCGCAGCGCCGTCCAGGGCCGCCTCCAGCTCCGCGACGCGGTGCTGGAGCGCGGTGACCTGGTTCTCCAGTTCGATGATCCGCTTGATTCCGGCCAGGTTGATGCCCTCGTCCTGTGACAACTGCTGCACCTGGCGGAGCAGTTCGATGTCACGGGCCGAGTAGCGGCGGCCCCGGCCGGCGGTGCGGTCGGGCGAGACCAGGCCCAGGCGGTCGTACTGGCGCAGCGTCTGCGGGTGGAGTCCGGAGAGCTGGGCCGCCACCGAGATGACGTAGACCGGGGTCTCCTCGGTCAGTTCATACGGCCCACGAAAATTGTCACCGCGTCGACGGCCGTCCATCACTCTCAAGCTCCCTTCGCGGCCTCGAACAGCTCCGCCCGCGGGTCCTCGCCCGCGGTCGCCTCGCGATACGCCTCCAGTGCGTCACGAGCCTTCCCCGACAGGTCCGTGGGGACACGCACCTCGACGGTGACCAGGAGGTCGCCGCGGGTGCCGTCCTTGCGGACCGCGCCCTTGCCCCGCGCGCGCATGGTACGGCCGTTGGGCGTGCCGGGCGGCAGTTTCAGGGTGACGGGCGGACCGCCGAGGGTCGGCACCCGCACCTCGCCGCCGAGAGCCGCCTCGGGATACGTCACCGGCACCGTGACGGTGAGGTTGTCGCCCTTGCGTCCGAACACCGGGTGCTCGCCGACATGGACGACCACGTACAGGTCGCCGGCCGGACCGCCCCGCTCGCCGGGCGCGCCCTTGCCGCGCAGCCGGATCCGCTGCCCGTCGGTGACGCCCGCCGGGATGCGGACCTGCATCGTGCGGGACGACTTGGCGCGCCCGCTGCCCTTGCACTCCAGGCAGGGGTGCTCGGCGATCAGGCCGCGGCCCTTGCAGTCGGGGCAGGGGTCGGTGAGCGAGAAGCCGCCACCGGAACCCCGGGCGACCTGGCCGGTGCCGACGCAGGTCGGGCACACGCGCGGTGTGCCGTTCTTGTCGCCGGTGCCCGAGCAGGCCTTGCAGGGCGCCTGGGAGGACATCCGCAGGGGAACCGTGGCCCCCTCGATGGCCTCCGTGAAGCTCAGCGTGACCTCGGACTCGATGTCCTGGCCGCGCCGGGGCTGGGTCCGCGTGCCCGCGGCGCCGCCGCGGTTGAACAGGCCCCCGAAGACGTCACCGAGTCCGCCACCGAAGCCTCCGCCCTGGGCGGCGCCTCCGAAGAGGTCGCCCAGGTCGAAGTTGAAGGAGCCGCCGGCCGCGCCCGGCCCGGGGCGGAAGCCGCCGTTGCCGAAGAGCGCGCGCGCCTCGTCGTACTCCTTGCGCTTCTTGGGGTCGCCGAGGACGTCGTTCGCCTCGGAGATCTCCTTGAAGCGCTCCTCCGCCTTGGCGTTGCCCTTGTTGGCGTCCGGGTGGAACTCGCGGGCGAGCTTCCGGTACGCCTTCTTGATCTCGGCCTCGGTGGCGTCCTTCGGGACGCCGAGGACCTTGTAGTAGTCCTTCTCGATGAAGTCCTTGGTGCTCATCCTCGACGCCCCTCCTTCCCGTCAGTGTTCACGTCAGCCCTCGTCCGGGCCACCGTTCTCCTTGTCGTCGGCCGCCGGCGACTCCTCGGCGCCCTCGGCCTTGACGGTCTGCGCGCCGGGCTGCGGCTCGGCGACGGCCACCCGCGCGGGGCGGATGGTGCGCTCGCCGATGCGATACCCGGGTTGCAGGATCGCCACGCAGGTCGTCTCGGTGACGTCCGGCGCGTAACTGTGCATCAGCGCCTCGTGGATCGTCGGGTCGAAGGGCTCGCCCTCCTTGCCGAACTGCTGGAGGCCCATCTTGGCGGCGACGGTCTCCAGCGACTCGGCCACCGACTTGAAGCCGCCGACCAACTCACCGTGTTCCCGTGCGCGGCCGATGTCGTCGAGCACGGGCAGGAGCTCGGTCAGGAGGTTCGCGATCGCGATCTCCTTGACCGCGATCCGGTCGCGCTCGACCCGGCGGCGGTAGTTCTGGTACTCGGCCTGGAGCCGCTGGAGGTCCGCCGTGCGCTCGTTCAGCGCCGTGCGCACCTGGTCCAGCTGGGCGACCAGACCGGCGTTCTCTGCGTGTCCGTCCCCGGCCGGGGCCGCCCCCTCCTCGGGGGCGGCCTTCGGCTCGGCGTCGTCGGAGGTGGCGCCGGAGGGGACGTCGGGCTTCTCCTCGAAGCCCGGGGTCTCCTCCGTCATTACGCGGCACCGTCCTTGCGCTCGTCGTCCACGATCTCGGCGTCCACCACGTCGTCGTCGGCGGCCTTGGCGCCACCGGCGGTCGCGCCCTCGGGGCCGCCCGCGGCCTGCGCGCCCTGGGCGTCGGCGTACAGCGCCTGGCCCAGCTTCTGCGAGACGGCGGCGACCTTCTCGGTGGCGGAGCGGATCTCGGCGGTGTCCTCGCCCTTGAGGGCTTCCTTCAGCTCGCCGACCGCGGCCTCGACCTCGGTCTTGATCTCACCGGGGACCTTGTCCTCGTTGTCCTTGAGGAACTTCTCGGTCTGGTAGACGAGCTGCTCGCCCTGGTTGCGGGCCTCGGCGGCCTCGCGGCGCTTGTGGTCCTCCTCCGCGTAGCGCTCGGCCTCCTCGCGCATGCGGTCGACCTCTTCCTTCGGGAGCGAGGAGCCGCCGGTGACGGTCATCTTCTGCTCCTTGCCGGTGCCGAGGTCCTTCGCCGTGACGTGCATGATGCCGTTGGCGTCGATGTCGAAGGAGACCTCGATCTGCGGGACGCCACGCGGCGCCGGCGGCAGACCGGTCAGCTCGAACATGCCGAGCTTCTTGTTGTAGGCCGCGATCTCGCGCTCGCCCTGGTAGACCTGGATCTGCACCGACGGCTGGTTGTCCTCGGCCGTGGTGAAGATCTCGGAGCGCTTGGTCGGGATCGTGGTGTTGCGCTCGATCAGCTTGGTCATGATGCCGCCCTTGGTCTCGATACCGAGGGACAGCGGGGTGACGTCGAGCAGCAGGACGTCCTTGACCTCGCCCTTGAGGACACCGGCCTGGAGCGAGGCGCCGATGGCGACGACCTCGTCCGGGTTCACACCCTTGTTGGCCTCCTTGCCGCCGGTCAGCTCCTTGACGAGCTCGGCGACCGCGGGCATACGGGTGGAGCCACCGACGAGCACGACGTGGTCGATCTCGTTGATGGAGATGCCGGCGTCCTTGATGACGTTGTGGAACGGCGTCTTGCAGCGCTCCAGCAGGTCGGCCGTCAGCTGCTGGAACTGAGCGCGGGTGAGCTTCTCGTCCAGGTGCAGCGGGCCCTCGGCGGACGCGGTGATGTACGGCAGGTTGATCGAGGTCTCGGTCGAGGAGGACAGCTCGATCTTGGCCTTCTCCGCCGCCTCGCGCAGGCGCTGGAGGGCCATCTTGTCCTTGGACAGGTCCACGCCGTGGCCGGACTGGAACTGCTTGACCAGGTAGTCGACGACGCGCTGGTCCCAGTCGTCACCACCGAGGTGGTTGTCACCGTTGGTGGCCTTCACCTCGACGACGCCGTCGCCGATCTCCAGGAGGGACACGTCGAAGGTGCCGCCACCGAGGTCGAAGACGAGGATCGTCTGGTCGTCCTTGTCGAGGCCGTAGGCGAGCGCGGCCGCGGTGGGCTCGTTGACGATGCGCAGGACGTTCAGACCGGCGATCTCACCGGCCTCCTTGGTGGCCTGGCGCTCGGAGTCGTTGAAGTAGGCCGGGACGGTGATGACCGCGTCCGTGACCTTCTCGCCCAGGTAGGCCTCGGCGTCTCGCTTCAGCTTCTGCAGGATGAACGCGGAGATCTGCTGCGGGTTGAAGTCCTTGCCGTCGAGCTGGATCTTCCAGTCGGTGCCCATGTGGCGCTTCACCGAGCGGATGGTCCGGTCCACGTTCGTGACCGCCTGGCGCTTGGCGACCTCGCCGACGAGCACCTCGCCGTTCTTGGCGAAGGCGACGACGGACGGCGTGGTCCGGGCACCCTCGGCGTTGGTGATGACGGTGGGCTCGCCGCCCTCCAGAACGCTGACGACGGAGTTAGTCGTGCCCAGGTCGATGCCGACCGCACGTGCCATGGTTGATTCCTCCAGCTGACTTGAGTGGAACAGGCTCAAGTGTGCACGAGGAGACCCGCTGGGTCAACAGACCTGAGCCAGTCAGACTCAAGTCTTATCCGTTCCTTACACGCAAGTGCCCGCTGACCTGTGTCGATGGCGGGCGGCGGCCCTGCGGAGCGGGAATCAAAAGGAGGACGAGAACGGCGAACGCCACCCCGCCGGCCACCCAGAGCACGGCCGAGTCCCCCGTCCAGCCGGTGTGCACGAGCACCCCCACGAGCACCGAGGAGAAGGCCCCGGCCCCCAGCAGCACCACCGACGCCTGCGGGGCGAGCCCGAGCCGCCGCAGCCGGTGGGCGAGGTGGTCGGGGCCGCGCCGCAGCAGCGGGCGCCGGGCCACCCCCCGGGCGAGGACCACGAGGAGGGCGTCGGCGACGGCCACGGCACCGAGGCAGAACACCACCGCCGCGCTCGGCCCGATGTCGTACCCCGCGCGCGTGAAGACCACCGCCGACGACAGCACGAACCCGGTGAACAGCGAGCCGCAGGCGCCGAGCCCGACCCGTGCGGGATGCCAGTTGTGCATCAGGAAGCCGGTGAGCGCGGCGGCGACCACGCTCAGCAGCACGGCGAGCCCGTCCATCACTTCGGCGGCGGCACAGGCCCCGGCGCCGAAGGCGGTGACCACCCCGACCGTCCCGGCCAGCCCGTCGGCGTGGTCGAGGCCCTTGAAGGCGAGGGTGGCGAGGACGATCCAGCCGATGGCCAGCAGCCCGCCCGGCACGCCCGTCTCGTCGTACGGCACCACGCAGACCGCCGCCACGGCCGTCCCGGTGACGAGCACGCGCGCGCGGAGCCGCCACACGTCGGCCACCAGGCCCAGCCCGGCGACGGCGGCGGCCGCCATGAGCAGCCGTCCGACCCCGTCCCCGAGCGGGGCGACCCGGGTCCACTCACCCGTTCCGGCGACCAGGCAGGTGACGACCACGACCGCGAGTCCGCCGAGGAGGGGCAGGGGCCGCTGCCGGCGCCGGTCCAGGATCCCGGCCCTCCGGGCGGGCAGCCGGAGCGCCGCCGCGAGCACGGCGGTGAAGAGAAGGGCTGCGGTGGCGGCGGCGATCCCGTAGAGCACGGCTCTAAGGTAGGGGCGAAAGTATCAATTCGGTACGAATAACACGATCCGATTGGCTGGCGGCGACCCAGATCACCCCGCGCTCTGCTGCATCCCGGCGGAAGATGGGGGTAGTCTCAGACGGACTACATAAGTTACCGCTTAGTAATGTCGATCAGCTCAGACAGCTCGTGTCGACCGAGGCCGCCTCAGGAGCCCCAATGCAACTCGCCGCGATCATCGTGTCGCTGGTCCTGATCGTGGTCGGCGTGGCACTGTTCGGCCGCGCCCTCCTGCAGATCTACAACTTCATGCGGCTGGGCCAGCCGGTGCCGGCCGGCACGCGGACCAACGATCCCACACAGCGCACCCTCACCGTGGTCAAGGAGTTCCTCGGCCACACGCGGATGAACCGCTGGGGCATCGTCGGCGTGGCGCACTGGTTCGTGGCGGTGGGCTTCTTCACCCTGCTGCTGACGATCGTCAACGCGTTCGGGCAGCTGTTCAAGGCGGACTGGCTGCTGCCGGTCCTCGGCGACTGGGCGCCGTACAACGTCTACGTCGAGTTCATCGGCACCATGACGGTGATCGGCATCCTCGCCCTGATCGTCATCCGCCAGCTCAGCCACCCGCGCAAGCCGGGCCGCAAGTCCCGCTTCGCCGGCTCCAACTTCGGCCAGGCGTACTTCGTCGAGGCCGTCATCCTCATCGTCGGCGTCTGCATCTTCATGCTGCACGCCCTCGAAGGCGCCCAGCACCACGTGGACGGCTACGAGGCCTCGTTCTTCATCTCGTACCCGGTCGTGAAGTGGCTGGGGGGCATGGACGTCTCCACGCTCCAGAACCTCACCTACTTCTTCGCCGGCCTGAAGATCGCGACCTCCTTCATCTGGATGATCACGGTCGCCCTGAAGACCGACATGGGCGTGGCCTGGCACCGCTTCCTGGCGTTCCCGAACATCTGGTTCAAGCGCAACGCCACCGGCGAGACCTCGCTCGGCGCCCTGCTGCCGATGACGTCCGGCGGCAAGCCGATCGACTTCACCGACCCCGGCGACGACGACGTCTTCGGCGTCTCCCAGGTCGAGCAGTTCTCCTGGAAGGGCCTGCTGGACTTCTCCACCTGCACCGAGTGCGGCCGCTGCCAGTCGCAGTGCCCCGCCTGGAACACCGGCAAGCCGCTCTCCCCGAAGCTGCTGATCATGTCGCTGCGGGACCACGCGCACGCCAAGGCGCCGTACCTGCTGGCCGGCGGCGGCAAGACGATGGAGGGCGAGGAGAAGGCGTCCGAGGACCAGCTCAAGGACGTCCCGGCCGCCGCCCTGGCCGAGGCCGAGCGCCCGCTGATCGGCACCGCCGAGGAGAACGGCGTCATCGACCCGGACGTCCTGTGGTCCTGCACCACCTGCGGCGCCTGCGTCGAGCAGTGCCCGGTGGACATCGAGCACGTCGACCACATCGTCGACATGCGCCGCTACCAGGTCATGATCGAGTCCGCGTTCCCGTCCGAGGCGGGCACGATGCTCAAGAACCTGGAGAAGAAGGGCAACCCCTGGGGCCTGGCCAAGAAGCAGCGCCTGGAGTGGACCAAGGAGGTCGACTTCGAGGTCCCGGTCGTCGGCAAGGACATCGAGGACCTCACCGAGGTCGAGTACCTGTACTGGGTCGGCTGCGCCGGCGCCCTGGAGGACCGCGCCAAGAAGACCACCAAGGCCTTCGCCGAGCTGCTGCACATCGCGGGCGTGAAGTTCGCGATCATGGGCGGCGACGAGAAGTGCACCGGTGACTCCGCCCGCCGCCTGGGCAACGAGCCCCTGTTCCAGGAGCTCGGCATGGAGAACGTGGCCGCGCTGAACATGGCGTTCGGCGAGGAGATGGACGACGAGGGCAACATCACGCCCGAGTCGAAGAAGCCGAAGTCCGCGAAGAAGATCGTCGCCACCTGCCCGCACTGCCTCAACACGATCGGCAACGAGTACCCGCAGCTCGGCGGCGACTACGAGGTCATCCACCACACCCAGCTGCTCCAGCACCTGGTGGACGAGGGCAAGCTGGTCCCGGTCACCCCGGTCGAGGGCATCATCACGTACCACGACCCGTGCTACCTGGGCCGGCACAACAAGATCTACACGCCCCCGCGCGAGATCATCGGCAAGGTCCCGGGCCTGCGCAACGAGGAGATGCACCGGCACAAGGAGCGCGGCTTCTGCTGCGGCGCCGGCGGCGCGCGGATGTGGATGGAGGAGCGGATCGGCAAGCGCATCAACAACGAGCGCGTCGACGAGGCCCTGTCCCTCAACCCCGACATCGTCTCCACCGCCTGCCCGTTCTGCCTCGTCATGCTGACCGACTCGGTCAACGGCAAGAAGAACGACGGCAAGGCCAAGGAGTCCATCCAGGTCGTGGACGTCGCCCAGCTGCTGCTCGACTCCGTCAAGACGCCGGCCGACCCGGCGGGCGAGACCGAGGCGGAGAGCGAGCCGGAGCCGGAGCCGGTGAAGTAACGGCCCCCGGAAGCCGACGGCGCCCCCTGACCCGCACAGGCAGGGGGCGCCGTCGCGTCCGCCAGACGCTCCCGGGCCGGGCCCGCGCGTCCGCCAGGCGTTCTTGGGCGCGGCCCGCGTGTCCGCAAGGCGCTCCCGGGCCCGGCCCGCCGTGTCCGCCACGCGTTTCCGGGCGCGGCCCGCGTCTCGGCCAGGCGTTCTTGGGCGCGGCCCGCGTGTCCGCCAGGCGCTCCCGGGCCCGGCCCGCCGTGTCCGCCACGCGTTTCCGGGCGCGGCCCGCGTCTCGGCCAGGCATTCTTGGGCGCGGCCCGCGTGTCCATCAGGCGCTCCCGGGCCCGGCCCGCCGTGTCCGCCACGCGTTTCCGGGCCCGGCCCGCGCGTCCGCTAGGCGTTCTTGGGCGCGGCCTGCTGCACCACCTCGAAGGACCACAGGGTCGAGCCGGAGGCCGCCGGCTTCGGGCGCTCGCCGCCCTCGCCGCCACCCTGGTGCGCGGACTTCATCGGCCCCTCCATCCACGCCTGGAAGGACTCCTCGTCACGCCAGCGCGTGTACACGAGGTACTGGTCGGTGCCCTCGACGGGCCGCAGCAGCTCGAACCACTCGAAGCCGTCGGAGTTCTCCACGGCGTGGGCCCGTGAGGCGAACCGCTTCTCCAGGACCTCCCGCTGCTCGGCGGGAACGGTCAGCACGTTGATCTTCACTACGCTCATGGCACCATCCTGACCCACAACACGGCCGGGGCGGGGGTGCCGCCGCCAGGCGAACGCGTCATCGTCGGCCGACGCCCGCGCCCACCACGGCGACGGCCGGCCGGACCAGGCCGGTGTGCGGCGGCTTCGACGGTGCCGGCGGAACGACCTGGCGCCGCACACGTCCGGCGGCTGACCGCCGTACCCGCGTGGCCCGTTCAGCCGGCAGGGCGGCCGGCGTGCCCCTGGCCTCACCCGGTGGGACGCCCGGGCCGAGAGGCCGTGGCGCGGGGACGCGGCGCGGCGGAGGAGCCGGGCGGGCGGGGCCGGACCGGCGGTGGTTTCCGGTCACCCACCGGCGGTCACAGCAGCCTCGGAAAAAATCACCGAACTCATGTACAACCTTTACGCCCCGGCACAGGTCTCCTGATCGCCGGCCTCCTGTGAACCGCGGGACAACTCGCGTCGAACACGGGGAGACCGCACCCCATCGACTGCGGATGCCCGCCAGGCATCCCCCGCATGCCGTAGGAGAAACCGCATGCACAAGCACCGCCGACTCGCCCTCGCGACGGCCACCGCGGCCGCGCTGACGGGCGGTCTGCTCACCTTCGCCGCCTCGCCCGCGACCGCCGCCGACTCCGTGAAGGTGGCGAAGGCCGACTTCAACGGCGACGGCATCGGTGACGTCGCCACCTCGGCGGCCGGCGCCTACGTCAACGGCCGCAAGGACGCCGGCCAGATCGTCGTGCTGTACGGCACGGCCACCGGCGTCTCCTCCGCCAAGCGCACCGTCATCAGCCAGGACACCACCGGCGTCCCCGGCACCGCCGAGGCCGGCGACGGCTTCGGCCGGGAGACGGCCTACGGCGACTTCAACGCCGACGGCTACGACGACCTCGCCGTCGCCTCGCCGTTCGAGAAGGTCGGCACCGACACCAACGGCGGCGACCTCGTCATCCTGTACGGCTCCAAGAGCGGCCTGACCGGCAAGTCCGCCCACCTGGTCGACCCGGCCGCCTCCTCGCACGACTACTGGGGCAAGGACCTCGCCGCCGGCGACTTCGACGGCGACGGCAAGACCGACCTGGTCGTCGGCAGCTCCGCCGCCACCCTCTACCTCTACAAGGGCGGCATCAGCAGCTCCGGCACCGCCGGCAGCATCACCACCGTCAAGCCGCCCATCCTGACCGGCAGCAACGACTACCCGTACGGTCCGCTCAGCCTGACCGCCGGTGACGTCAACGGCGACGGCCGCACCGACCTCGTGGTCGACGGCTACGAGACCTCCACGCAGTACGGCTGGAACACCAACTACTGGCTGCCCGGCACCGCGAGCGGTCTGAGCGGCTCCTCCGCCAAGGCCCTCAAGCCCGGCATCATCACGGCGATCGGTGACATCAACGGCGACGGCTTCGGCGACATCGTCAGCGGTGCCGGCTGGGACGCCACCACCGAGGACGGCATCCCGGTCCCGGACGCCTCCAACGGCGGCCGGGTGAACGTCACCTACGGTTCCGCCTCCGGCCCGGCCGGCACCACCGGCATCAACCAGAACACCGGAAGCGTCCCCGGCACCTCGGAGAAGGGCGACTCCTTCGGCTGGGACCTCGACCTCGGTGACATCAACGGCGACGGCTACCAGGACCTCGTGGTCAGCGCCCCGCTGGAGGACATCGACGGCGTCACCGACACCGGCGCGGTCACCGTCCTGTACGGCTCGAAGTCCGGCGTGAACACCGCCACCGCCACCCAGTCCTTCAACCAGAACACCACCGGTGTCCCCGGCGGCAACGAGAAGAACGACCTCTTCGGCGCCGACGTCAAGCTCGACGACGTCACCGGTGACGGCAAGGCCGACCTGGTGATCGGCGCGTACGAGGACAGCGGCGACGGTGCCCTCACCTACCTGCCGTCCAGCGGTACGAAGATCACCACCACCGGCAGCCGCTTCATCGGTGCCGGCACCGCCGGCGTCTCCACCTCGGGCACCCCGCAGTTCGGCGCCCTCTTCGCCGACTGACCCAGCCCTCGTCCCGCTCATCCCCGGCCGGGCCCGCGCGTCGCGGGCCCGGCCTCCTTCCACCCGGAGCCCCGCCTTGCGCAAGCGCGTCCTCCTGCTGGCCGCCACCCTGACCACCGGCCTGCTGACCGCCCTGCCCGTCACCCCCGCCTCCGCCGCGCCCTCCCGTCTGGCCGGCGACTTCAACGGCGACGGCTACCTGGACCTCGCCCTGAGCGCCGCCGGCCACCAGGTCGGCTCGGCGCAGCAGGCCGGTGCGGTCGTCGTCCTCTACGGCTCGTCCTCGGGCGTCTCCGCCGCCAAGCGCACCCTGATCACGCAGAACTCCACCGGTGTCCCGGGCAGCGCCGAGGCGGGGGACCTCTTCGGCCAGAGCCTGGCCGCCGGGGACCTCGACGGCGACGGCTACTCCGACCTCGTCGTGGGCGCCCCGGGCGAGAGCATCGGCGACCGGGACTCCGTGGGCAGCGCCACCATCCTGTGGGGCGGCAAGTCCGGCCTGTCCGGCGGCGCCCTGGTGCCCCAGCCGTCCACCCTGTCCGAGTGGGCCAACTTCGCCACCGGCGTCGCCGTCGCCGACTTCGACGGCGACGGCAAGCTCGACGTCACCCTCGCCGGCCGCAACCACATCCGCCTGTACCGGGGCCCCTTCACCCGCACCGGCACCCCGGCGAACAACCTCGGCGTCGGCGAACTGGGCGGCGCGACCAACGTGGTCGCGGGCGACCTGAACCACGACCGCGCCGCCGAGCGCATCTACCCCTTCCTCGTCGACGGCGACGAGGGCGGCGACATCAGGTACTTCACCTGGAACGGCTCCAAGCACGTCATGAGGGACCTGCCGAAGGCCGACGGTCAGCTCGGCTCGATCGGTGACGTCAACGGCGACGGCTACGGCGACGTGGTCCTCGGCGACCCCACGGACCCCACCGCGTACAAGAAGACCGGCCACAAGGGCGGCCAGATCACCGTCTGGTACGGCGGCCCGAACGGCCCCGACCCCGCCCAGACCCCGACCGTCATCCACCAGGACACCGCGGGGGCACCCGGGACCGGCGAGACCGACGACATGTTCGGCGCGTCGGTCAGCACCGGCGACATCAACGGCGACGGCTACGCCGATGTCGCGGTCGGCGCGCCCGGCGAGGATTTGGGCAAGGTCGGCGAGGCCGGCGCGGTGACGGTCCTGTTCGGCTCCGCCTCGGGCCTGACCACCAAGGGTGCGAAGACCTGGACGCAGGACACCGAGGGCGTGCCCGGCGGCTCCGAGGCATGGGACCAGTTCGGCCAGTCCGTGCGGCTGATCGACATCAACAAGAACGGCAAGGCCGACCTGGTCGTCGGCGCGGGCGGCGAGAACGGCTACGGCGCCGTCACCGTCCTGCGCGGCACCGCCTCCGGCCTGACCACCGACTACGCCAAGTTCATCGGCGCCCGCGACGTCTCCGTGCAGGGCATGGGGGACTTCGCGTGGGCCATCGCCCAGTGACGTCCCCCCGCCCCAGGCCTTCCCGAGGGAACTCCATGCGTACACGCCTCCTCGCCGTCGTCCTCGCCGGCGCGCTGGCCCCGCTCGCCCTGACCGTGCCCGCCGCCCACGCGGCCACGGCCGCCGCCCCGTACGACTTCAACGGCGACGGCCGCGCCGACCTCGCGATCGGCGCCCCCGACGCGACCGTGGGCGGCCGGTCCAAGGCGGGTGCCGTCTCGGTGGTCTACGGCAGCTCCACCGGGCTGAAGACGGCCACCCGCACCCTGATCACCCAGAACACGGCCGGCGTCCCCGGCGCCGCCGAGGCGGGCGACGCCTTCGGCAGCGCCGTCGCCTCCGCCGACCTGAACAAGGACGGCTACGCCGACCTGCTGATCGGCGCGCCCGGGGAGGACGTCGACGGCGACACCAACGGCGGCACGGTGGTCGTCGTCTGGGGCGCCAAGTCCGGCCTCTCGGGGGCCCGTACGGTCACCAACTACTTGAAGGAGGAGACGGACCGGTCCGGGCAGGCACTGGCCGTGGGCGACCTCGACGGTGACGGTGACCTCGATGTCGTGATCGGTTCCACCGGCTCCTGCGTCCTGAGCTTCGTCGACGGCCCCGTCACCCGGTCCGGCTCCTTCCGGGGCAGCTCGGGCGCGGGCTTCCCCGCCCCCTACTCCCCGTCGTACGGCGTCACCTCCGTGTCCGCCGGGCGGATCTCCCCCGCCTGGTCCACCAGCCTGGTGGTGCACGGCCGCCAGCCCCGCACCGGTGCCGCCGTCACCCACCTGGTGACCGACCCGTCCATCGCCAACTACACCGACTGGTGGCAGGAGCTGCCCGCCGGCACGGTCTCGGCGATCGGCGACATCGACAAGGACGGGTACGCCGACATCGCCATCGGCAATCCGGCCGAGACCTCCGCCGACCCGGCGGGAGGCAAGGGCGGCAAGGTCACCGTGGTCTACGGCGGACCGGGCGGCGAGGACAGCTCCCGCGCCCCGCTGGTCCTCGGCCAGGACACCCCGGGCGTGCCGGGCGCGGCCGAGACCGGCGACGCGTTCGGCAGCAGCGTCTTCCTGGGCGACGTGGACGGGGACGGGTACAAGGACCTGGCGATCGGCGCGTCCGGCGAGGACTCCGGCGCCGGATCGGTCACCGTCCTCCGCGGCACCGCCCGCGGACTGACGGCCAAGGGCGCGGTGTCGTACACCCAGAACACCGCGGGCGTCCCCGGCACCGCCGAGAAGGGCGACCGCTTCGGCGCACGGGTCCTGCTCGCCGACCACTCCGGTGACCACCGCGCCGAGCTGACCGTGGCGGGCCCGGGCGAGAACGCGGGCGACGGCGCGGTCTGGTCACTGCGCGGTGCCTCCGCCGGACCGACGACGGCCGGGGCGCTCTCCTTCGGCCCGTCGGCCACCGGGGTCTCCACGGCGGGCACCCCGCGGTACGGCTCGGTCCTCAACAACTGACACCGTCCGGCACCACCTGAGGGCTGCCCGGGGGGAACCCGGGGAAGACCCTGAACCGCCCCCCTGACGCCCCCTTAGGGGATGTCACAGGTCGGCCGCAAAGCCGGGCCCGGACCGCCGGGCCCGGCACATCGGCCCTCAGGACCAGGTACGTTCGTTGACGTGGCTGGATTCAGGATCGGACGCGGGGGCCGGGACAACCGCACCCCCCAAGGACAGCAGGCGCCGCAGGGGCCGTCGTACGGGCACGGACACGGGCGCGGGCACGGCCCGGCACAGCCCGGGGGACCGTCGTACGGTCAGCCGCCGCACGGCCGGCCGGGCCCGTCCGGCCCCTCGTACGGCTACCCGTCGGCGCCGCAGCCGCCGTACCAGCGGCAGGGACAGCAGCCGTACGGGTACCCGGGGCCGGCGGACGACGGGCCGGAGTACTTCGGCGACGGCGGCCACCACCCGGGCCCCGGTCCCGGCGCGCACGACCCCTACGCTGCCAACAACCCGGGCCACACCCAGGCCTTCTCGGTCGACGAGGCCGCCGGCTACACCCAGGGCGCGACCTACCAGGCGGGCTCCGCCGCCGCGCCCGCCGCGCCGCTCGGACCGCCCCTGCACTGGAAGGAACTGCTGAAGGGGATCGTCCTGTCCCCGAACGACACCTTCCTGCGCATGCGGGACTACACGATGTGGACGCCCGCCCTCGTCGTGACCTTCCTCTACGGCCTGCTCGCGGTCTTCGGCTTCGACGGCGCCCGCCAGGACGCGATCAGCGCGACCCTGTCCAACGCGGTGCCGATCGTGCTGATCACGGCGGTCGTGATGGTGCTCGGCCTGTTCGTCCTGGGCGTGGTCACCCACACCCTGGCCCGCCAGCTCGGCGGCGACGGCGCCTGGCAGCCCACGGTGGGCCTGTCCATGCTGATCACGGCCCTCACGGACGCGCCCCGCCTGATCGTCGCCATGTTCTTCGGCGGCGACGCCGGCTTCGTCCAGCTCCTCGGCTGGGCCACCTGGGTCGGCGCGGGCGCCCTGCTGACCCTGATGGTGTCCCGCTCCCACGACCTGCCGTGGCCGAGGGCGCTCGGAGCGTCGGCGATCCAGCTGATCGCGCTGCTGTCGATCGTGAAGCTGGGCACGTTCTGACGCTTCGCCCACGCGGAAGGCCCCCGGCGTGCGGCCGGGGGCCTTCCGTATGTGACCGGGGTTTCTCAGGCGTCCAGAACCTGCCCCGCCCGCTTCACGACCGGCGGCTCCACACTCCACGGGAAGTTGATCCAGTCGTCGGTCCGCTTCCACACGTACTCGCACTTCACGAGGGAGTGGGACTTCTCGTAGATCACGGCGGAGCGCACCTCGGCGACGGTGTCGAGGCAGAAGTCGCGGACCAGCTTCAGGGTCTTGCCGGTGTCGGCGACGTCGTCGGTGATCAGCACCTTCTTGTCGGAGAAGTCGATCACGTTGGGGACGGGCGCGAGCATGACCGGCATTTCGAGGGTCGTCCCCACACCGGTGTAGAACTCCACGTTCACGAGGTGGATGTTCTTGCAGTCGAGAGCGTAGGCGAGCCCGCCCGCGACGAAGACCCCGCCCCGGGCGATGCTGAGCACGATGTCGGGCTCGTACCCGTCGTCGGCGATGGTCTGCGCCAGCTCGCGGATGGCGGTCCCGAACCGCTCGTAGGTCAGGTTCTCCCGCACGTCTGCGCTGCTCATGCTGTCGTCGCCCTCACACCTGGGTCCGATGGAAATTGAGGTAGGACCGCGAGGCGGTCGGCCCGCGCTGCCCCTGGTACCGGGAGCCGTAGCGCTCACTGCCGTACGGGTGCTCGGCGGGCGAGGTCAGCCGGAACATGCAGAGCTGCCCGATCTTCATCCCCGGCCACAGCTTGATGGGGAGCGTGGCGAGGTTGGACAGCTCCAGGGTGACGTGCCCGCTGAACCCGGGGTCGATGAACCCCGCGGTCGAGTGCGTGACCAGCCCCAGCCGCCCGAGCGAGCTCTTCCCCTCCAGCCGGGAGGCGAGATCGTCGGGAAGCGTGATCACCTCGTACGTGGAGGCGAGCACGAACTCCCCGGGGTGCAGGATGAACGGCTCATCGCCCTCCGGCTCCACCAGCCGGGTCAGATCGGCCTGCTCGACGGAGGGGTCGATGTGGGGGTACCGGTGGTTCTCGAACACCCGGAAGTACCGGTCCAGCCGGACGTCGATGCTCGACGGCTGCACCATGGTTTCGTCGTAGGGATCGATCCGTACCCGCCCGGCGTCGATCTCGGCCCGGATGTCCTTGTCTGAGAGAAGCACGTAGCGAGGATACGCAAGGCGCGGGGGGCCCCCCCCCCCCCCCCCGGGGGGGGCCCCCCCCCCGGCCCCCCCCCCCCCCCCCCCGCCCCCCCCCCCCCCCCCCCCCCACTACGGGGCGCCCGGGGGCCCCCCGCGGGGCC
>NZ_JBIRJA010000014.1:228748-268719 GCF_044329325.1 Streptomyces sp. NPDC017676 | reverse complement strand
TCTATCAGACCGTTTCGCGATCCGATTTCCTCGGTGCTTTCCAGGTTCCCGCTCTCGCGTTTCCCTTTCCGGCGGTTCCGACTTTATCAGAAGTTCTGAGTCGGTTTTCCCACCCGCTCCGGTCGTCCGTGTCCAGCGCGTGAAGTGCTGGGGTTCCCGGTTGGGCGGAGCCGTAAACGTACTGGAGCGGGGCGCCCCGATGCAAATCGAGGCGCCCCGCTCCTGGTTCGGACCGACGAGGCGTCAGACCTCCACGACCACCGGCAGGATCATCGGCCTGCGGCGATAGGTGTCCGAGACCCACTTGCCGAGGGTCCGGCGGACCAGTTGCTGAAGCTGGTGGGGCTCCACGACGCCGTCCTGGGCGGACCGCTCCAGGACCTCGGTGATCTTCGGGAGGACATCGGCGAAGGCCGAGTCCTCGATGCCGGAGCCGCGGGCCTGGACGTGCGGGCCACCGGTGATCTTGCCGGTGGAGGCGTCCACGACCACGAACACCGAGATGATGCCCTCGTCGCCGAGGATCTTCCGGTCCTTCAGCGCCGGCTCACCGACGTCGCCGACCGAGAGGCCGTCGACGTAGACGTAGCCCGCCTGGACCTTGCCGGAGATCTTCGCCTTGCCCTCGACCAGGTCGACGGCCACGCCGTCCTCGGCGATGACGATCCGGTCGTGCGGGACGCCGGTCAGGGCGCCCAGCTCGGCGTTCGCCCTCAGGTGGCGCCACTCGCCGTGTACCGGCATCAGGTTCTTCGGGCGGCAGATGTTGTAGAAGTACAGCAGCTCGCCCGCGGATGCGTGGCCGGAGACGTGCACCTTGGCGTTCCCCTTGTGGACGACGTTGGCGCCCCAGCGGGTCAGGCCGTTGATCACGCGGTAGACCGCGTTCTCGTTCCCGGGGATCAGCGAGGACGCGAGGATGACCGTGTCGCCCTCGACGATGCGGATCTGGTGGTCCCGGTTGGCCATGCGGGACAGGGCCGCCATCGGTTCGCCCTGGGAGCCCGTGCAGACGAGGACCACCTCGTGGTCGGGCAGGTCGTCCAGCGTCTTGACGTCGACCACCAGGCCCGGCGGCACCTTCAGGTAGCCGAGGTCGCGGGCGATGCCCATGTTGCGGACCATGGAGCGGCCGACGAAGGCGACCCGGCGGCCGTACTCGTGGGCCGCGTCCAGAATCTGCTGGATGCGGTGGACATGGCTGGCGAAGCTCGCCACGATGATCCGCTTGCGGGCGCCGGCGAAGACCTGCCGCAGGACGTTGGAGATGTCGCGCTCGTGCGGGGTGAAGCCCGGGACCTCGGCGTTCGTCGAGTCGGAGAGGAGGAGGTCGATGCCCTCTTCGCTCAGCCGCGCGAAGGCGTGCAGGTCCGTGAGGCGGTTGTCCAGCGGGAGCTGGTCCATCTTGAAGTCGCCGGTGTGCACCACCATGCCGGCGGGGGTGCGGACGGCGACGGCCAGGGCGTCCGGGATGGAGTGGTTGACGGCGACGAACTCGCAGTCGAAGGGGCCGATGCGCTCGCGGTTCCCCTCCGCCACCTCCAGGGTGTACGGGCGGATCCGGTGCTCCTGGAGCTTGGCCTCGATCAGCGCGAGGGTGAGCTTGGAGCCGATCAGCGGGATGTCCGGCTTCTCGCGGAGCAGGAAGGGGACGCCGCCGATGTGGTCCTCGTGGCCGTGCGTGAGGACGATGCCCTCGATGTCGTCGAGGCGGTCCCGGATGGACGAGAAGTCCGGCAGGATCAGGTCGATTCCGGGCTGCTCCTCCTCGGGGAAGAGCACTCCGCAGTCGACGATCAGCAGGCGACCGCCGTACTCGAACACCGTCATGTTTCGGCCGATCTCGCCGAGGCCGCCGAGCGGGGTGACCCGCAGGCCCCCCTCGGGGAGCGGCGGGGGCGGGCCGAGCTCAGGATGCGGATGACTCAAAAGACTCTCCTCACCACGCGCGCCACGTACCGGTACGGCACGTGGCGCGCATGACGTTCGTGCGGAAGCAGTTGTCGTTGTCTGTTGCAGGCACCGGTGGCCTGCGTCTTCTGTTGTTCTTCAGTTGTGAAGCCCCTGTGGTGCCAAGTCTGTTGTCAGAGCTGTACCCCGCCGGCGGCAAGATCGATCTTGAGCTGCGCGATCTCCTCGGGCGAACACTCGACCATCGGCGAACGCAGCGTTCCGGCCGGCAGTCCCTGGAGGGCCAGGGCGGCCTTGGTGGTCATGACTCCCTGGGTGCGGAACATGCCGGTGTAGACCGGGAGCAGCTTCTGGTGGATCTCCGTGGCCTTGACGACGTCACCCGAGGTGTAGGCGTCCACCAGGGCGCGCAGGTCGGGGGTGACCAGGTGGCCGACGACGGAGACGAAGCCGACCGCGCCCACGGAGAGCAGCGGGAGGTTGAGCATGTCGTCGCCGGAGTACCAGGCGAGGCCGGACTGGGCGATGGCCCAGCTTGCGCGGCCGAGGTCGCCCTTGGCGTCCTTGTTGGCGACGATCCGGGGGTGCTCGGCGAGCCGGACGAGGGTCTCCGTGTTGATCGGGACGCCGCTGCGGCCGGGGATGTCGTAGAGCATGACCGGCAGGCCGGTGGCGTCGGCGACCGCCGTGAAGTGCCGGTACAGGCCCTCCTGCGGGGGCTTGTTGTAGTACGGCGTGACGACCAGGAGGCCGTGGGCGCCGATTCGCTCCGCTTCGCGGGCCAGCTCGATGCTGTGGTGGGTGTCGTTGGTGCCGACTCCGGCCACCACGTGGGCGCGGTCGCCGACGGCCTCCAGGACGGCTCGTACGAGGTCCGATTTCTCCGCGTCACTGGTGGTGGGGGACTCGCCGGTGGTGCCGTTGATGATCAGGCCGTCGTTGCCTGCGTCCACCAGGTGGGCGGCGAGTCGCTGCGCGCCGTCGAGGTCGAGTGCGCCGTCCGCCGTGAAGGGCGTGACCATGGCGGTGAGGACCCGCCCGAAGGGGGTCTGCGGAGTCGAGGTCGGAGCCATGGGTAACACGCTACTCGGTGCTCGATGCGGGATGTGCCCTCGGGGTGTCGGGAAAGTCAGGACAAAGATGGAGCCCGGCACTGCCTGCTCGGGGGTTCAAGCAGTGCCGGGTCCGTTTGATCAGGCTAGATGAACTTCTCTAAATGCCGCAATACGGACACTTCGCCAGGCTGACCCGTACATCCGTTCCCGGCAGGGGAACAAGGCTTCGTTAAGGGGCCACACGCCCGTTCGCGTTGAAGGCGGCGTACGTCAGCGGCATGAGCTTCGCCCACTCCGCCTCCATCTTCTCGCCCACCATCTCGATCTCCCGCTGCGGGAAGGACGGCACCTTGGCCAGCTCGTGCTGGGTGCGCAGGCCGAGGAAGTGCATCAGGGAGCGCGCGTTGCAGGTGGCGTACATCGAGGAGTAGAGGCCGACGGGGAGGGCCGCGCGGGCCACCTCGCGCGCGACGCCCTCGGCGAGCAGCTTCTGGTAGGCCGCGTAACCCTGCTCGTACGACTCCCGCAGGGTGCTGCTCACGGCCTCGTGCTGGGCCGGGGTGCCCTCGACGAAGACGTACTTGCCGGGGCGGCCCTGCTGGACGAGCTTGCGGTCGGAGCCGGGGACGTAGAAGACCGGCTGGAGCTCCCGGTAGCGGCCCGACTCCTCGTTGTACGACCAGCCGACCCGGTGCCGCATGAACTCGCGGAAGACGAAGATCGGGGCGCTGATGAAGAACGTCATCGAGTTGTGCTCGAACGGGCTGCCGTGCCGGTCGCGCATCAGGTAGTTGATCAGGCCCTTGGAGCGCTCGGGGTCCTTCTTCAGTTCGTCCAGGGACTGCTCGCCGGCGGTGGAGACGCGGGCGGCGAAGAGCACGTCCGCGTCCGAAGCGCTGGACTTCACCAGCTCGACGGTGACGTCACTGCGGAACGTGAGCGACTCGGGGGTGGTCACGGGGGTTGGGGTCCTTCCCATCACTTCGGTGGTTGCGACCACCTTACGGGGGCACCCGGCGGGGCCTGGCAGCACCACCTCGCCTCAAAGAACGCAGCCGCGATTTTTTCGGACATGGGCACCTTTTGTGTCACTCGATCGTCTGTATCGGTGAGGTCTGCACATTCGATCACCAATCCCCGAGAGGAGCGGCACCCAACATGTTCGGTCGGCGCGAGCCCGTACCCTTCGCCTTCCTGGCCGAGGCGGACAGGTTCCGCAGCAATGTCACTCCCCCGCCCCGCCGGCGTGCGTCGTTCGGCGAGATGGCCGGGCGCTGGCTGCTGGGCCTCACCATCGTCGCCGGGCTCACAGGTGCCCTGGTCCTGGGCATGCCGGCGCTCTCCACGCCGTCGGATACGCCGGCTCAGCAGTCCCAGGCGTCCCAGGGACACTGAACGCGGGCACTGCCCCTTCCGGACGCTCAAGGCTGGTGAGCGGGAACCGGGCCGGATAGCCTCACCGGCACAGCCCCCGTGAGGACCGAGTGAGGACCAGCCGTGCCCCTGCCCTTCCTGACGGCCGACCGCACCTTCGAGACGACGGCCGAGAGTGCGCTGCCGTACGACGACCCGGACCGCTGGCGGCGCCCGTACCGGCCCGGTCCCTGGCGAGTGGGTGTGGCCGCGCTCGTGCTGCTGCTCGCCTCGTTCGTCCTGTTCGCCGCCGTGCTCACCGCGCTCACCGGCTCGCCGGCCGACGCCGGGGTGGTCCTCGGCGTGGGCCTGGCGATCGTCGTCGGCGCGCTGCGGCTGCTGCGCATGGGCGTGTGGGTGAGCCGGCGCGGACTGCGCCGGACCGGCTTCCTGGTCACGCGGACGGCGCCGTGGGCGCGGGTGGTCTCGGTGCGGACGGTGCAGCAGCCGGTGCGCTGGCTGGGTCTGCCGCGCACGGTGCAGGGGCAGGCGCTGGCGCTCGTGCGCAAGGACCGGCGTCCGGAGGACACCCCGCCGCTGCTCACCACGCACGGCCTGGACTTCCTCGGCCGGCCGATGGCCTTCGACCGGGCGGCGGACGCGGTGGAGGCGTGGGCGGCGGAGTACGGGGGCCGCTGAGCGAACGGTGCGGTGCGCGGTCGGGCGAGGGCGCGCCGTCAGGCGGCCTGGACCGGCTTCCCGTCGTGCAGGGCGATGGCCCTCTGCATCGCCTTGCGGGCACGGGGGGTGTCGCGGGCGTCGTGGTAGGCGACGGCCAGGCGGAACCAGCAGCGCCAGTCGTCCGGGGACGCCTCCGTCTCCGACTTGCGCTTGGCGAACACCTCGTCGGCCGAGTCGCGGTCGATCCGGCCGCTGGGCAGGCGCCTGAGCTCGTCGACCGGCAGGCCGCCCTCGGCGTCGAGTTCCGCGGCGAGCTGGTTCGCCTTGCGGACGAACTGGGTGTTCTTCCACAGGAACCACAGGCCGATGAGCGGCAGGATCAGCACCGCCACGCCGAAGATGACGGTGACGACCGTGCCGGACTGGATGAGCATCACGCCACGGCTGCCGACCAGGACGAAATAGAAGACCAGGACGGCGGCCGTGATGAGGTAGGTGATCTTCGCGCGCATCGGAGCGTCTGTCTCGGCTCGGTCGTCTCAGCTCAGGTCCAGGAAGTTCTCCAGCCCGAAGGTCAGGCCCGGAGTGGTCACCACACGGCGCGCGCCGAGCAGGATGCCCGGCATGAAGCTGCTGTGGTGCAGGGAGTCGTGGCGGATGGTGAGGGTCTCGCCCTCGCCGCCGAGCAGCACCTCCTGGTGGGCCAGCAGGCCGCGCAGGCGGACCGCGTGCACGGGGACGCCGTCGACGCTGGCGCCCCGCGCGCCCTCCAGGGCCGTTACGGTGGCGTCCGGCGCCGGCGCCGTCCCGGCCGCCCGGCGGGCCTCGGCGATGAGCTGGGCCGTGCGCGTGGCCGTACCGCTCGGTGCGTCCACCTTGTTCGGGTGGTGCAGCTCGACCACCTCCACCGACTCGAAGTACGGCGCGGCGATCTGTGCGAACTTCATCGTCAGCACGGCTCCGATGGAGAAGTTCGGCGCGATGAGCACGCCGGTCTCCGGGGACTGGGCGAGCCAGCCCTTCAGCTGCGCGAGGCGGTCCTCGGTCCAGCCCGTCGTACCGACGACGGCGTGGATGCCGTGGCGCACGCAGAAGTCCAGGTTGCCCATGACCGAGGCGGGGGTGGTCAGCTCGACGGCGACCTGGGCGCCGGTCTCCGCCAGCGTCTCCAGCTTGTCGCCGCGGCCGAGGGCGGCGACCAGCTCCATGTCCTCGGCGGCCTCGACCGCCTTGGCCGCCTCCGACCCGATCCGGCCCTTGGCGCCGAGGACCGCCACGCGCAGCTTGCTCATGTTCCTGTTTCCTAACCGGTGGTGTTTCAGGCGACCGCGTCGTGCAGCCGGGAGCCCTGCTTGTCCTTGAGCGGGCCGATGACCGACAGCGACGGGCGCTGTCCCAGGATGTCGCGGGCGACCTCGCGGACCTCGTCCGGGGTGACCGCCTCCATCTTCGCGAGCATGTCGTCCACGGACATCTGCTCGCCCCAGCACAGCTCGCTCTTGCCGATACGGTTCATCAGCGCGCCGGTGTCCTCCAGGCCCAGGACCGTGGAGCCCCGCAGCTGGCCGATGGCGCGGGCGATCTCGTCGTCCGAGAGGCCGTTCTGCGCGACGTGGTCGAGTTCGTCGCGGCAGATCCGCAGGACGTCGTGCACCTGGCTGGGCCGGCAGCCGGCGTAGACGCCGAACAGGCCGCAGTCCGCGAAGGCGGACGTGTACGAGTACACGCTGTAGGCGAGGCCGCGCTTCTCCCTGACCTCCTGGAAGAGGCGGGAGGACATGCCGCCGCCGAGGGCGGTGTTGAGCACGCCCATGGCCCAGCGGCGGTCGTCGGCGCGGGCGATGCCCGGCATGCCGAGGACGACGTGCGCCTGCTCGGTCTTGCGGGCGAGCAGTTCGACCTTGCCGGAGGTGCGGATCGTACGGCGGCCATCGCGCGGGGCGATGGGCTCCGCGTCCGGGTCGCGGAGGGCGCCCGCCTTCTCGAAGGCCGCGCGGACCTGTCGTACGACCTTGTTGTGGTCGATGTTGCCCGCGCAGGCGACCACGAGGTGGGTCGGGTCGTAGTGCTTGCGGTAGAAGCGGCGGATGCGGTCGGCGGTGAGGGCGTTGACCGTGTCGACCGTGCCGAGCACCGGGCGGCCGAGGGCGTTGTCGCCGAACATGGTGTGCGCGAACAGGTCGTGCACGCAGTCGCCCGGGTCGTCCTCGGTCATGGCGATCTCTTCGAGGATCGCGCCGCGCTCGACGTCGACGTCCTCCTCGCGGATCAGCGAGCCGGTCAGCATGTCGCAGACGACGTCGATGGCGAGGGGCAGGTCGGTGTCGAGCACGCGCGCGTAGTAGCACGTGTACTCCTTGGCCGTGAACGCGTTCATCTCGCCGCCCACCGCGTCGAGCGCGGAGGAGATGTCGAGCGCGCTGCGGCGGGCCGTGCCCTTGAAGAGCAGGTGCTCCAGGTAGTGCGTCGCGCCGTTCAGCGACGGGGTCTCGTCGCGGGAGCCGACGTGCGCCCAGATGCCGAAGGTGGCGGAGCGGACGGAGGGCAGGGTCTCGGTGACGACGCGCAGGCCGCCGGGGAGGGTGGTCCTGCGGACCGTGCCGATGCCGCCGGTGCCCTTGATGAGGGTTTGGGTACGGGCGACGGCCCGCGCCTCCGAAGAGGGGCGGGCCGTCACCTTGGAGCCACGGGACGTCACTGCTCGGCGTCGTCCTTGTCCTGCTCGTTGCCTTCCTCGCCCTCGATCACCGGAACGAGGGAGAGCTTGCCGCGGGAGTCGATCTCGGCGATCTCGACCTGGACCTTCTGGCCCACGCCGAGCACGTCCTCGACGTTCTCCACGCGCTTGCCGCCGGCGAGCTTGCGGATCTGCGAGATGTGCAGCAGACCGTCCTTGCCGGGCAGCAGGGAGACGAACGCACCGAAGGTGGTCGTCTTGACGACCGTACCCAGGTACCGCTCGCCGACCTCGGGCATCGTCGGGTTGGCGATGCCGTTGATCGTGGTGCGGGCGGCCTCGGCGGAGGGGCCGTCGGCGGCGCCGATGTAGATCGTGCCGTCGTCCTCGATGGTGATCTCGGCGCCCGTGTCCTCCTGGATCTGGTTGATCATCTTGCCCTTGGGGCCGATGACCTCACCGATCTTGTCGACCGGGATCTTGACGGTGATGATCCGCGGAGCGTGCGGGCTCATCTCGTCGGGCCGGTCGATGGCCTCCATCATCACGTCGAGGATGTGGAGGCGGGCGTCGCGGGCCTGCTTGAGGGCCGCGGCCAGGACGGAGGCCGGGATGCCGTCCAGCTTGGTGTCGAGCTGGAGGGCGGTCACGAAGTCCTTGGTGCCGGCGACCTTGAAGTCCATGTCGCCGAAGGCGTCCTCCGCACCGAGGATGTCGGTGAGGGTGACGTAGTGCGTCTCGCCGTCGATCTCCTGGGAGATCAGGCCCATGGCGATACCGGCGACCGGGGCCTTCAGCGGCACACCGGCGTTCAGCAGCGACATGGTGGAGGCGCAGACCGAGCCCATGGACGTCGAGCCGTTGGAGCCGAGGGCCTCGGACACCTGACGGATCGCGTACGGGAACTCCTCGCGCGTCGGCAGCACCGGCACGAGGGCGCGCTCGGCGAGGGCGCCGTGGCCGATCTCGCGGCGCTTCGGGGAGCCGACGCGGCCGGTCTCACCGGTGGAGTACGGCGGGAAGTTGTAGTTGTGCATGTAGCGCTTGCGGGTCACCGGGGAGAGGGTGTCCAGCTGCTGCTCCATGCGGAGCATGTTGAGGGTGGTGACGCCCAGGATCTGGGTCTCGCCACGCTCGAACAGCGCGGAGCCGTGGACCCGCGGGATGGCCTCGACCTCGGCGGCCAGGGTGCGGATGTCGGTGACACCGCGGCCGTCGATGCGCTTCTTCTCCTTGATCACGCGCTCGCGGACCAGCTGCTTGGTGAGCGAGCGGTACGCGGCGGAGATCTCCTTCTCCCGGCCCTCGAACTCCGGCAGGAGCTTCTCGGCGGCCAGACCCTTGACGCGGTCCAGCTCGGCCTCGCGCTCCTGCTTGCCGGCGATGGTGAGCGCCTGGGCCAGCTCGGGGCGGACCGCCGCGGTCAGCGCCTCGAACACGTCGTCCTGGTAGTCCAGGAAGATCGGGAACTCGGCGGTCGGCTTGGCGGCCTTGGCGGCGAGGTCGGCCTGCGCGCGGCACAGGACCTTGATGAAGGGCTTGGCGGCCTCCAGACCGGCGGCGACGACCTCCTCGGTCGGCGCCTCGGCACCACCCTCGACCAGCTTGATGGTCTTCTCGGTGGCCTCGGCCTCGACCATCATGATCGCGACGTCGCCGTCCTCCAGGACGCGACCGGCGACGACCATGTCGAAGACGGCGTCCTCCAGTTCGGTGTGCGTCGGGAACGCCACCCACTGGCCGCGGATCAGCGCGACGCGGACGCCGCCGATCGGACCGGAGAAGGGCAGACCGGCCAGCTGCGTGGACGCGGACGCGGCGTTGATCGCCACGACGTCGTACAGGTGGTCGGGGTTGAGCGCCATGATCGTGGCGACGACCTGGATCTCGTTGCGCAGGCCCTTCTTGAAGGACGGGCGCAGCGGACGGTCGATGAGGCGGCAGGTGAGGATGGCGTCCTCGGACGGCCGGCCCTCACGGCGGAAGAAGCTGCCGGGGATCTTGCCGGCGGCGTACATCCGCTCCTCGACGTCCACCGTCAGCGGGAAGAAGTCGAGCTGGTCCTTGGGGTTCTTGGAGGCGGTGGTGGCCGACAGCACCATGGTGTCGTCGTCCAGGTACGCCACGGCGGAGCCGGCGGCCTGCTTGGCCAGGCGGCCCGTCTCGAAGCGGATGGTGCGGGTGCCGAAGGGACCGTTGTCAATGACGGCCTCGGCGTAGTGGGTCTCGTTCTCCACTAGCGTTTTCTCCGTTACGTATCGTCTTTCGTCCCTTGGCTGCCCGTGTGGCAGGGGGACGGTGGCGGAGAAGCGCTCCGTGCGGTGCGGGCCGGTCTTCGATCGAAGCACCCGGGGCTCGCTTCCCCCCGGGGGCCACTACCGAGGACCGGCGGCGGCTGGGTGCGCTCCTCCTCGTTCTGTCACGTACCCCGTCGTGCTGTGGCGTACGTCGTTCCGTGTCGTGCGTATTGCGTTGTGCTACCACACTACAAAGCGTGAGTGACACTCCGCACGTCTCCGCACATCCCGCGGAGGCTTCCGTGTGCGCGGCGGGGCCCCGCATACGGCAAAGGGAGCGGCCCCCGAGTACGTTCGGGAACCGCTCCCCTCATGGCGTCTTACCGGGCGCCCGCCGCACCGCGGCGGATGCCGAGGCGGTCGACCAGCGCACGGAAACGCTGGATGTCCTTCTTCGCCAGGTACTGCAGAAGGCGGCGGCGCTGACCGACGAGGATCAGCAGGCCACGGCGGGAGTGGTGGTCGTGCTTGTGGGTCTTGAGGTGCTCGGTCAGGTCGGAGATCCGACGGGAGAGCAGAGCGACCTGGACCTCGGGGGAGCCGGTGTCACCCTCCTTGGTACCGAACTCGGCGATGATCTGCTTCTTCGTAGCGGCGTCGAGCGACACGCGTACTCCTCATAGTCTGTTGAGTGCCACCGAGTGCCCCCGGTCTACGTCTCGGGGGAGCTTCCGTTACTCGGGAGGCGGGGATCCGCTGGGCGCGGCCTCCAGAACGAGCACGGGGCGGTTCCGGGGGTGCGTACACAAACGGCCGTCACTCAGGGTACCAGGCGATGGCGGGGACCTTGCGCCCGGTCGGCGAACCACCCTGGTGGGGCGGTCGCGGCCACTAGGGTGAGCGCCGGGACCGTACCTACCTCGGGAAGGGGTCGCTGCACGATGGCGGAAACGGAAGCGGAGATCAAGGCGCGCAAGGAGCGGGAGCGGGACGAGCTGTACGCCCTCGACATCTCGGGCGTCGAGTGGCACTGCGCGCCGGGCACGGAGGAGCACGAGGAGCGGGTCGAGATCGCGTACCTGCCCGGCGGGGCGGTGGCGATGCGGTCCTCGCTCGACCCGGACACGGTGCTGCGCTACACCGAGGCGGAGTGGCGGGCGTTCGTGCTGGGGGCTCGGGACGGGGAGTTCGATCTGACGCCCATGGCTCACAACGGAGGGTTGGACGTGCAGTGAGCTGTGCAGACGTGCAGTGAGCTGTGCAGACGTGCAGTGAGCTGTGCATGAGAAAGGGCGGCACGCGCGCGTGCCGCCCTTTTGACTGTCCGGCTCCCCGCCGGTGACGCCCGCTTGCGGCGGCCGGCTGCCCGCCGACGACGGCCCGCTTGCGGCGGCCGGCTCCTAGCTGGTCATGGCCCGCGCCTGCGCGTACACGTCGAAGACGGCCAGGGCCAGCGGGATCAACGTGAGCAGGACGAAGCTCTCGGCGATCTCCAGGAAGCGCCCCCAGAAGGGGGCGACCCCGCGCCGTGGGGTGATCAGGGCGATCGCGGTGACCAGGGCGGTGGCCGCGGCGACGGCGGCGGCGAGCCAGACGCTCCGGATGTCGAGGGCCAGGGTGTCACCCCGGAGTGCGTCGATCAGGTAGTCCCGCGGCGGGTTCAGGGCCAGCCCCAGGCCGAGGAAGACGATGGCGGCGAGGCCCGCGGCCAGGGTGGCGCCGACCTGTGCGGTGTAGCGGAACAGGTGCGCCCGCATGAGCATCGCCACGCCGGTCGCGAGAGCCAGCAGCTGGGCCCAGATGTCGCTGGAGAAGCCGAGGACGATGGACGCTCCCACGGCGACGAGAGCGCAGCCGCCGACGAGGCCGACGAGGAGTTCGTGGCCGCGGCGGGCCTGCGCGGCCACGCGCTCGGCGTCCACGGGCTCCTGGGGCGCGGGCTCGCCGGTGTCGTAGCCGCCGCGGGAGGGGTTGGGCGGTTCGAAGCCGATGGGCAGCCGGGCGAAACGCATGGACAGGCCCGGGAGGAAGGCCAGCGCCACGACGGAGAGCGGGGCGCAGACGGCGGCCGTCTCGATGGGCTTCAGCTCGGTGAGGATCGCGACGAAGGTCGTGAGCAGACCGACGGCGGAGGCGAAGAGGAACGCCACGAAGGGTCCGTCGCCGCCCGGCGACACCAGGGTGAGGACCAGGGAGGCGACCAGGACGGCCGTGCAGGCGAGCAGGAACTGCAGCCGCCCGATGCCCTCACCGGCGGACAGCGACAGCAGGCCCGAGCCGGCCACGGCCACGTTGGGCAGGGCGCCGAGTCCCAGCGCGACGGCGGAGCCCCGGTCGTCGTACACACGCGCGCGTACGCACGCGATCGTGACGAGCAGGATGCCGCAGACGCCCGCGATGATGCCCTGCAGGCTGTGCATGTCGTGCCGGACCTGCGAGCTCCAGGCCACGAACGCGAGCAGCGCGGGCAGGATGCCGCCCGCGACGAGACCGGCGGCGCGGGTGAGGTCGCCGCTCCACAGGGTGCGGTCGCGGGTGACCGCGGCGGCCACCGCCTCGGAGACGTCGTCGAGGACGGCCGGGGGCAGCGACTCGGCGAACGGGCGCAAGGTGAGCAGCTCGCCGTCGAGGATGCGCTGGGCCGTGAAGGACCGGGCGCCGTCGAGGACGGTGCCGTCACGGCGTACGAGGTGGTAGCCGACCGGAGCGCCCTCGGCGGGGCTCTGCTGGGACAGGCGCAGGATCTCCGGGTAGAGGTCGGCGACCGGTACGTCGTCGGGCAGCGCGACGTCGATGCGGCTGTCGGGCGCCACGATGGTGACGCGGCAGAAGCCGAAGCCCATGCCCGCCCCGGAAGGGGCTCCGGTGCCCGGTCCACCGGTCGCGCCGGCCGGCGCGGAGGCCGTCATGCTCACCTGCTGTTCCCCCTCGTCGGTGGTGGGGCGGCCCATGGTGCCACCGCGCACCTTCCGCCCGTAAAGATGCTGTGTAGGTTGTGCGACGCCTTCCCGCCCCACCGGCCGACCGAGCGGTTCTGGCCGGGATCCGCGGGAGACGCCCGCTTCGAACAGGTGCGGATTGCCCGGGTTTTCCCGGAACGATTCGCAACTGCTCACGCGCTTCACCGGCACCCTACCGCCCGCCGTTGTCGGTGGTTGTCAGTAGGATCGCGGTTCGCGATCGACGTCCGTCTGACACGGGGCGACGGATGAAACATCTCGGTCCGGCAAGGGAATTGGTGCGTAGTGAGCCACATCGTCGTCAAGCGCCCACCGCGGGCGCTGCCGAAGGAAGTGCCCACGGACGAGGTCGTACTGCAGGCTCCGCCGGAACTGCCGCGCGGTCAGCAGGAAGGCGCACTGATGCAGCTCCTGCCCATGCTGGGCATGGGCGGATCCGTGGTGTTCTTCTTCAACCCGCAGGCCCAGCCCTTCATGAAGATCATGGGCCTGGTGATGGTGGCCTCGACGATCGCCATGGGCATCTCGATGCTCGTCCGATACCGCCGCGGCAATCAGGGACAGATGGCCGACCTGCGCCGTGACTACCTGCGTTACCTGTCGCAGACCCGCCGCGCCGCCGTGGAGACCGCGCGGTCCCAGCGCGACACCCAGTACTACCTGCACCCTTCGCCGGAGCAACTGTGGGCCCTGGTCGCCGAGGGCAGCCGGGTGTGGGAACGGCGCACCGCCGACGAGGACTTCGGGCAGGTGCGCGTCGGACTCGGTCCGCAGGCCCTGGCCACGCCCCTGATCCCGCCCCAGACCGCCCCGGTCGACGAGCTGGAGCCGCTGACCGCCGGCGCCATGCAGCGGTTCCTGGCGACGCACAGCACCCTCGACGACCTGCCGATGGCGGTGTCGCTGCGCGCCTTCTACCACGTGACGATCAGCGGCGAGCCGGGCACCGTGCGCGGCACCGCCCGGGCCGTCACCGCCTCCCTCGCTTCCCTGCACTCCCCCGAGGACCTGGTCATCGCCGTTGTCACCGCGCGCGAGTCGGCGCCCGAATGGGAGTGGGTCAAGTGGCTGCCGCACGTGCAGGCTCCGGGCGTCACCGACGGCGCCGGGAGCATGCGTCTGATCAGCACCGACCCGGTGGAGTTGGAGGACCGGCTCGCCTCCCGCCTGGAGGGCCGTCCGCGTTTCCACCCGTCCGGGCCGCCCGTTGCCGAACAGCCCCATCTGGTGGTGGTGCTCGACGGCGTCTCCCTTCCGCCCACCTCCTTGCTGGCCAGCCCCGAGGGTCTGCAGGGCGTGACGGTCCTGGAAGTCGTACCGGGCGACCTCACCATCGGGCGCGGCGACCTGTCGGTCGTCGTGCAGCCGAAGGAACTGCGCCTGGAGTCCGCCCACGGCATGGTCTACGAGGGGACACCGGACGTCCTTTCGTACGAGGCGGCGGAGGCGTTGGCGCGTCAGCTGGCGCCGCTGCGCATGGCGTCGGGCGGCGACGACGACGAACCGCTGCTCGCCAACCTGGAGTTCACCGACCTGCTGAACCTGGGCGACGCCGCGTCGGTCGACCCCAAGCGGACCTGGCGGCCCCGCTCGCAGTCGGAGCGGCTGCGCGTGCCGATCGGTGTCGGTGAGGACGGCCGGCCCGTGATGCTCGACCTCAAGGAGGCGGCGCAGGAGGGCATGGGCCCGCACGGCCTGTGCGTCGGTGCGACCGGTTCCGGCAAGTCCGAGCTGCTGCGCACCCTGGTCCTCGGCCTGGCCGTGACCCACTCCTCCGAGACGCTGAACTTCGTCCTCGCCGACTTCAAGGGCGGTGCCACGTTCGCGGGCATGGCCCAGCTGCCGCACGTGGCGGCTGTGATCACCAACCTCGCGGACGACCTCACCCTCGTCGACCGCATGGGCGACTCCATCCGCGGTGAGCTGAACCGCCGCCAGGAGATGCTCCGCGACGCGGGCAACTACGCCAACATCCACGACTACGAGAAGGCGCGCGCGGCGGGTGCCCCGCTGCAGCCGATCCCGTCCCTCGTCCTGGTGATCGACGAGTTCAGCGAGCTGCTGACCGCCAAGCCGGACTTCATCGAGATGTTCGTGCAGATCGGCCGTATCGGCCGATCGCTGGGCGTGCACCTGCTGCTGGCCTCGCAGCGCCTGGAGGAGGGCCGGCTGAGGGGCCTGGAGACGTACCTCTCCTACCGGATCGGTCTGCGGACGTTCTCGGCGGCCGAGTCCCGCGCCGCGCTCGGCGTCCCGGACGCCTACGAGCTCCCGAACGTCCCGGGTTCCGGCTTCCTGAAGTTCGGCACGGACGAGATGGTGCGCTTCAAGGCCGCGTACGTCTCCGGGGTGTACCGCACCAGCTCCCAGCAGGCCGCGGCGCTCGGCGGCCCGCTCCCCGTCGACCGCAGGCCGGTCCTGTTCACGGCGGCCGAGGTCCCGGTGCAGTACGTGCCGATCCCGCAGCAGCGGCAGGAGGAGGAGACCGGCAAGCGGCAGGACGACGCGCTCGCCGACACCGTCCTCGACGTGATCGTGCGGCGTCTGGAGGCGCAGGGCCCGGCCGCCCACCAGGTGTGGCTGCCCCCGCTGGACAGTCCGCCCTCGCTCGACGCGCTGCTGCCGGGACTCGCCCCGGTGCCCGGCCGCGGTATGACCCAGCCGGGCTACGAGGGCGCGGGCAGGCTGGTCATCCCGGCCGGCCTGATCGACAAGCCGTACGAGCAGCGGCGCGATCCGCTGTGGCTGGACTTCGGCGGCGCGGCCGGCCACATGCAGATCATCGGCGGCCCGCAGTCCGGCAAGTCGACGCTGCTGCGCTCGATCATCGCGTCGTTCGCGCTGACCCACACCCCGTGGGAAGTCCAGTTCTACGGCCTGGACTTCGGTGGTGGCGGTATGGCCTCGGTGGCCGGCCTGCCGCACGTGGGCGGTGTCGCGTCCCGCCTGGACCCGGAGAAGGTCCGGCGCACGGCGGCCGAGGTGTACGGCGTCATGACCCGGCGCGAGGAGTACTTCCGCTCGGCGGGCATCTCCTCCATCGCGGAGTTCCGTACCCGCCGCGCGCGCGGGGACATCTCGGTGACCGACCAGCCCTGGGGTGACGTCTTCCTGGTCATCGACGGCTGGGGCAACTTCCGCACGGACTACGAGGCCCTTGAGCCGCTGGTACTGGACATCGCCGCGCGTGGCCTGGGTTACGGCATCCACCTCGTCCTGACCGCCTCGCGCTCGATGGAGGTCCGCGCGAACCTCAAGGACCACCTGATGAACCGCCTTGAGCTGCGGCTGGGCGACCCCATGGACTCCGAGATCGACCGCAAGGTCGCGGCGAACGTCCCCACCGGTGTGCCGGGCCGCGGTCAGACCCCGCAGAAGCAGCACTTCATGGCGGCGGTCCCGCGCATCGACGGTCTCTCGTCCGACACGGACCTCGCGGAGGCGACGACCGCCCTCGCGGCCGAGGTCACCCGCCACTGGCAGGAGCCGGGCGCGCCCGAGGTCCGCCTGCTCCCCCGTGAGTTCCCGGCCACGCAGCTTCCGCCGGGCGACCGCTTCCCGAACCGCGGCATCTCCTTCGCCCTCGACGAGGACAACCTGGAGCCGGTGTTCGTGGACTTCGAACAGGACCCGTTCTTCCTGGTGTTCGGGGAGAGCGAGTCCGGCAAGTCGAACCTGCTGAAGCTGCTGATCAAGCGCCTGACCGAGCGGTACGACGGCAACACCTGCAAGCTCTTCGTCGTCGACAACCGCCGCTCGCTGCTCGGGGTGACCCCGAAGTCGCACCTGGCCGAGTACATCCCCATGTCGAACCAGATGCAGCACCACATGGACGCACTGGCCGACCTGATGCAGCGCCGCACCCCGACCGCCGATGTCACCCCGGAGCAGCTGCGCAACCGCAGCTGGTGGCGGGGCCCCACGGTGTACGTCGTCATCGACGACTACGACCTCGTGTCCACGTCGAGCGGCAACCCGCTGGCGGGCCTGACGGAACTGCTGCCGTTCGCCCGCGACGTCGGCGTCCGCTTCATCATCGCCCGCTCCACCGCGGGCGCGGGCCGGGCCGGTTACGAGTCCTTCATGCAGCGCATCAAGGAACTCGGCGCCCAGGGCGTGGTCCTCGCGGGCGACCCGGCCGAGGGCGACCTGCTGGGCGGCGTCCGACCGCGGCCGATGCCGGCGGGGCGGGGGATCTTCGTTTCTCGGAAGCGGGGGAAGCCCATGGTTCAGATCGGGCTGGTCCCGGACGGAACGAACTGACCATGATCAGCATCACGCATCTGGACAGAGTTCCGTGCATGGTCGGGATTGCCACTGCATCCGTTCCCCCGTATTGCTAATTTACGGAGCGTAGGTGATCCGTATCGGACAGCGATCATTGCGCAGACACTGCACGGGGGAATGGAAGTTCCATGGCATGGGATGAATGGGATCAGCTCAAGGCGGAGGCGCTGACGCGCCGGCAGGGTGAGCCGACGACGCACATGCAGCTCAACCAGCTGCCGTCCGACCCTGGTGGCGGCTCGGCAGGGGTCCCCAGCCAGACCGGTGATCTGAAGGTCACTCAACACGACCTGACGAAGATCGGCAGCCAGGCCCACACTCTGTACAACCAGCTCTGGGACAAGGCCCGGCTGTCGAACACCAGCGCTGACTCGGCAGCGAGCGACCTCACGAAGCAGGGCTTCGCCCTCGGCACGGGGCTCCAGCACGTGTCGAACAAGTGGGAAACACAGCTGAACTCACTGCTGGACGCGTGCGCCCAGATCTCCAATCACATGCAGGTGACCAAGAAGATCCACGCAGGCGACGATGCGTACATCCAACGACAGATGAGCAGCATCGACACCCTGGACGCCGGCTTCGACGAGCATGTCGGGCGTCCAGGGGATCACAATCCGGTCTATGGCTCGTCAGACTCGCCGAAGAAGAAATGATCTCGACGCATAGCGGGGACGCCGACTCATGGATCTTGACGCTCTACGCTTCGCCAACTTCAAGCTGCTCGACGACGCCGTCGAGGACTGGGGACATATCGTCCGGAATCTGAAGGATCTGGCGGAGCACGCCGAGAAGGGTCTGCACCAGGCCGCGAACAAGGCCGATTGGGCCGGCGAGAACAGCCAGGTCACCAAGGAATTCATCGGAAAGACCGCCGGTGAGTTCCAGGATGCCCACAGTCAGGCGCAGACTGTCCACTACATTCTGAGTGACACTGCGGGAGAGCTGAAGGGTTACCAGAAGCAGCTCAACGCGGCACTTGAGCGAGGGCTGAAGAAGAACCTGACGGTGATGGACACCGGCAACGGAACATTCACAGTGACCATGAATGTCCACCCTGAACGTGCCGCGTCCGGGTACACACCGCCAGAGCACGACGAGCACGACGTCACGGCCCTCCGGGACGAGGTCGAGAAGATCCTCAGCAAGGCAACCGAGAGCGACACCTCGGCGAAAACAGTGCTCATGGCTCTCGTCGACCAGACCGAATACGGCTTCTCGGACGCGACCTACAAGGACCGCGACTCGGCCGACGCCGCCCTCAAGGAAGCCGATGAGTTGGCCGCCCTCGCCAAGAAGAATCCGGAGAAACTGACGCCATCCGAGTTCGACAAGCTCAACGAGGGACTGAAGAAGTACGCCGACGATCCGCTGTTCGCCGAGCGGTTCGCCACCGGCCTCGGGCCGGAGAAGACGCTCGAATTCTGGGCTGGGATCAACAGCCCACACAAGACCGCGCAATTCGGACAGGAACGGGTCGACCAGTACGACGACCTGCAGCGCAACCTCAGTCTCACGCTCGCCAGTGCCTCGCAGAGCGACTCGACGACCATGACCGAGTGGAAGAGCAAGATGATCACCCTCGGCGACCATCCCATCGGCGGACAGACAGGCCCCATGGGTTTCCAAGTCATGAGCAACCTCATGCGGGCAGGCAACTACGACGACCGGTTTCTCAGGAGCTACGGCACCGCTCTCATGGCCACCGAGCGCAAGCTCACGGGCGATGGCGAGCATCCGAACATGGCCTGGCGGCATACGGGGATCGCGATCGACCCACGGCTCAACCGCATGGGCGACGACAGCGGCTCGGACCCGCTGAGCGGCTACCTGAAGGCTTTGTCCAACAACCCGGACGCGGCCACGGACTTCTTCAACGAAGATTTTCTGCCCGAGGGGGGAGACCGAAAGCAGGCGGTCTCCAACTTCACGTACCTCTTCGAGGACCGGGAGTGGCCCAAGGAGGCCAACCTCAAGGGCGACGACATCCACCCGGGGCAGAACAACCTGGCGATGGCCTTGGAGGCAGCCACCACCGGGCACCCGGCGGGCGAGTTGCCGACCGCAGACACCCCCGCGCACAACGATCAGCAGGCCAAACTGATGGCGAGCGTGGTCAAGTCCATCAGCGACGACCCCGGCCGTCTGACCGATCACGGTTACATGTCAGACAGCATCGGGCAGATGGCGTCGGAGTATCTCCCGGACATCAACCGTGCCACGACCGACGTGAAGTCGGATCCGGACTCTGAACAGTGGCAGCAGATCGAGAGGCTTTTCCCCGTCTCCGGTGCATCGGCCGAGATGGACCACGCAGACGTGTCCCGCTTCCTGATCGCCGTCGGACAGAATCCCGAGGGCTACTCGGCAGTGGAGGTCGGCCAGAAGGCCTACATGGCTAACCTCATGGACTATCACCTGAATCCAGACCTGCCGGCGGACCATCGGTACCACGCGAGTGTGGAGGACACCGTCAAGCAGATCTCCCGGACGTCGGCGGAGATCGGCGGTTCTCTGGCCATTGGGCGTCAAGAGGCCGTCCTTGGTCCCGCGAAAGAGAGGGATGACGCTTACAACCACGCTGTCTCTCAGTGGCAGAACGTCGCAAACGGTGTCGTTGGCACCGGTATCGGTGTGGGAACCAGTTTCTTCGCGTCGCCACCAGTGGGTGCTGCGGTTGGTGGTACCGCCAGCACCATCAGCGGCGTCGTGCTCGGTGAATTGTTCGACGGTGTCGAGGGGAGCGATCTGGAGGACAGCGGGCTCGACTCCGGTCGGCTCTGGGAGGACAGTCTCGAACGGAACACCGCCCTGGCGCAGCGGGCCGCCATCGAGGCGGCCAAGGCGCATGACTCCCCGTACGCCGACCAGGTCGGCGGATGGGCGCTGGATGCAACCAAGGACGGCTTCGACGACGCATCCACGAACGGGCGTCACATGGCCGATGACCTTCAAACGGAAATCCCCTAGCCAGGAATTCAACCATGCCGCGTACACGCCCCTATTCCCCCTTGGCCGGCGCCGCCCTCGTCTTGGCCGCCGGTATGGCTCTGGCGGCCTGCTCGTCCGGAGGATCGCAGGAGAAACGGGATTACGCCGTCCCATCGTCGCTGTGCGGAACTGCTGTGTCTCCCGCGGCTCTTGAACCGCTCCTCCCGGCGGGGAGCAAGATCACATCCGTGAAAAGCGGACCTTCCGGCTTCGTCCGTTGCCGACTGGTGGTCGACAGGCAGGTTGCCGTCACGAGCATCATCGATCAACGGCAGTCAGGGACCAGGCTCATGAATGTCGCCTACAGCACCTACGGAATGCGGTCCGACAAAATCAAGAAAGAGACACAGAATTACATCATCTCTGAGTCGCTGGCAGTCGGGCATGTCTCATGCGGCGAACTACAGAAGGAAGGACACGAGCTCTTCACCGTAATCCGGAAGGAGCGTGGCACAGTCGACGCGACCGCCATGGAGAGAACCATCACTGACTTCACCGACGCGGTGTCGACCTCACAGCAGTGCACCGCATCCCACCCTTGAGCAAGGCGAACATACCGTATGCCTCCCGCCCTCGTACGGGAGCCGCCGCTTCCATCAGGCACGCGGCGTCGCGGGGACGCGCGGCCGGCCACACCCGTGGCAAGTTGAGGTCGACGGGCCGAGTCATGAGACAGGCATCGCCGGATCAGCAACGGAGGGCGGCCAGCAGCTCCTCCTGCTTCGGCAGTGTCTACCCGGTTGCGGGTAAGTAAGGCGGGCGTTGGGCCGCGCGCTGATCACGTCACCCAGCGGGACGTGGCTGTCGACGCTGCCGGTGCCCGCTCCCGTCTTCCGGAGCAAGGAAGCCGGGGCGTCCGCGCCAATCAACACTGCGCCGACACGCTGAGCCCCACGTGGGTCAGGTTCTCCCGTGCGCCACGGAGAGTGTTCTCGCCGACGCCATGACGATCGCCCGGATCGGCCCCTTGGTCAGCGGGCCGCCGTGCACAGTGAGGGCGACGGACACGAAAGCACGGGCATATGGAATGCGGGTACCCCGCCTGCTCACCGAACCCAGCGCGTTCTACGGTAGAGAGCAGCCAAGATCCGAGGCGTTACCGTGGCGAGTCGGCCTTGGCCATGAAGCGCTGCGGTTGACCACTGCAGAGGGCTGCCGAGCACCACGGTACGGTCACCGTCGATGGTGCGGGCAATGTGAAGCGGGGTCTGGGGCGAGCGCGCGAGCGGAGCCGCCCGGACCGAGCCTGGTGGCGATCGTGCGCAACCCATCTACCGACTCCCCTGGGTGGTTCCCGGCCCAATGCCTGGCGCGCGCACGTTTCCCGCTCATCCCTCTGGCTTCTCCCCCTGGCATCTCCTTCTGCATAGGCTCGACGGCTCGGACACAACCGCAGGGTGGGCGCCTCCCGCGCGCGCCCACCCTGCGGTTGCTTCGTCGCTCCTGCGAGCGTCGGCCTAGCGGAAGTAGCTGGCCGCCTTCTTGTCGCCTTCCATGTACGTGCCGCCGGACTGGGCGACGACGTGGCCGATGCCGCTCAGCGCCTGGTGGATGTCGTTCGCTTCCTTGTCCCAGCGGTTCAGCTTCTCGTGGAAGGTGTCCTGGGCCTGGCCCTCCCAGTACTGCAGGCTGCTCACGACCAGTCGGCGCAGCTCCTGCAGGTCCTGCTCCAGCTGACTCGCCTCGTTGCCGATCTTGGTCGCCGCGACGTCGAGCCCGTCATAAGTGACTGACAGGCCGTCAGCGTTGTTGGCCATACCTGTTACCTCGTCTCGCTGATGTGTATCCGGTGGATGCGCCGGGGTGCCCGGCCGAAGTCCTGGGTGCCGCTCGGTCAGTAGGAGCTGAGCGGAGACACGGTGGGAGCGCCGTCCCGCACGTCGATCTTGTTGACCGCCGCGCGAACCTCGTCTTCCTTGCTGTCCTTGATGTTGCGGGTCGCGGTCATGGCCTCGATGACGTCACCGAGGATGCCGCCGATGGCCTGGAGCGACTGGTTGATCTCGTACTGCTTCGAGTCGAAGGCGGCACGACCGATACCGTGCCACTGGCCCTCCAGGCCGTCGATGACGCCCTGCAGCCCGTGCACCCGCTTCCGGATGCCGTCGTACTTCTCCAGCATCTGCTTCTGCAGGTGGATTACTGCGGCATCTTCGAGCTTCTGCTTGTTCTCGGCCATCTCAGCCCTTTCTCTGTCTGTCTCGTTGGTCCAACTGTCTCGGCCCACCACCGCACCGTGCAGTACGGCGGCGGGCGCGTACTGCGCGCCCTATCCGAAGAGCACAGGGCTACAGACGGCTGACGACATCACCTGGCACGCCGCGCCCGCGCGACGGCCAGGCCCCCACCGCCGACCACGACGACGGCGGCCGCGGCGCCGAGTACGACCCAGAGGGTGGTGTTGTCGTTCGACGACTCCGTGCTTGATCCTGCCGCCGAAGTCCCGCCGGTAGAACCCCTTTCCGGGGCTTGTGACGGGGTTGATGCGGAAGAGGAAGGGGCGGACGGGGACGGGGAGGAGGACGTGGAGGACGCCGCGGACTTGGCCAGCAGGTCGCCGCCGTTCTCCGCCGCGAGCGGGTCCACGTTGGCCGGACCCGCGTCGTAGTTCCGGTTCGCAAGGACGAGACGGGGGCGAATGAGCCCATAGCCGGCGTACTTGCTCGGGTCATTCTTCGCCCAGGTACGGCCGGCCGTGTCGATCAGAGCGCGGGCAACCTGGTTCACCGTCCAGTCAGGGTGTGCGGACCAGATCAGCGCGGCAGCACCCGAGGCGATCGCGGCTGCGGAACTCGTACCGTTCACATCGTCGCAGTAGGAACGGAAGTTGGTGTCGCACCATCCCGGAAAGCCCTGGCCCGGAGCCGAGAGGTCCACATAGTTACCGGACGAGGAGAACTTCGAGACCGTGAGGGACTTGTCGACCGACGCGATGCCTATCACGTACGGGAAGGCGGCTGGGTAGCCGATGTTGTCCCCTGACGTCCGACCCTCATTGCCGACCGCGGCGATCAGCAACTTGCCCTTCGAGGCCGCGTACTTGATGGCCTCTTCCACCTCAGGGAACGGCGCCATATTACCGAACGACATGCTGATGATCTTCGCGTCGGTGTCAGCCGCCGCTCTGATCGCCTCTGCGGCTTCGGGGGTCTTCTTCTTCTCTTCCGCCCCACCCTTGAGGTCGTCGAGCTCGATCCGATAGGGAACGATCTTCGCACCCGGTGCCAGACCCTTCAGACTGCCACCGGCTCCCGTGCCGGCAATCAACTCCGCCATGGTCGTCCCGTGGCCCTCGTAGTCGACTGTCGCGCGGTACGCCACCGACTTCGGAGTCTCATCGGTCAGGACCTGACCCTTCAGCGACGGAGTATTCGCGTTCACGCCGCTGTCAATGACAGCGACCTTCACCCCCTTACCCGTGCTGACCTTCCACATCTGCTCAGCCTGCATCGGACCCAAGTACCACTGCTTCGACTGCACATCGTCCGCAACAGCACCAGGCGCAAACCCCACGGTCGCGGCCACCAGGGCGCCGACGACCGCGCCCACAGCACGCACTCGTCTACCGCTGCGCGTCCCGTGGAGCGTCGTCCGCTCGGCTCGTCGGCTCATCCCTGACTTCATCGTCTTCCGTGTCCTCGCTCGCGGTCAGTTCGCCGCCGGCGGCACATCACGCCGGGGCTTGTCGGGCAACTGTGTCTCTTCGTCCGCGTCCTCGGGCTTGCCCTTACGGCCGGCGCCGCGTACGAGACCGGAACCACCACGCGTCATACCGTTCCGCTCGGCACCCGCGGCAGAGTTCCGCCCGGTCGGCCTGCCGGTGACAGCCTCGGGCGTGCCGGCACCGGTACGAGACATGGAAGAGCCAGTCGGCTTCGCAGCGGGCCGCGCTGCGGACTCCGGCGCTCCGAAGACGCCACGCTGACCGGGTCGACCCGCCGTGGACTGCGATTTGGCCTGTCCCTCAGCCCCGATGACCGTGCCACGGGGAATCCTCGCCCCGCCCTTGGCCGGACTGCCCGTGGCCGTGGGGCGCCCCCCGACGACCCCATTGGAACGGCCGGCGCCGGTGGCCGGAGTGGTGTTCCCCCGGGGTGCGGCCGTGCCGCCGGGCCGCGGCGTACCACCTGTGACCGCACGGCCCATCGGGGACGCAGTACCCCTGCCGTCGGGCTGTCCCACCGGCAGGGCACGCCCCATCTGGTTGGTGGGTCCTTGTGCTGTGGTGCGTCCGGGACTCTGGGGGTTGGTCAGCCCGGCCGTACCCGCACGTCCCTGAGCAAAAGGAGGGGTACGGTACCCAGCCGAACCACTCGGGCTTCGGCCGGACGTCTTGGGCAGCGGTACCTGGTAGCCGGCGCCACCCGCCGGATCGGGCTGACCGCCGGTTGTCGGGGGCGTGCCCGGGACAGGCGGGGTGGAGCCCGTCGTGTGCGTGGTCGTAGGCGGAGGCAGCGTGCCGGTGCTGTCGATGTTCGTGCCGACGGGTGGTTCCTCAGGAAGCGGGACCGTGTGGCTATTGTTCGTCGTCGGGACGTGGGGCGGGGTGGTGTCGCCGATGACGTGGTGGGCGACGTTGTCCGTCCCCGCCGCAGTTGTGTGATGACCGACGGCAAGTGCAGCGCTGGTACCCGTATGCGAGCCCGTACCGGTCGTCGGACGGTCAGCCCCATATGAGCCGTCTGGCCGCGGATGAGGCACGCCCACATCGGGCACCGAAGTGAAGTTCGGTGTCTTGTCCTTGGCGGGCAGCGCCGACAGCACCTCTTCCGAGACCGCGTAGTAGGACGCCAACCGATTCATCTGGTTGATCGCCTCTTGACGATCCTTCTCCACCCGGACTGCGTGGTCGTACTCCGTCTTGTTCGCCGCCTTCTCGGCATCGGTGAACTTGTCGGGCCGCTTCGGGTTCGCCCTGGTGTCACGGGCCGGCATGCCACCCCGTACGGCCGCGAGGCCCACAGCAGCAGCGGTGATCTGGTCGCCCGCCGCCCCGGCGAACTCGCTCAAATGGTGGGTGTTGGTGACGAGGTTGTCGCCCCACGTGCGGAACTGGTCGCCCGACACTCCCACCCAGGGGACCTTGTCGATGTGGGCCTTGAGATCGTCGGCGGCCTTCTTGATGGCGTCGCGCGCGTCCCAAAGCGCCTTGCCGGACGATTCGAGATCCGCCGGGTCGGTCTGCTCGACCAGATCGATCATCTGGTTCAGGTCGAGGTCGCGCTTGTCGAAGTCCGTCCTGGCGGCGACGGCCCGCCCGAAGGGCGTGGTTTCGACCACGGACCGCACCATGCCGTTGAGGAAGCCGCCGCGTGGTCCGTCCTCGATACCGCGGACGATGTCCGTCACGGAGTTCTGCTGAGAGACGCGATGCAGATCGTCCTTGTGCTGCTTGTCCGTCATCGTCACGCCTTCGTCTTGGTGCCGCTGCTGGCGTGCTGCTTGTCGTCCACCTTGGGCTGAAGTTTCTTGATCTCCGCCTGGATCGCCCAGAACCGCTGCCGCTGTTCCTCTTCGAGATTGTCGAAGCCGTTGCGCGCACCGGTGACCGCGATGCCGATAGCCTCGATCTGCAGATGCAAGCTCTTGGACAGGGTCGTCAGTTCGTGATGAACCCTCGTGTACTGCTTGTACAGACCATGCGCCTCGGGGAACTCGCTCTCCCCACCCGACGTCAGCGACGTGGCCCTGATCCCCTGTGCACCGACCTTCGTGGGATTGCCCGCGGACTCCTCCAGAGCACGGAGCACCGAGTCCACCTGCCCCACGAACTTGTCCAGTGCCTCACCACTGGCCTCCAGGTTCGCCGCCCTGGTCGCCGACACGCCCCCCACCATGTCTGACGGAAGCACGACGCTCCTCCCCGTTTCCCCGTACATTCATCGGCTCCTCCGGAGCGAGGGCCGACCAACCGCTCGCCGTACGATCGCAAAGCGAGCCGCGTCTCACAACGCGTTTACCACTCTAGTCAACCCGTCCAACCGGTCCAACAGCGCAGGGGTGTTGACTGCGCATCGCCACCGGCCCAGGTGGCACTCTTCGCCGGAATTGCCGGTCTGTAACGAGCGAATGCGCACGGCGACGCAGTCGTGTGCCGCCCCTCCGTCGACCAACGATGAGCACACCTGAAGGCGCGAGCGCGTCACTCTCATGCGATCTGCATCAAACCTTTACGCGGTATCGATGCCGCTCTCTGACGTATCCACTCGAAAGACGTCATCCGGCACGGGCTCGCTCGTGACGACCACGTTTCGCCTGTGTCTTCGCGGTACGGAACTCCAGCGCGAGGCCAGCGCGGCAGAGAGGTCATGAGCCATCGGTCACACGGGGCGAACCGCCCACCGCGGAACGGTCGGCGCCGGCGCCCGGCCCGCGTGCGCGTCATCAGACATAATCGCGTCCCATGACCGTATTGATGCCCGTGCTCATGATCCTGGTCGTGGGAGGGATCTTCGCCCTCGTCATCACCATGATGGTGCGCGCCCAGCGGAACCGGGCGCGCGGCGTGCAGGAGAGAGCCGCGGCGATCCGGCTCGCGCAGGAACGCGGCTACGGCTACCAGCAAGCCACGTACGGGCTGATCGACGGGCTCTGCGGCGTGGCGCCGCTGCCCGACAGGGGACACAACCTGCGAGCGGAGCACTACGTCACCGGGGAGTTCCGGGGGCGCGGATTCCGTTGCTTCGAGTATGTGACCGGCACTCTCAACGTCCACGACGGCCCGGGACGGAACCAGCCCGTCTTCTGGACGGTGTTCGCGGTCGTGGCGCCGGGCCCCGGGCCTGAGCTGGTGGTGCGACGGCCGCAGGCGCTCGACGGGGTGACACAGCGTGGCCGTGTGGTGCAGCTCGGCGTGCCGGAGTTCGACGAGGCGTTCCGGGTGATCACGGACGACGAGTCGTTCGCCCGTGACGCTCTGGCGGGCGACGTGGTGCCCTTCCTGACCGCGCGGCCACAGGCGGTGCAGGACTCCCCGATCCGGCTGCACAACGGCGAGCTGCTCACCTGGCGCCGCGGCCGGCTGAGCCCGCAGGACTTCGACGAGCGGCTCGGCTACCTGTGCGACGTGCTGGACCGGATCCCGCCGCAGGTCTGGTCGGCGGTCTGAGACCGCCGACCCGGGCATCAGGCGGCTTCGTCCGCCCGGACCGAACGGACGAACTGCTTGAAGTCGTCCAGCACCGCCGCCAGCTGTTCCGGCTTCGCCGTGAGCACCAGCTCGATCACGGCCCGCTGTGACGGACGGTTCACATCCTCCAGGCCGAGGTAGACCTGGCTCTGCACCAGTTCGAGCGGTGCTCCGTGCAGGGTGGTCGACAGGCGCAGGTTCTGGACGACGCCCGGTGAGTCGGTCAGCCCCGGGATGTCGGGGGTCCCCACCTCTTCCTGCTTGGTGACCTCCACGCTGCCGGCCTGCCCGAGCCGCCGTACCGACTCGTCGGCGATCTGGCGCATGGTGGCGCTGTCGTTGCGCATCCCGCCGGCGATGGTGATGTTCGCTGTGAACCCGTCGATGGAGGCGGGGTGCAGCGCGACGAAGGCCGCGTCGGGCGCCCCGACCTCGTCCGGCGGCGCCGACCGCCAGCCGTCCGGCAACGAGAACGAGATCTTGACCGGCAGCGTGCCCGTCATCGTGAACCCACTTCCTTGCTGAGCCTCATCGCAAGCCTAGAACCACTTGCCGAGGGTGTGGTCGTACGCCGAGCCCGCAGCATCGCCGATCGCGTCAGCGGCGTCACCGACGGTGTCGACGACCTCGTCCGGATCGACGGTGACCTGGAAGCCCACCTTCCCACCGAGCCCGAGTCCGACACCGACCTCGCCGCCGACGTGGTACTTGCCGTCGTCGCCCTTGCCCACGTCAACGCTGGCCGAGGCCCCCGCGCCGGCCCACGCCTCGCCGGTCACACCGGCACCGACACCGCCCACGTCCGCGGCGGCCGACCCCTCGGCCTTCGCGCCGGCGAAAGCCTCCGCGCCCCCGTGCAGGCCGTCCTTGCCGATGGTGCCCTTCACTTCGGCGTTGGCACCCGCCAGGGCGCTGCCCTGGGCCTGGAGGCCGAGAATGCCGTACTCGGCCTTGCCGCCGACCTCGGCCTTGGCGAGGTATGCGCTGGCCGTCCCCTTCAGCTCCAGGTTTCCGTCGGTGATGCCGGCGACCGCGGAGGCGTCATAGCCGAGCAGCGAGACGCCCGCGTTGCCGGACAGCTTGACGCCGCCCACCGTGGTCTCGCCCTTGGCATCCGCGGACCAGACATTGGCACCGCCGCTGAACTCGGCGATCTTCACCGACCAGCTGACCTTCTTCGGCGCGTTGGGATCTTCCGACGTGGCGTTCGGATCCTGGTAGCCCCATTGCCGCTTCCGCTTGTCAGCCGGGTTGTTCCCGTACTGCCACAGTTCGTCTTCTTTGATGGTGGTCTGACCGAGCCCGAGTTCCTTGGCGAGCTGCCGGGCCTGGGTCAGCCAGCTCGGGCTGTCCTTGGCTCCGCCGGACAGCTTCTCCAGCTTGGACGACAACGTTCCGGCCTCGTGCTCCAGCTGGGTGCGTGCGGTGCTGAGCACCTGCTGCGCTCCCGCGTGGTCGCCCTTGTCCCACTTCTCGATCGCGTCGGCCGCCTGCCCCTGTGCCCAGTGGAGCATGCTGGTGTACGACTTTATGGCGCCGGCCGCACCTGCCATGTGGTCGGAGGCGATGTACCAGTTGCCCTTCTCGCCGTTCAGGCTCTTCCAGAACGCGTCGCTGGCCTCTCCGTGCCAGCCGGGGACCTTCACGTCCCGCAGATTGGACCCGACCTTGTCGAACTTGTCCGACCAGTGCTGCATGGTGTCCGCGAGCTCGGTCAGCGCGTGTACGTCACCGGGAATGAGCTCCTTGGGGTCCTTCGTAGACCCGAGTGCGGCTGCCACTGCTTCCCCGCTCCTGCCTCACGTGCCCTGGTTCGTTTTGACGGAGTTGGCCGCGTCCCGGACCTGCCCGTCCGTGTCCGTCAAGGTGACCGATGCCGAGATCAGCCCGGTCGCGCGCCGGGCCGTGCTGCCACTGAGGATCTGTGCGCCCGCCTGCCAGGTCGCGCAGAACGCGACGAATGACGAGGACGCGGACGAATGCCCGAAGGACGAACTGCGTCCCGCCGACTCCTCCAAATCGAACCCCTCGGTGGGGCGTAGGGCCTCGACAACGTCTTTGGCGCCCCTTTTGAGGGTCTGTGAATCCGCACCCAGATCAGGATCAGCCATGGCTGCCCTCCCCTTCATCAACTCCTGCCGAAACAGTGCTCATTGACGCACTTAATGATCGGCGCGCGAAGTGTAGCATCGGCGCCTACGAGCATCAGAAGGCGAACTCAACGATGAACTTCGACGACCTGCCGCATCCGACGAAGCAACGAGACGTGGTCATCGTCAACGACCGCGAAATACCGCGTCGTTACTTTCTCATGGCCGCCGCCGGTGTCCTCGTTCTCTTCGGTGGCGCTTTCGGTGGCATCGTCTGGGCCAGCTGGTCCGACGCACAGGAGGACTCCCGCGATGACGAGGAGGTCTCCGCCCTCGTCGCCCTCGCGCAGCGGCGGGGATGGACGTACCGGGCGCGCGTCGCTGGTGGCGCCGACCGTTACGAGGGCGCTTCACCCTTTCCTGACGTGTCGTCGGGACTGAGCGTCTGGGACTGCGTCGAGGGCCGGCATCGCGGCCGTACTGTTCGCTGCTTCGAGTACCGCGACGCGCGGACCGTCCAGTCGGCGGGTCCCGGGCGCTCCCTCACGAAGACGTCGTACTACGCCGTCTTCTCGGTCACCGCTCCGAACGCCGTGCCGCGTTCCGTGCTCCGCGCGGCGGATGCCGAAAGCCCGCTCCGATTCGACAGGGGCGAACTCATCACCTGGACCAAGGGCCGGCTCCGGGAAGAAGACGTCCTGCCCAAGCTCAATTACCTTTGCGATGTCCTCGACCGCGCGTTTGATTCCCGGTGAGGATTTCCGGTAGGCCAAGTGAAGGGACACGTACGCGGGATGGAGGATTTATGAAGCTTCCTGAGTGCCAGTATGCTTCGGGCGTTCTCTCGTCCTGATACCCGGAATGGAGCCCCCATGGCGATAGTCAGCACGTCCGCAGCAGCATGGAGTCTTTCGGCTGTGGCCGCCGGTGTGCTGCTTGTCGGCTGTTCGGGGTCGGTCACCGTGGAGAAGTCCGAGCCGAAGATCTCCGCCGGCAAGCTGGCCGACACGGTGTCCGAGAAGCTCGCGGCCCAGACGGGTCGGCCGAAGCCGGACATCACCTGTCCGGAGGACCTCGCGGGGAAGGTCGGCACCACCACCCGTTGCACGCTCACTGCCGACGACGGCAGCACGCTGGGCGTGACGGTGACGGTCTCCTCCGTGAAGGGGAACCAGATCAACTTCGATTTCAAGGCCGACGACAAGGCCTCCCCGCCGGCGAACTGACGCGGGCGTCTTCACAGCGAACAAGGCGGTACGACGTCCGGCGGCGGTGTCCCCGAGGCACCGCCGCCGCACCATGGCTCCGTCACCGACGGCGCCGGAGAGCCGCCGTCAGGAGGTGCGCGGACGGCCACCGCGTCTGCGCCGCGCGTCCCGGATCGCCACCGCCGTGCCCGTCAGGCCCGCCACCAGCACCAGGCCTCCCACGACCGTGTACGTGGCCAGGCGGTTGTCGCGTTCCTCGGCCGTCTCGCCGAAGTGCAGGGGGGTGACCGACGGGGCCTCTCCCCTGGCCACGCCGTTCTCGGGTTTCGGGGACTCGACGGGGTGCGCCGGGTCCACCTCCGTGAGTGCCTTCACGGGGTCCACCACGCCCCAGCCCACCAGCCGGTCACGTCCGGGGATCGAGCGTTCCGCGGTCTGTTCGATCTGGGCGACGACCTGCTGGGCCGTCCAGCCGGGGTACTTGGACTTCAACAGGGCTGCCACGCCGGCGACATAGGGCGCCGAGAAGCTCGTACCGTTGTCCGAGCAGTGGCCGTTGCCCGGGACCGTGGAGATCATGTCGACGCCGGGAGCCGCGACCCCCACGAAGTCTCCCGACTGTGAGAACGCGGCGCGTTCGTTGTTGCGGTCGGAGGCCGCCACCGCCAGGACGCCTTCGTACGACGCGGGGTACGTGACCTTGACGTTGCCGCCCAGGCCGTCGTTGCCGGCGGAGGCCACGACGACGACCTTCCGGTTGAGGGCGTAGTCGACGGCGTCCTTCAGCTTCGTGGTCTTCGGGTCGAGCGCCTCGGCCGTGTCCTGGGAGATGTTGATGACGTCGGCGCCCGCCTGGACCGCGTAGGTGATGGCCTGGGCCAGTGAGTCGGCCGTGCCGTCGCCCTCGGCGTCGTTCTGCTTGATCGGGATGATCGTGGCGTCCGGGGCCAGCCCCACGAAGCCCGTGCCCTTCGCCGGGCGGGCCGCGATGATGCCCGCCACGCGCGTGCCGTGGCCGACCGTGTCGGTGGTGCCCGACTTGTTGCCGCGGTCTATCTTCTCGCCCTTGCGGTTCTTGTCGGGCAGCAGGTTCTTGCCCCTGGACACGTCAACGGCCTTGGTGAGCTGCGGGTTCTTGACGTCCACACCGGTGTCGATCACGGCCACCTGGACGCCCTTGCCCGTGGACCGCGCCCACAGCTCGTCCAGGTTGACGCGCTGCAGCGCCCACGGCCGGCCCGCGTACGGCTTCGACGGGAACGTGCACTGACCGTCGTCCGCCCGGGCCGGGGAAGCGGGCAGGGCGAGCACCGTGGTCGTGGCGGTGAGGGCCACGGAGGCGGCCACGACCACCGCTCGGGTCGCGGCTCCCGGCGTCCTTGCCTTCAGCATGAGTCCGTTCTCCTCCGCGCGCCGCTACGAACCCTGCGGCTGCCGTGCCGCCGCCTCCGACAGGCGCGGGCCCGTCGGCAGGAACGTCGACCACGTGAGCGGGACGGGCGTGGGCGTCAGCTTCTCGTAACCGAGGCGGGTCTGGGCGATCTTCGCCTCGGCCAGTTCCTCCTTGCGCTTCTTGGCGGAGGTGCCGATGCCCTTGTCGTCGGTGGCGCTGTCGCTGTTGGACTGCAGGGCGTAGCGCAGGCCCGTGTCGGTGACCAGGAAGACGCCGCCGGCCGTGGTCTCCGTGCCCTGGAACTGACGGTAGAGCTGACCGGAACCGGCGGTGACGTAGGCGCTGGAGGAACCCGTGGGCAGCTGCGCGGGGAAGTCCTTGCCGACCCAGGTGGACAGGGTCGTCGTTCCCTTCGGGCCGACCGACCGCAGCACGTTGCAGACCGTGTTGCGGCCGCTGGTGGCGCTGGAGCCGTCGTTCACCGTCCTCGGCTTGTACGTCGGCCAGTCCTTGTCGTCGTCGAAGGCCGTGCTGTCGGCGACCGCGCCGGGGCTGACCTGCTGCGCCTCACCGGCCTGGCCGACGCCGACGAGCTGACCGCTGTTGAGCAGGAGCGTGGCGGTGAACTCGGAGATGCGGGCCACTGTGCCCCGCAGGACGACGTAGTAGCGCAACACCTGTCCGTCGTAGGCCTTGATGACCTCGCCGACCTTGTCGTACTGCGCGGGCATGATCCCGGCGTCGGCCTTCGCGCCGGGTGTGCCCTTGATCGGCGGGATTTCGATCGGGTCGCCCTTGCGGAGGGTGTCGAGCCATTCCTGGGAGACGCGCTGCGGGGCACGGCCGCGGGTGTCGAGGGCTTTGAGGAGTTCCTTGTCGCCCGGGTCGGCGAGCTTGTACGCCGTGCCCCGCGCGTCGACGACGTACTGGGTCTTGCCGTCCGGGCCGACGACGTACATCAGGTCGCCGCGGGTGAGCCGGTCGGGCCCCTCCGTCTTGGACCACTCCTTCTTCGCGAGGACGAACGCCGCCTTCTGGATGGCCCGGCCGCCGTCGGCGGGACGCTCGCAGACCGCCCAGCGCTTGGCGGCCTCGGCCTCGTCCGGGGAGGGCAGGCGGTCGGGCGCGTACGGGATGCCGATGGTGGCGCCGTGCGGAGGCTTGCCGCTGTCCAGGATCTTCTCGTCGACGGTGATGACGCTGGCCTTGCTGGGGTCCAGGAGCAACTTGGCGGAGGCCATGTTGAGGACGGGGTGGAGCTGCTTCTGCCTGCCCGTCTTGAGAACGACGTACCGGGTGGTCGACTTGCTGGCGACGATGACGTGTTCCTCGGGGGTGTCCCAGCCCTTGGGTGCCGTCGGGCTGAACATGCCGATCGCACCGAACACCGCGAGGATCACCACACCGACGGCGACGCCGGGGACCAGTGCGCCCAGCGGCTTGGGAGCGCCCTCCTCCGAGCCGGAGGGGGAAGGCTGCAGGAAGGACGCGAGCGTGCGGCGCTTCGCGAAGGTGTAGGCGTTGAGTTCGTCCCGCCGTGATGCCATCTGTGTCCGCTCTCTCCCCGTTGCGGAGCCGTGGGGGACCCGTGAAGATCCGTCCCCCGTCCTCGGTTTTCCTCTGGTGCCTCGACTGTCAGACCCGGCCCCTACTATGCCTGTTGCGAGGACGTGCTGGTGGCACGGGTAGGGTGCTCAGGGCTCGAAGGGACCGGAGCGCAAGGGATTTCGGGAGAGTTCGGGGGTTTTGAAGTGATGGCTTCCGCAACGCGGGCCCGGTCGCGATCGCAATCGGGGTCACGACCGGGTGGCGCGCGCCGGTCGGGTGCCCACGGCTCTTCCTCCGGGCGGGGCGGTGCCCAGCAGGCGCCCACGCCCTACCAGGGCGCCTTCGCCCCGCGTCTGGAGTCCCGGTCGGGCCGCGGTGGTTCGTTCGCGGTGCAGCGGCTGGTGCTGCTGGAGATCGCGGGCGCCCTCGCCCTGTGCGGTTGGCTCATCGGTACGGTCGCGCTGATCGCCGTCGCCCCCGTCTCCCTGGTGCTCGTGGTGCTCGCCGTCGTACGGCGCCGGGGACGCTCCCTGCCGGAATGGCTCGGCACCCTGCTGGCCATGCGGGCCCGCATACGGCGGGCCGCCGGCACTCCGGTGCCGCCGGGGACCGACTCCGGTCTCGCGCCCGCCGTGGAGTGCGACCCGACCCTGCGCACGTTCAGCTTCAACCGCGGTGACGACCGCGATCAGCGGCCGATCGGCATGGTGGGCGACGGCGGCTTCCTGACCGCGGTGCTCCAGGTGGAGTCGGACGTCGACGCGCTCCGCGCGGAGCACGGGAGGCGACCGCTGCCGATGGCACTCGTCCGGGACGTCCTCGAAGTCGACGGCATCCGGTTGGAGTCGGCGCAGATCGTGGTGCACACCCAGCCCGCGCCCGCGCTGCACCTGCCTCAGCAGTCCGTCGTCGTCAGCAACTACGCGCCGCTGCAGGCTCAGACCGGCTCCCCCGCGGTCCGCATCACCTGGATCGCGCTGAAGCTCGACCCCGAGCTGTGCCCGGAGGCGGTGGCCGCGCGCGGCGACGGGCTGCTGGGGGCGCAGAAGTGCCTGGCCCGCTCGGCCGAACATCTGTCGAGCCGGCTGACCGGCGCCGGGTTCCGGGCGAACGTGCTCACCGAGGAGGAGCTGACCGCCGCCATCGCCACCTCCGCGTGTGCCAACCCGATGGTGACCGCCCAGGCCGGGCGGGGCGAAGCGCCGCAGCGACGGACCGAGGAGTCAAGTCGCAGCTGGCGCTGCGACAACCGCCGGCACACCACCTACTGGGTGCGGCGCTGGCCCCAGCTCGGCGGCTCCGGCGGCTCGCTGGCCCAGCTGGTGGCACAGCTGACCGCGGTGCCCGCGCTCGCGACGACCTTCAGCCTGACGCTGGCCAAGGGCGCGCAGCAGGACGTGACCGTCACCGGCCATGTGCGGATCACCGGCCGCAGCAAGCAGGAACTGACCGACGCGCGGCGCGATCTGGAGCGTGCGGCACAGCAGGCACGCACCGGGCTGGCGCGCCTGGACCGTGAACAACTCCCCGGCGTTCTGGCCACCCTGCCGCTCGGAGGTGCCCGCTGATGACCACGACGACCTCGCCCACCCCGTCCGGTCCGGGCCTCGGCGAGCGGCTGCGCACCGGCTTCGGCCTGCTCGGTCCCCGTCACCCCCGGCACACCCTGCCCGTGGAGCAGCTGGACGCGCTGAACCTGCCCATCGGTGACGACGGCGTGGTGGTCGGCGTCAACAACGAGGGACAGCCCGCCATCCTCGGGGTGAACCGCCCCACGCCGTACGACATCGTGCTCATCGGCGGCCTGTGGACCGCGCAGGTCATGGCACTGCGCTCCGCCGCCACCGGTGCCCGGGTCGCGGTGGAGACCGGGCGGCCGCAGGCCTGGATGCAGATGGTGCATGCCATGGGCGGCGGACAGAACGGGTTGTCCGTGTACGACGTCGGGCGGGTGCCGCCGCAGGGTGCCTCCGCCGGTACGCCGGTGCTGGTGGTGCGGGACTGCGGGATGCGGCCCCCGCGCGGCCGGGTGGTGTCCGGTCCCTGGCAGTCCGTACTGACCCTGCTGCCGTATCTCAGCCCCGTCGCTCCCCGGCTTCTGCGGCAGGCGCGGCTCGCCGGCATCCAGCGGGTCTCACCGGACGAGGCCGCCGAACTGGGGCGCACGATGGGGCTGTCGCGGACCGAGGTGGAATCGCTGCCGGGGCTGCCCGACGGCGTCACCCTGTGGTGTACCGACCGTGACCGGCAGTACGTGCTGACGCAACCCACCGACGCCGAGGTCGGGTTGTTGGGCACACCCCGGCGAATGGACTGAACTACCCTTTTCCGTCCCTTTTGTTCAGGGCGTTGTACGCGGCCGCGCGGCGCGGACGGACGTCTGTGCGCGTGCCGTGACCTGGTGCACGGGCACGGAGAGGCGGGCGGGCCTGCCGAGGTGTGGCTCCTGGTGATTAGGCTGGGAGCGGGCGCGATGGCAGGACCCGTGAACCGGCGTCGGTGTCCCGGGGGGAGAGCCGGTGCTGCGGACCACCCCCGAACGACTACGGACGACTCGGTACGACACGACATGGTCGCCCCGGCACGGCATGAGGGTGCTCGACCACACCAGGAGGAACTGTGAGCAGCGATCGGGACGGGATGCGCGGGGGCTGGGGCACACCCGGCGATGACCAGCCCGACGCGGAGGCCGTCGAGACCACCGGCGAGTTCACCATCGACTACGCTCCCCCCGCCTGGTACACGCAGAACGCCTCGGGAGCGGGCGGTACGGGTGCCGGGGGCACGGGCGGAACGGGCGGTGCCGGCGGTTTCGCCGGGTCCACCGGGTCCGCTGCTGTCGGTGACTCGGGCGCTCCGGCGGCTCCTGGGCTGCCGTTCCCCACGGGCACGCCGGTTCCGGGTCCGACGCCGCCTCCGCCGGCCACTCCGCCGGTGGCCACCCCGCCGGTGAGTACGCCACCGCAGGGGACTCCGTTCATTCCGGCGCAGGGGGCTTCGTACGGTCCGGCGCAGGGCGCTCCGTACGGTCCGGCGCAGGGCGCGTCGTTCACTCCGCCCCAGGGGACTGCGTACGCTCCCCCGGCCGGGCCCGCGCACCCCGCGCCGCCAACTGGTGACCCCGTTCCGATGCCGCTGCCCGAGGGCTTCGAGCCGCAGCAGGCCCAGCCTGTCCAGCCGGAGCCGCCGGCCGCTTCCGGTGCGGTCGAGCCTGAGACGGACAACGGGGATCTGGAGAGCGGGGCGACCATGAGGTTCTCCGCCGTCGCCCTGAAGCGGCAGATGGCGGAGATCGCCGAGCGCGCCGGTGCCGCCGGGGAGCCGGCCGAGGCCGGGAATGAGGGCTCCGCCGGTTCGGAGGGTTCCGGCGGTGCCGAGGACTCCGCAGGTGCGGAGGGTTCCGGTCGTGTCGAGGGCTCCGCCGGTGCGGAAGGTGCCGGCGGTTCGCAGGGTTCTCTCGGTGCCTCCGGCGCCGACGGGACCGTGGCTGCCGACGGGACCGTGGCTGCCGAGGGGTCCGTCGCTGTTGAGGGCGACGCCCAACGCGCCGGGAAGTCCGGTGACGAGGACGGCTCCGAGGAGTCCGGTGGCGAGGCTGCGCAGGACGGCTCGGTGGCGGAGGCCGTCGTTTCGGAGGGTTCCGCTTCCGAGGCAACCGACGACGACGAGACGACCGCGACGGAAGAGACGGAAGAGAGCGTCGCCGAGCGGGGCGGTACCGGGGAGGGTGCCCCCCAGACGGGGGGCACCGAGGAGGGCCAGACTGACGGAGGCGCGGCCGACACCGTGCGTCCCGCCCTGTCGGGGGGCTCCGCCGGCTCGGCACAGTCCGATGCGCCGAAGCCCTCGGACGCCGGGGCAGCGGGCGTGACCGCCCCGGGCGGTGTGCCCCAGCCCGGTGCGGCGGAAGACAGCACATCACCGGGTGACGGTGCCGCGGACAGCGGTGCGTCGGACAGCGGTGCGTCGGACAGCGCGGCCCCGCACGCCGACGCCGCCCGTCCCGGTGACCCGGCATCAGGTGCCCCGCAGCCCCACGCGGCTCAGCCCGCCCCCGGGCAGCCCGGCGGATACGCCTTCCCGCAGCCGGACGCCGCCCACCCCGGCGCCCAGCCCCACGCGGCTCAGCCCGCCCCCACCGCCCCCTACGGCGCCGTCCCGCCCGCTCCCCCGGCCCCGCAGGGTGCCCAGCCTGGTTGGACGCCGTCCGCGCCGCAGAACGGGCTGCCCCCGCTGCCGCCCTCGTACCAGCCCGCCGCCCCGGCCGCCGCCGCCCAGTGGCCCGCACAGCCCGGGCAGCAGCCGGCCGCCGCCCCGCAGCAGCCCGGCCCGATGCCCGGCCAGCAGCCGCAGCCGACCGGCAGCCAGGGCCCCGCCGGCATGCCCGGGCAGCAGCCGCCGTTCCAGCCGCAGGCCCCGCAGCCCGCGCCCTCCGGGTGGAACCAGCCGAACCACGCCGGCCAGGCCAACCCCACCGGCCAACCGGGGCAGCCGGGCACGCCCGGCGCGCAGCCGGCTCCCCACAGCCCCGCTTCCGGCCCCACCCCGCCTCCGAACGGCTACGGATTCCCCCAGCCCGGCGCCCCGGTGCCCGGCGCTCCCAACTCCCCGGCCCAGCCCGCCGGTTACGGTTTCCCGCAACCCCCGGCGCCCCAGCCGCACCCCAACGGCCCTACCCCGCCCAGCGGTTACGGCTTCCCGCAGCAGGGCGTGCCCAACTCCCCCGCCCAGGCGGGCGGCTACGGTTTCCCGCAGCCGGGGAATCCGAACCCGCAGGCCCAGCCGGGCGGTTACGGCTTCCCGCAGCCGCCTCAGAACCCGGACAGTGCCCCCGGTGCCCCGCAGGCCCCGCACGCCCCGGTCGACCCCCGCTCCGGTGCCGCGTGGCCGCAGCCCCTTCAGCACGATCAGCGGCAGCCGACCAACCCCGGTGCCGCGCCGCTCGGTTACACCGCCGCCGTGGAGCTCTCCTCCGACCGGCTGCTCAACAACAAGAAGCAGAAGGCGAAGAGCGGGCGGCCCGCGGCGGCGGGCGGCCGGTTCAAGCTCGGCGGCAAGAGGGAGGAGGCCGAGCGGCAGCGCAAGCTGGAGCTGATCCGTACGCCGGTGCTGTCCTGCTACCGGATCGCGGTCATCAGCCTCAAGGGCGGTGTCGGGAAGACCACGACCACCACCGCCCTCGGCTCCACCCTCGCCACCGAGCGGCAGGACAAGATCCTCGCCATCGACGCCAACCCGGACGCCGGTACGCTCGGGCGGCGGGTGCGCCGGGAGACCGGGGCCACCATCCGTGACCTCGTCCAGGCCATCCCGTACCTCAACTCGTACATGGACATCCGGCGGTTCACCTCCCAGGCGCCCTCCGGTCTGGAGATCATCGCCAACGACGTGGACCCGGCCGTCTCGACCACGTTCAACGACGAGGACTACCGGCGTGCGATCGATGTGCTCGGCCGGCAGTACCCGGTCATCCTGACCGACTCGGGCACCGGTCTGCTGTACAGCGCCATGCGCGGGGTGCTCGACCTCGCCGACCAGCTCATCATCATCTCCACGCCGTCCGTGGACGGCGCGAGCAGCGCCAGTACGACGCTGGACTGGCTGTCCGCGCACGGGTACGCCGACCTGGTCTCCCGCTCCCTCACCGTGATCTCCGGGGTCCGCGAGACCGGCAAGATGATCAAGGTCGAGGACATCGTGGCGCACTTCGAGACCCGCACCCGCGGCGTCATCGTCGTGCCCTTCGACGAGCATCTCGCCGCCGGCGCCGAGGTGGATCTCGACATGATGCGGCCGAAGACGCGCGAGGCGTACTTCAACCTCGCCGCGATGGTCGCCGAGGACTTCACCCGCCACCAGCAGGCGCACGGGCTGTGGACGAGCGACGGCAACCCGCCGCCGGTGGCCGCCCCGCCCATGCCGGGAGCGTCCGTGCCGGGAGCGCCGATGCCGGGCCAGCCCATGCCCGGCCAGCCTGTGCCGGGCCGGCCCATGCCGGAACAGCCGTACGGCGCCGGGCAGCCGTATCCGCAGGCCCCGGGCCAGCCGTACCCCCAGGCTCCCGGTCAGCCGTATCCCCCAGCCCCCGGTCAGCCGTACGCCCCGGCCGCCGGTCAGCCGTACGCCCCCGCGCAGCAGCCGTACCCGCATCAGCAGGGCCAGCCGCAGCCGTATCCGGGGGCGCCGCAGCAGCCGGGCGACCCGCAGGCCGGACAGCCGCAGCCCCAGCCCCAGCCCTCGTCACAGCCGCAGCCGCAGCCGGGACAGCAGCCGCAGCAGCCTCCGCAGGCTCCCCCGGCCCCGCCCCAGCAGTAGGGGCCACGAGAAAGGGCGGGCGGGGGGGACCCCCCCCCCCCCCCCGGGGCCCGTGTCGAGGCCCCCCGGGGGGGGCCCCCCCCCAAACACACCCCCCCGGGCCGCGGCGGAACCCCCCCCCCCCCCCCCCAAACCCCGC
>NZ_JBIRJA010000014.1:166559-228738 GCF_044329325.1 Streptomyces sp. NPDC017676 | reverse complement strand
TGCACCCCGCCGCCCCGGCTCCGGGTACCGCCCCCCCCCCCCCCCCCGCGGCCCCCCCCCCCCCCCCCCCCCCGGGGGGGCCCCCCCCCCGGGGGGGGGGGGCCCCCCCCCCCCGCCCCCCCTTCTCCCTGTGACGAGCCTCCCTGTGACGAGCCTCGCCGAAACGACTCCCGCCGGGACGGCGGCTACTCCCCCGCCGCCGCCACGATCTCCCGGCACCGCTTCACGTCCTCGGCCATCTGCTCCAGCAGGGCCTCCAGCGACTCGAACTTCGCCTGCCCGCGCACGTACGCGAGGAAATCGACGGCGACGTGCAGGCCGTACAGGTCGAGGCCGACGCGGTCGATCGCGTACGCCTCCACCGTGCGCTCGGTGCCGTCGAACTGCGGGTTCGTGCCGACGGAGATCGCGGCCGGCATGGCCTCGCCCTGGGCGTGCAGATACCCGGCGTACACGCCGTCGGCGGGGATGGCGGTGTGCGGGAGCGTCTCGACGTTGGCCGTCGGGAAGCCCAGTTCCCGGCCGCGCTGGGCGCCGCGGACGACGACGCCCTCCACGCGGTGCGGGCGGCCCAGGATCTCGCGGGCGCCCGCGACATCGCCCTCGGCGACCAGGCGGCGGGTCAGCGTGGAGGAGAACGGCTCGCCGCCGCCCGCCTCACCGCTGACGTACAGGTCGACGACCTCGACCTCGAAGTCGTAGATCTTGCCCTGCTCGATGAGGAACTCGACGTTGCCGGCCGCCTTGTGGCCGAAGCGGAAGTTGGGGCCCTCCACGACCGCCTTGGCGTGCAGCTTGTCGACCAGGACCTTCACCACGAAGTCGGCGGGCGAGAGCTTGGAGAACTCGGTGGTGAAGGGCAGGATGAGGCACGCGTCGACGCCCAGCTCGGCCATGAGTTCGGCACGGCGGTGGTGCGGGGCGAGCAGCGGCGGGTGGCTGCCCGGGCGGACGACCTCGCTGGGGTGCGGGTCGAAGGTGACCACGACGGCCGGTACGCCGAGCTCGCGGGCCCGCTCGACGGCGTGCCGGATGATCAGCTGGTGGCCGCGGTGGACGCCGTCGTAGGAACCGATGGTGACGACGCTGCGCCCCCAGTCCTGGGGGATGTCCTCCAAGCCACGCCAGCGCTGCACTGTGACCGCTCCTCGAACCCTTGTCCGTGTCTACCTTGACCTCGTCGTGCAGGTCTAAGGGTGCCATGCCGGGTGCCCCGGGCCGGCATCGGCATGGGGGCTGTGACGGGGCGCACGTTCCCACCGCGGCTCAGGCCGGTACGCGTACGCCCGCCATGCTCTCGATCATGCGGCGGGTGCTGGGGCCGACCACGGCCGCCCAGTCGTCCGGGGCCTCGGTCAGCCAGCGGGCCATGCGGGCGGCGAAGCCGGGCACGTGCCGGCCGATGTCGACCAGGGCGCGGTCGAACCGGGTGGCGCCCTCGGGCGTGCGGACGAGGAGCAGGCCGGTGCGGTGGACCAGGCCGCGGGCCTCCTCCGCCCGGCCGCCGTGTTCCGTGGCCGCGTGCAGGACGGCGAGCAGGACGGACGGGTCCTCTTCGCGGGCGAGCAGGAACTCCAGCAGCTCGCGGCGGAGCGGGCGGGAGGCGGGGGTGCCGGGGGCGGCGAGGACGGCGGCGAGGGCCGCCCGGAGCGGTTCGGGGCCGCCGTCGAGCAGGCCGGTGACGAGGGGCAGCAGGATCGGGCGGGCGGTGGGGCCCTCTTCGAGGCGGCGCTCGACCTGGCCGGCGACCTGGCCGGCGACGGGTCCGGCGGTCTCCGGGCGCAGCCGCAGCGCCTCCCGGACGATGGCGGCGACCCGGCGGGCCAGGGCCGGGGTGGCGACCCGGGTGAGGCCGCGCAGGACCGCTGCGGTGTCCGGGCCGCCGGCGCCCGGGGCGCACAGGCGGGCGCGGAAGGCCTCCAGGACCGGTTCCGGGTGCGTGGTCAGGGCCGGGACGAGGGCGCCGGGCGGGAACTGCGGGTCGCCGTCCGCGAAGTGGCGCAGGGCCGCGGGCAGGTGCCGGTCCCGTGAGCGCGGGTCACGGACCAGCAGGGCCAGGGCCGCGCCGTGCAGGGTGCGGTCGGCGGGGCGGGCCAGCAGGGTGAGGGCGGCGTAGCGCAGCAGCTCGCGGTCGGCGTCCGAGCGGGCGTGCGGGGCCGCGCGCAGGGCGAAGGCCACGGCCGCGACCCGGCGGGCGGGGCGCTCGTCGTGCGCCCAGCGGTCCACCGCCCGGCAGAGGGCGGACGGCTCCTCCTCGGCGAGGACGGCGAGCAGTTCATCGGCACGCCGGTGCGCACAGGCCCCCAGCACCTCGATGAGATCGTCCAGGGCGCCGTGCCGGTGGGTGTGCAGCAGCGCCTGCGCGGCGGTGGCCACGGTGGCGTGCGGGGTCGCGGGCAGCGGCCGCTCGTCCGCGAACCACTGGGTGAGCAGGGGCTGTACGGCGGTGGGGGCGGCGGTGAGCAGTCCGGCGACGGCGTCCAGGTACCGGTCGCCTGCCGCGGGTGGCGCCGGGTCCGCCAGGACGAGGCGGCGCAGCAGGTCCAGGCGCTCGGTGTCGGGGACGGGCAGGCCGGTCCAGAAAGCGGGGCGGAAGTCGGCCGGTACGGGCCGCCGGTCGCCGTGCCAGGCGACGACACGGTCGGCGAGCAGGCGCAGCACCTCGGTGTACGGCGTCGCGTCCGGGACCTGGAGCAGGGTCCGGGCGAGGAGCCGGGCGGCCCACCAGGAGCCGGTGTCACGGTCCAGGGCGTCGACCAGCTCCCGCAGCCGGAGGGTGAGTTGCCCGGTTCCCTGCTGGCGGGCGAGGAGCAGCAGCGCCTGGACGACCGGGCCGACGCGATGGTGCGGCACCGGGCGGGGCGCGCCCGGCTCGCCGACGCGGTGCACCAGGGCCAGCAGCGCCGCGTCCAGGTCCAGGTGCGTGCCCTGGATCCAGTCGGCCAGTTCCTCGTGGGCGAAGCGGTAGCCGGTACCGGCCGGCACGAGGAGACCCTCGGTCAGCACGGCGGAGGCCCAGCCGGTACCGCCGCCGAGCCTGGCCGGGGCCGGGCCCCAGGGGAACACCGCCTCGAACGACTCCCCGTCCAGCTCCCCCTGCCCCGGCCCGAGGCTGCGCCGGGCGGCCTCGTGCACCTGCCCGGCCACCCGCGCCGCCAGCCGCCGCACGGCCGTGCCGCGCAGACCGCCGGCGGCGGCGAGGCGGACGGCGATGCGCAGGCACATCAGATCGAGGTAGGCGGCGAACACGTCGTGCCGGTCGACGGGCCCGCCGACCGGCGCGTCCGGTGCGGCGGCCCGCACCTCGGACAACAGCCGCAGTACGAGCGGATGCCGCGCGTCCCGCTCACCGAGCGCCCCCTCCGGGATCCCGTACCGCAGCCGGGCCCACCGCGCCTCGTCGGGCGTGAGGTCCCCGATCCGCAGACAGGGCGGGAGGGGGTCCGTGGAGGGGGTGCCGGGGGCTTCCCCGGGGACCGACTCGGCGGGTACGGCGGAAGCCTGTGCCTCAACCGCACACCCAGCCGACGCACACACCGCACCAGCACCGCCCGCCTCCACCGCAGAGTCGGCCTGCGCATGGCCCGGGCCCGGGTCGTGCGTCGGGGTCCCGGTTCCAGCTTGTCCTTCCCGCGGCTCGGCGCCCTTCGCCGGGAGCCCGTGGCCAGACGGCGTTCGCCCCTGCTCGCTCGGGTCGCCCGGCAGGTGGAGGACGTCGGGTGGGAAGGCCCGGCCGGTGTGTTCCCAGTGTTCCTCCCGGCAGGCCACCACCAGGCGGGTTCCCGTCCCGGTCAGCCAGGTGGCCGTGCCCTGGGCCCAGGTGGGCAGGCGGTCGGCGAGGGCGGGAGGCATCTCCTCGGGGCGGTCCAGGAGGAGCAGCAGCGGGCGGCCGGCCCGGGCGGCGAGGCGGGCCACGCGTTCGGGCGTGGTGTCGCCGAGGTCTTCGGGGCGTCCGGAGCGGGACGCGGCGATGATCCGGGCGGCACGCGCCAAGGTGCGGCGGGCCACGTCGGCCACCGAGTCGTCGGTGCCCCTGAGATCGGCACCGCGCAGCCACAGCGTGGGAGCCGGCCCCTCACCCCGGGCACGGCGGGCGGCGAGCGTCGCGAGTTCCGTCGTACGACCGCTGCCCGGCGCGCCGACGAGGCCGAGCACGGACCGGTCACCGACGGTGAAGGCCGCCAACTCCCGGCCGACGCCGGGGCGTTCGACCGGTTCGACGGCGCCCGGGGGGAGGTCCTGCCCGGCCGAGATCATGGTCAGCCGGAGGATGCCGGCGAGGTTGAGGTCGGCGCCGTACGCGGGCACGGTGGCCGCGTTGCGGGCGAGCAGGTCGGCGAGGGCGCCGTCGGCGGGCCGCAGCGGCACCGCGAAGCCCGCGTCGCGCTGGGCGCTGTGCAGGGCGGTGCCGAGGACGCCGACGACCGCGCCGGTGCGCACGTCGAGCACCGGTCCGCCGGCCGCGCCGCCGCCCAGCCGGAGCGCGTCCCGGCCGGCCGTGCCGATGGCCAGCTCCAGGGCGTCGTCCAGCAGGTGGAAGCGGTCCGTGGCGGTGTACGTCACCTGCGTGGCGGCCAGCACCCGTGCCTCGCGCCAGCAGCCGGCGGCGACCTGGACGTAGGTGCCGGCGTCGATCCGCTCCCGCACGGTCAGCGGCAGCGGCTCCACGCCGAGACCCTCCGTGCGCACCAGCGCGAGGTCGAGACCAGGCAGTGCCGTGACCGCGTCGGGGCCGACCACGCAGGTGCGGTCGCCGCCGGCGTGCAGCACCAGCCGGGGCAGGCCGTCGACGGCCTCGTGGCTGGTGAGCAGGGTGCCCTCGTGATCGGCGAGGAAGCCGAGTCCGCGCGGGCGGCCGGCCAGGTCCCGGATGCGTACGAGGGCGGCGTCGAGGCGGCCGGTTCCGGCGCCTGCGCCCGTGTCGTCGGCCGGGGTGGTGGCCGGGGCGCGGTCTTCCGGACCCGCGCCCGGCCCACCGCCGGCGCACTCCTCGTACGCGCGCGCTCCGGACGGCCGTTCCCCGTGCGCGCCGCCCCCGCCCGCGCGCTCCCCCTCGGCGCGCCCCTCGAACGGCGGCTCTGCGCACTCGTGCCCCCGGCGCCCGCTTCCGCCTCGCGGGCCCCGTTCCGTCATGGTCGTACCTCCCCGCCCGTCCCCGTGCCCTGGTTCCGACGGTAGGCGCGGGATGATCGGCGGGACAGATCGCGTGATGAACGCGCCCCCTTCCGCTCCCCCGGTTCACTCCGAGCGCCTGCCCGGACGGGTGAATAGGCGGAAGTTGCTGGATAACCCTAGGGGTGGGGGAACCGAGGGGGGACCGTGGAGCGGCGGCAGGACCGACCCCGTGTGGCCGCCGGCCGCCGCTCCACGGCAGACAGCCGCTCCCGGGCGGAGAGCCACGGCGGACAGCCACTCCACAGCGGACGCCGATCCATGCGGGCCCGATATCAGGGCCGACGGCTCATGCCTCGGATCTGAACGCCTCCGCGCCCCCGCGCCCCCGCGCCTCAGCCGAACACGGCGAGGCTCTTCGCCTTGCCCCGGTGTTCCTCGACCAGCGCGAGGAAACGGCCCTCGGTGTCGAACACGGCGACGGGACCGGCTCCCGCGTACTCGTCGGGGATCTCCAGCCGGACGCCGTTGAGCAGCAGCCGGGCCCGCTTGGCGTCGACCTCCCAGCGCGGGAACGCGGCGGTGGCGGCCTCGGCGATCGGCATCACGGTCAGCTCCTGCTGGAGCTGGTCCAGCGTCTTCGCCGCGTCCAGCTTGTACGGGCCGACGCGGGTGCGGCGCAGCGCGGTGAGGTGGCCGCCGACGCCCAGGTCGGCGCCCAGGTCGCGGGCGAGCGCACGGATGTAGGTGCCGGAGGAGCAGACCACCGACACCACCAGGTCGAGCACGGGCGTGCCGTCCTCGGCGACCGCGTCCCGGACGTCGTACACCGCGAAGGAGGAGATGGTCACCGGCCGGGCGGGGATCTCGAAGTCCTCGCCCTCACGGGCCCGCTTGTACGACCGTACGCCGTCGATCTTGATGGCGCTGACCTTGGACGGCACCTGCATGATGTCGCCGGTCAGCTTGGCGATGCCCGCGTCGATGGCGTCCCGGGTCACCTTGGAGGCGTCGGTCGACGAGGTGATCTCACCCTCGGCGTCGTCGGTGAGGGTGTTCTGGCCCAGGCGGACCGTGCCCAGGTACTCCTTCTCGGTGAGCGCCAGGTGCCCGAGGAGCTTGGTGGCGCGCTCGACCCCGAGGACCAGGACGCCGGTCGCCATCGGGTCGAGGGTGCCGGCGTGGCCGACGCGGCGGGTCCTGGCGATCCCGCGCATCTTGGCGACCACGTCGTGCGAAGTGAAGCCCGACGGCTTGTCGACGATGACGAGGCCGTCGGGCGTGGTGTGCTTCTGGGTCATTCGGTGGCGTCGCCGTCCGTGTCGCTGTCGTCGTCCGCCGGCTTGCGGTACGGGTCGGCGCCGCCGGCGTACGTGGCGCCCGTGGCCGCCTCGCGCACCTTCTCGTCGGACTGCCGGGCCTTGTCGAGGAGGTCCTCGATGGTCCGGGCGGTGTCCGGCAGGGCGTCCGCCACGAAGGTCAGGGTGGGCGTGAACTTCACCCCGGCCGCGCGGCCCACCTCGGAGCGCAGGATGCCCTTGGCGCTCTCCAGGCCGGCGGCCGCCGCCTTCCGCTCCTCCTCGTCGCCGTAGACCGTGTAGAAGACGGTCGCCTCCCGGAGGTCACCCGTGACCCGGGTGTCCGTGATGGTGACGTGTGAGCCGAGCCGCGGGTCCTTGATCCCGCGCTGCAGCTTCTGGGCCACCACCTCCCGGATGAGGTCCGCCAGCCTTTTAGCCCGCGCGTTGTCGGCCACTGGTCCGTCTCCCGTTCTTTCTCTTGCTTGCGTTTCGTGGTCAGTCGTCGTCGCCGTGGAAGCGCCGTCGCACGGACAGCAGCTCCACCTCGGGGCGGCCGGCGACCAGCCGCTCGCACCGGTCCAGTACGTCGGTGAGGTGCGCGGCGTCGCCGGAGACCGCGGCGAGGCCGATGATCGCCCGCCGGTGGAGGTTCATGTGGTCCACCTCGGCCGCGCTCACGGCGTACTTCCGCTGGAGTTCGGCGACGATCGGGCGGACGACGGAGCGCTTCTCCTTCAGCGAGTGGACGTCGCCGAGGAGGAAGTCGAAGGACAGAGTCCCCACGTACATGTGTGCAACCGGTTCACCCGCCGGTACGGGATCGATGGCCCCGGGTCCGTGTGGCCGGGGACATCAAGAACCGTACCGCGTGCCCGCCGGTGGCTCGACAGGGTTTCGGTGCGGTCGGCCGGAGCGGCACCCGGGCGGAAAACGGCGCGCTGGCCGACGGGACCGCAGTCCCGCCGGCCAGCACGAACCACAGGCGTTACGCCCGCGGCTTCTCCCGCATCTCGTACGTCGCGATGACGTCGTCGACCTTGATGTCGTTGAAGTTCCCGAGGTTGATACCACCCTCGTAGCCTTCGCGGATCTCGGTGACGTCGTCCTTGAAGCGACGCAGGCCCTCGATGGTGAGGTTCTCCGCGACCACCTTGCCGTCCCGGATGAGGCGGGCCTTGGTGTTGCGGCGCACCTCGCCGGAGCGGATGAGGACACCGGCGATGTTGCCCAGCTTGGACGACTTGAAGACCTCGCGGATCTCCGCCGTACCCAGCTCGACCTCTTCGTACTCCGGCTTGAGCATGCCCTTGAGGGCCGCCTCGATCTCCTCGATCGCCTGGTAGATGACCGAGTAGTACCGGACGTCCACGCCCTCGCGCTCGGCCATCTGCGCCGCGCGGCCGGCCGCGCGGACGTTGAAGCCGATCACGATGGCGTCCGAGCCCATCGCCAGGTCGATGTCGGACTCCGTGACCGCACCGACGCCGCGGTGCAGGACGCGGATGTCGACCTCTTCGCCGACGTCCAGCTGGAGCAGCGAGGACTCCAGGGCCTCGACCGAACCAGAAGCGTCACCCTTGATGATCAGGTTCAGCTGCTGGACCTCGCCGGCCTTGAGCACCTTGTCCAGGTCCTCCAGGGACACGCGGCGCGTGCGCTTCGCGAAGGCCGCGTTGCGCTCACGGGCGGCGCGCTTCTCGGCGATCTGACGGGCCGTACGGTCCTCGTCGACCACCAGGAAGTTGTCACCCGCACCCGGGACGTTGGTCAGGCCCAGGACCTGGACCGGCGTCGACGGGCCGGCCTCGGCGACGTTGTTGCCGTTGTCGTCGAGCATGGCGCGCACACGACCGTAGGCGTCGCCCACGACCATCGTGTCGCCGACCCGCAGCGTGCCTCGCTGGACGAGGACCGTCGCCACGGCACCACGGCCGCGGTCGAGACGGGACTCGATCGAGATGCCCTGCGCGTCCTGGTTCGGGTTGGCCCGCAGGTCGAGCGAGGCGTCGGCCGTGAGGATCACGGCCTCCAGCAGCGAGTCGATGTGCAGACCCTGCTTGGCGGAGATGTCGACGAACATGGTGTCGCCGCCGTACTCCTCGGCCACCAGGCCGTACTCGGTCAGCTGACCGCGCACCTTGGTCGGGTCCGCGCCCTCGACGTCGATCTTGTTGACCGCGACGACGATCGGCACGTCGGCCGCCTTGGCGTGGTTGAGCGCCTCGACCGTCTGCGGCATGACGCCGTCGTTGGCCGCGACGACCAGGATCGCGATGTCGGTCGACTTCGCACCACGGGCACGCATGGCGGTGAACGCCTCGTGACCCGGGGTGTCGATGAAGGTGATCTTGCGCTCTTCGTCGTTGACCTCGGTCGCGACCTGGTAGGCACCGATGTGCTGGGTGATGCCGCCGGCCTCGCCCGCGATGACGTTCGTCTTGCGGATGGCGTCGAGCAGTCGCGTCTTACCGTGGTCGACGTGACCCATGACGGTCACGACCGGCGGACGGACCACCAGGTCCTCGTCGGAGCCCTCGTCCTCGCCGAACTCGATGTCGAAGGACTCAAGCAGCTCGCGGTCCTCCTCCTCCGGGCTGACGATCTGAACCGTGTAGTTCATCTCGTCGGCGAGGAGCTGGAGGGTCTCGTCGGAGACGGACTGGGTCGCGGTGACCATCTCGCCGAGGTTCATCATGACCGCGACGAGGGACGCCGGGTTGGCGTTGATCTTCTCCGCGAAGTCGGTGAGCGACGCGCCGCGGGAGAGACGGATGGTCTCGCCGTTGCCGCGCGGCAGCATCACGCCGCCGACGCTCGGGGCCTGCATGGCCTCGTACTCCTGGCGACGCTGCCGCTTCGACTTGCGGCCACGACGCGCCGGACCGCCGGGACGGCCGAAGGCGCCCTGCGTGCCACCGCGGCCACCGGGACCGCCGGGACGGCCGCCGAAGCCGGGACGGCCACCGCCGCCACCGCCGGGACCGCCGCCGAAGCCGCCGCCACCACCGGGACGGCCGGCGAAACCGCCACCACCGCCCGGACGGGCACCGCCGCCGCCACCGGGACGGCCGGCGAAGCCGCCGCCACCGGGACGACCGCCGCCGCCACCGGGACGGCCGGCACCGGCCGGGCCGCGACCGCCGCCAGGGCCGGGACGCGGGCCGGCAGCGGGACGCTGCGGCATCATGCCGGGGTTCGGACGCGGACCGGCCGGGCCGGGACGCGGACCGCCCTGCGGCCGGGGCATGCCGGCCGGCGACGGACGGGGACCGCCCGGAGCCTGCGGACGCGGACCGCCGCCCTGGGCGCCGGGCGCCTGCGGACGCGGACCGGCGCCGGGGGCACCGCCGGGGCCGGGACGCGGGCCGCCCTGCGGGCGCGGGGCCTGCGGACGGGCCATACCGGCGTTGCCGCCGGAGGTGAAGGGGTTGTTGCCCGGGCGCGGACCGGCCGGACGGGCACCGGGACGCGCGGCCTGGCCACCGGGGCGGCCACCGCCCTGACCCGGACGGGCACCCTGGCCCTGGCCGGGGGCCGGACGGGCGCCACCGGGCTTCGGGGCGCCGGGACGGGCGCCGGGACGCGGACCCTGGGCGGCCGGAGCCTGCGGGGTCTGCGCGGCCGGGGCCGGCGGAGCGGTGAACTCCGGGGCGGCCGGGGCCGGACGCGGCGCGGGCTTGGGACCCGGCACCGGGCGCGGGCCCGGGGCCTGGGCGGGCGCCGAGGGGGCCGACGGGGCGGCCGGCTGCTGGGCAGCGGGCGCCGTCGGAGGCTTGGGGGCCGCCGGCCTCGGGGCCGGGGCAGCCGGACGTGCCGCCTGCGCCGGAGAGGGCGCGGCGGGCCTGGGGGCGGCCTTGCGCGGGGCGGGCTTGCCGGCGGACTTGCCGTTGCCACCGCCCTGGAAGGCGTCGGTCAGCTTGCGTACAACCGGCGCTTCGATGGTCGAAGACGCCGAACGGACGAATTCACCGAGTTCCTGGAGCTTGGCCATGACGACCTTGCTCTCGACACCGAACTCCTTGGCGAGTTCGTAGACCCGGACCTTAGCCACTTCGCTCCTTTGAGGTCCGGGTTGAAGCCGGACCGTCGCTAGTTCATGGGCGTACTCATCGCGTACTCATCGAGTGCTCATCGCAATCTCGACCTGCTTTCGACTCGCGAGGTACCAGACCGAACGGGGTTCCGTGCGGCTTGTCTTACGGCGTTGCCTGCTCGGCAACTGTTGTCTGCTCGACGTATCGGCGCAACGCCTTTGTGTCGAGCGGTCCCGGGACGCGCAGTGCCCGCGGGAACGCCCGGCGGCGTACCGCCTGGTCGAGACAGACCAGGGCGGGGTGTACATAGGCACCCCGGCCGGGCAGCGTACCGCGAGGATCGGGGACGCAGGCGTCCTCGATCTCCACGATCCGCAGGAGATCGTTCTTGGCCGCCCGCTCCCGGCACCCCACACAGGTGCGTTCAGGGCATGCTCGGGCGTGCGTCCGGCCAGACACAGTTAAGTCTACCTCCCCGTACCGACCTCACCCCTTCGGGGCAAGAATCGAACGGCTGTTGTCGTGATCTCAGCGCCGGACGGCTTGGATCTATTCCCCCGGCGCCCCGATCTGCTCCCCGGTCTACTCCCCGGCCTGCTCGGTGTCGGGCCGGATGTCGATCCGCCAGCCGGTCAGGCGGGCCGCCAGGCGGGCGTTCTGCCCCTCCTTGCCGATCGCCAGCGACAGCTGGTAGTCCGGCACGGTCACCCGGGCGGACCGGGAGGCCATGTCGACGACCTCCACCTTGCTCACCCGAGCGGGTGACAGGGCGTTCGCGACCATCTCCGCCGGGTCGTCCGACCAGTCGACGATGTCGATCTTCTCGCCGTTCAGTTCGCCCATCACGTTGCGCACCCGGCCGCCCATGGGGCCGATGCAGGCGCCCTTGGCGTTCAGGCCCGAACGGGTGGACCGTACGGCGATCTTGGTGCGGTGACCGGCCTCACGGGCGATCGCGGCGATCTCCACCGAACCGTCGGCGATCTCCGGCACCTCCAGGGCGAAGAGCTTCTTCACCAGGTTCGGGTGCGTACGGGAGAGGGTGACGGACGGCCCGCGCACGCCCTTGGCCACCCGGACGACGTACGACCTCAGACGCATGCCGTGCGGGTAGGTCTCCCCGGGCACCTGCTCCTGCACCGGCAGGATGGCCTCCAGCTTGCCGATGTCCACGAGCACGTTCTTCGGGTCGCGGCCCTGCTGGACCACACCGGTGACGATGTCGCCCTCGCGGCCGGCGTACTCGCCGAGCGTCGCGTCGTCCTCGGCGTCGCGCAGCCGCTGCAGGATGACCTGCTTGGCGGTGGTGGCGGCGATGCGGCCGAAGCCGGACGGGGTGTCGTCGAACTCGCGGGGCTCCTGCCCCTCGGCGAGGTCCTCGGGGTCCTCCTTCGCCCACACGGTCACATGCCCGGTCTCCCGGTTGAGCTCCACGCGCGCGTGTCGGCGGCTTCCCTCGGTGCGGTGGTAGGCGATGAGGAGGGCCGACTCGATCGCCTCGACCAGCAGGTCGAAGGAGATCTCCTTCTCCCGAACCAAGCCCCGCAGGGCGCTCATGTCGATGTCCACGGCTACGCCTCCTCCTCTTCCTTCATGTCCTTCTCGCCGGCCGGGCCGGCGCTGTCCTTGCGGTTGAACTCGACCTGCACGCGCGCCTTGGCGATCTCCGGGAAGCCGAGCCTGCGGGCGGTGGCCTTGCGGCCCTTCACGCCGGGCACCTCGACGTCGATCCCCTCGTCGTCGACCTTCAGGATCCGCGCGACCAGCTCGCCGCCCTCCGTGAGCTGGAACTTCACGAGCCGGTCGGTGGCGCGCACGAAGTGCCGGTGCTCGGTGAGGAGGCGCTCCGCGCCGGGGGTTCCGACCTCCAGGTCGTACGCGGCGTCACCCATCGCGTTCGTCTCGTCCAGCTTCGCCGAGAGCGCGCGGCTCACATCGGCGATGGCGTCCAGGTCCGCCCCGGTGTCGGAGTCGACGACCACGCGCAGCACCCGCTTGCGTCCGACGGAGTCCACGGCGATCTCTTCGAGATCCAGCCCCTGGGAGGTGACAAGCGGTTCCAGCAGCTCTCGCAGCCTCTCGCTCTGGGTGGTGCTCATCCGGGTGACTCCTCGGCCGCGTGTGCTGTTGTGGGATGGGTCGCGTGTCTGATCAAAGGGTACTGCCTCCGACGGGGGCCGGTTCGCACCAGAGGCCCGGGGTGCCGCCGTGCACGGGCCGGCCGTCGAGCCGGTGACGCGAGGCGGAGTGACTCGCGGGTACCGTGATCAACGGCGGGCCGGCGTTCCCGCCCGTGTGTTCGTACGAGCCCCCGAGGACGTCAGCCGTGCCCTACCCCCCGCCCTCGCGCGTGCCCTCGGCGCCGCGCAGAAGAACCCTGCTCGCCTCGGCCGCCGGCGGCGCCCTGCTGATGGGCTGCTCGGCCGGGCCGGAGTCCGGCGACGACGGTCCGTCGGCCACGCAGCGGGCACGCGCGCGTGCGGCGCGGGACAGCCGGGTGCTGCTGGCACGGTACGACGCCGTGCTCGCCGCGCATCCCGGGCTGGCGGAGCGGCTGCGCCCGCTGCGGGCCCAGGTCGCGGCGCACGCGGCGGCCTTCACGGACCGTACGGCGCCCACGCCTTCCGCCACGGCCACCGCCTCCGCCGCTCCCGTCCCGGCGCGCGAGAAGGACGCCGTCGCCGGGCTGGCCGCCGCCGAGCGCGCCCTCGCCGACCAGCGGGCCAAGGACCTGCTGGAGGCGCCGGGCGAGCTGGCGAGGCTGCTGGCGTCGGTCGCGGCGGCCGGGGCCGCGCACGCGTACCTGCTGACGGAGGGGGCCAGGTGAGCGACGGGACCGAGCAGGCCGGGAAGGCCGAGCTGAGCGCACTTCAGGCCGCGCTGGCGGCGGAGCACGCGGCCGTGTACGGGTACGGCGTCGTGGGCGGACGGATCGGCGAGCGGCGCCGGACGGAGGCGCGGTCGGCGTACGACGCCCACCGCGCGCGCCGGGACGCGCTGGTGCGCGCCGTGCGTGACCTGGGCGGCGCGCCGGTCGCCGCGAGCGCCGCGTACGCGCTGCCGTTCCCGGTCGAGGACGGGGCGGCCGCGCTGCGGCTGGCCGCACGGCTGGAGGAGCGGCTGGCCGGGGTGTACGCGGACCTGGTGCGGGCCACGAGCGGCGCCCGGCGGACCGACGCGGCCGGGGCGCTGCGGGAAGCCGCGGTGCGGGCGGTGCGCTGGAGCGGGGGGAGCGTAGCCTTCCCTGGTCTGGCCGAGCGGTCCGGCGAACGGGCGGGCGCGGCCGGCACGGCACCGTCGCCGTCCGGGTCGCCGGCGCGTTGACCGCCGGCGGGGCCGCCCGGGGTCGTTCCCCGGGCAGCCCGTGACGGCGCGAGGGCGGAACGGCAGGACGGCAGGACGGCAGGCAGGCACCGGTCACGATCGGGAACAGGATCAGGACGGGAGACTCGGGCGGGGTCCCGGCAGCACAGAGACGAAGGGAACGACTCGCGCATGGCTTTCGAACCGCCGCAGCGCCTGGTGCGGGCGCTCGGTGAGACGGCACCGGCCGGGGACGACTGGCTGGCGCGGCTGCCCGCGGCGGCCGAGCGGGCCGTCGCCCGGCGCGAGTTGACCGTCGAGCGGGTGCAGGTGCCGGGCGGGCGCAGCAGTCTGGTGGTGCTGGTGCGCCGGGCGGACGGCACCCCCGCCGTGCTGAAGCTGGCGCCGCCCCGGGCCCGCCCGGAGAGCGAGCGGGCGGCGCTGGCGCACTGGGGCGGGCTGGGCGCCGTACAGCTGCTGGAGGCCGAGGCGGAGGACGGGGCGCTGCTGCTGGAGCGGCTGCACCCGGACGTGTCCGTGCGGTCGTTGCCGGAGGCGAAGGCGCTGCTGGAGGCCGCGGGGACGCTGCGCAGGCTGTGGGTGGCGCCGCCGGCCGGGCACGTCTTCGAGACCGTCGCCGAGCGGACCGGGCGGCAGGCGGTGGCGATGCGGGCGGGCGCCGGAACCGATCCGGAGGCGGCCCCGCTGGTGGAGGCGGCCCTCGCCGCCCGTGCGGAGCTGCTGGCCGCGCCGCCCGAGCAGTTGCTGCTGCACGGCACGTTCCGGCAGAGCAAGGTGCTCTCCGGGGAGCGGATGCCCTGGCTGGCGGTGGGCCCGGACCCGGTGGTCGGCGAGAGCGCCTTCGACCTGGCGCGGCTGGTGCGGGACCGGGTGGAGGATCTGATCGCGGCGTCGTCCGGGCCGTCCACCACCCGGCGCCGGATCAAGCGGCTCGCCGAGTCCCTGGAGGTCGACCAGGAACGGCTGCGGGGCTGGACGCTGTTCCGGGCGGTGGAGTCCGGGGTGCGGGCGCGCCGGGTGGGCCGCGAGAAGGACGCGGAACTCCTGCTGGAGTTCGCGAGCTGGCTCTAGGCGCACGCGGCCATCTCGCGAGAGGCGCGCGTGGCCACACCGCCACCCGGCCCCAGATGAGGGTGGCCGGGTGGCCCCTTCACGAACCCGGCCCCAAGTCAGCCCGGCCAGTGCGCGGGCCGCCCCCGGACAACCACGACCGCTGCGCGGGCCACCCCTGGACGACCATGACACCGCGCGGGCCAACCCCAAGTGAGCCCGGCCACCACGCGGGCCGCCTCCGGACGACCATGGCCACCGCGCGGGCCAACCCCAAGTGAGCCCGGCCACCGCGCGGACCGCCCCCGGACGACCATGGCCACCGCCCGGGCCAACCCCAAATGAGCCCGGCCACCGCGCGGGCCGCCCCCGGACGACTGGCGCCACCTCCGAACACCCCGGGAGGGCCCGGGGTGTTCCCTACCGCTGGTCGTCGCTCACTGTGCGGTCAGGCGGGCGATCGCGTCCTCGACCGTCAGTTCCTCGCGCTCGCCGGTCTTGCGGTCCTTCAGCTCCAGGACGCCCTCGCCGGAGCGGCGGCCGGCGACCAGGATCTGCGGGACGCCGATCAGCTCGGCGTCGGTGAACTTCACGCCCGGGGAGACCCCGGCCCGGTCGTCCACCAGGACGCGGACACCCGCGGCGGCGAGCTTGTCGGAGACATCGAGGGCCAGCTCGGTCTGGAGCGCCTTGCCGGCGGCGACGACGTGCACGTCGGCCGGGGCGATCTCCTTGGGCCACACCAGGCCGTGCTCGTCGGCGGTCTGCTCGGCGAGCGCGGCGACGGCACGGGAGACACCGATGCCGTAGGAGCCCATGGTCACGCGGACCGGCTTGCCGTTCTGGCCGAGGACGTCCAGCTTGAGGGCGTCGGTGTACTTGCGGCCGAGCTGGAAGATGTGGCCGATCTCGATGGCGCGGTCCAACTTCAGGCCGGTGCCGCACTTGGGGCACGGGTCGCCCTCCTGGACCACCACGACGTCCACGTACTCGTCGACCTCGAAGTCCCGGCCGGCGACGACGTTCTTGGCGTGGGTGTGCTCCTTGTTGGCGCCGGTGATCCAGGCGGTGCCGGGGGCCACGCGCGGGTCGGCGATGTACTTCACCTTCTCACCCAGGCCCTGCGGGCCGACGTAGCCGCGGACCAGGTCGGTGCGCTCGGCGAAGTCCGCCTCGGTGACCATCTCGACGGTGGCCGGGGCGAAGTGCGCCTCCACCTTGCCCAGGTCCACCTCGCGGTCCCCGGGCACGCCGACGGCGACGATCTCACCGTCCACCTTGACCAGCAGGTTCTTCAGCGTGGCGGAGGCCGGGACGCCGAGCGAGGCGGCCAGCGTCTCGATGGTCGGGGTGTCCGGGGTCGGGATGTCCTCGGCGGCGGGCACGCCGGAGGCGTCCACCGGCTTCAGCTCGTACGTGATCGCCTCCGTGTTGGCGGCGAAGTCGCAGTTCGGGCAGTCGGCGAAGGTGTCCTCGCCCGCCTCGGCCGGGGCGAGGAACTCCTCGGACTTGGAGCCGCCCATGGCGCCGGCGGTGGCCGCGACGATGCGGTAGTCGAGGCCGAGCCGCGCGAAGACGCGCTGGTAGGCCTCGCGGTGCAGGGCGTAGGACCGGCCGAGGCCCTCGTCGTCCAGGTCGAAGGAGTACGAGTCCTTCATCAGGAACTCGCGGCCGCGCAGGATGCCGGCGCGGGGCCGGGCCTCGTCACGGAACTTGGTCTGGATCTGGTAGAGGATCACCGGCAGGTCCTTGTAGGACGTGCACTGGTCCTTGACCAGGAGGGTGAAGATCTCCTCGTGGGTGGGGCCGAGGAGGTAGTCGCCGCCCTTGCGGTCCTTGAGCCGGAACAGCTCCTGGCCGTACTCGTCCCAGCGGCCGGTGGCCTCGTAGGGCTCACGCGGCAGCAGGGCGGGCAGCGTGACCTCCTGGGCGCCGATGGCGTCCATCTCCTCGCGGACGACGCGCTCGATGTTGGCGAGGACCTTCTTGCCGAGGGGCAGCCAGCTCCAGATGCCGGCGGCCGTGCGGCGGACGTAGCCGGCGCGGACGAGGAGCTTGTGGCTGAGGACCTCGGCGTCCGCCGGGTCGTCGCGCAGCGTCTTCGCCATCAACTGGGACATGCGCTGGACCGGTGCGTTGGCCATGGTTCTCGTACTCCTGCCGGGAAAGGGTGATGGCATGGAGGTTAGCCGGGCCGCCTGTGCCGGTGGAAATCGGTTATCGCCGGCGCAGCGGCAGGGGGGCGCCCATCACGGCGTACGGCCTCGGTGCGCTCGGGAAGTGGACCCGGCGGGCGAGGTCGACGTAGCCGAGGGAGTGGTAGAGGCCGCGGGCGGGGCTGTCGGTGTCGATCGCGGAGAGGATCGAGCGGGGTTCGTCGGCGGTGTCGGTGATGGTGGTGATCAGGCGCCGGCCGATGCCGCGGTTCTGGTGGTCGGGGTGGACGTGCAGTTCGGTGATGACGAAGGAGTCGTCCAGCCAGAAGTCGTTGCCGCCCGCGCGCAGGTAGGGCTCGACGACGGTGGACCACCAGTGGGTACGGCTGTTGGGCATGCCGTAGACGAAACCGACGAGCCGTCCCCGGACGGTGGCGCCGTAGGCGCGCGCACCGCGGTACTGCATGTGCCGCTGGACGATCTGACGGCGTACGGCGACTTCGTCCGGGCCGAGCCCGAAGGCGACGGCTTGGACGGCCAGGGCCTCGTCCACGTGGGCAGTGAGGTCCAGGGGGCCGATCACGAGGTCCATGCCGGGAGCGTACAGGGCGGTCAGAAGAGCACGCTCATGAAGGCACCCACCTCGTGGAAGCCCACCCTGCGGTACGTCCTGCGCGCCGCGGTGTTGAAGTCGTTCACGTACAGGCTGACCACCGGCGCCACATCGGCCAGGGCGTAGCGCAGTACGGCCGCCATGCCGGGGGCCGCCAGGCCCCTGCCCCGGTACTCGGGGGCCACCCACACGCCCTGGATCTGGCAGGCCTGGGGGGTGGCGGCGCCGATCTCGGCCTTGAACACGACCCGGCCCTGGTCGTCGACGCGGGCGAAGGAGCGGCCGGAGCCGACGAGTTCGGCGACCCGGGCCTGGTAGAGCAGGCCGCCGTCGCCGGCGAGGGGCGAGACGCCGACCTCCTCGGTGAACATCGCGACGCACGCCGGCATGATCGTCTCCATCTCGTCCTTGCGGACGCGGCGGACGTACGGGTCCGGGGTGATGTCGGCCGGCATGCGGTCGGTGACCATCAGCGGCTGGTGGGCGCGGACCTCGCGGGCCGGGCCCCAGTGCGGCTCCAGCAGCCGCCACAGCGCGGCGGTGGCGTCGGCGGGACCGACGATGGAGGAGCAGCGCCGGCCGGCCCGCCGGGCGCGGTCGGCGAAGGCGCGGACGGCGCGGGGGGTGGCGCAGATCGGGACGAGGTTGGCGCCCGCGTAGCACAGGGACGTGAGCATGCCGTCCTCGTACCAGCCCCACATCTCGCCGCCGAGCCGCCAGGGGTCGAGGCCCGCGACCTGCACCCGCGAGGTCACGAAGGCGTTCGCGACCGGCTCGCGGTCGAGGACGGCGAGCGCGGCGTCCAGGTCGCCCGGTTCGAGCACTCGTGAGGTGGTCTGGGTCAACACGTGCGGGGCCTCACGCTGGGGGTCTGCTGATCTCCGCACTATAGCTGCGCCTGCTTTGCGGTGCGCCTCCGAGCCCGGGAGGCTGGAACCGTCGGCGACTGCGGGCCGCTCGTGGTCGCTCGCGCCCACGCGGCGGAGCCGCACATCGGGCACGGCCCCGCGCCCCCTGCGGGGCGCGGTCCCGCTGGTGTCGGAAACTCAGCCCGCCACCGACACCGACGGTTCGCCGGAGGCGACGCCCTCGGCCTCCATCTGCTCCGCCAGCTTCATGGCTTCCTCGATGAGGGTTTCCACGATCTTGGACTCGGGGACGGTCTTGATGACCTCGCCCTTGACGAAGATCTGGCCCTTGCCGTTGCCGGAGGCGACGCCGAGGTCGGCCTCGCGGGCCTCGCCGGGGCCGTTGACGACGCAGCCCATGACGGCGACGCGGAGCGGGACCTCCATGCCGGTCAGACCGGCGGTGACCTCTTCGGCGAGCTTGTAGACGTCGACCTGGGCGCGGCCGCAGGACGGGCAGGAGACGATCTCCAGGCCGCGCTGGCGCAGGCCGAGCGACTGGAGGATCTGGAGGCCGACCTTGACCTCCTCGACCGGCGGGGCCGACAGGGAGACCCGGATCGTGTCGCCGATGCCCTGGGAGAGCAGGGCACCGAAGGCGACGGCCGACTTGATCGTGCCCTGGAAGGCGGGGCCGGCCTCGGTGACGCCGAGGTGGAGGGGGTACTCGCACTGTTCGGCGAGCTGCCGGTAGGCCTCGATCATCACGACCGGGTCGTTGTGCTTGACGGAGATCTTGATGTCGCGGAAGTCGTGCTCCTCGAAGAGGGACGCCTCCCACAGGGCCGACTCGACCAGGGCCTCGGGGGTGGCCTTGCCGTACTTCTGGAGCAGGCGCTTGTCCAGGGAGCCGGCGTTCACGCCGATGCGGATCGGGGTGCCGTGGTCCTTGGCGGCCCTGGCGATCTCCTTGACCTTGTCGTCGAACTGCTTGATGTTGCCGGGGTTGACACGGACGGCGGCGCAGCCGGCCTCGATGGCCGCGAAGACGTACTTGGGCTGGAAGTGGATGTCCGCGATCACCGGGATCTGGGACTTCTTCGCGATGGTGGCGAGGGCGTCGGCGTCGTCCTGGGTGGGGCAGGCCACACGGACGATCTGGCAGCCGGACGCGGTCAGCTCGGCGATCTGCTGGAGGGTGGCGCCGATGTCGGACGTGCGGGTCGTGGTCATCGACTGGACCGAGACGGGCGCGTCTCCGCCGACCGCCACGCTTCCGACCTGGATCTGCCGGCTCTTCCGGCGCTCGGCGAGCTTGGTCGGAACGGACGGCATGCCGAGAGAAATCGCAGTCATCTGCTGTGCAACCCCAAGTCGTGGATCAAGGTCCGGTCCCGTGCAACGGCGGGCTCCAGGCTTTGAGATTACGGCACCGGGCCCCGCGTCAGCACATCCCACCCGTAAACCCACCCGATGGAATGCGGCCCGGATCCCGAGGGGTCCGGGCCGCGGTGAACGACGGGTGGCTAGGAGATTTTCACCGGGTTCACCACGTCGGCGATCAGCACCAGGACGGTGAAGCAGACGAAGATCCCGGCCACCACGTACGCCACCGGCATCAGCTTGGCGACGTCGAACGGTCCGGGGTCGGGCCGGCGCAGCACCCGGGCCAGGTTCCGCCGCAGCGACTCCCACAGGGCGCCCGCGATGTGCCCGCCGTCGAGCGGGAGCAGCGGGAGCATGTTGAACAGGAACAGGGAGAGGTTGAAGCCGGCCAGCACGAACACGAACATGGCGAGCTGCTGTGAGGCGGGGATGTCCAGGGTGGCGATCTCGCCGGTGACCCGGGCGGCGCCGACGATGCCCATCGGGGAGTCCGGCTCGCGCGGGCCGTCGCCGAAGGCCGCGTCCCACAGGGCCGGGATCTTGCCGGGCAGGGCGACGAGGGAGTCGACGGCGTCGCCGACCCGGTCGGTCATCCAGGTCACGGACTCGCCGAAGTCCTGTTTGACGACGCCGGTGGCGGGGCTGAAGCCGAGGAAGCCGGCCTTGACGTAGCCGTCGACGTAGTTGCCGCCGGCGTCCTTCTTGGCGACCTGGTTCGTGGCGATCTTCGCGTGCAGGGTCACGTGCCGGCCGTCGCGGTCGACGACGAAGGCGACGTTCTTCCCGGCGCTGTCCCGGATGAGGTCCGAGAGCGTGTTCCAGTCGCTGGTCGGCTTGCCGTCGAAGGAGACGATCCTGTCTCCCGCCTTCATGCCGGCCTGGGCGGCCGGGGACGACGGGTCGGACTTCTCGCAGGTGTCGCGGTGCTGGCTCTGCGCGATGACGCAGGGCGAGACGGATTCCACGACGGTGGTCTCCTTCTGGATGCCGAAGCCCATCAGCACGGTGAGGAAGAGGGCGACCGCGAGCACCAGGTTCATGAAGGGGCCCGCGAACATGACGATGACCCGCTTCCACGGCTTGCGCGTGTAGAACATGCGCGTCTCGTCACCCGGCTGGAGCTCCTCGAAGGCCGCCGAGCGGGCGTCCTCGATCATGCCGCGCCACGGGGAGGTGGAGCGGGCGGAGACCCGGCCCTGGTCGTCCGGCGGGAACATGCCGATCATGCGGATGTAGCCGCCGAGCGGGATCGCCTTGATGCCGTACTCGGTCTCGCCCTTCCTTCGTGACCAGATGGTCGGGCCGAAGCCGACCATGTACTGCGGCACGCGGATGCCGAAGAGCTTGGCCGTGGACAGGTGCCCCAGCTCGTGCCACGCGATCGAGACGAGCAGGCCGACCGCGAAGACCACTATGCCGAGGATGAACATCAAGGTCGTCATGCACGCGCCTCCGCGGTCGCCGTCGTGGCTGTGAGTTCGCGGGCCCGGGCTCTCGCCCAGGTCTCCGCTTCGAGGACGTCCGACACCGTGAGTGAGGTTCCCGTGACCGGGGTGCCGTGCTCCTCCACCACCCGGGTGACGGTATCCATGATCCCGTTGAAGGGCAGCGCGCCGCTCAGGAAGGCCGCGACGCACTCCTCGTTGGCGGCATTGAACACCGCCGGGGCCGTGCCCGCGAGCCGCCCCACGTGCCGGGCGAGGTCCACCGAGGGGAAGGCCTCGTCGTCCAGCGGGAAGAACTCCCAGGTGGAGGCCTTGCTCCAGTCGAACGCGGGGGCCGCGTCCGGGACACGTTCGGGCCAGCCCAGTCCGATGGCGATGGGCCCGCGCATGTCGGGGGGCGTCGCCTGGGCGATCGTGGATCCGTCGGTGAACTCGACCATCGAGTGGACATACGACTGCGGGTGCACGACCACCTCAATGCGGTCGAAGGGAATGTCGTAGAGGAGGTGGGCCTCGATGACCTCCAGTCCCTTGTTGACCAGGGTCGCGGAGTTGACCGTGATGACCGGGCCCATCGCCCACGTGGGGTGGGCGAGGGCGTCCGCGACGGTGACGTGTGCCAGTTCGTCCCTGGTCCGGCCGCGGAAGGGGCCGCCGGAGGCGGTGACGACGAGCTTGCGGACGTCGGCCCGGGTGCCGGCGGCGAGCGCCTGGAAGAGGGCGGCGTGCTCGGAGTCCACCGGGATGATCTGGCCCGGCTTCGCGAGCGCGGTGACCAGCGGGCCGCCGACGATCAGCGACTCCTTGTTGGCGAGCGCGAGGGTGCGGCCCGCCTCCAGGGCGGCGAGGGTCGGTGCGAGGCCGATGGAGCCGGTGATGCCGTTGAGCACGGTGTGGCAGTCGGAGGCGGCGACCTGGGTGGCCGCGTCGGGTCCGGCGAGGATCTCGGGCAGCGGCTCCGCGCCGCCGTACTCGGCGGCGAGCGCCTCGCGCAGCGCGGGTACGACGTCCTCGCGGGCGACCGCCACGGTCCGCACCCGCAGCCGGTGCGCCTGCTCGGCGAGGAGCGCCGGCCGGCCGCCGTTCGCGGACAGGGCGGTGGCCCGGAAGCGGTCGGGGTTGCGCAGCACGAGGTCGATGGCCTGGGTGCCGATGGATCCGGTGGAGCCGAGGATCACCACGTCCTGGGGGCCGCCTGCGGGGGCGGGGTCGTAGACGAGGTGCGGGTCGGCGAGGGGGGCCGGACGGGCGGGACTGTCGGTCATCCCCCCATTGTGGCGGCACGGGGTGACGGCCCGGACAGCGCGTCCCTCGCGCGAGTGCGTTTCCGCGGGACTGTGAACGCGCCGTGAAGATCATGTGATAACACTTCAGTCCGGGCCGGTCACCGTCCGGGCCGGCCACGACTTCGCGGACGACATCCTGGGGGGATCTCTCCATGCGTACTGTGCGCATACGCGCCGCCCTGCCCGCCCTCGCCGGCGCGGCCCTGCTCACCGGCACCCTGCTCAGCACCCCGGCCGAGGCCGCCGGGGGCGTGAAGATCCACCATGTGTGGTTCGACAGCCCCGGCTCGGACAACCGCTCGAACAAGAGCCTGAACGCCGAGTGGGTGCAGCTGAAGAACACCAGCGGCTCGGCGGTCTCGCTCAAGGGGTGGGTGCTGAAGGACGCCTCCAACCACAAGTACGTCTTCGGGAACGTCAAGATCGGCGCCGGGAAGTACCTGAAGGTGCACACCGGCAGCGGCTCGGACACCGCGTCGGACAAGTACCAGGACCGCCGTGCCTACGTCTGGAACAACGACAAGGACACGGCGACCCTGACCAAGGCGAGCGGCAGCAAGGTCGCCACCTGCTCCTGGACGACGCGGGACCCGAGCGACAAGTACTGCTAGCCCCCGAAGGGACGGCGGGCGTTCTCGCGGGCGGGGGGTCCGGGGGTCGCGTCGGCGATCCACGGCCCCTCTCCGGACGGGTCGAGAATGCCCTCCTCCAGCCAGGTGTAGGCCCCGCCGAGGACTTGCTTGACCACCTTGCGGTCCAGGTCGTCGGTGTTGGTCCACAGCCGGGCGAAGAGTTCGTCCACCCGGATGCGGGCCTGGCGGCAGAAGGCGTCGGCGAGCTGGTACGCCTCGCGGCCGTGCTCGCCCTCGCGCCACAGCCGCTCGGCGCGGACGCAGGCCGCGCTCATCGCGAACAGCTCGGCGCCGATGTCCACGACCCTGCCGAGGAAGCCCTGCTTGGTCTCCATCCGGCCCTGCCAGCGGGACATGGCGTAGAAGGTGGAGCGGGCGAGTTTGCGGGCGGTGCGCTCGACGTAGCGCAGGTGCCCGGAGAGGTCGATACCGTGCTTGAACTCGCCGTACGCCGTCGGCAGCTGGCCCGGTCCGGCGACCAGCTTCGGCAGCCACTTGGCGTAGAAGACGCCCGCGTTCGCGCCCGCCTTCGCCTTGGCGGACAGCGGCTTGTCGGGGTCGATGAGGTCACCGGCGACCGAGAGGTGGGCGTCCACGGCCTCCCGTGCGATCAGCAGGTGCATGATCTCCGTGGAGCCCTCGAAGATGCGGTTGATGCGCAGGTCGCGCAGGATCTGCTCGGCCGGGACCGCCCGCTCGCCGCGCGCCCGCAGCGACTCGGCCGTCTCGTAGCCGCGCCCGCCGCGGATCTGGACCAGTTCGTCGGCCATCTTCCAGGCCATCTCGGAGCCGTAGAGCTTGGCGAGGGCGGCCTCGATGCGGATGTCGTTGCGGTCCTCGTCGGCCATCTGCGAGGACAGGTCGAGCACGGCTTCGAGGGCGAAGGTGGTGGCCGCGATGAAGCTGATCTTGGCGCCGACCGCCTCGTGCAGCGCGACCGGCTTGCCCCACTGCTCGCGCTCGGCCGCCCACTCGCGGGCGATCTTCAGGCACCACTTGCCGGCTCCTGCGCACATCGCGGGCAGCGACAGCCGGCCGGTGTTGAGGGTGGTGAGCGCGATCTTCAGTCCGGCGCCCTCGGGGCCGATACGGTTGGCCGCCGGGACCCGTACCCGGTGGAAGCGGGTGACGCCGTTCTCGATGCCGCGCAGCCCCATGAAGGCGTTGCGGTTCTCGACGGTGACGCCCTCGGAGGTCGCCTCCACGACGAACGCGGTGATGCCGCCCTTGTGCCCCTCGGACTTCGGCACGCGCGCCATGACGACGAGCAGGTCGGCGACCACCCCGTTGGTGGTCCACAGCTTCACCCCGTCGAGCACGTAGTCGTCGCCGTCGGGTACGGCCGTGGTGGCGAGGCGGGCCGGGTCGGAGCCGACGTCCGGCTCGGTGAGCAGGAACGCGGAGATGTCGGTGCGGGCGCAGCGGGGCAGGAAGGCGTCCTTCTGCTCCTGGGTGCCGAACAGCTTCAGCGGCTGCGGTACGCCGATCGACTGGTGCGCGGAGAGCAGCGCGCCGACGGCGGGGCTGACGGAGCCGACCAGGGCGAGCGCCTTGTTGTAGTACAACTGGGTGAGGCCGAGACCGCCGTACTTCGGGTCGATCTTCATGCCGAGGGCGCCGAGTTCCTTCAGGCCCGCCACGACCTCGTCGGGGATGCGGGCCTCGCGCTCGATCCGGGCGGGGTCGATCGCCGTCTGGCAGAACGCGCGCAGGTTCGCCAGGAACTCCTCGCCGCGCCGCACGGAGTCCTCGTCGGGCAGCGGGTGGGGGTGGATGAGGTCGAGCCGGAAGCGCCCGAGGAACAGCTCCTTGGCGAAGCTGGGCTTGTGCCAGTCCTGCTGCCGGGCGGCCTCCGCCACCTGGCGGGCCTCGCGCTCGGTGACGGTGGTGCGTGGGGTGGTGGTGGCGGACATTCAGGCTCACCTCGCCGCAAAGGGGGACGAATGGGACCGTTCGTTACCGACCAGTGCTACTGGATCGTTGGTACCCGAAACGGGCCGACCCCACCACCCCTCGCGCGCGAACGGCGGAAAGCACCGCCGAAGAGCGCGCACCTGCGGCAGACGGGGCGCCATCCCCGCCCCCTGGAATTGCTGTCGAAGCGCTTCGACGGCCTATGGACACCCCGGCCCGCCTGGAGCTAGTGTCATTCTCACCCTCATCCACCTTGTCGGTCATGCGCAGTGTCGAAGCGCTTCAAAAGCTTGGAGAGCCGGATGGTCACCCTCGCCGAGGTAGCTCAGCACGCCGGAGTCTCGGCGAGCACGGTGAGCTATGTCCTCAGCGGCAAGCGGTCCATCTCCGCGACCACCCGGCAGCGGGTCGAGCAGAGCATCCGGGAGCTGGGCTACCACCCCAACGCGGGGGCCCGCGCCCTGGCCGGCAAACGGTCCAACATCATCGCGCTGATGGTCCCCCTGCGCACCGACATGTACGTGCCGGTGATGATGGAGATCGCCATCGCGGTGGCCACCACGGCCCGGACGCACGGGTACGACGTCCTGCTGCTCACCGGCGAGGAGGGGCCCGACGCGGTGCGCCGGGTCACCGGCAGCGGTCTCGCCGACGCGATGATCCTGATGGACGTCGAGCTGGAGGACGAGCGGCTGCCGCTGTTGCGGGCCTCCGGCCAGCCCTCGGTCCTCATCGGCCTGCCCGCCGACACCGCCGGGCTGACCTGCGTGGACCTGGACTGGGGCGCCACCGGCGCGCTGTGCGTGGAGCATCTGGCGGGGCTCGGGCACCGTGACATCGCTGTCATAGGAGAGGCCCCGGCGGTCTACGAGCGGCACACCGGCTTCGCCGAGCGGACCCTGGACGGTCTGCGCTCCCGTGCCCGCGAGACGGGCGTGCGGGTGCTGCACCGGCCCTGCGAGGGCGGGTACGACGCCCTCGCCCTCACCCTGGCCCGGATCTTCGACGAGCGGCCGGGGACGACCGGGTTCGTGGTGCAGAACGAGTCGGCGGTGGAACCGCTGCTCGCGCTGCTGCGCCAGCAGGGCCGGGCGGTGCCCGAGGACGTGTCCGTGGTCGCGATCTGCCCGGACCAGGTCGCCGTCCAGGCCTCGGTACGGCTGACCTCGGTCGCCATCCCCGCCCAGGAGATGGGCCGGCACGCGGTGGAGCACCTGGTGGCCAAGCTGGACGGGCGGGGCGGCGACGAGGTCGTGCTGCTCACGCCCGAGCTGACGGTACGGGCGAGTTCGGGACCGGCACCGTCCGCGCCCTGACCACCCGCCGGTCACGCCCCGCACGGGGCACACCCCGGCCTGTTCTCCTGCCCGCACGCTCCACCCGCCGTCCCGACCGCACCCTCCACCCGCCGTCCCGACCGCACCCTCACCCGGCGTCCCTGACCGCACTTCCGCCCGCTGTCCCTGTCTGCACAACTGCCTGCTGTCCCTGTCTGCACTCCCAGCCTCAGGAGCATGCCGTGAACCAGCCTGTCGTCGCGCAGCCCAAGGTCAGTCTCGCCCAGTCCTCCCCCACCACCGGCACGTTCCGGGAGCGGGACGGGGCGCTGGAGTGGAGCGGCCGGCAGGAGACGGTGCGGATCGAGCCATGGGGTCCGGACGCGGTCCGGGTGCGCGCCCGGCTCGGCGGCCCGGTGCTGGAGGGCCTGCCGGGCGCGCTCCTCGACGCCCCGCCCGCCCGGGACGGTGTGATCGAGCTGGGTGACGGCGAGGCGCGGATGACCGTCGGCGCCCTCACCGTCGAGGTGACCGCCGAGGGCCTGCTCCGCTTCCTGCGCACCGACGACCACACCGAGCTGCTCGCCGAGGAGCGTGCCCACTTCTGGTGGCCGGGTCCCCGCCTGTACACAGCGGTCGGCAACGGACACCACCGGCTGGAGCAGCGGTTCGCCGCCTACGAGGGCGAGAAGCTGTACGGGCTCGGCCAGCACCAGCACGGCCGGCTGGACCAGAAGGGCCTGGTGCTGGACCTGGTGCAGCGCAACGCCGAGGTGAGCGTGCCGGTGCTGGTCTCCAGCCGGGGCTACACCCTGCTGTGGAACAACCCGGCGATCGGCCGCGTGGAGCTGGCCGGCAACGGCACCCGGTGGGTCGCGGACTCGGCCCGGCAGATCGACTACTGGATCACGGCCGGCACCCCGGCGGACGGCCAGCGCGCCTACACGGCGGTGACCGGGCGTTCGCCGATGCTCCCGGAGTGGGCGGCGGGCTTCTGGCAGTGCAAGCTGCGCTACCGCACGCAGGACGAACTCCTCGCCGTGGCCCGCGAGTACAAGCGCCGGGGCCTGCTCCTCTCGGCGATCGTCTGCGACTTCTTCCACTGGACCCACCTCGGCGAGTGGAGGTTCGACCCGAAGGAGTGGCCCGACCCGGCGGGGATGGTGCGCGAGCTGGAGGACATGGGCGTCAAGCTGGTCGTCTCCGTCTGGCCGTCGGTGTCCCCGCTCTCCGAGAACCACGCGGTGATGGAGCAGCGCGGCTGGTTCATCGGCACCCAGTACGGGCCGGTGGCGCACGCCGACTGGCCGGACAAGGGGGTCGCCTCGACCGTCCAGGTGGCGTTCTACGACGCGACGAACCCGGAGGCCCGCGACTTCGTCTGGTCCCGCGTCCGCGACAACTACCTGGTCCCGTACGGCATCACGGCCTTCTGGCTGGACGCCTGCGAGCCCGAGCTGAAGCCCGGCTTCCAGGAGAACCTGCGCTACTGGACGGGCCCGGGCCTGGAGGTCGGCAACATCTACCCGGCCGAGAACGCCCGCACGTTCCACGAGGGCCTGCGGGCCGAGGGCGAGGAGGTCATCACCCTCAACCGCTCCGCGTGGGCGGGCAGTCAGCGCTACGGGGCCGCGCTGTGGTCCGGAGACATCGGTACCGACTTCGCGACCCTGCGCCGGCAACTCGCCGCCGGGCTCAACACCGCGCTGTCCGGCATCCCGTGGTGGAACACCGACATCGGCGGGTTCCACGGTGGCGACCCGGACGACCCGGCGTACCGGGAGGTGATGATCCGCTGGTTCCAGTTCGGCGCCCTGTCCCCGCTGATGCGGCTGCACGGCTTCCGCGACCCGGGCATGCCGCTGGGCCCGGAGATGACCGGCGGCCCGAACGAGGTGTGGTCGTACGGCGAGGAGGCCGGCGCGATCCTGGAGCGCTACCTCCGCCTGCGCGAGCGCCTGAAGCCGTACGTCCTCACGGTCATGCGGGAGGCCCACGAGGAGGGCCTGCCGGTGCTGCGCCCGCTCTTCCTGGAGTTCCCGGACGACCAGGCGGCCTGGTCGGTGGACGACGCCTACCTCTTCGGCCGGGACCTGCTGGTGGCCCCGGTGCTGACGGCGGGGGCCACGGCCCGGACGACGTACCTGCCGGCGGGCGCGCGCTGGACGGACGCGTGGACGGGTGCGACGTACGAGGGCGGTACGGCGGTGACGGTGGAGGCGCCGCTGGACCGCATCCCGCTGTTCCTGCGGGACGGGGCCGAGCTGCCGGTCACCGAGTAGCCCGGAGGGGCCGGCTCCCGCGGGGGAGCCGGCCCGGTCGGCTCAACCGCCGCTGACCGTCAGGTTGTTGGTGGTGAAGTCCAGGCCGCCGGACGACGATGTGATCTCGTAGCCGAACTGGACGTCCCCGATGGTGACGTTGCCGAACCAGCCCTTCGTGTCCTTGATCCACTTCAGGATCGGCAGGATGTTCACCGTGCCCGAACTGGAGTTGGAGGTGCGGATGAAGGAGAAGACGTCGTTGGAGCCGTTGTTGCCCTTGTAGACGGTCCAGGTGGCGCCGCCGAGGGTGACCGTGCCCTGCGAGGTGCCGAGCGGGCCGACGGCACCGGTCTTGTTGACCCAGAGCATGACCTCGTAGTCGTACGCCGTGTCCCAGATGTCGTACGACGTGTTGTACGCGCCGGACGCCGGGACGGTGACGTTGTAGCTGCTGGTCAGCGAGGTCAGTGAGGTGATCGGCTTGTTGATCGCCTTCTTGGCGTTGGGGTAGGACTTGATGCCGCCGGTGTTCGGGTGGTTCGCCCAGACGCCCCAGCTGGTGCCGGAGTTGGCCCAGACGCACTGGCTGCCGGCGCCGGAGCCCCAGATGTTGTTGTACAGGGTGTAGCCGTTCAGGGTGGTGTTGCCCCACTGGTCGCAGGAGTTCCAGACGGCGGCGGAGGCGGGCGACGCGGCGAGGCCGACGGTGGCGCCCAGGGCGAGGGCGGGGGCGAGCAGGGCCTTGGCGACCCGGCCCGGCGTGCGTGTTGCCATGGTGTCCCTTCCATGGGTGGGGGGAGTTTCCTCGGTCACCGCGCCCCCAGGATGAGGACGCGGTCTTCTCCGGCGACGAGGTCGAGCGGCTCGGCGCCGGAGGAAGTCCGCAGTTCGACGCGGCCGGTGCGGTGGGGGCGCAGGACGGCCCGGGCGCCGTCCGGGCCCCAGGCGAGATCGATCTCCGCGCCGAACCGGGTGCGCACGCCCCGCAGTTCACCGCGCGGGCACGCGTCCGGGACGGCGGGCAGCAGGACGAGCCGGTCCGGGGTGGACTGGACGAGCATCTCGATCAGCACGCCGGGCAGGGTGTGCGCGGCGTCCGCGTTGTAGACGTTCCGGCGCGGGTAGTGGGCGCTCATCAGGGAGGCGTGGAAGAAGTCGCCGTCGAGGACCCGGCGCAGGGCCTGGGCTGCGCGGCCCGCGTCACCGAGCCGGGCGGCGATCAGGGCGTGGTGCAGATGGCCGTGGGCGGAGTCGTTCTCGGGGCCGCGCAGTGCGAGCGCCCGCAGGGCGGCGGCGGCCAGGCGCGGGGTGTCGTACGGGGTGATCTCCTCCAGCGGCCAGCAGCCGTACAGGTGGCTGAGGTGGCGGTGGTCGTAGCTGTCGTCGAGTCCGGGCCAGGCCCATTCGGCGAGGGCGCCGTCGGCGTTGACGCGGTGCGGGGGCAGCCGGTCGGCCAGGGACCGCCACCTTCCGGCGAGTCCGGGGTGGTAGCGGGCGGCGGTGAGCAGGGTGTGGCGGGCGGCCGAGAGGTCCATGGCCGCGTTGACCGCGCCCCAGCTGCCGTTGGCGGGCCGGTTCTCGGGCGAGTAGGAGGGCACGACGACGAGGTGGCCGTCGGCGTCGGTGCGGGTGAAAAAGTCCTCGTAGAAGAGGGCCGCCTCGGCGAGGGCGGCGGCGGTGCGCGGATCCCGCTCGCCACGGATCTCGTCGTGGTCGACCAGTGGTTTGAGCAGCCAGTCGGCGCCGGCGGTCCACAGGTGCAGCGGGTACTCACGGCTGAAGTGGTACGTCAGCCCGGACTCGCCGTCGGTGTGCGAGGGCGCGACGGCGCCCCGCGTGCCGAAGATCGCCCGGGCGTTGGCCCGCCAGTCCGGGAGCTGCCGTTCGACCAGCGTGGCCAGCGCCTCGGTGACCTCGGGCAGGGCGGCGGCGGGTGCGGAGGCGGTCTGGAGGTTGAGGTTGGCGTTCGTGGTGAACGCGCCCGACCAGGCGGTGTCCCAGTCGCCGGTCCACAGGCCGGTGAGCCGGGGCGGGAGCAGGCCGCTGCTGGAGAGCAGGTGGTAGCGCCCGGCGGCGAACAGCCGCTCCAGCAGGGCCGGGCTGTGCGGGCGCCTCAGCAGCTCGGAGCCGGGCAGGGCGCGCTCGGCCGGGTCGGCGCCGAGATCGAGCGTCACCCGCAGATAGGCGGTGCGGTGCCGCTCCAGATGCCGGGTGAGGAGGCTGTCGTACGGCCGCTCGGTGCCGTCGAGCAGGTCCTGGAGCAGCCGGGCCTCGGCGGTGACGTCGGCCTCGCCGGTGTGCCGGCGCACCCGGGTGAGCAGCAGCACGGAGCGGGCGCCGGTGACGCGGACGCCCGGCGGGACGAGTTCGGTCCGGCCACCGGAGACGGCGACGAGGGTCACGCCGGTGTAGGCGCGGTCGCTGTCCGGGTAGCGGGCGCGCAGGCTCAGCAGGGCGCCCTCGGGCGTGAGCAGCGTGCCGTGGCCGACGCGCAGCCCGGCCGGGGCGCCCGGCAGCCGGTGGTCCAGGCGGATGTCGAGGTCGCCCCCGGTGATCTCGTGCACGATCACGTCGTCGGCACGGGAGACGAAGACGCGGCTGACGGCGGCGGAGCGGGCGGCCGTGACCTCGCCGGTGGTGAAGTCGACGGCCCGGCGCAGGCCGCCGTGGGCGCCTGCCGCCGCTCCGCGCAGCCGGATCCGGAAGGCGGGGTGGAAGGGCTGCACCCACTGGAGCGGGCGGCCGTCCGTGAACCCCTCGGCGGCGGTGAGGTCACCGGCGAGCAACCGCGTGCGCACCGCCGGGAGCTGGGCGGCCAGCCGGGGCGGCCGGGCGTGCTCGGCTCCGTTGGGGCGGACCAGGGTGTGATGGGTGACGACCACCCGCTCGTCGTCCGGGTCGCCGGACACGAGAACGCCGTGCCGGCCGTTGCCGCTCAGGAAGGCGTCCTCCCAGCGGGCGGCCGGGGCCGGCTCCCAGGTGCCGTGGACCGGCGTGCGGCTCATGACCGCAGCACCGCCACGCCGTAGCGGCCGAGGGTGACCGCGTCCGTGACGTCGGTGTCGCCGAGCAGTTCGCGGGGGGCGCCGGGGACCGGGACGGTGACCGGCTCCCGCCCGTGGTTCAGCAGGAACAGCAGCTCGCCCCGGCGCACCGCCTCCACGGCCGGCGGGAGCCCGTCCAGCACCGGGCGCACCCCCGCCCCGGCGGCGATGCCGGCCAGCAGGGAGCGCAGCGCCTCCGGCTCGGGCAGCGTGGAGAGGTACCAGGCGCGGCCCCGGCGCAGCACGGCGGGCATCCCGTCCAGCTCGCCGCCCCGGTACGGCACGGTCTCGGCGGCCCCGGGCTCCGGCTCGATCTCCTCCGACCAGAGCGTCCCCCGGAAGCCCTCGCAGGCCACGGTCTCCCCGGCCTCCAGCGGCCACCACTCGTGCAGGGTGCGGATGCCGAACAGCTCGCGCAGCCGGGCGTCCATGCCGCCGGTCCGGACCCGGTCGTCCTCGTCGGCGACCCCGGTGAGGAAGCCGCAGACGAGGGCGCCGCCGCCCCGGACGTACGCGAGGAGGTTGGTGACGGCGGCGTCGGTGAGCAGGTACAGCTGCGGGGCGACGACGAGCCGGTAGCCGGACAGATCGTGTTCCGGGTGGGCGAAGTCGGTGGTGAGGTGGGACTCCCACAGGGCCCGGTGCCAGGCGGTCAGCACCTGCGGAAGGTCCACCAGCGTCGACAGCCGCCCTTCGTGGTCACCGGCCCACCAGGAGTGCCAGTCGTGCAGCACGGCCACGTCGGCGGCGACCGGGCGGCCGGCCACGTCCGGGGAGAGCCGGGCGAGTTCGGCGCCGAGTTGTCTGACCTCCTGGTACGTGCGCCCCTCCGGCCCCGCGTGTCCGACCATGCCGGAGTGGAACTTCTCGGCGCCCTGCCGGGACTGCCGCCACTGGAAGTAGCAGACGGCGTCGGCGCCCCGGGCGACGGCCTGGAAGGACCACAGGCGGTTGAGGCCGCGCGGCTTGGGGTGGTTCACGCCCCGCCAGTTGACCGGCCCGGCCGCCTGCTCCATCAGCATCCAGGGCCCGCGCGCCTGCGAGCGGGTGAGGTCCTGCACGAGGGCGCCGCGCTGTGCGCCCAGCGGATCGCGCGGGTCGGGGTAGAGGTCGACGGAGACGACGTCCTCCTCCTCGGCCCAGCGCCAGCCGTCCTGTCCGGTCCACAGCGGCATGAAGTTGGTGGTGACCGGGATGTGCGGGGTGTGCCGGCGGACGATGTCCCGCTCGGCGGTGTAGCACTCCAGGAGCATGTCGGAGGTGAACCGCCGGAAGTCCAGCACCTGGCCCGGGTTCTTCAGGTAGTGGGCGCGCCGCGGGGGCAGGATGCCGTCCCAGGTGTCGTAGCCCTGGCTCCAGAAGGCGGTGCCCCAGGCCGAGTTGAGGGCGTCGAGGGTGCCGTACCTCGCGCGCAGCCAGCGGCGGAACGCGGCGGCGGCCTCGTCGCCGTGGTCGAAGGTGCAGTACTCGTTGTTGATGTGCCACAGGGTGAGGGCGGGGTGGCCGGCGTAGCGGGCGGCCAGGTCCTCGGTGATGGCGGCGGCGTACCGGCGGTAGGTGGCGCTGGAGTGCGAGAAGTGCTGCCGGCCGCCCCACCACTCGGTCCGCCCGTCGGCGTCCCGGGGCAGGGTGTCCGGGTGCAGGCGGCCCATCCAGGGCGGTGGCGAGGAGGTGGGCGTGGCGAGGACGACCCCGACGCCGTGGTCGTGCAGCAGGTCCATCAGCCGGTCCAGCCAGCCGAACTCACGCGCGCCCGGCTCGGGTTCGAGTTTCGACCAGGAGAAGACGCCGAGCGTGACGGAGGTGACCCGGGCGTCCTTCATCAGCCGGACGTCGTCCTGCCAGGTCTCCTCCGGCCACTGCTCGGGGTTGTAGTCGCCGCCGAAGAGGACGCGGCCCCGGGTGGCGTCGGCGAGGGTCGGTCTCACGCGGGCTCCCCGTACTGGATGCCCCGTCCGTTGGTGGCGAGGTAGACCCGGCCGTGGACGCGCGGATCGCCGGTGATCGCCTGCCCGGTCCAGCCCCACCGGTGGGCGTCGTCGTTGACACGGACCCAGGTGCGGGCCTCGTCGTCGGAGCGGAGGACGGCGGGGGCCGAGTCGGTGGCGCCGACCAGGTGGACCGCCGGGTAGCGGGCGCCGGGCGCCGCCTTGCCGAAACCGAGGGTGTGTCCGGCCCGCACCCCGTCGACCTTCGTGAAACCCGCCCCGCCGTCGGTGGACCGGTACAGCCCGTTCTCCTTGGTGCACAGCCACAGGTCGCCGGTCCGCCCGGGTGCCGCGGCGAGCTGGAACTGGCTGTCCCCGGACGGCAGTCCGGTGGCGCGGGCGGTGAAGGTACGGCCGTGGTCGGTGCTGGCGTACAGGGTTCCGGCGTCGGTGTCGTAGGCGTAGAAGACGGCGGGGTCGACGGGATCGGCGACCGGTGTCGCCCCCTCGGGACAGGTGGGCACCTCGCTCCAGGCTGCGCCGCCGTCCGCCGACCGGTGGGCCGGGTACGTGGTCCCGTCCCCGTGCACGAAGGTCCACAGCAGCACGCCGCCGTCGGCGCTGACGGCGATCGGGCCGGGGGCGGTCTTGGCCGGGGCGGGCTGGGCGGGGAAGGGCGCCCAGGTGCGTCCGCCGTCGGTCGAGAAGGCACCGTTGCCGTGGTCGCCCCACCCGGTGCGGACGACGTACGACGGTTTCGCCGCCGCCAGCGCGAGGCCGGTGGCGGTGCCGAAGACGGGGTTCGTGGCCATGCCGCGCTTCGGGGAGGCGGTGAGCCGCTCGTGGTGGAGCACCCCGATGTCCCCGTTCCCGCTGATCAGGTGGGCCTCTCCGGTCGGTGGCGAGATCAGCTGACGTACGGAGGTCTCCTCCAGGCCGCGGACGCGGGGCGCCCAGTGGACGAGGTCGCGGGTGCCGTAGACGGTGGCGCCGGTGCCGAAGAGGACGTGCGCGCTGTCGTACGGGTCGACGGCGACGGCCTGGATCCACCAGCCGAACTTGGGCTCGTCCCCACCCCAGGTGAGGTAGGGCGTCTCGGAGACGTCCAGCACGGCGGTGTCCTTGAGGGAGACCCAGCTGCGGCCGCCGTCGGTGCTCCGGTACAGGGTGTCGACGGCGGCCCAGCGGTTGTTGGTGGAGACGACGACGGTGCCCGGGCGGCGGGCGGTTACGGCGACTCCGCCGTAGCCGAAGGTGTCGGTGCCGCCCGGGACGGCCGGGGTGACGTCGGTCCAGGTGCCGGTCGCGGTGTCCAGCTTGTGCACGCTGCCGGTGGTCTGGCCGTTGGGGCCCGGCACGTCGGCGTACGTCACGTACAGCGCGCGGGTGTGGGGGTCGTGGGCGGCGCGGACCGGGACCTTGGCGGAGGCGCCGGTGGGCTGTCCGGGGACGGGTTCCCAGGTGGTGCCGTCGGTGGTGCGGTACAGGTTCGGGTGCGCGGCGGTGCCGTCGCCGTCGCCCCAGCCGGCGTAGACGGTCCGGCCGGCGGCGAGCAGCAGGGTGACGCCCTGGCCGCTGCCGGCGGGGGTGACCGGGAAGCCGGCCTGCCGCGCCCAGGTGGCGCCCCTGTCGGTGGACTTGAGGAGGCCGTCGTGGCGGGTGCCGAGCCAGAGGGTGTCGCTGTCGCGGGGGTCGACGAGGAGGCGTTCGCCGGTGCCGCGGCCGTCCTCGTTCGCGCCGAGGCGTACGGGGAGGTCGGTGCGGTGCCAGGTGCCGCCGCGGTCCTCGGAGCGCAGGAGGGCGCCGTTGCCTGCCCAGGGCTGGGTGTAGGTGCCGAGGGCCAGGTACAGCCGGTCGGGGTGGGCCGGGTCGACCGCCAGGGCCTCCACGCCGAGCAGGTTCCAGTCGTCCCAGCCGAGGTGGTCGGTGAGGGGGGTCCAGTGGGCCGTGTCCTGGTCCCAGCGGTAGGCGCCGCCGATGTCCGTGCGGGCGTAGGCGAGGCCGGGGGTGGTGGGGTGGAAGAGGATGCCGGTGACGAATCCGGTGCCGCCGATCACCACGGTGCGCCAGCGGTACGGGCGCCGCTCGGCCGGGGCCGCGTGGACGGGGGCGGGGAGGCCGGCGAGCGCGGCGCCGGCCGCCGTCGCGGCGAGGACGGTTCTGCGGGTGGGCATGGGGATACCTCGGTGGGGGTGTCTTGATTGGTGGTCGGGTACTGGTGCTGGGCGAGGTGGGGACGCTTGCCGTGAAGCCGACGCCGACTGCGGCTCCCTAGGGGCGCGGGGAACTGCGCGAGCGGCCCCCGCCCACAGTCGCCGACGAGACCGCACCGCCCTCCGCGGAGGCGCCCCGTCACCCCTTCACCGCCCCCGTCAGCATCCCCTTGCGGAAGTGCTTCTGGACGAACGGCGAAAGCACGGCGACCGGCAGCAGGGCGAGCACCATCACCGCCATCTGGACGGCCAGCGGTGACAGCTGTCCGGTGTTGATCTGGGCCGACAGCCCGACCGGCCGTTCCTGCTTCTGCACCAGCTGGATCATCACGTTCTGCAGCGGCATCATCTTCTGGTCGGTCAGGTAGATCGACGCGTTGAACCAGGCGCTCCAGTACCCGACCGCGTAGAACAGCGTGATCACCGCCAGCACGGCCCGGGACAGCGGCAGCACGATCCGCCACAGGATCCGCCAGTCCCCCGCCCCGTCGATCCGCGCGCTGTCGACGAGTTCGGGCGAGATGCCCATGAAGAACCCGCGCAGGACGAGGATGTTGAAGACGCTGACGGCGCTGGGCAGGATCAGGGCCAGGTAGGTGTCGGTGAGGCCGAGCGCCTGGACCAGCAGGTACGTCGGGATCAGCCCGGCCCCGAAGAACATCGTCGCGAGCAGGGTCATCAGGATCCACCGGTGCCCCAGTGAGCCCCGGCGCGAGAGGCCGTACGCGCACAGCACCGACACCGTCATGCTGAACACCGTGCCGACGAGCGTCACCCCGACGCTGACCAGCGCGGCCCGCTGCACCTGTCCGCCGCCGAGGAGTTCCTGGTAGGCGACGAAGGTGATGCCCTTGGGGATCACCACCAGTCCGCCGGTGTCGTCGATGACCTTCTTCGGGGACAGGCTGGTGACCACCACGATCCACAGCGGGAACAGCACGGCGAAGCAGGCGATCCCGAGGACCAGCCCCTTGGCGGCGAGTCCGGCCCGCGCCGGCTCCTCCTCCCAGGACGGCCGGGGCGGGGGCGCCCACCGGCTCCGCCTCCCGCTGGGCTCCGGTTCCACGAGAGGCCGGTCGGCCACGGCGCTCACTTCTCGTACACCCCCTGCTCGCCCATGAGGTGGGCCACCTTGTTCGCCACGAGGACGAGGGTCAGTCCGACGACGCCCTTGATCAGGCCGGCCGCCGCCGCGTAGCTGAAGTCCTGGTTGCGGATGCCGTTCCACCACACGTAGGTGTCGAGCACCTCGGAGGCGTCCGGGCCGACCGCCTGCCGCTGGAGCAGGAACTGCTCGAAGCCGACGGTGAGGGCGTCGCCGACGCGCAGCACGAGCAGCAGGGCGATCACCGGCCGCAGCGCGGGCAGCGTGATGTGCCACATGCGGCGCCGGCGCCCGGCGCCGTCCATCGCGGCGGCCTCGTACAGGTCGGTGGAGACGGCGGCGAGGGCCGCGAGGAAGACGATGACGCCCCAGCCCGCGTCCTTCCAGACCATCTGGGCCGTCACCAGGTACTTGAAGACCGAGGGGTCGGTCATGACGTCGAAGCCGGAGTGCCCGTGTTCGCGCAGGGTCTGCGCGAGGACGCCGGCACCGCCGAAGATCTGCTGGAAGACGGTGACGACCAGCACCCAGGAGAAGAAGTGCGGCAGGTACAGGACCGCCTGGGCGACCGCGCGCACCCGGGGCCGGATCACGCTGTTGACGAGCAGGGCCAGCGCGATCGGGACCGGGAAGTACAGCACGAGCTGGAGGAGGAACAGGACGAAGGTGTTCTGCACGGCGTGCCAGAACTCCGCGTCCAGGAAGACCCGTTGGAACTGCTCGAAGCCGACCCAGGGGCTCTGGAGGACGGCGACGAAGCCGTTGTCGCTGAGGTAGGGGTCGTAGTCCTGGAAGGCGACGACGTTGCCGAGGATCGGGACGTAGTTGAAGACCAGGAGCAGCAGGACGACGGGCAGGGTCATCAGGATCAGGGTGCGGTCGCGCCGGAACCTGATCCTCAGACCGAGCTTGCGGCGTCCAGCGCCGGCGGAGGGCACCACCGCGGCCCCCTCCCCCGCCTTCGCCCCGGCCCTGCTGCGGGGCACGGCGCTGGTCACTTCGCCGAGCCGGTGGAGTCGAGCAGCTTGCGGTACCAGTCGCGCAGGTCGTCGCCGCCCTGCTTCTTCCAGTCGGAGACCGCCCGCTGCACGTCGCCGATCTTCTTCCGGCCGCGCACGACGTCGTCCTCCAGCTGCTCGAAGTCGTCGGCGAGGTTGGACCAGCGGCTGGGTTCGGTGATCGTGAGCCCGTAGAAGGAGGACTTCTTGGTGAAGGCGCCCATGCGCTGCTGCCACTCGACCATGCCCCGGGTGACCTCGGGGAGGTCGGGGTGGGCGACGTACGCGGCGGGTTTGCCGGTGTAGTCGAAGGCGCCGAGGACCTCGTTGACACCCTTGGTGGTCTTGGTGGGCACGCCCTTGTCCAGCGTGAAGTCGGTGCCCTCGACGCCGTACTCGGCGAGCAGGCGCTCCTTGGTGCCGAACGGGGCGGCGCAGAAGTTGGCGATGGCGAGGAAGTCCTTGATCTTCCGCTCGGACGCCTTCTTGTTGACGAAGGTGAAGATGTCGGAGGGCTGGACCGCCCACAGCAGCGGGTCGTCGCCGTCGTGGGTGAAGACGTCCATGGCGGCCATCTCGAAGTCCCGGTTCTGGGTGCGCTGTTCGGAGGTCTTGCCGAACCAGTCGGAGAGGTCGTTGTTGTAGACGAGGAGCTTGCCGGCGGTGAAGCGGACACCGGCCGGGTTGGCGGTCTTGCCGGCCTTGTCGTCGGGGTGGACGACGCCGGCGGCGAACAGCTTGCGGGCCCATTCCAGGGCTTCGAGGTACTCCTCGGTCTCTATCCGGTTGACCAGCTTTCCACCCTGGAGGTTCCACCACAGCGCCTTGTCGCTGCCGTTGAGCACGCCGAAGGCGTTGAAGGCGGTCCACTTCATGTCGGCGCAGGCCCACACCCCGCCCTTGGCGTCGGTGGCCTCCTTCGCCCAGTCCAGGAACTCGTCGGTGGTCCTGGGCGGTTGCCAGCCGCGCTTGTCGAAGACGTCCTTGCGGTAGAAGGGCGCGATGTTGGTGACGTAGGGGGCGGGCAGCGGGATCGCCCGCAACTGGCCGCCGAAGAGGGAGCGCTGCCAGGCGTCGGTGGGTACGGCGGCGAGGTTCGGGTAGTCCTTCACCTTGTCGCCGGACAGGTAGGGCCCGAGGTCGGCGAACTTGGCGTTGATGGCGCTGGGGATCTTGCCCATCAGGTTCCAGCCGGGGACGACCACGACGTCCGGGATGTCGCTGGACGCGAGGACCGCGCCGAGCTTCTCGTCGTAGGTGTTGCCGTCCTGGTTCTGCCAGCGGGTCCGGACGCCGATGGCCTCGTTCATGGCCCGGTAGTACGGGTTGTCGTCGTCCGGCGGGGTCCCCCACAGCGGGGCCATGACGGTGAGCTCGCCGCCGCTGCCGAGCTTCTTCGGCACGGAGGTCTTCAGCCGGTCCGGGGCGACGGCCTTGGTGAAGCCGGTCGCCGAGCCGTTCTTCGCGGGGATGTCGGGGGCGACGACGCTCGACGCGACGTACGCGGGGAGGAGCTTGCGCGCCGCCTTGCCGGAGGTGGTGCCTTCCTTGCGGCCCTCCTGCCCGCCGCCGCAGGCGGTGAGCAGCGGCGTCCCGCCGGCCACGGCCGCGGCGGCGACCGCGGTGGAGGCGAGGAAGCTCCTCCTGCTGGGGGAGCTTCTCCAGCTGGGCGCGGAGGAGGCGGAGGCGGCGTTCGGCGTCATTGCGTCAACCCTTCATGGCGCACCAGGACACCCGGCGGGTGGGCCGTCGGCTGCGGTGTCTTCAGTGGATCCGGCTGAGCGGAAGCGCGCTGCCGTCACAGGCGGTCGAGGCAGTCGAAGCGCTTCGAAGTTGCTGCGAGGTTAAGTGAACACGTGGGGGCGCACAAGGGTCGTTCCCAAGATTCCTGCCGATCTCCCCAGAGCTGTGCAGGAGTTGGTCACGCCTTGCCGTCCCGGCGGAAAGTCGGTCCTGTTTCGGTCCGGCACCTTGACACTCCCGCTCCGGTCGACTGAGCATCGAAGCGCTTCGAAAGCGTCGCCTCGCTCCGTCCGCAAGGGGAACCTCTCGTGACCGTTGACCCGCCGTCCACGCCGCCCTTCCGCGATCCGCACCTGCCGTTCGCGAAGCGCATCGACGACCTGCTCACGCGGCTCACCCTGGACGAGAAGATCTCCTTCCTGCACCAGTACGCGCCCGCCGTGGAACGGCTCGGCATCGCCGCCTGGCGGACCGGCCAGGAGGCCCTGCACGGCGTGGCCTGGATGGGCCCGGCGACGGTGTTCCCGCAGGCGGTCGGCCTCGGCGCGACCTGGAACCCGGACCTGGTGCGGCGCGTCGGGGAGGCGGTGTCCAGGGAGGCCCGGGCGATGCGCGCCCGTGACGACCGGGTCGGCCTCAACGTCTGGTCCCCGACGGTCAACCTGCTGCGCCACCCGCTGTGGGGCCGCAACGAGGAGGGCTACTCCGAGGACCCGAAGCTCACCTCGGCCATCGCCACGGCGTACACCCGCGGCCTGCGTGGCGAACACCCTCTGTACTGGCGCACCGCGCCCGTGCTCAAGCACTGGCTCGCGCACAACAACGAGACGGACCGGGCCACCTCGTCGGCGTCCGTGCGCCCGCGCGTCCTGCACGAGTACGACCTGCGCGCCTTCAAGGAGACGGTCGAGGCGGGCGCGGTGGCCGGGGTGATGCCCGCCTACAACCTGGTCAACGGCCGCCCCAACCACGTCTCCCCGTACCTGCGCGAGCATCTGCGCACCTGGACCGACGAGGAACTGCTGGTCTGCTCGGACGCGGGCGCGCCCTCCAACCTGGTCGACGCCGAGCACTACTTCGACAGCCACGAGGAGGCCACCGCGGCGGCCCTGCTGGCCGGCGTGGACAGCTTCACCGACCACGGCACGGACCCCTCCCTGATCACCGCGCGGGTCAAGGGGGCCGTGGAGCGGTGCCTGTTGACGGAGGCGGACCTCGACGCCGCGGTCCGCCGCCAGCTCTCCGTCCGCTTCCGGCTCGGCGAGTTCGACCCCCGCCACGACCCGCACACGGCCACGGCCGCGTTCGACACCCCCGCCCACCGGGAGCTGGCACGGGAGGCCGCCGAGCAGGCGGTCGTCCTGCTGAAGAACGACGACGGCCTGCTGCCGCTGGCCCCCGGCACCCGGATCGCGGTCGTCGGCCTGCTCGCCGACGAGTGCAAGCTCGACTGGTACAGCGGCACCCTGATCCACCGCTCCACTCCCCTGGAGGGCCTGTACGAGCGGTTCGGCGCGGAACGGGTGGAGTTCGCGGAGGGCGTGGACCGCGTCCGGCTGCGCACGGCGGCGGGCGCGTTCCTGTCCGTGCCACCGGCCGAGGTCCCCGACCGGGCGCGCGGCGCCGAGGGCGCGCTGGACCCCGCGCTGCTCTCCGGCCGCACCGATCTGCCGCCGCTGACCACGGACGCGACCGGCAGCGAGTTCGCGCTGGCCGACTGGGGCGAGGGCGTGCTGACGCTGCGCGCCCCCGACGGCCGCTATCTCTCGGTCGCCGAGGACGGCTACCTGCGCGCCTCCGCCGACCAGCCCGGCGGCTGGGTCGTCCAGGAGACGTTCCGCCTGGAACCGCACCGTGGCGGTCACCTCCTCAAGCACCTGGGCACGGGTCGTCATGTGCGGGTCGCCGCCGACGGCGTGAAGGTTGCCGGCACCGGCGACGTCTTCGAGGTCGTCACGGCCGAGCGGGGCGAGGAGGCCGTGGCCCGGGTGGCGGGCGCGGCGGACGTCGTCGTGGTGGTGGCGGGCAACGACCCGCACATCAACGGCCGGGAGACCGAGGACCGTACGACCCTGCTGCTGCCGGAGCACCAGCTACGGCTGCTGAGCGCGGCCCTCGCCGCCAACCCGCGCACGGTGCTGGTGCTGGTGTCGGCGTACCCCTACGCGGTGGACACGGCCCGGCTGCCGGCCGCGCTCTGGACGGCACACGGCGGCCAGGCTGCGGGCACGGCGCTGGCCCGGGTGCTGGCCGGTGACGTCTCCCCGGCCGGCCGCCTGCCCCAGACCTGGTACGCCTCCGACGCCGACCTGCCCGACCTGCTGGACTACGACGTGATCGGCAGCCGCCAGACCTACCTCTACTTCGAGGGCACGCCGCTCTTCCCGTTCGGTCACGGCCTGTCGTACGCGTCCTTCGCCTACGCGGACATGGCGGCCGCCGTGGCGGCGGGCTCGGTGCGGGTCCGCTGCACGGTCACCCACACCGGCGACCGGACGGCGGACGAGGTGGTCCAGCTCTACGGCCTGGCGATGGACCCGTCGGTGCCCCGCCCGCGCCGGGAGCTGCTGGCGCACCGCCGGATCACGCTCGACCCCGGCGAGACCGCCGCCGTCTCCTTCGAAGTGCCGCTCTCCGCACTGGAGTTCTGGGACGTGGCCGAGGACGGATGGCGCCTAGAGGAGGGCTCTTACGAACTGCTGCTGGGGGCGTCCAGCGAGGACGTGCGCCTGCGGACGACCGTCCACGTCGACGGCCGGCCCCCGGCCCCCCGCCCGGTGCTCGAACGGGGCCTGGCCGGCGCCGGCTTCGACGAGCAGTCCGGCGTCGCGATCGTGGACCGGACGAGGACCGCGGGCGACGCGGTGACCCCGGCCCACGACGGCACGGCCGAACTGGTCTACCGCGCCTGCGACTTCGGTACCGGTGCGCGCGAGATGACCGTCCGGGTGGCGGGCGAGGGCACCCTGGAACTCGCCCTGGACGGCGGCCCGGTGCTGGCGGCGCTCACCCTGGACACGCCCACGGACGGCCCGTACGCGTACACGGACGTGGCCGCCGGGCTGGTCGCCGACGGCGTCCACGACGTCCGCCTCAGGCTGCGCGGCCCGCTGCGGCTCGCGCACGTCGGCTTCTCCGGTTGAGGGTCCGGAGGAGACCGGCACCCGGCAGGGGCCCGGCGCCGGAAGGCAGCGGCGCCGGGCCCCTTCGGTGTGTCGGGAGGCGGGGGACGTGCCCTGTCACCGCTAGCGGACCACGATGATCACGGCGCCTCCGTTGCCGAACCGGTGATCGAAGCCGTGGTCGAAGCGATGACCGAAGCCGTGGTCGAAGCGGTGACCGAAGCGATGGTCGAAGCCGTGGTCGAAGCAGTTCCAGCCGTCCTGGCCCCAGCACCAGTCGTCGGTGACCCGGGTGGGTACGGCAGGGGCTGCCGCCGAAGCCGTGCCTGCTGCACCGATCGCGGCGCCGCCGGCCATCACCAGGCCGGCCGCGGACGCCGCGACGAGGCGCCTCGCGCGTGATGCTCGCATGATGGCCCTCCTTCTTCCCTCAGGGATGCGGCCCTACTTCATGTACGTCCGCGAAGCCCTTCCGGATTGCCCCGGCGAGAGAAAACGGCGAACGGCCGCAGCCCCCGCACAGCGGGCTGCGGCCGTTCCGTTCCTGACCTGTCCGTGGCAGGTCAGAGCGCGAGACCGGTGAGGACCAGCACGCGCTCGTAGGTGTAGTCCTCCATCGCGAACCGCACGCCTTCGCGGCCCACGCCGGACTGCTTGACACCGCCGTACGGCATCTGATCGGCCCGGTAGGACGGGACGTCGCCGATCACCACACCGCCGACCTCCAGGGCGCGGTGGGCACGGAAGGCGACCTGGAGGTCGTGGGTGAACACGCCCGCCTGGAGGCCGTACTTGGAGTCGTTGACCGCGGCGAACGCCTCGGCCTCGCCGTCGACCTTCTGCACGGTGAGGACGGGCCCGAAGACCTCCTCGCAGGAGAGGGTCGCACCGGCCGGTACGTCGGTGAGCACGGTCGGCGCGTAGGAGGCGCCGTCACGGTCACCGCCGGTGAGCAGGGTGGCGCCGGCCTCGACCGCCTCCTTGACCCAGGACTCGACGCGCTTGGCCGCGTCCTCGCTGACCAGCGGGCCGACGTCGGTCTTCGGGTCGGACGGGTCACCGGTGACCTGGGCCTCGACGGCGGCGACGATCCGCGGCAGCAGCCGGTCGTACACGGAGGCGTCGGCGATCACGCGCTGCACCGAGATGCAGGACTGGCCGCCCTGGTAGTTGGAGAAGGTCGCGATGCGGGTCGCGGCCCAGTCCAGGTCGGCGTCGGAGGCGTAGTCGCCGAGGACGACCGCGGCTCCGTTGCCGCCCAGCTCCAGCGTGCAGTGCTTGCGCGGCACCGAGTCCATGATCGCGTAACCGACCTTCTCGGAACCGGTGAAGGAGATGACCGGCAGGCGCTCGTCCTGGACCAGGGCGGGCATCTTGTCGTTCGGCACCGGCAGGATGCTCCACGACCCGGCCGGCAGGTCGGTCTCGGCGAGCAGGTCACCGATGATCAGGCCGGACAGCGGGGTGGCCGGGGCCGGCTTCAGGATGATCGGGGCGCCGGCGGCGATGGCCGGGGCGACCTTGTGGGCGCACAGGTTCAGCGGGAAGTTGAACGGCGCGATGCCGAGCACGACACCCTTCGGGAAGCGGCGGGTGAGCGCGAGCCGGCCCTGGCCGCCGGCGTCGGTGTCGAGCCGCTGGGCCTCGCCGCCGTTGAACCGCCGGGCCTCCTCGGCCGCGAACCGGAACACGGAGACGGCACGGCCGACCTCGCCCCGGGCCCACTTGACCGGCTTGCCGTTCTCGGCGGAGATCAGCTGGGCGATCTCCTCGGTGCGCTCGGCCAGCCGCTTGCTGACGTGGTCGAGAGCGGCGGCGCGGACGTGCGCCGGGGTGGCGGCGAAGTCCTCGCGGACGGCGTACGCGGCGGCCACGGCCTCCTCGACCTGGGCGTCGGTCGGCACGCTGACCTTGCCGACGAGCCGGCCGTCCCACGGGGAGGTGACGTCGAAGGTGTCCTCGCCGGTGGCCTGGCGGCCGGCGAGCCAGAAGGCATGGGTGGAAGTCATGTACGAGTCCCGGCCCTTCCGCGTTGGGGGTGTGTCGCTTGGCTTGCGTGGTCCACGGTAGGGCGGGGGCGGCCGGGGGGCGTTTGTCCGAGTCGTAGCAGTGGACGGACCGTGCACTACTGATTGGACTACTCGGCGCTGCTCGGTGCTCCCCGCTACTCCGTGGACGTCGCCTTCAGGGCGAGCCACAGCTCCATCCGCACATCGGGGTCGTCCAGGCTGCGCCCCAGGATCTCCTCCACCCGGCGCATCCGGTACCGCAGGGTGTGCCGGTGCACCCCCAGGTCGGCCGCCGCCGCGTCCCACTGCCCGTGCCGCGACAACCACGCCCGCAGCGAGGCGACCAGGTCCCCCCGGCCGGTGGCGTCGTGCTCGTGCAACGCCCGCAGCAACCCGTCGGCGAACGCCTTCACCGCGTCGTCGGCCAGCAGTGGGAGGACCGACCCGGCGGCCAGCTGCTCGTGCTCCACGAACACCCGGCCCCGCCGGCGCGCGACCGACAGCGCCTGCTCGGCCTGCTTGTACGCCGCCGCCGCCGCGATCGGCCCGGCGGGCGCCGACAGGCCGACGACCAGCGCGTCCTCCTCCGTCCGCCCCTGCTCGCCCATCGCCCGGTCGGCCTCCCGCACCGCGGCGTGATCGACACAGGCGGCCACCGCCGCGCCCTCGTCGGCGGCCAGCACCACCAGCCGCTCCCCCTCGGGCACGACCAGTACGGCCTCCCCGGCCCGCGCCGCCGCGCTCTCCACGGTCTCCGCGAGCTCGCCCAGCGGTTCGCCCGCCGGGCCGGACCCGGACTCGGCGACCATCAGCCGGAACGGGGCGTCCAGCAGCCCGCCGTACAGGTCCCCGGCGACGGCCCGGGCGTGGTCGGGCTCGCCCGCGAGGAGCATGCGCAGCACCGCCGCACCGACGCGCTGCTCGGCCGCGTGCAGGGAGCGGGAGCGTTCGGTGGTGAGGGTGAGCAGGGCGATGGCGGAGTGGACGGCGTACCGCTCGGCGGTGCCCAGCGTGGCGGCCGTCCCCACGGCGAGCGCGGCGCGCGGGCGGCGGCCGGTGCCGAGGCTGTGCAACTCCACCCGGTCCTCGTGCTCGGGCCCGCCGACGACGGAGGACGCGGGCGCGGGCCGCTCCCGCAGCCGCTCCACCTCGGTGGTGAGCCGGGCGGCGCGGCGGCCGGCCCACTCCGGCGCGGCGGCGACGACGGCGCCCGAGGCGTCGTACAGCGCGGCCCAGCCGTCCACCTGGGCGGCGAGCGCGCCGAGCACCCCCTCCGGGCCGGCGTTCAGCGCCTGCTTGGTCAGCTCGCGCTGGGCGGCGAAGCCTGCCGTGACCGCCCGGTACTGGTCGGCGGCGATGGCGGCGGAGACGGCCTTGCTGATGGCGAGGAAGGGGGTGCGGCGGGGCACCTCCAGCAGCGGCAGTCCCTCCTGCGCGCAGGCGCCGACGAGGGCGTCGGGGATCTCCTCGTAGTTGACCCCGACGGCGAACCCCAGCCCGACCACCCCCGCGCCGACCAGCCGCCGCACGTACCGCCGCATGGCCTCGGGATCCTCCGCGTCCAGCTTGAGCGCGGTGATCAGCAGCAGCTCGCCGCCCTCCATGTAGGGGACGGGGTCGGCCAGCTCGCTGACGTGCGCCCAGCGGACGGGCACGTCCAGACGGTCCTCGCCCGCGCGCACGGTCAGCTTGAGCGCGGAGTGGTGGACGAGCGAGGCGAGAGTCGGGGGCATGGGGCCTTCACGGTGAGGGAGATCCGTCGATCCCGGTGATCTTTTGGCCGCCGTGTATGAACGGCCCACCCCGATTCTGCCTCACCGTACGATCCCGCGCTGGCCCCTCACCCCCGCAGATCCACCAGCAACGGCGGCGCGTGCTCCCCCTCCACGGTGGTCAACGACAACACGGCGTGCCCCGGCGGCACCCCATGAGCCAACTCGGAAGCCGACCACCGCTCCCGCTCGACCTGACGCACGGTGACGGCACGGGCGGTGGGCGCCTGGCCGGTGATGACCCGGCGCAGCATGTGCACGGCCTTGCCGGCCGGGGTCTCGGCGATGATCTGCCGGTCGGTGACGTCCCGGGTCTCGGTCCACTCCTTGCCCCACACCTCGGCGAAGTCCTGACCGTCCCAGGGGGTGAGCCCGGACAGCGCCATCCGGCAGCCCGTGGCGCCCAGCAGCGGCCCGCGCAGCGACCGGGGTACGTCGTCCAGGGTGCGCAGCGTGAGCACCGTGCCGGCGTTGGCGCTGCGCAGCCGCTGGATGCCGCGTACGGCCTCCGGGGTGACGACCCCGGTGGCGTCGTCGAGCAGCAGGCAGGCGAAGAGCGACCGGTCCTCCCGCACCGTCACGGAGGCCGTGAACTGGGCGAGCACCAGTCGGGCCAGGATCCGGGAGGCGTCGGCGTGACCGCGCTGGGGCAGGTCGATGCGGACCCGGACCGGGTGGTCGAGAGCCTTCAGGGAGAACGGCCGGCTCTGTCCTGAGGTGTCGAAGAAGGTGGCGAAGGCGGGCCGGTCGAGCAGGGCGATCCGGTCGGCGAGCACCGTGCCGACGTCGCCCGGGTGGGCCATCTGCCGCTCCCGGGCGTCGAGTTCCCTGAGCAGGGAGGCGTGCCCGGTGTCGGTCAGGCCCTTGCGCAGCGCCGCCAGCGGGCCGGGGGCGCCGTCGAGCAGCTGCCGCAGCTCCGGTACGGACGGGAAACGGTCGTGGACGGCGCGGAACGGGCCGAGCAGCTGGGCGAGGACGGTGGTGGAGCGGCGGCTGTCGCTGCCGGGGTGCGGGTCCGCGAGGTCACCGACGAGGGCCTCGGCGAGTATGGCGGCGGCCTCGTCGGGATCGGTGGTGCCGCCGTAGAGGTCGAGGTCGTACACGGATTCCGGGTGGCCGACGCGGACGACGACGTCGTAGGACTCGGCCGGGCCGAGCCCGGCGCCCGCCGCGCCGACCACCACGACCGACGCCCGGCCGGCCAGGGCGTGCAGGCACAGGGACTCGGCGAGCGGACGCACCACGGTACCGGTCTTCCCGGAACCTGCCGGGCCGACGGCGAGCAGGGAGGTGCCGAGCAGATCGGGGCCGAGGGCGAGGCCCGCGCCGCGGTAGTGGTAGGGGTTGCGGGGGTCGTCGGCGGTGGTGCCGAGCCGGACCTGTCCGGTGAGCAGGTCGTGGCGGGCGTGCCGGGCGGGCAGGTCGCGCTCGCCCGAGGGGTGCGGGCAGGCGGCGGCGCCGTCCTTCAGTACGGCGCCGGTGAAGCCGGCCAGGCTGTGCCGGCCGGACCGCACGCCCTGCCAGGCCCTGCTGATCCGCGCGTGATCCACATCCCGCATGAGCCCGGCCTTCGCCTCACCGGCAAGCCGCGCAGCAGCCTCATGAGCCCCGGCCTGCCGCAGCTGGGGCCATTCGGCGGGGTCTTGTTCGGGGGTGGGTGGTGCGTCGGCGGTGGGAATGGTGCCGCGACCGGCAGGCACGGCCGAACGCAGTGCGGGCACAGCGGCGCGCAGGAGGGGAGCACCGTAGCGGCGCCAGAGCTCACCCCAGTGCCCGATCTTTCCGAACAACGCGAAGATCGCACCGAAGACCAACCACGTGTACAGCCACGATGCGGCCCCGCCCACTTGGCCGGCTTCGCCCTTCACCCAGGAATCCGGCGCGAGCACGTACCACGGCCATTGCCAGAAGCCGCCGAGGTAGCCGTTCCACAACAGAGAGCACAGCAGCCACCCGCACAAGAGGGCGATCACGGCCCCACCGAGCAATTGCCGCGTGGGTGTCTCCTTCGGTTCGACCTCCGGCCGTGGCCGATAGCGGAATCGCCAGATTCCCGGGGCCGCCTGCGGCCTGGGAGCGCGCAACCACGTCAGGAAGGCCGACCCGTCGGGCATCGGCGGTACCCCGGGCGGCATCGGCGGTACCCCCACCCCCTCTGGCGCCGCCATAGGCCGCGGTAGCGGGTTCGCGTGGGTGCCGCGGGTGTCGCGCGGCGCGTCGCTGTCCATCGACCTTGCCCCCTGACCAGCCGTTCCGTCCGTCGTCAGCGAGTCAATCTAACGCCCCGGCAGGGGGAGTTCACCGCTTACGTGGCCGTAAGGAGCCGTACCCGCCCGGCCGGGCTATGTCCACGGCGGACAACGGGGATCGCCGACAACGCCCACATGGAGCATGCCCACCTTCCGGAACCGGTCTTAGCCTGCGAGAAAAGAAGGTATGCGTCCGAAAACGCACCGCCCGGAACCGCCCGGGACCGCCCGGTACGCAAGATCATCAGGGAGCCCCCATGACCGCACTTCCGCAGGAGCGCCGCGTCGTCACCGCCATCCCCGGCCCGAAGTCGCAGGAGCTGCAGGCCCGCCGTACCGCCGCGGTCGCCCAGGGCGTGGGCTCCGTGCTGCCCGTGTTCACCGCGCGCGCGGGCGGCGGGATCATCGAGGACGTCGACGGCAACCGGCTGATCGACTTCGGTTCCGGCATCGCCGTGACGAGCGTCGGCGCCTCCGCCGAGGCCGTGGTGCGCCGCGCGAGCGCCCAGCTCGCCGACTTCACCCACACCTGTTTCATGGTCACCCCGTACGAGGGCTACGTGGAGGTCGCGGAGGCGCTCGCCGAGCTGACCCCGGGTGACCACGCCAAGAAGTCCGCGCTGTTCAACTCCGGCGCCGAGGCCGTCGAGAACGCCGTCAAGATCGCGCGTGCGTACACCAAGCGGCAGGCCGTGGTGGTGTTCGACCACGGGTACCACGGGCGGACCAACCTCACGATGGCGCTGACGGCGAAGAACATGCCGTACAAGCACGGGTTCGGGCCGTTCGCGCCCGAGGTGTACCGCGTGCCCGTCGCCTACGCGTACCGCTGGCCGACCGGCCCGGAGAACGCCGGCCCGGAGGCCGCCGCGCAGGCCATCGACCAGATCACCAAGCAGGTCGGCCCGGACAACGTCGCCGCGATCATCATCGAGCCGGTCCTCGGCGAGGGCGGCTTCATCGAGCCCGCCAAGGGCTTCCTGCCGGCCATCCGCCAGTTCGCCGCCGACAACGGCATCGTCTTCGTCGCCGACGAGATCCAGTCCGGCTTCTGCCGGACCGGGCAGTGGTTCGCGTGCGAGGACGAGGGCATCGTCCCGGACCTGATCACCACCGCCAAGGGCATCGCCGGCGGTCTGCCGCTCGCCGCCGTGACCGGCCGCGCGGAGATCATGGACGCCGCGCACGCCGGTGGGCTCGGTGGTACGTACGGCGGCAACCCGGTCGCGTGCGCCGGTGCGCTCGGCGCCATCGAGACGATGAAGGAGCTGGACCTCAACGGCAAGGCCAAGCGCATCGAGGAGATCATGAAGGGTCGCCTCACCGCCATGGCCGAGAAGTTCGACATCATCGGTGACGTGCGCGGACGTGGTGCCATGATCGCGATCGAGCTGGTGAAGGACCGCGCCACCAAGGAGCCGAACCCGGAGGCCACCGCGGCGCTCGCCAAGGCCTGCCACGCCGAGGGCCTGCTGGTCCTGACCTGCGGCACCTACGGCAACGTGCTCCGCTTCCTGCCGCCGCTCGTCATCGGCGAGGACCTGCTGAACGAGGGCCTCGACATCATCGAGCAGGGGTTCGCCCGCATCTGAGCCCGCGCATCTGAGCACCGGGTCCGCACCTCTGACGGCGCCTGCGGCAGGCCGTGTGAAGAAGGTGTGCGGGGTGGATGACGGGAGCGGATTCCGTCTGCCAAAGCGCCGCCGCCTGCCGTAGGTTCTCCTCAGATGAGAGATACACCCGCCCGCGGGGGACCGCGGGCGGACACCGGGCCGGGGCCTCCCCAGCTTCGACCTGGTCGTGCCCTCGCGCACACAACCGGCGCCTGACGGCTCCGGGATCTCCTCACCGATCGGACGGTCGCCGCCCCAAACCCCCCGGGGCGCGCGACGTTCCGGTCCGGACGGCCGCCTCGGAACCACCCCCCCTGTTCCGGGGCGGCCGACCTCCTTCCCCGCGACCGTCTGCCAAGCTGGGCTCATGCTGCTCCTGGTCCTCCCGGCGTTCGCCTTCGCCCTCGTCACCTGGCAGGTCGTCGCCGACGGGCCGCTGCTCCGGCTGGACGCGGACGCCAGCCGGGCCCTCGTCCACCCGGACCGGTTCTCCCAGCTGCTGTCCGACCTCGGCAACGTCCAGGTCGCCCTCCCCGCGCTCGCCGTGGCCCTCGGGTACGTGGCCTGGCGGGGCCGGGCCGCCGGTGCCGGGCGGTGGTGGCTGCCACCGCTCGCCGCGGCCGTGCTGATGGCGCTGGTCCCGGCGGTCGTCGTCCCGCTGAAGGAGTGGACGGCCCGGCCGGGGACACCGGTGGTGCCCCCGGGGACCGGCTACTTCCCGTCCGGTCACACGGCGACGGCCGCGGTCGCGTACGGTTCGGCGACCCTGCTCCTCCTGCCCTGGCTCCGCTCCCCCGCGGCCCGCCGGGTCCTGGTCGCGGGGTGTGCGGCCCTCGTCCTCGGGGTGTCGTACGGCCTGGTCCGCCACGGCTGGCACTGGCCGCTGGACGTGGTGGCCAGCTGGTGCCTGAGCACGGTGCTGCTGGCCGCCCTGTCCCTCGTGCTCAGCCGAAGTACGCGTCGAAGTTCTTCTGGAACTCCCAGTTCGCGTAGCGGTCCCAGTTCACCGACCACGTCATCAGGCCCCGCAGCGCGGGCCAGGTCCCGTGGGTGGCGTACGAGCCGCAGTTCGTCCTCTTCGTCAGGCAGTCCAGGGTCTTGGTGACCTCGGACGGGGAGACGTAGCCGTTGCCCGCGTTGGTCGAGGCGGGCATGCCGATCGCGACCTGGTCGGGGCGCAGCGGCGGGAAGACGTTGTTCGGGTCGCCGGCGACCGGGAAGCCGGTGAGGAGCATGTCGGTCATGGCGATGTGGAAGTCGGCGCCGCCCATGGAGTGGTACTGGTTGTCCAGGCCCATGATCGGGCCGGAGTTGTAGTCCTGGACGTGCAGGAGCGTGAGGTCGTCGCGGAGGGCGTGGATGACCGGGAGGTAGGCGCCGCAGCGGGGGTCCTGGCCGCCCCACTTGCCGGTGCCGTAGTACTGGTAGCCGTTCTGCACGAAGAAGGTCTCCGGGGCCATCGTGAGCACGAACTTCGCGCCGTACTTGGCCTTCAGGGTCTTCAGCGCCGAGATGAGGTTCACGATCACGGGGGTGGTCGGGTTCCTGAAGTCCGTGTCGTTCGCGTTCAGGGACAGCGAGTGGCCCTCGAAGTCGATGTCCAGGCCGTCGAGGCCGTAGGTGTCGATGATCTTCGAGACGGAGGAGACGAAGGTGTCGCGGGCCGCGGTCGTGGTGAGCTGGACCTGGCCGTTCTGGCCGCCGATCGAGATCAGGACCTTCTTGCCGGCGGCCTGCTTGGCCTTGACGGCCGCCTTGAAGTCGGCGTCGCTCTCCACGTTCGGGCACTCGGTGACCGGGCAGCGGTTGAAGCGGATGTCCCCGGAGGTGACCGAGGTGGGCTCGCCGAAGGCCAGGTCGATGACGTCCCAGCTGTCGGGGACGTCGGCGAGGCGGGTGTAGCCGGCGCCGTTGGCGAAGCTGGCGTGCAGGTAGCCGACGAGGGCGTGGGCGGGCAGGTCGGACGATCCGCCGCCACCGCCGCCGGGGCTGGTCGTCGCGGTCACGACCGCCGATTTCGCGGACTCGCCGGCGTCGTTCACCGCGCTGACCTGGAAGCTGTACGCCGTCGAGGCCGTGAGGCCGGAGACGGTGGCCGAGGTGCCGGTCACGGTCTGGACCTTGGTGCCGTCGCGGTAGACCGCGTAGCCGGTCGCGCCGGTCACCGCGGACCAGGACAGACCGACCGAGGACGAGGTCACGGTGGTGGTTCTCAGGCCGGCCGGGGCGGCGGGAGGCTGTGTGGTGCCGCTGCCGCCGGGGCCGACGAGGGTGAGGTCGTCGGCGTTGTAGGCGCCGGTGCCGTACCAGCCGTGGGTGTAGATCGTGACCTTGGTGGTGGCGGCCCCGGTGCGGAAGGTGGTGCTCAGCTTCTGCCAGTCGGGGGCGGACTGGGTCCAGGTGGAGACGTCGGTGGTGCCGGTGCCGTTCGCGCCGAGGTAGACGTAGGAGCCGCGGACGTAACCGGACAGGGTGTACTGCGCGTTCGGCTGGACGGTCACCGTCTGGGAGCACTGGGCGTTGTCGCTGCCGGCCGGGGTGGCCTGGAGCGCCGCGTTTCCGCTGTGCACGGGTGAGCTGACGGTCGTACCGGCGGTGCAGGTCCAGCCGGTGAGGCCGGACTCGAAGCCGCCGTTGACCACGACGTCCGCGTCGGCCGCGTGGGCGGCCGACGAGAGCGCGGTGATGCCGGGCAGGGCCAGCAGTGCGGCCGTGAGCGCGGCGAGGGCGGATCTGGGGCGTCTGGCGCGGTCCACAAGGGCCTCCGGGTGCCGGGGAGTTGGAGGGGCGGAGCGCACACAACTTGGTCCAGACCAATCCGGTTGTCAAGGTGTCGGGGCGCTACCCGTTCTCGCGCCTCTCCCGTGCCGCCCCCGCCGCCGCCTCGTGCATCGCCAGTTCCAGCAGCGCCGGGTCGGTCAGCGTGCCCGAGCCGTCCGGCGGCACCAGCCAGCGCACGCCCCGGGTCGCCCGGCCCGGATACGGCACGACGATCCAGGTGCCGGCCCCGGCGGCCCTGATCCCGGTGCCGAGCCAGCGGGCCGCGGTGCCCGGGGGCACGAGGAACCCGACCCGGTCGTCGTCGAAGTCGACGAGCACGGGGCCGACCTGGTCGAGGATCCGGGTGAGCACGTCGAGGGTCGGATAGCCGAGGGCACCCGGCAGGATCAGGACGTCCCACGCCTTGCCGGCGGGCAGCAGCGCGACCCCGAGGGGGTTGCGTTCCCACTCCCAGCGACAGGCCTCGGGGTCCGGTGCGACGGATGCCAGCCATTCGACCGCCGTCTTCGCCCCAGTCATGAGGAGACCTCCCTCTCTCTCGTGGACGCGGTCGCGTCACGAGGGAGAGGGAGGTCTCCGGGGAGCATTACGCGGGTTCGGGCGACTTGTTGCGGCGATCCGGGTCAGCCCGTGACTAACTGTCGAAGCCCAGTCCCAGCCGGTCCATCGTCCGCAGCCACAGGTTCCGGCGGCCCCCGTGGGCGTCCGCGCGGGCCAGGGACCACTTGGTGAGGGCGATGCCCGTCCAGGCGAAGGGCTCCGGCGGGAACGGCAGCGGCTTCTTGCGGACCATCTCCAGTTCGGTCCGCTCGGTGCGCTCCCCGTCCAGCAGGTCGAGCATCACGTCCGCGCCGAACCGGGTCGCGCCGACGCCGAGACCGGTGTAGCCCGCCGCGTAGGCCACGCGGCCCTGGTGGCCGGTGCCGAAGAACGCCGAGAAGCGGGAGCAGGTGTCGATCGCGCCGCCCCAGGCGTGGGTGAAGCGGACGCCCTCCAGCTGCGGGAAGCACGTGAAGAAGTGGCCCGCGAGCTTGGCGTACGTCTCGGGCCGGTCGTCGTACTCGGCGCGGACCCGGCCGCCGTAGGGGTAGATCGCGTCGTAGCCGCCCCACAGGACGCGGTTGTCGGCGGACAGCCGGAAGTAGTGGAACTGGTTCGCCGAGTCCCCCAGGCCCTGTCTGTTCTTCCAGCCGATCGAGGCGAGCTGCTCCTCGGTCAGCGGCTCGGTCATCAGGGCGTAGTCGTAGACCGGGACGGTGTACGACCGCACGCGGCGCAGCAGGCTCGGGAAGATGTTGGTGCCGAGCGCGACCCTGCGGGCGCGGACGGCTCCGTACGGGGTGCGTACGGCCATCCCGGCCCCGTAGCTCTTCAGGGTCAGGGCGGGTGTGTGCTCGTACACCCGCACCCCGAGCTTCAGGCAGGCCTTCTTCAGGCCCCACGCCAGCTTGGCCGGGTGGAGCATGGCCACGCCCCGGCGGTCCCACAGGCCGGCCTCGAAGGTGGGTGAGTTCACCTGCTCGCGCACGGCGTCGGCGTCCAGGAACTCGATGCCGTCCGCGAGCCCCTTCTCCTTCAGCTCCCGGTGCCAGTCGCGCAGTTCCCGGGCCTGGTAGGTCTCGGTCGCGACGTCGATCTCGCCGGTGCGTTCGAAGTCGCAGTCGATGCCGTGCCGGGCGATCGCCGCCTCGATCCCGTCGAGGTTGCGCCGGCCCAGTTCCTCCAGTCTGTGGATCTCGCCGGGCCAGCGGGCCAGGCCGTTGGGCAGGCCGTGCGTGAGGGAGGCGGCGCAGAAACCGCCGTTGCGGCCCGAGGCGGCCCAGCCCACCTCGCGGCCTTCCAGCAGCACCACATCGCGCCGCGGGTCGCGCTCCTTGGCGTTCAGCGCGGTCCACAGCCCGCTGTAGCCGCCGCCGACGACCAGCAGGTCACAGGTCTCGGTGCCGGTGAGGGCGGGCTCGGCGGGTGGCTTGCCGGGGTCTTCCAGCCAGTACGGGACCGGCTGGGCTTCGGAGAGAGAGGCGATCCAGTTGTCTTTGCCACGGCTCATGGCGCTCGGGGCCATGATTTCAACTCCCTACAGAGGATGTTCCGGGAAAGGGCTTATGCCTTTTGCTTGTTCCGGCGATTGCCGACGACCATCGACGTCAGCACGAAGAGGACGGCGACCAGGAACATGGCCGTACCGATCACATTGATCTGGACGGGCGTTCCACGCTGGGCCGAGCCCCACACGAACATGGGGAAGGTGACGGTCGAACCGGCGTTGAAGTTGGTGATGATGAAATCGTCGAAGGAGAGGGCGAACGACAGCAGCGCGCCCGCGGCGATTCCGGGGGCCGCGATGGGCAGGGTGACCCGCAGGAAGGTCTGCACGGGACCGGCGTACAGGTCCCGGGCGGCCTCCTCCAAGCGCGGGTCCATCGACATCACGCGCGCCTTGACCGCCGTGACGACGAAGCTCAGGCAGAACATGATGTGGGCGATGAGGATCGTCCAGAAGCCGAGCTGGGCACCCATGTTGAGGAACAGGGTGAGCAGCGAGGCGGCCATGACGACCTCGGGCATCGCCATCGGCAGGAAGATCAGCGAGTTGACGGCGCCGCGCGCGCGGAAGCGGTAGCGGACCAGCGCGAAGGAGATCATCGTGCCGAGGACCGTGGCACCGACCGTCGCCCACACGGCGATCTGGAGGCTGAGGGACAGCGAGCCGCACATGTCGGCGACACCGCAGGGGTCCTTCCAGGCGTCCGTGGAGAACCGCTGCCATTCGTAGTTGAAGCGCCCCTTCGGTTTGTTGAAGGAGAACACCGTGACGATGACGTTCGGCAGCAGGAGATAGGCGAGCGTCAGCAGTCCGGCGATGACGACGAGATGGCGCTTGAGCCAGGTGACGAAGGGCATTTAGACCAGATCCTCCGTCCCGGAGCGGCGGATGTAGAGCGTGACCATGGCAAGGATCGCGGCCATGAGGATGAAGGAGAGGGCGGCGGCCGTCGGATAGTCCAGGATGCGCAGGAACTGCGTCTGGATGACGTTGCCGATCATGCGGGTGTCGGTGGAGCCGAGGAGTTCGGCGTTGACGTAGTCACCGGCCGCCGGGATGAAGGTCAGCAGTGTCCCGGAGACCACGCCCGGCATGGACAGCGGGAAGGTGACCTTGCGGAAGGTGGTCCACGGCTTGGCGTACAGGTCGCCGGCCGCCTCGTGCAGCCGGCCGTCGATCCGCTCCAACGAGGTGTACAGCGGCAGGATCATGAACGGCAGGAAGTTGTACGTCAGACCGCACACGACCGCGAGCGGAGTGGCCAGGACCCGGTCGCCGGCCGTCCAGCCGAGCCAGTTGGTGAGGTCCAGGACGTGCAGCGAGTTCAGGGTGTGCACGACCACGCCGTTGTCCGCGAGGATCGTCTTCCAGGCCAGCGTGCGGATCAGGAAGCTGGTGAAGAACGGCGCGATCACCAGGATCATGATCAGGTTGCGCCAGCGGCCCGCGCGGAAGGCGATGAGATAGGCCAGCGGGTAGCCGAGCAGCAGGCACAGCACGGTCGCGGCGGCGGCGTAGAAGACGGACCGCAGGAACTGCGGCCAGTACGCGGACAGGGCGTCCCAGTAGGTCGCGAAGTGCCAGGTGACCTTGTAGCCCTCCTCCAGGGAGCCCTGCTGCACGGAGGTGGACGCCTGGTAGAGCATCGGCAGCGCGAAGAAGACGATCAGCCACAGCATGCCGGGCAGCAGCAGCCAGTACGGGGTGAACCGGCCGCGCCTGCGCGGGGGCTTCTTCTCCGGGGTGGCGGGGGCGAGGGGCGGGGGCGCCTCGGTGAGGGTCGACATCAGGCGGCGACCTCTTCCTCGGTGCCCGCGTCGATGTCCTGGGCGGCGTCCAGCCCGAAGGTGTGCGCCGGACTCCAGTGCAGGACCACGTCGGCGCCGGGGACGAGCCGGCCGTCCCGCTCGACGTTCTGCACGTACACCGCCAGCTCGTCGCAGACCGGGCTGTCGATCACGTACTGCGTGGAGACGCCGATGAAGCTCGCGTCGGCGATCTTGCCGGTGAGGCGGTTGCGGCCCTCGGGGATCTCCCCCGCGTCGTCGGCGTGCGTGAGCGAGATCTTCTCCGGGCGGATGCCGACCAGCACCTTGCCGCCGGCCGTCGTCGGGGCGGAACACCGCGCCTCGGGCAGCACCAGCTTGCCGCCGCCCGCCTTCAGCACGATGTCGTCGCCGTTCTTCGTGTCGACCTCGGCCTCGATGAGGTTGGAGGTGCCTAGGAAGTTCGCGACGAAGGTGCTCTGCGGGTTCTCGTACAGGTCGGCCGGCGAGCCGAGCTGCTCGACCCGGCCGCCGTTCATCACGGCGACCGTGTCGGCCATGGTCATGGCCTCCTCCTGGTCGTGCGTGACATGGATGAAGGTGATGCCGACCTCGGTCTGGATGCGCTTGAGCTCCAGCTGCATCTGGCGGCGCAGCTTCAGGTCCAGGGCGCCGAGCGGCTCGTCCAGCAGGAGCACCTTGGGGTGGTTGATCAGCGCGCGGGCCACGGCGACGCGCTGCTGCTGGCCGCCGGAGAGCTGGTGCGGCTTCTTGCGCGCCTGCTCGCCGAGCTGGACCAGCTCCAGCATGTCCTCCACCTGCTTCTTCACGCTCTTGATGCCGCGCCGGCGCAGACCGAAGGCGACGTTCTCGAAGATGTCGAGGTGCGGGAAGAGGGCGTAGGACTGGAAGACCGTGTTCACCGGCCGTCTGTACGGCGGCAGGTGGGTGACGTCCTGGTCGCCGAGCCGGACCGTGCCCGTCGTGGGCTCCTCCAGGCCGGCGATCATGCGCAGGGTGGTGGTCTTGCCGCAGCCGGAGGCGCCGAGCAGGGCGAAGAAGGAGCCCTGCGGCACGGTCAGGTCGAGCGGCTGGACGGCGGTGAAGCCGTTGTCGTAGGTCTTGCTGATACCGGAGAGGCGGACGTCGCCGCTGTTGTCTGTCGTCATGGTCGTCACGCCCCTGTGAGCTTCGCGAACTTCTCTTCGTAGGCCGTCTCTTCCTTCTGGCTCAGGGAGCGGAAGGCGTGGGACTTCGCCTGCATGGCCTTGTCGGGGACGATCAGCGGGTTGTCCGCCGCGTCCTTGTCGATCTTCGCAAGGTACGGCTTCACCCCGTCGACCGGCGTCACGTAGTTGATGTAGGCGGCGAGCGCGGCGGCCTGCTCGGGCTCGTAGTAGAAGTCCATGAGCCGTTCGGCGTTCGTCTTGTGCCGCGCCTTGTTGGGGACGCACATGTTGTCGGTCGACGTCATGTAGCCGCTGTCGGGGATGACGAAGTCGACGTCCGGGCTGTCCGCCTTGAGCTGGACGACGTCCCCGGCCCAGGCGACGCAGGCCGCGAAGTCGCCCTTGGTCAGGTCGGAGGTGTAGTCGTTGCCGGTGAAGCGGCGGATCTGGCCCTTGTCGACGGCCTTCTGGAGGCGGGCGATCGCCGCGTCGAAGTCGTCGTCGGTGAACTTCGCCGGGTCCTTGCCCATGTCGAGCAGGGTCATGCCGACGGAGTCCCGCATCTCCGACAGGAAGCCCACGCGCCCTTTGAGCCTGGGGTTGTCGAGCAGGTCGGAGACCGACTTCACCTCGATGCCGTCGAGCGCCTTCTTGTTGTAGGCGATCACGGTGGAGATGCCCTGCCAGGGGTACGAGTACGCCCGCCCGGGGTCCCAGTCGGGGTTGCGGAACTGGGGCGAGAGGTTGGTGTACGCGTGCGGGAGGTTCGACGGGTCGAGCTTCTGCACCCAGCCCAGGCGGATCAGCCGGGCGGCCAGCCAGTCGGTGAGGACGAGGATGTCCCGGCCGGTGTCCTGTCCCGCGGCGAGCTGCGGCTTGATCTTGCCGAAGAACTCGTTGTTGTCGTTGATGTCCTCGGTGTAGTTGACCGTGATCCCGGTCCGCCGGCGGAAGGTCTCCAGGGTGGGGTGGTGCTTGCCGCTGTCGTCGACGTCGATGTACTCGGTCCAGTTGGAGAAGTTCACCACCTTCTCCTGGGCGGAGTGGTCCTGGGAGGAGGTGCCGCCCTGGGTCTTGCCCGCGGCGGGGATTCCGCAGCCGCTCAGCGCCCCGAGGCCGCCGGCGGCGAGCGCGCCGCCCGCGGACGCCCGCAGCAGCGACCGGCGGGTCAGGGCGGCCCTGCCGTTGCGAAGGCTGCGCCGCATGGCGGCCACTTGGGGCGGGGTGAGGCGGTCGGGCTCGTACTGCTCCATGCGCGTGGTGCCCTTTCGGAGGATCGGCCTGGTCGGTGGCCGGGTCGTCGCTAGCGGTCCCCGAAGATCGTGCGGTGCCAGTCCTTCCTGGCGACCGCGGTGTTGTCGAACATTACGTGCTTGACCTGCGTGTATTCCTCGAAGGAGTACGCCGACATGTCCTTGCCGAAGCCGGAGGCCTTGTAGCCGCCGTGCGGCATCTCGCTGATGATCGGGATGTGGTCGTTGATCCAGACGCAGCCCGCCTTGATCTCGCGGGTGGCCCGGTTCGCGCGGTAGACGTTGCCGCTCCACGCGGAGGCGGCGAGGCCGTACGGGGTGTCGTTGGCCAGCCGGATGCCCTCATCATCACTGTCGAACGGCAGTACGACCAGTACCGGGCCGAAGATCTCCGACTGGACGATCTCGCTGTCCTGGGCCGCGCCGGCGATCAGCGTGGGCCGGTAGTAGGCGCCGTCCTTCAGATCGCCCGCGGGGGCCTCGCCGCCGGTCACCACGCGCGCGTAGCCCCGCGCGCGGTCCACGAAACCGGCGACCCGGTCGCGCTGGACGTGCGAGATCAGCGGTCCGAGGTCGGTGCCGGGCGCGAACGGGTCGCCCAGCCGCACGGTCTCCATCAGCGCGGCGGTCCGCTCCACGAACGCCTCGTACAGCGGGCGCTGCACGTACGCGCGCGTTGCGGCCGTGCAGTCCTGTCCGGTGTTGATGAGCGCGCCGGCGACCGCGCCGTGCACGGCGGCCTCCAGGTCGGCGTCGTCGAAGACGACGAAGGGCGCCTTGCCGCCCAGTTCCAGGTGGAGCCGCTTGACGGTGGCGGTGGCGATCTCGGCGACGCGCTTGCCGACGGCGGTGGAACCGGTGAAGGAGGTCATGGCCACGTCGGGGTGCCCGACGAGGTGCTCACCGGCCTCCTTGCCGGTCCCGGTGACGATGTTGACCACGCCGTCCGGGATGCCGGCGTCCGTGGCGGCCCGCGCGAACAGCAGCGAGGTCAGCGGGGTCAGCTCGGCGGGCTTCAGCACGATGGTGTTGCCCGCGGCGATCGCCGGGAGGATCTTCCAGGCGGCCATCTGGAGCGGGTAGTTCCAGGGTGCGATGGAGCCGACGACACCGATGGGCTCGCGCCGGACGTACGACGTGTGGTCCCCGGAGTACTCACCGGCGGACTGCCCCTGCAGATGCCGGGCGGCGCCCGCGAAGAACGCGGTGTTGTCGATGGTCCCCGGCACGTCGAACTCGCGGGTGAGCTTGAGCGGCTTGCCGCACTGGAGGGACTCCGCGCGGGCGAACTCCTCGGCGCGGTCGGCGAGCACGGCGGCGAACCGGTGCAGGGCGTCCGAGCGCTCGCCCGGAGTGGCGCCGGCCCAGCCCGGGAAGGCGGCGCGCGCGGCGGCGACGGCCGCGTCGACGTCGTCGGTACCGGCCAGCTCGTACGTGTACACCTCGGTGCCGGTGGCCGGGTCGACCACGGAGTGGGTGCGGCCCGAGGTGCCGTGGGCGGGCCGGCCCGCGATGAACTGCGCGCCGTCCGCGAGGCGGTCCTGTGCGGGGAATCGTTCCGGGGTGGCGGTGCCCGGGTTGTGCATGTCGCTCTCCTCCGCCGTGCGCCCGTCCCGAGGGGCGGGGGGCGTGGCTCCAGCTCGATTTGAGTGCCGATCCTGACAGAGGGGGCGGACGCCAACAAGTGATTCCGTTGTTGCCTTTTGGTTACGCGACGGAATCTGTCGACCAGGTGTCGAGTCGGGGTGGAAAAGGGCGGACGGAGTGTCAGTGGTGCGTGCCACACTCGCGTGCATGGGGAAGATCGACGGGGTGGACGCCCTGATCAAGGAGGTCCGGGCGGGGTCCCGGATCAGGTATCTGCACTTCTGGGGACACCGGCCGCGGCCGGACGGCCGGATCGGCGCGAGCTGTCTGAGCCAGTGGTGGCCGTCGCCGTTCGTGGTGGACGGCGTGCGGTACGCGACGGCCGAGCACTGGATGATGGCGGGCAAGGCCCGGCTGTTCGGGGACGCCGAGGCCGAGCGCCGGGTGCTGGCCGTGGAGCACCCCGCCGAGGCGAAGAAGGTGGGCCGGCTGGTCCGGGGCTTCGACGACGCGGTGTGGGCGCGGGAACGCTTCCGGCTGGTGGTCGAGGGCAGCGTGCACAAGTTCGCCGCTGATGACGACCTCGGCATGTTCCTGCTGGGGACCGGGGAGCGGGTGCTGGTGGAGGCGAGCCCCATGGACCGGATATGGGGCATCGGCCTGGCAGCGGACGACGAGGCCGCCTCCGACCCCGAGCGCTGGCGGGGCCTGAACCTCCTGGGCTTCGCACTGATGGAAGCCCGGGAGCGACTGGCGGGCGCGGGAGCGTAGGCCTGCGGCGCTTCGGCGGGGGGGGGTGCCGGGGCGGCTGCCGGGTGGTGCCGGGGCGGGTACCGGGGTGGTCTCGGGTGGTGCCGGGTGGTTTCGGCGGTTGGCGGTCCGCTGGCGGTGGCGGGGTGGCTGCCGGGTGGTGCCGGGGCGGCTGCCGGGGTGGTCTCGGGTGGTGCCGGACGGTTTCGGCGGTTGGCGGTCCGCTGGCGGTGGCGGGGTGGCTGCCGGGTGGTGCCGGGGCGGCCGCCGGGGTGGTCTCGGGTGGTGCCGGGCGGTTTCGGCGGTTGGCGGTCCGCTGGCGGTGGCGGGGTGGCTGCCGGGTGGTGCCGGGGCGGCCGCCGGGGTGGTCTCGGGTGGTGCCGGGCGG
>NZ_JBIRJA010000014.1:0-166459 GCF_044329325.1 Streptomyces sp. NPDC017676 | reverse complement strand
TTTCGGCGGTTGGCGGTCCGCTGGCGGTGGCGGGGTGGCTGGTTTCGGTGGGTTGGGGGCGCCGGGCCGGTTTCTGTGGGTCGGGGGTTCCGGGCTGGTTTCGGTAGGTCGGCTATCAGGCGGGCCGGCCGGATCGGGATCGGGCACGCGGACCAGAACAGGCCGGCCGGCCTGTCAGGTGTTCGTCGCGATGAGCAGGGCGAACAGGCCCAGCACCAGGACGATCCCGGCGGCGCCGCAGATGATGCCGGCCAGAGCCACGCCCGGGTTCGTCGCCTCTCCCTGGTTGGCCTTGCCCCGGCCCAGCGCGCCGAAGATCAGGGCCAGGATGCCCAGCACCAGGGCGATCGGCCACAGGATGAAACCGACCGCGGAGATGATCCCCAGCACCAGCGAGGCCGTACCCATGCCGTTGCTCGGGGGCGGCTGCATCCCGGGCCAGGCGTAGCCCTGGGCGGCGGGGTAGGGGGCGACACCGCCGTACGGGGCCTGCTGCGGGCCCGGGTAGCCGTACGCGGGTGCGGTGCCGGGGTAGCCGTACGCCGGCGCCGCGCCCGGATAGCCGTACGGCACCTGGCCGGGGCCGTCAGGGGCGATGGGAGGCGGCGGCACCGGCTCCGCTCCCCCGTGCGGGCCGGCGGAGGACGCCGGCGGGGCGAAGGGGTTCGCCGGGGGCGTGTAGGGGTTCGGCCGCGGCGCGGGGGCCGGAGGCGCGAAGGGGTTCGACTCCGAGGCGGCAGCCGGGGGCGCGAAGGGGTTCGACTCCACGCCGGCAGCCGGAGGCGCGAACGGGGTCGACTGCGCGCCGACAGCCGGAGATGCGAACCCGTTCGGCTGCGAGGCAGCGGACGGCGGCGCGAACGGGTCGGGCTGGGGTGCCGGAGACGACGGCGCGAACGGGTCGGGCTGGGGCGTCGCGGACGGTGGGGCGAAGGGGTTCGGCCGGGGCGCCGGGGCTGTGGAGGCGGAGTCCCCGGCTGGGCCGGCCCAGGGCGCGGGTGCGGCGTCGACGGGTGCGGCCGGCTGCGGGAACGCCGGCAGTGATGTCACCGTCCGCTGGTCGTGGACGGAGCCTGGGGCGGGAACGGCGTCCTGGACCCCTTCCTCATCCGCTCCCCGGGCCGCCGGTGCCGTGCGCTCCGGTTCCTTGTCGAAGGAGACCCGGGGTATCGCGGAGTGGTGCCCGGCGCTCTGCTCCGCCGGCGTGGACTGCGGCACCTCGTCGGACATGGTCGGCACACCCCTCAGCTGGACGTCCCGTCATGCTACGGGCAGCGTCGGCCACCGCGGCCCGGGGCCTACGATGATGCGCCGCAACCCGATCAGCCGATCATCGCGCCCGCACCACGGACCACGTCCGCCGCACGACGTGCCCTGGACCACGTGCCGCGGGCGCCCGTCCCGGGGAGGACCCCTTGACCGACAGCTCCGTACCCGCCACCGGCACCGCCGACCGCGATCTGCGCGCCTTCATCGCCGGACTGCCCAAGGCGGAACTGCACGTCCATCACGTCGGCTCCGCCTCCCCCCGCATCGTCTCCGAACTGGCCGCCCGCCACCCCGACTCCAAGGTCCCCAGCGACCCCGAGGCCCTGGCCGACTACTTCACCTTCACCGACTTCGCGCACTTCATCGAGGTGTACCTGTCGGTCGTGGACCTCATCCGCACCCCGGAGGACGTCCGGCTGCTCACCTACGAGGTGGCCCGTGACATGGCCCGGCAGCAGGTGCGGTACGCCGAGCTGACCATCACCCCGTTCTCCTCCACCCGGCGCGGCATCGACGCGCGGGCGTTCATGGACGCGATCGAGGACGCCCGGAAGGCCGCCGAGGCCGAGTTCGGGACCGTACTGCGCTGGTGCTTCGACATCCCCGGTGAGGCCGGTCTGGAGTCGGCCGAGGAGACGGTGCGGCTGGCCACCGACGACCGGTTCCGCCCGGAGGGCCTGGTGTCGTTCGGGCTCGGCGGGCCGGAGATCGGCGTGCCCCGGCCGCAGTTCAAGCCGTACTTCGACCGGGCCATCGCGGCCGGTCTGCGCTCCGTCCCGCACGCCGGGGAGACGACCGGCCCGGAGACCGTGTGGGACGCGCTGACGGAGCTGCGCGCCGAGCGGATCGGGCACGGCACCAGCTCGGCGCGGGACCCGAAGCTGCTCGCCCACCTCGCCGAGCACCGCGTACCGCTGGAGGTGTGCCCGACCTCCAACATCGCCACCCGCGCGGTCCGCACGCTGGAGGAGCACCCGCTCAAGGAGTTCGCGCGGGCCGGGGTGCTGGTCACGATCAACTCCGACGACCCGCCGATGTTCGGTACGGACCTGAACAACGAGTACGCGGTGGCCGCCCGGCTCCTGGACCTGGACGAGCGGGGCCTGGCCGACCTGGCGAAGAACGCCGTGGAGGCCTCCTTCCTGGACGCGGCGGGCAAGGCGCGGATCACGGCCGAGATCGACACGTACACCGCCGCCTGGCCGGCCTCCTGACACCGGCCACAATGGGGGCCATGCAGACGCTGACCGCCGTGGCCCACCGCGGCGACCCCTACCGTTTCCGCGAGAACACCCTCGACTCACTGCGGTCCGCGCTCGACCGGGGCGCGGACGCCGTCGAGGTCGACGTACGGCTCACCCGGGACGGCGTCCCCGTGCTGCTGCACGACGACACGCTGCGGCGGCTGTGGGAGGTCGACCGGCCGCTCGCCGCGCTGTCCGCCGACGAGCTGGACGGGCTCACGGCGGGCGGTGTGCCGACACTGGCACAGGCGCTGGCCGTGACCGGGGACAGCAGGGTGATGGTGGACCTGTGCGGACCGGTCGGCCGCCGCACGGTCGCGCGGACCCTGGACGTGGTGCGGCAGTGCGGGGCCGGGGAGCGGGTCTACTACAGCGCGCACGCCGAGGCGATGCTCGCCGTCCGCGCCGCCGACCCGGCCGCCGAGATCGCCCTGACCTGGACGACCCTGGCGCCGCCCCGGCCCGCGCTGCTCGCCGAGATCCGCCCGCGCTGGCTCAACTACCGCTTCTCCCTGGTGAGCCGGGAGCTGGCGGCCCGCGTCCACCACGACGGTCTCCTGCTGTCCGTCTGGACCCCGGACACCCGCCGCTCCATGAGCCGCCTGCTCGACCTGGGCGTCGACTCGGTCACGACGAACCGGATCGACGTCCTGCACGCCCTGCGCGCCACGGGCTAGGTGTACCGCGGGCCAGGTGTGCTGTCCCGTGACGCCGGTGACATGCCTAGGCCCCGGAGAACTCCAGCGGGGGCACGATCGCCTGGGCGTCGGCGCCCTCCGCCACCCACAGCCGGATCAGCAGTGCGGCCGTCGCCTCCAGCAGCCCGGACCGGTCCAGTCCGCCGGCGAGCAGCGGCACACAGCCCAGGTCACGCACGAGCCGTCGTACGACCGTGAGCGCGGCCTCGTCGTCCCCGCACAGCGGGACCGCCAGCGGGCGGCCTGCGAAGACGGGCGGGGTCAGCCGCCAGACGCTCTCGTGGCAGATGTTGAACGCCTTGACCACGCGGGCGGTGGGCGCGGCGGCGGCGATGCGCTCGGCCGCCGCCGGGCCGCCGGCCGTGAGCAGGGCGAAGCCGGGGCCCACGGGGTTGGTGCAGTCGATCAGCACCCGTCCGCGCAGGGCCTCTTCGAGCCCTGTGACGACGTCCACGGCCGCCGCGTGCGGCACGGCCAGCAGCACCGCGTCGGTGCCGTGCTCCGCCGCCGCCCGCAGGTCGCCGCGCGACCGGCCGGCCGCGACCACCTCGTGCCCGGCCCGCTCCCACTGTCCGCCCAGCGCCCGGGCCATCGAGCCCGTACCGAGAATCCCTATGCGCACAACGTCCTCCCCAGCGTGTGTCGGTTACGGACAGGACAGTAGGAAGCCGCTCGGGCACCATTCGGTACGTGACCGACGACCACGCCTTCCTCGCCGACTGCCGGGCCCGGCTCGCCTTCGACCTGCTCGCCAACACCTGGAACTCGGTGGTGGTGTGGGCCCTCAGGGACGGACCGCGGCGGCCGGTCGCCCTGCGCGAGCACATCGGCGGGATCAGCCAGAAGGTACTGACCGAGACCCTGCGGCGGCTGGAGTTCAACGGCCTGGTGGAACGACGGGCCTACGGCGGCTCGCCACCCCGCGTGGAGTACGGACTCACCACGCTGGGGCGCACGTTGCTCGCACCGATCGACGCCTTCGGCGCCTGGGCGTTCGAGCACGGCGACGAGGTGATGGCCGCGCAGGAGCACTACACCCGCGCGGGGGCGGACCGTAGGGGTGATCCCGGGCAACTCCCCTAGTACGACGGCTGGTTGATCGGGGGCGAGCAAGGGTCGTACGCCCTCCTCGGTGAGGATCCGCGGCCCCGGTCCGGCACCGGAGGATGATCACGCACCGTCTTCCGGTGTCCGACGTCCGGCCCCCTCAAGGAGTCCCGCATGCCCCGCACCAGCCGTTCCGTCCTCCTGGCCGCCGCCCTCGTCACCGCGGTGGCCGCCGGCCCGCTGGCCGCCCCCGCCTTCGCCGCGACCGCGCCCTTGGCATCCGCGTCCTCGACGTCCGCCGCACCGGCATCCGGCACGACCGGCCCCGACACCGAGGCCCTCGCCGCCGCCGTCGCCGGGCTGCCCGACCACGACGCCACCGCCGCGCTGCTCCGTGTCGGTGGCGACGGGACCTGGCGCGGGACGGCCGGGGTGCGGGACGTGCGTACCGGGGCGCCGGCCCTGGAGAACGCGCGCTTCCGGGCCGGTTCGGTGACGAAGGTGGTGACCGCGTCGATCGTGCTGCAACTGGCCGCGGAGGGCCGGATCGATCTTGACGGGACCGTACAGCGGTATCTGCCGGGCCTGCTCACCGAGGACTTCGCGCCGGTCACCGTGCGGCAGTTGCTGAACTACACCAGCGGTCTGCGCCCGGGTTCGTCCCTCGGCGACACGGTGGAAGAGGGGTACCCGCACCGCTTCGAGACGCTGACGCCCCGGCAGGTCGTGGCGGACGCCGTGGCGGGGGGTCCGGCGTACGCGCCGGGCACTCGGCAGACCTACGGCAACATCCACTACACCGTGCTCGGCATGCTCATCGAGAAGGTGACCGGCGACTCGTACGCGCACCAGGCCGAGGTGCGGGTCTTCCGGCCGCTCGGCATGCGGCACAGCTCCTTCCCGGTCGGCGCGGACCCCCGGATCCACGGCCCGCACAACCGGGGTTACGACTGGATCGACGGCAAGCTGGTCGACGTGACCGACTGGAACATGTCCGACCGGTTCGCGGCCGGCGACATGATCTCCACGACCGCCGATCTGGAGCGGCTGTTGGTCGGGGTGTTCCGCGGCCGGGTGGTGCCGCGGCCGGAGCTGAAGGAGATGTTCACGCTGCCGGACGTGCCCGGGGCGCGGTACGGCGCGGGGCTGGAGCGGTTCGAGGTGAACGGCAAGGTGATCTGGGGCAAGACCGGTTCGCGCCCCGGGTACGCGACGGTGATCGCCGCGACCCCGGACCTGTCCCGCACCCTGGTCTACTCGGTCAACTCCACGGACGCGAAGGGCGACGGCCTGGCCGTCGCCCAGCGCTTCGCGTTCCCGGCGTTCAACCGCTGACCGGAGCGGGGCCGTTCGCCGTACACCGGATTCAGCCCGCGGCGGTGGCGGCCGGGAGCGCGGGCGCCGCGCCGAGCGCCTCCAGCCGCTTGATCCTCTTCCGTACGACGTACAGCGGGACCACCCCGAAGACCCCGAACGACATGTCGATGACGCTCCACCAGAAGGGGATCCCGCGGACCGGTCCGCAGACGAGGGCGAGCGGGATGATCCCGGCACAGGCGATCATCCCGAACTCGACCACCCAGATGTTGCGGACGGGGTCGCGGTACGGGCCGTAGAACGCGACCGCGATGACGAGGTGCGCGAAGGCGAGCCAGTCGGTGCCGTACAGGACGAAGGGCTGGTCGGCGTCGACGGTGTCCAGTCCCTCCCGCACCCGGGAGATCCACGCCATCAGCCCCGGCAGGTGCTCCGGCACGGACAGCGCGCGCAACGCGCCCTCGGTCCAGCGCAGTTCGTGCACCAACGGGAAGGCGGTGGCCCCGCTGAGCACGAGACACACGACGAAGAGGGCCAGCCAGACGCGGATGCCCTTGAGCAGGGCGGCTCTGTCGCTCATGACGGCAGCGTACGCCTGGAATTGAACATGTTCAAAACTCTTCCCAGTGGAGCACCCGCTCCCGTGAAATGCGGTTGGCCGGGCGGAAGTCGGTGCCGAGGGTGTACGCGACGGGGATGAGCGCGGCCTGCATGACGTCCTCGTACGGGATGCCCAGCACCCGGGCCGACTCCCGCTCGTGCACGAGGTTCCCGGTGGTCCAGCAGGTGCCCAGGCCCCGGGCGCGGGCGGCGAGCATGAAGCTCCACACGGCCGGCAGGATGGACCCCCAGGTGCCGGCCTGGCGCAGCACGGGTGCGTCGTCGGTACGGCCCTCCACGCACGGGACGACGAGCGCCGGGACCTCGTGGAGGTGCTCGTAGAGGTGCGCGGTGCCGGAGTAGACCCGGTCCATCCGGGCCACGCTCGCGCGCCGCACATCCCGTTCCGGCAGCGGTTCACTGGCGCCCGGCGTGCTCACACCGGCCCGCCACACGTCCGCCAGGGCGGCGCGCCGGGCCGGGTCGGTGACGATGACGAAGTGCCAGCGCTGCCGGTTGCGTCCGGTCGGCGCCTGGACCGCCAGGTCGACGCATTCCTCCAGCAGCCGGCGCGGCACCGGCCGGCTGAGGTCGAGACGGTGGCGGACGGCGCGTGTGGTGGACAGGAGCTGGTCGGAAGAGAGGCCGAGAGTCATGCGTTGACCCTGACGGGCTGGGGCGTACGGCGCCAACGCCCGGGTTTCACTGAGCGAAAACCCATTGAGAACACGGGCTGCGGACGCGGAGGAACGGTATGGCCGAGAGCGTGGCCGGGCGGGTCCTCTCCGTGCTGGACGCGTTCGGGGACGCGCCGGACACCCTGCGCCTGACGGACATCGCCCGCCGCACGGGGCTGCCTGTGCCGACCGCGCTGCGCATGGTGCGCGAACTGGTGGCCTGGGGCGGGCTGGAGCGGGCGGCCGACGGCTCCTACCGCCTCGGCACCCGTATCCGCACCCTCGGCGCCGCCGCCCCCTGCCCCCGCGGACTCCTGGCCACGGCCCTGCCGGCCCTGCGCACCCTGTCCACCCGCACCGGCGGCCATGCCGACGTGACGATCCCGGCCGACGGCGCGGCCCTCTGCCTGGTCACCGGCGAACGGCTGCCGCTGCACGCCACGGCGGCGGGCAAGGTGCTGCTGGCCTACGGCGTCGGGTCCGGGTTCGGCGGCGGGCACGAGAACGGCGGCGCGTCCGGCCGGGTCGCCGCCCACGGCACCCGTACCGCGACCGGCCCTCCCCCGGGCGCCGTCCGCCACACCCCGTACACCGTCACCGCCCCCGGCGCGCTCGGTGCCCAGCTGGCCCGGGTGCGCGCGACCGGGCTGGCGCAGGCGCACCAGGAGTACCGCCTGGGTGAACTCTCCCTCGCCGCCCCGGTGTTCCGGAACAGCAGCGCGGTGGCGGCCGTGTCCGTGACGGCCCCGACGACCGCCCGCCCCGACCGGCTGGCCCCCGCCGTACGGCAGGCGGCGGCGACGGTGAGCCGGGCGCTGGGCGACTGACGTGCCCGCGACGCGCCCGTCCACGTCACCAGTCCGGCGTCGCACCGAGGTGGCGCAGGGCCGAGGCCGCCGCCCCGGCGCCGCACATGCCGTGGGCGCCGGGGCCCGGCGGGGTGGCGGCGGAGCAGCAGAAGACGCCGGGCAGGGTGGTGGAGTAGGGGTCGAGCGCGGGGCGCGGGCCGAACAGGAGCTGGGGGACGGTCCTGGCGCCGGTGAGGATGTCGCCGCCGGCGAAGTTGGGGTTGGCTGCCGCGAACCCGGCCGGTGAGGTGGTGCGCAGGCCGACGACGCGGTCCCGGGTGCCGGGGGCGAAGCGTTCGAGCCGGCCGAGGACGGCTTCCGTGGCGTCGCCGTCGTACCCGTGGGGAACGTGGGCGTAGGCCCAGACGGGGTGAACGTCGCCGACGGACCGGCCGGGGTCGGCCAGGTACTGCTGGGCGACCAGGACGAAGGGGCGCTCGGGCATTCGGCCCTCGTGCACGTCCCTCGCCGCCCGTGCGATCTCGGCGAACGTGCCGCCGAGGTGCACGAAACCGGACCGCCGGGCGTGTCCGTTCGTCCACGGCACGCCCTGTTCCACGGCCAGGTCCACCTTGAACGCGGCGGGGCCGCGCCGGAAGCGCTGGTAGGCGCGGCGTACGCGGGTGGGCAGCCGGTCGCCGTAGACACGGGCGATCTGCCCGGGGTCGAGGTCGAGGAGGGTGACGTCGGCGGGCGGGATCTGGGCGTGGTGGGTGATGCGGACGCCGGTCCGGACGCGGCCTCCGTGCGCGCGGAGCGCCCGTTCCAGGCTGCGGGCGATGGCCTGGGAGCCGCCTTCCGCGACGGCCCATCCGGTGGCGTGACCGGCGGCGAGGACGCCGAGCCCGATGGCCGAGCCGAACGGCTCGGACAGCGGGCGGAAGGAGTGCGCCGCGACCCCGCCCCACAGGGCCCGGGCCCGGGTGGTGGAGAAGAGGCGGGCGAGCAGGGTGGCGGGCAGTGGGGTGGGCAGGCCGAAGCGGGCCAGGAGCAGGGGGTGGGAGGGGACGCGCAGGAGGGGGCCCAGCACGTCGTGGCTCAGGGCTTCCCAGTGACGCGCCGAGGGCTCCAGCAGGCGCCGGTAGCGGGGGCCGTCGGGGCCGAGCATGCGGGCGGTGTCGTTGACCGAGCGCAGCAGCACCCCCGCCGTACCGTCCTCCAGGGGGTGGACGCAGTCGACGTCCGGCAGCCGCCAGCGCAGTCCGTGGCGTGCGAGGTCCAGCGCCCTGTGCGCGGGCGAGGCGACGGTCATGGAGTGGACGGCCGAGCAGTGGTCGTGCAGCAGGCCGGGCAGGATCGCCTCCTCGCTGCGGGTGCCGCCACCGACCTCGTCGGCGGCCTCCAGGAGGGTGACGTCCAGCCCGGCCCGGGCGAGGAGCGCGGCGGCGGTGAGTCCGTTGGGCCCGCCGCCGACGACGATCGCGGTGGTCATGAGGTGATGTCTCCCACGACACCCGCCACCGCGAACGTCGTCTTCCGGCACGAACCGCCATCCCGGTGCCAACCGCCCTGAATCATTGCAAAATTCCCGGACATACCAGTAAATTGCGCCCCACCTTTGGAGACGTCACCGGCAGACGGGGCAACGGATGAGCACGGACGACCGCGTCGCGGTGACGACCGGGATCGCACGACTGCACGCGTCGCCCCGACTCGCCGGGCCCGGCCGGCTGGGGCTGGTGACCAACCACACCGGCGTCCTCCCCGACCTGCGCCCCGCCGCACCCGCGCTGCTCGCGGCCGGCGCGCCGCTGGTCGCCCTGTTCGGACCCGAGCACGGGCTGCACGGAACCGGCCAGGCCGGGCAGGGCGGGACCGCCCGGCGGGACCCCACCACCGGCCTGCCGGTCCACGACACCTACCGGTGCGACGGCGAGCGCCTCGACACCCTGCTGCTCGACAGCGGCGTCGACGCCCTGGTGTTCGACCTCCAGGACATCGGGGCCCGGTTCTACACCTACGTGTGGACGATGTTCGACCTGATGGTCTCGGCGGCCCGTACGGGCGTACGGTTCGTGGTCGCCGACCGGCCGAATCCGCTCGGGGGGCTCGTCAGCGAGGGCCCGCTGCTCGACCCGGCGTGGGCCAGCTTCGTCGGGCGCGCCCCGATACCGGTCCGGCACGGCCTCACCTGCGGCGAACTCGCCCGGCATCTCAACACCTCCGCTGTCCCCGAAGTGGCGGGAAGTACTGCCGACTTGACGGTGATCGAGGTGGCCGGCTGGCAGCGCGCCATGGACGCGGCGGCCACCGGCCTGCCGTGGATCGCGCCCTCGCCGAACATCCCGACGCCCGCCACGGCCGCCGTCTACCCGGGCACCTGCCTGTTCGAGGGGACGAATCTCTCCGAGGCCCGGGGCACCACGCAGCCCTTCGAGATCGTCGGGGCGCCGTACATCGACGCGCGGTTCGCGCCCGCGCTCGCCGAACTCGCCCTGCCGGGAGTGCACTTCCGTGATCTGCGCTTCGTACCGACCTTCCACAAACACGCCGGACGGCCGCTGCGCGGGGTCCAGCTCCACCTCACCGACCCCGTGGCGTTCGCTCCCGTACGCACCGCCGTCGCGATGCTCGCCACGCTGCGGCGGCTGTACCCGGACGACTTCGCCTGGCACACCGAGGACGGCGGCGCCGAGGCAGCCGGGGAGACCGGCCGCCGTCCCTTCATCGACCTGCTGTGGGGCTCCGACCGGTTGCGGCGCGCCGTCGACGCGGGCGACGACCCCCTGTCGCTGTGCGCCCCGCCGGCACCACCCGCCGACTGGGCCGGTGCCGACGTGCTGCTCTACCCCTGAACCCACGGCCGCCGTCGCACGCCCCGGCTCCGGGACCGAGGCCGTGACCGATGGAAGGACACTCCGTCGATGACCGACCGCACGACCACGTCCCGGGCGGGGACGCGTGGCTTTCGCGTGGGTGACGGACCCCGGCTGGTGGAGGCGTGGCGGCGGAGCGCGCCGGCCGACCCCATCACCCCGGACCGCTTCCGCTCCCTGGTGCTGCTCGACGCCAACTTCGACCCGGAGGGGCTCCGGGTCGCCGTCGACGGCGACCGGGTTCTCGGCGCGGCCTACGCGGTGCGCCGTCTGACGCCGATGAGCGGCACCGACCTGGAGCCGGAGCAGGGCTGGATCCCGTTCTTCTTCGTCGACCCGGCCGCCCGTGGGCGCGGCCTCGGCCGCCGGCTGCTGACCGACGCCCTCGACTGGCTGCACGGCCACGGCCGCACCCGCGTGGACTTCTCCTCGTACACCCCGAACTACGTCCTCCCCGGGCTGGACGCCGAGACGTACCCGGAAGCGGCGAAGCTCCTCGAATCCCTCGGCTTCCGGACCCTGTACGAGGCGGCGGCGATGGACCGCGGCCTGGTCGGCTACCGCTTCCCCGACGTGGCCGCGCGCCGGCGGGACGAACTGACGGCCCGCGGCCACCGGTTCACCACCCCGTCCGACGACGACCTCGTGGACCTGCTCGCGCTCGCCGGGAGACATTTCACCCCGGACTGGGCGCGAACGATCCGGGAGTGCGTGGCCGCCGGCACGCCGCTCGACCGGATCGTCGTCGCCCGGGACCCGTCGGGCCGCCTGGCCGGCTGGGCGATGCACGGCGCGTACGCGTCGGCGGACGGGCGGTTCGGCCCGTTCGGCGTGCTGGAGGAGATGCGCGGCACCGGGCTCGGCACGGTCCTGCTCCACCTGGTCCTGGAGCGGATGCGGGCGGGCGGCGCGCACTCCGCGTGGTTCCTGTGGACCGGCGAGCGGTCCCCGGCGGGCCGGCTGTACCGCGCGGCGGGCTTCACCACGACCCGGGTGTTCCGTGTGCTGCGCCGGGAGGCCGCCCGATGACACCGTCCCGCCGCACCGGCGGCCCGCCCGCCCGTCAGTCACCGCATGGCGCGGGCGCCCTGAGCCGTCGTCACTTCGCGCTCGCGCTCCCCTCGGCGCTGCTCGCCTCCGGCTGCGCGGCGCCGCACCGGGGCACCGGGCGGCCCGGGGACCCGATCGTCCTCACCCTGCTCTCCCACTACGCGAGCGGGGAGCTCAAGGAGGCGCTGCGCGGCCCGGTGGACGAGTGGAACGCCACGCACGACCGGGTCAAGGTGCGCACGAAGGCAGTCGAGTTCACGGACCTGCTGACCACCTTCATGGTCCGGCAGGCCGCCGGCCAGGGCGCCGACATCCTCCACCCGTACTGCCTGTGGAACGGCCAGCTCGTCCGCGCCGGCGTCCTGCGGCCCGCCCCGGCCGAGCACGCCGAGGAGATCAGGCGCGGCTACAGCGCCGCCGCGGTCGGCGCCGCGTCGGTGGGCGGCAGGGTGTACGGCTACCCCACCGAGGTCCAGACGTACGCCCTGTACTACAACAAGCGGCTGCTGCGCGCGGCGGGCCTCGACGGGCCACCGCGCACCTGGCGGGAGCTGGAGGAGACGGCCTACCGCACCACCAGGCGGGACCGGTACGGCAACACGCTCGTCCAGGGTTTCGGCCTGTCGACCTACGACGACTCCACCACCGTCGGCCAGACGCTCGCGTTGCTCGACGCCGCCGGCGGAACGTTCGTCTCGGCGGACGGCAGGAGCACGGCCATCGACTCACCGGCCGGCCGGGCCGTGTTCGACCTGGAGCACCGCCTCGTCGCCGAGGGGGCGAGCTCGCCCGGCGTCAACGTCTACCGCGCCTTCCCGTCCGGGCAGGTGGCCATGGTGATCAGCGCCGGCTGGTGGACCGGGAGCCTGAAGACCCTGATGGGCGGGGACTACCGCGATGTCGGTGTCGCGCCGGTGCCCCTCCCGGAGGCGGGCGGCGAACGCGCCACGCTCTGCACCGGTTTCATGCTCGGGGTCAACACGGCCAGTGCGCACCCGCGCGAGGCATGGGAGTTCCTGCGCTGGCTCAACGCCGAGAGGACGGGTGGCGGGAAGGGTGCGGCGGCGACCCGGATGAGCGCCCTCCAGGTGTCGGTCGGCTCCCTGACCGGCCGCGCCGACGACATGCGGACGCTCCTGGGCGCGGGCGGCGGGAAGGGCGGGGCCGGCGATCCGAACCTGCGGCCGTTCCTGGACGCGCTGGCCTACGCGGTGCCGGAGCCGAACGGGCCGGGCGCGCAGCGGGCCAAGTCGCTGCTGCGCAAGAACATCGAAGCGCTGTGGACCGGCCGGCTGTCGGTCGAGGAGGCGCTGCGCGTCACCCGCCGCCAGGTCGATCAGGAGGTGGCGCGCTCATGGTGAACGCCCTGGTCCCGGAGACGGCCGAGCGGACCCCCCGGGCGCGGGCCCTCGGACCCGCCGTCGACGCCCGCGTCCGCCACCGGCGCCGCCAGACCGTCGTCGCCTACCTCTTCCTGGCGCCGGTGCTGCTGTTCTTCGCGGTCTTCCTGGTCCTGCCGCTCGGCTTCGCGCTGCTGCTGTCGACGTCCCGCTGGTCCGGGTTCGCCCTCCGCGACATCGAGCCGGTCGGCCTGGACAACTTCACCGGCCTGTTCGCGGACGGGTCGACGTTCCTGACGCCGATCCTCACCAACACCCTGCTGTTCGCCCTGGGCACCGTCGCCCTCGCCCTGACGGGCTCGGTGCTCGTCGCGACCTGCATCGACAGGCTGCGGTTCCAGGGGTTGTGGCGCACCCTGTACTTCCTGCCGATCGTCACGACCGTCGTCGCCGTCGGCAACGTGTGGAAGTACATGTACGAGCCGGGCGGTCTGGTCAACGGCGTCCTCAACGCCGTCGGACTCGACTCGGTGGCGTTCCTCGCGGACCCGGACACCGCGCTGCCCTCGGTCGTGGTCGTCCAGTCCTGGGCCTCGCTCGGCTCGGCGATCCTCGTCCTGACCGCCGGGCTGAAGTCCGTCCCGGAGTCGTACTACGAGGCCGCCGCGCTCGACGGCGCAGGGCCCGTCATCGTCTTCTGGCGGATCACCCTGCCGCTGCTGCGGCCGTCCCTGCTGTTCGTGTGCGTCACCCAGTTCCTCACCGGCCTGCAGTCGTTCGCACTGATCATCGTGATGACCCAGGGCGGGCCGGGTGACGCGACCGACGTGGCCGCGCTGGAGATGTACCGGCTGGCCTTCGGCTACGGCGACTGGGGCACCGCGAGCGCCGCCGCCTTCGTGCTGTTCGTGGTGGTCCTCGCGGTCACGCTGGCGCAGCTGTGGTGGTTCCGGCGCAAAGGGGAGGACGCGTGAACGAGGGAGGACGCGTGAGCGGTCGCCGTTTCCCGTGGCTGTCGTACCTCGTGGTCGTGACCGGCGCCGTGCTCACGGTGGTGCCGTTCCTCGACATGGTGATGACGTCCTTCAAGGGCCGCGGTGAGTCCGGCACGCTGCCGTACCGGTTCCTGCCCCAGGCGTTCGACCTCTCCAACTACCGGGCGGCGATCGGCCAGTTGGACCTGCCGGTGCTGTTCCGCAACAGCGTGGTCGCCACCGCGCTGATCACCGGATCGGTGCTGCTCACGTCGTCCCTCGCGGGGTACGCGCTCGCCAAACTGCGCTTCCCGGGCCGGGACTTCGTCTTCCGCCTCGTGCTGTCCACGATGATGTTCCCGCCGTTCCTCTTCTTCATCCCGCACTTCCTGATCCTGGTGCACTGGCCGATGGCGGGCGGCAACGACCTGTTCGGGCGCGGTGGCGCCGGCCTGACCGTCAGCGTCGCGGCGCTCGCCATGCCTTTCCTCGTCAACGGCTTCGGGATCTTCCTGACCCGCCAGTTCATGGTCGCGATCCCGGACGAGGTCCTGGAGGCGGCACGCATCGACGGCGCCGGCGAGTTCACCGTGTGGTGGCGGATCGTCGTACCGCAGACCAAGCCGGTCCTGGTCACGCTCGGGCTGCTGACCTTCGTCGACGCCTGGAACGAGTACATCTGGGCGCTGCTCGTCTCGACCGCCAACCCGGACGTGATGACCCTGCCCGTCGGCATCCAGCTGCTCCAGGACCACGTCGACCCGACCCGCACGATGCCCATCGTCATGGCCGGCCTGGTCCTGAGCATCCTCCCGGTCCTGCTCCTCTTCCTGCTGCTCCAGAAGCACTACATCAGGGGCGTCATGCTCAGCGGCCTGAAGTGAGCCCGGCACCGCCGGGCGCCGTGCGCTAGAGCCCCACGATCCCGTTCCACCGCCGGGTGAACTCCGGGCGTTCCGTGGAGGTGATGTCACGGGCCACGGCGAGGCGGCGGCGCATACCGGAGTCCGGGAAGATCAGGGGGTTGTCGGCGAGGGCGGCCGTGTCCTTGTCCTTGGCGGCGGCCAGGACCTCGCGGGCCGCCGGGACCGGGCAGACGTAGTTCACCCAGGCGGCGAGCCGGGCGGCGACCTCGGGGGCGTAGTAGTAGTCGATCAGGCGCTCGGCGTTGGCCTTGTGGCGGGCCCGGTCGGGGATCATCAGGGAGTCCGACCACAGCTCGGCGCCCTCCTCGGGGACGACGAAGCGGATGTCGGGGTCGTCCGCCTGGAGCTGGATGACGTCGCCGGAGTACGCCTGGCAGGCGAGGACGTCCCCGCTGACCAGGTCCTTGGTGTAGTCGTTGCCGGTGAACCGGCGTATCTGGCCGCGGTGGACCTGCCGTTCCACCTGGTCGCAGACCTGGTGGAAGTCGTCGGCGGTCCACCGGGTGATGTCGACGCCGTTGCCCTGCATGAGCAGGGCGAACGACTCGTCCAGGCCGGAGAGCAGGGTCACGCGGCCCTTGAGGTCCTTGGCCCACAGGTCGGAGACACGGCGTATGTCGCGGCCGAGCGCGCGGCGGTTGTAGGCGATGCCGGTGATGCCGGACTGCCAGGGCACGGTGAACCGGCGGCCCTTGTCGAAGGCGGGCGAGCGGAGCAGCGGGTCGAGATGCCCGGCCACGTTCGGCTGGTGGGCGCGGTCCATCTCCTGGACCCAGCCGAGCCGGACGTACCGGGCGCACATCCAGTCGCTGATGACGATCAGATCCCGGCCGGTGGACCGGTGGCTCATCAGGGCGGGGCTGATCTTGCCGAAGAACTCGTCGTTGTCGTTGATCTCCTCGACGTAGTCGACGGAGATACCGGTGCGCTTCTCGAACCCCTCCAGCGTGGGCCGCAGGTTCGGGTCGTCATCGTCGGTGTCGATGTAGAGCGGCCAGTTCGCCCAGGTCAGCCTTCTGTCGCCCGCGGACTCGTCGGCCACGGTCCGGTCGGCGGGCGCCACATAGGCGGCGGGCACCCCGCAGCCGCCCAGGGCACCGAGCGCGGCGGTGCCCCCGAGGGCGGCGAGGAGGGAACGGCGGGACAGCGGGGGCCTGCGGGAGGAAGTCAGGAGCACCTCCGCAGGATGCCGCCCCGCCGCGCGAGGAGACAATCGACGCTGCGTCGAGCAGGCCGTCGCCGATCCGGCACGTTGTCGATCAGCCAACCGAAGCGGCGCGGGGAACTGTGCGAACAGCCCCCACGCGCCGGCAGCCGGACAACGGCCGGACCCGGCAGGGGACGTCAGCCGTCCAGCGACGTCATCACGTGCTTGATCCGCGTGTAGTCCTCGAAGCCGTACGCCGACAGGTCCTTGCCGTAGCCGGACTTCTTGAAGCCACCGTGCGGCATCTCGGCGACCAGCGGGATGTGGGTGTTGATCCACACGCAGCCGAAGTCGAGCTTCTTGGACATGCGCATCGCGCGGGCGTGGTCCTTGGTCCACACCGAGGACGCGAGCGCGTACTCGACGCCGTTGGCCCACTCGACGGCCTGGTCCTCGTCGGTGAAGGACTGCACGGTGATGACCGGGCCGAAGACCTCGTTCTGGATGATCTCGTCGTCCTGCTTCAGGCCGGAGACGACGGTCGGGGCGTAGAAGTAGCCCTTGTCGCCGACCTGCTGGCCGCCCGCCTCGACCTTGGCGTGGGCGGGGAGGCGCTCGATGAAGCCGGAGACCTGCTTGAGCTGGTTGGGGTTGTTCAGCGGGCCGAACAGCACGTCCTCGTCGTCCGGCTGGCCGGTCTTCGTCTCGGACGCGGCCTTGGCGAGCGCGGCCACGAACTCGTCGTGGATGGACTCCTGCACGAGGACGCGGGTGGCGGCCGTACAGTCCTGGCCGGCGTTGAAGAAGCCCGCCACGGAGATGTCCTCGACGGCCTTGGCGATGTCGGTGTCCTCGAAGACGACGACCGGGGCCTTGCCGCCCAGCTCCAGGTGGACCCGCTTGAGGTCCTTGGAGGCGGACTCGGCGACGGACATGCCGGCGCGCACGGAGCCGGTGATGGAGGCCATGGCCGGGATGTCGTGCTCGACCATCATGCGGCCGGTGTCGCGGTCGCCGCAGATGACGTTGAAGACGCCCTTGGGCAGGATCGAGCCGATGATGTCGGCGATCAGGACGGTGGAGGCCGGGGTGGTGTCCGACGGCTTCAGGACGACCGTGTTGCCGGCGGCGATGGCCGGGGCGAACTTCCACACGGCCATCATCATCGGGTAGTTCCAGGGCGCGACCTGCGCGCAGACGCCGACCGGCTCACGGCGGATGATCGAGGTCATCCCGTCCATGTACTCGCCGGCCGAGCGGCCCTCCAGCATCCGGGCCGCGCCCGCGAAGAAGCGGATCTGGTCGACCATCGGCGGGATCTCCTCGGAGCGGGTGAGCCCGACCGGCTTGCCGGTGTTCTCCACCTCGGCCGCGATCAGCTCCTCGGCGCGCTCCTCGAAGGCGTCGGCGATCTTCAGGAGGGCCTTCTGCCGCTCGGCCGGCGTGGTGTCGCGCCAGCCCGGGAAGGCGCGGGCGGCGGCCTCCATGGCGGCGTCCACGTCCGCCTGCCCGGACAGCGGCGCGGTGGCGTACGCCTCGCCCGTCGCCGGGTTGACGACCTCGGTGGTCCGTCCGTCGGCGGCGTCCCGGAACTCACCGTCGATGTAGTTGCGCAGACGACGCAGCTCGGTGCTCACTGCCGGCCTCCTGATCTGGTTCAAGCTGTCCGATCTCTGAGACACCCACCCTAGTCGGCGCACCGACGTTTTCAACACCCCCACCGCGACCACTTCTGCGAAATCCGCAAGGTGAGGTCTCGCAAACAACGAATTTCATCGATCGGGCCTTGCGAAACTGTCGAGACGTCGTGCACAGTGAGGCCGTGGCCAGTCGAAGCGCAGACCAGAGGGACTCGTCCCGCGAGTCCAGGAACGGCGGCAGTCCCCAGCTGGACGCCGTCTCCCTCGCCATCATCCAGCAGCTCCAGGAGGACGGCCGCCGGCCGTACGCCGCGATCGGCAAGGCCGTCGGCCTGTCCGAGGCGGCCGTGCGGCAGCGCGTGCAGAAGCTGCTGGACCAGGGCGTGATGCAGATCGTCGCCGTCACGGACCCGCTCACCGTGGGCTTCCGCCGGCAGGCGATGGTCGGGATCAACGCCGAGGGCGATGTCGAGAAGATCGCGGACGCGCTGACTGACATGTCGGAAGTCGAGTACGTGGTGATGACCGCGGGCTCGTTCGACATCCTCGCCGAGATCGTCTGCGAGGACGACGACCACCTGCTGGACGTCATCAACAAACGCATCCGGTCCCTGCCCGGAGTGCGCTCCACCGAGAGCTTCGTCTACCTGAAGCTCAAGAAGCAGACCTACATGTGGGGAACCCGATAACCGTGAGGACCCGATAACCGTGAGCAGCAAGGACCTCAGCCGCACCGCGTACGACCACCTGTGGATGCACTTCACCCGCATGTCCTCGTACGAGAACTCCCCCGTCCCGACCATCGTCCGGGGTGAGGGCACCTACATCTACGACGACAAGGGCAAGCGCTACCTCGACGGTCTCGCGGGTCTGTTCGTGGTCCAGGCCGGGCACGGCCGCACGGAACTCGCCGAGACCGCCTTCAAGCAGGCCCAGGAGCTCGCCTTCTTCCCGGTGTGGTCCTACGCCCACCCCAAGGCCGTCGAGCTGGCCGAGCGCCTCGCCGACTACGCCCCGGGCGACCTGAACAAGGTCTTCTTCACCACCGGCGGCGGCGAGGCCGTCGAGACCGCCTGGAAGCTCGCCAAGCAGTACTTCAAGCTCCAGGGCAAGCCGACCAAGTACAAGGTCATCTCCCGCGCGGTCGCCTACCACGGCACCCCGCAGGGCGCCCTGTCGATCACCGGCCTGCCGGCTCTGAAGGCCCCCTTCGAGCCGCTGGTGCCTGGTGCGCACAAGGTCCCGAACACCAACATCTACCGCGCGCCCATCCACGGCGACGACCCGGAGGCCTTCGGCCGCTGGGCCGCCGACCAGATCGAGCAGCAGATCCTCTTCGAGGGCCCGGAGACCGTCGCCGCGGTCTTCCTGGAGCCGGTGCAGAACGCCGGCGGCTGCTTCCCGCCGCCCCCCGGCTACTTCCAGCGCGTGCGCGAGATCTGCGACCAGTACGACGTGCTGCTCGTGTCGGACGAGGTCATCTGCGCCTTCGGCCGCCTCGGCACGATGTTCGCCTGCGACAAGTTCGGCTACGTCCCGGACATGATCACCTGCGCCAAGGGCATGACCTCGGGCTACTCCCCGATCGGCGCGTGCATCGTCTCCGACCGGATCGCCGAGCCGTTCTACAAGGGCGACAACACCTTCCTGCACGGCTACACCTTCGGCGGCCACCCCGTGTCGGCCGCGGTGGGCCTCGCCAACCTCGACCTGTTCGAGCGCGAGAACCTCACCCAGCACGTCCTGGACAACGAGGGCGCCTTCCTGCAGACGCTGCAGAAGCTGCACGACCTGCCGATCGTCGGCGACGTCCGCGGCAACGGCTTCTTCTACGGCATCGAGCTGGTGAAGGACAAGAACACCAAGGAGTCCTTCAACGACGAGGAGACCGAGCGCGTCCTGTACGGCTTCCTCTCCAAGGCGCTGTTCGACAACGGCCTGTACTGCCGTGCCGACGACCGCGGCGACCCGGTCGTCCAGCTCGCCCCGCCGCTGATCTCCGACCAGGGGACCTTCGACGAGATCGAGCAGATCCTGCGGGCCACCCTCACGGAGGCGTGGACCAAGCTCTGATCATCCGACGGGATGACCGACCCCGGCCCCGGTGCCCTCCGTTCGAGTGAGAACGGCGGCCCGGGGCCGTGTGCTGTCCGGGCTCCCGTCCGGGACCTGCCTAGCGTGCCAGTGACCGATCGGCCCAGCCCTCGTTCCCCCGGACGGAGGAACAGGCACGGGAAAACGGATCTGAACCGAGGTGTACGCCCATGGAGGCTCCGCCGGACAACGACGTGCTCTGGGCACGCTCCCTGCACTTCAGCCACCGCGACGGCTCCCCCGGACTCGCCGGGGTCTCGCTCGGCGTACGGCAGGGCGAGATCCTCGCCGTCAGCGGCCCGCGCGGCAGCGGCAAGACGACCCTGCTGCGCTGCCTGTCCGGCCTGGAGCCGGTGCGGTGCGGCGAGGTGTGGTTCAACAGCTCCCCCGTGCACACGCTCGGCCCGATGGCCCGCGAACGGCTGCGCCGGGACCGCTTCGGCTGGATCGACCCGGAGCCGTTCCTGGTCCCCGAGCTGAACGTCTGGGAGAACGCCGCGCTCCCGCTGATGCTGCGCGGCGCCGGGCGCCGCCGGGCCAAGGTGGCCGCGCTGGAGTGGCTGGAGCGGCTGGACGTCGGCGAGAAGGCCCGCAGCCGCCCGCGCGACCTCCAGCACGCCGAACGCCAGCGCGTCGCCATCGCCCGCGCACTCGCCCCCGGCCCCACGGTCCTCTTCGCCGACGAGCCCACGGCCCCGCTGCACCGCGCCGACCGCGGCCACGTCCTGCGCACCCTCACCGCGGCGGCCCGCTCGCACGGCATCACGGTCGTCCTCGCCACGCACGACGCCGAGACCGCCGCCCTCGCCGACCGTACGGTGGCCCTGCTGGACGGGCGGCGCGTGCACACCGTGCACCTGCCGGACAGCCCCGACACGGAAGGCCGGGCCGCGTGCTCGCTCTCCGTCTGACCCGTGCCGCCCGGCCCGCCGTCCAACTGCGCCGCCTGCTGGTGGCCGCGGCCTCGGCGGGCACCGGTTTCCTGCTGCTGTCCTGCCTCGGCCACGCCCTGAACCACCCCGAGGCCGCGGACGCCTCCGCGCTGCGCCTGGCCTGGTGCGCGGTGCCGCTCGCCGCCACGGTGTACCTGGCGCTCGCGGTCGCCCGCACCGACCCCGGCACCCGGCCGCGCCCCGGCCTGTCCGCCGTGGGCCTGGGCCCGGCCCGTCTCATGGCCCTCTCCGCCCTGACGACGGCCCTGTCCTGCACCCTGGGCTCGCTGCTGGCCCTGCTGGTCTTCCTCCACCTGCGCGGCGACCTGACGGGCATGCCGTTCGACGGCGCGGCGGCGGACGTCCTGGCTGCGGACCGTTCCCTCCCTCTCCCGGCGACCCTGACCCTCCTCGCCCTGCTCCCGGCCACGGCGACGACGGCGGTGGCCCTGGCCCTGCGCCCGAGGGACCCGGTCCCCCCGCCCCGGACCGGCCCGGGCTTCGGCCGCTTCGGGGCGTACGGGGGATCGCCGAAGCAGGAGACGTTCGGAGCGGCGGGACGCTTCAGGGGACGCGCGGCGGCGGCCCCGCGGGCACAGGCGGCAACGGACCCGCGTCCCGCGGGCGGTGACGAGGCAGCGCAGGGAACGGGACCCGACCCCGAGCCCGCCGCACCCACCCCCGCACCGGACACCGAGGTCCAGCCCCCCGCCGGCCTGCCCTGGGGGGTGGCCCTCGTCACCGCCGGACTGGCCGTACAGGCCCACGCCGGCCGCTCCACCCCCGCCCCCTCCCTCGCCGTGCTCCTCGGCTGGCTCCTCACCGCCACCGGTCTCGTCCTGGCCGCCCCCGGCCTGACCCATCTGTGCGGACGGCTCCTGCAGTGCACCCGCCCGGGGGCGCTGAGGCTGCTCGCCGGCCGGGTCCTGATGGCGGAGGCCGCCCGGATCGGCCGCCCGCTGGGCGTGGTCTGCGCGGTGGCGTCCGCCGGCTACGCCATGACCGCCCTGTACGACGGTGCCGGCCCGGCCCCCGCCTTCGGCCCGCTGTCCGCCCTCGGCGCGCTCGTCGTCGCCGGTTCCACGCTCGCCACCCTCCTCACCGCGGCCGTGGAGGCCCGCCAGTGCCGCGCCGACACCATCGCCGCGCTGCTCCGCCTCGGCGCGCCCGCCGCGATGCTGCGCGGCGCCGCCGCCCTCCGCGCGGCCGCCCTGCTGGTCCTCTTCGGCCCGCTCACCCTCGGGATCGCCGCGCTGTCGACGCTGCCGCTGACCTGAAAAAACTTCGGCGGTCGCCGATGAGTCCGGCGCGGGCCGCCGGTCTACCCACCGAACACGACGCACCGCGCACGACCCGGACGGAAGAGGCCCGCATGTACCAGCAGATGATCTTCGTGAACCTGCCCGTGAACGACCTGGACGCCGCCAAGAAGTTCTTCACGGAACTCGGCTACTCGATCAACCCGCAGTTCAGCGACGACAAGGCGGCCTCCGTGGTCATCAGCGACAGCATCGTCGCGATGCTGCTGACCAAGCCGTTCTACGCGACCTTCACCAAGAAGGAGATCGCCGACGCGACGACGACCAGCGAGGTGCTGATCTGTCTGAGCGCCGAGAGCCGCGAGAAGGTGGACGAGCTGGTCGACAAGGCCATCGCGGCCGGTGGTACGGCGAGCGGCGAGCCCCAGGACCAGGGCTTCATGTACGGCCGCGCCTTCGACGACCTCGACGGCCACACCTGGGAGGTCGTGTGGATGGACCCGGCGGCCATCCAGAGCTGACCCCGGGGCCCGAACATCCGTGCCAGCATGGGCGGGTGCAACCGACACCCGCCCAGCCGCACCGCGCCGCCCACGACCGCGAGATAGAGTCCCTCGCCGAGTTCGACGAGGTGGTCGCCGAACACGGCTCGCTCGCCCGGTTCCGGGTCCAGGCCGTCGACCTGACCAGCCGTACGGACGTCCTGCTCCGCCTCGACACCACGGGCGCCGTCTTCCTCGGCTGCCCGATGGACCCGGAGGCCGCCGCCCGGGTCCGGGCGGCCGGGGCCCTGGTGTTCCCACCGGTACCGGGGCTCCCGTTCGACCCGTACCGCGCCTTCGTCTACACGCCCGACGAGCTGTTCGAGTCGCTGGACGCGGGGTACGAGGTGACGCCGGACGCGCGCGCCTACGCCTGGTTCCAGCGGACGCGGGCCGACGGTGACGTCTTCTCCTCGATGCTCCGCTCGATCCACGACGACGCCGTCTCCGACGCCCTGGACGAACTCCTCGTCGGCGCCCGGGTGGTGGGTGTCATGGGCGGCCACGCGATGGCCCGTGGGACCGACGCGTACGCCGGTGCCGCCCGGCTCGGCCGCGAACTCGCCCGCGCCGGCTACACGGTCGCCACCGGCGGCGGACCCGGCGCGATGGAGGCCGCCAACCTCGGTGCGTACGCCGCTCCGTTCGGCGACGACATGCTGGACGACGCGCTCCGGCTGCTCGCCAAGGCACCCTCGTTCCGGCCGTCGGTCAGCGAGTGGGCGCGCGCCGCGTTCGAGGTGCGCGAGCGCTGGCCGGGAGGCGGGGACTCGGTGGGCATCCCCACCTGGTTCTACGGCCACGAGCCGCCGAACGCCTTCGCCGCGCACATCGCCAAGTACTTCGCCAACGCCACCCGCGAGGACGGCCTGCTGGCCCGCTCCACCGCCGGGGTGGTCTTCCTGCCGGGCGCCGCCGGGACCGTACAGGAGGTCTTCGACAACGCGACGCCCAACTACTACGAGTCGCGCGGCGAGCCGACCCCGATGGTGCTCGTGGACAGCGGGCACTGGACGCGGGAGCTGCCGGCCTGGCCGTTGCTCCGGTCGCTGGCGCGGGGGCGGGCGATGGAGTCCCGTATCGCCCTCGTTGACCGGATCGAGCAGGCTCCGGACGCGCTCAAACGTCTGGGCGGTTAATAAGCGGGCAAAGTCAACGGCCGTTGACGGCCGATGCGTTGACACTCCTTATGGAGCGCTTATAAACCTGGGAGCCTCCCGGGGTTGCTGGGGCCTCAGCTGTCCGTGTCTCATCCCTCGCCCCAACTCCCCGTCCACCCCCCGCAATTGCACTCTGTAAAGGACAAACGTTGTCCATGACTCTCCGTGGCGCACGCCGTTCCGTGCGCGTTCTGGGTGTCGCCTCCGGGTCGGCGGCGCTGGTGCTGGGACTGGCCGGCTCCGCTCTCGCGTGCAACATCAAGGACTTCTCCGCCGAAGCCAAGTGCGACGGCGACAAGGGCGTCATCGTCGTCACCGACACCGACGCGTCCGCCAAGGACGCCACCGTCAGCGTCTTCCTCAAGGGCGTCGGCGGTGTCGAGACCAAGGTCGGCGAGCAGCCGGTCAAGGGGTCCAAGGAAGGCGTCCGGATCACCTTCTCCGAGGACTGGAAGCCGAGCGCCACCTACCGGATCCACGTCAAGGCGGGCACCCTCGTCGACGAGGACATCCAGCCGGACCTGGTGACCCCGTCCACCGCCTGCACGACCGAGAGCGAGACCCCGAAGCCGACGGCCAGCGCGACCCCGTCGCCGTCACCGTCGTCGTCGCCGGGCAAGTCCGCCCCGGCCCAGCCGGCGACCCCGGCCCCGTCGGCCTCCGGGTCGAGCTCCGCCCCGGCCGGCACCGCCGAGAACGCGCCGTCCCCGGCGGCCGGTGAGTCCAACCTCGCCGAGACCGGTGCGAACTCCAACACCGGTCTGATAGCCGGCGTCGCGGCGCTGCTGGTCGTCGTCGGCGGTGGCGCCGTCTGGTTCGGCATGCGCCGCCGTGGGGCGAGCCGCAACGGCTGACCTCACCGCCGTACCGCGCCGGCCCGTCCCCTGTGCCCAGGGGGCGGGCCGGGGCGCGTCAGCCGAAGGTGGTCCGCTCCAGCCAGAACGCCAGCACCTCGCGCTCGCCGAGCACCTCCAGGCCGGGCGTGTCCAGCGGCAGCCCGCAGCCGGAGTTCAGCATCCCGGCCCACGCCCACACCCCGGTGTCGAAGCCGGCCTCGTGTCCTCCAGCGAACAGTCGGGGCAGGTCGGCACGGTGGCGGACAGGTCGACACACCAGGCCACCACGGCTCTCAACCGCTCGACCCGCTGGGCGATCTCGTCGCGGTAGCGGTCATGCGTGAGCAAAGGCATGGCCTCAGCCCAAGGGCGTGATGATCAGTCGAGCACGACGGTTTCGGCCACGTCGAACTCCACGCCGACCGAGGCGCCGGGCTCCGGCGCGTCCCGGAGCGGGCAGGCCGCCTCCAGTCGGGGGCCGTCCGCCGGCTGGAGGTGGACGGCCACATGGGTGCCCTTGAAGGTGCGGGCGGTCACCGTGCACGCCAGGCCCTGGTCGGCGGGCCCGAGCCGGACGCCGGCCGGGCGGACGAGGACCGTACGGTGGCCCTGCGCGGAGCCGTCCGGCACCGGCAGCTTGCCCCACGGGCTGTCGGCGACCGTACCGGCGACGGTCGCCGGGACCACGTTCTCGAAGCCGAGGAAGCGGGCCACGAACGCGTCGGCGGGCCGCTGCCACACATCGAGCGGCGTCCCGGACTGGGCGATGCGCCCGTCCCGCATCACCACCACCCGGTCGGCCAGCGCGAACGCCTCTCCCTGGTCGTGGGTCACGGCCAGCACGGTCGTCCCCAACCGGCCGAACAGCTCCCGCAGTTCGACCACCAGCCGTTCCCGCAGCGAGCGGTCCAGCTGGCCCAGCGGCTCGTCCAGCATCAGCAGCCGGGGCCGGGGCGCGAGCGCCCGCGCGAGGGCCACGCGCTGCTGCTCGCCGCCGGACAGCGAGGCCACCGCCCGCCGGGCGGCGCCGGGCAGCCCGACCAGCTCCAGCAACTGGCCCACCTCGGCGTCCCGTTCCCCCTTGGCGACGCCGTGCATACGCAGACCGAACGCCACGTTCGCGCCGACGTCCCGCTGCGGGAACAACTGGTGGTCCTGGAACATCAGTCCGACGCCCCGCTGGTGCGCGGGTACACCCGTCTGGTTCCGGCCGTCGAGCAGGATCCGTCCACCGGACAGTGGCTGGAGCCCGGCCACGGCCCGCAGCAGCGTCGACTTCCCGCTGCCGCTGGGCCCGAGGACGCACACCACCTCGTGCTCGGCGACTTCGAGGCCGACGGCGTCGAGCACGGCCCGCCCGCCGAAGCGCACGGTCGCGGCCTCCAGGCTCAGCAGCATCTAGAACTCCCCCGTCCGGTCGGTCCGCAGCCGCTCCAGGACGAGCAGCGCGGCGGCGCACACCACCATGAGAATCGTCGAGAGGGCCATCGCCTGGCCGTAGTTGAGGTCGCCGGGACGGCTGAGCAGCCTGGCGACCGCGACCGGGAGCGTCGGGTTGTCGGGCCGGGCGATGAACACGGTGGCCCCGAACTCGCCGAGCGACACGGCGAACGCGAAGCCGGCCGCGACCAGCAACGCCCGCCGTACCAGCGGCAGATCCACCTCCCGCCACACCCGCCAGGGCGAGGCGCCCAGCACGGCCGCCGCCTCCCTGAGCCGGACGTCCACCGCGCGCAGCACGGGCAGCATGGTCCGTACGACGAACGGGGCACCGACCAGCGCCTGGGCGAGCGGCACCAGGATCCAGGACTGGCGCAGGTCCAGCGGCGGCTTGTCGAGCGCGATCAGGAAGCCGAAGCCGACGGTCACGGCGGAGACGCCGAGCGGCAGCATCAACAGCGCGTCGAAGCCCCGCACCAGCCGTCCCGCGTCCCGCCGGGACAGCGCGGTGGCGGCGAGCCCACCGATCACCACGGCGATGGCGGTGGCCGCGACCGCGTACTGGAGCGAGGTCCACACCGCGTGCACGGGCGCCACCAGGAACGTACCGCCGTCCGTGTGGGTCAGCGCCCGGTAGTAGCCGAGGCCGGGCGCGTCCAGGGAACGGCGGACGAGGACGGCGAGCGGCAGGACCAGCAGCAGCGCCACGACGGCGAGGACCGAGGCGAGCAGGGCCCACTGTCCTGCGCCGCGCGGACGCCGGGCCGTCACCTTCGGGTCCACGAGCCGCAGCGCGGTCTCCCGGCGCCGTACCGTCCAGGCGTGCACGGCGAGGACCGCGCCGACCGCCGCGAACTGGACCAGGGTGAGGACGGCGGCCGTGGACAGGTCGAAGACCTCCGAGGTCTGCCGGTAGATCTCCACTTCGAGGGTGGAGAAGGTGGGGCCGCCGAGGATCTGCACCACACCGAAGGAGGTGAAGGTGAACAGGAACACCATCAGGGCGGCGGCGGCCACGGCGGGCGCGAGCGCGGGGAGGGTGACCTTTCGCCAGGCCGTCAGCGGGGAGGCGCCCAGCATCCGGGCGGCCTCCTCCTGCCGGGGGTCGAGCTGCGCCCACAGCCCGCCCACGGTCCGCACGACGACCGCGAAGTTGAAGAAGACATGGGCCAGCAGGATCGCCCACACCGTGGTGTCCAGCCGTACCCCCCACAGCTCGTCCAGCAGCCCGCCCCGGCCGACCAGCGCCAGGAAGGCACTGCCCGCGACGACGGTCGGCAGCACGAACGGGACGGTGACGACGGCCCGCAGAAGTTGCTTGCCCGGGAAGTCGAGGCGGGCGAAGACGTAGCCGGCGGGCAGGGCGAGCAGCAGGGTGAGCGCGGTGGAGGCGAGCGCCTGCCAGGTGGTGAACCACAGCACGTGCCGGATGTCCGGCTGGGCGACGACGTCCACGATCCGCCCGAGGTGCCAGGCGCCGTCCGCCTTCAGCCCGCGCGCGACGATCGCGGCCACGGGCCAGGCGAAGAACAGCGCGAAGAACGCGACGGGCAGGGCCATGAGGCCGAGCCGAGCCGCGTTCCCGCGCCTGTCCCTCACTCGGGCGGTCACTTCAGTACGAGTGACGTCCACGACTTGACCCACTGGTCGCGGTTGGCGGCGATCTTGTCCGGGGCCATGGTCTCGGGATCCTTGGCGGCCGGCCCGTACTTGGTGAAGTCGGCGGGGACGGCGGCCCCTTGCACGACCGGGTAGACGAACATGTTCAGCGGCATGTCCTGCTGGAACTCCTTGGTGAGCAGGAAGTCGAGGAACGCCTTGCCGCCCTTGGTGTTCTTCGCGTTGCTCAGCAGCCCGGCGTACTCGGTCTGCCGGAAGCAGGTCCCGTACGACACCCCGGTCGGGGCGGTGCCGGGCCGCTTCTTGGCGTAGATCACCTCGGCGGGCGGGGAGGAGGCGTACGACACCACGAGCGGCCGGTCGCCGCCCGCCTTCCTGCCTTCGGAGGAGCCGGAGAACTCCTGGTAGTAGGCCTGCTCCCAGCCGTCGACGACCTTGACGCCGTTGTCCTTCAGCTTCTTCCAGTAGCCCTGCCAGCCCCCGTCGCCGAACTGTGCGGCGCTGCCGAGCAGGAAGCCGAGGCCCGGCGAGGAGGTGGCCGCGTTCTCGGTGACGAGCAGGTTCTTGTACCGGGGCTCGGCGAGGTCGGCGAAGGACTGCGGCGGCGTCAGCTTGTGCGCGCTGAACCAGGCCTTGTCGTAGTTGACGCAGATGTCGCCGGTGTCGACGGGCGTGACGCGGTGCTTGTCCTGGTCGACGCGGAACTCGGGCCGGACCGTGTCGTAGCCCTTGGCCTGGTACGGCTGGAAGAGCCCGTTGTCCAGGGCCCGGGACAGCAGGGTGTTGTCGACGCCGAAGAAGACATCGCCCTGCGGGTTGTCCTTGGTCAGGACCGCCTTGTTGACGGCCTGCCCGGCGTCCCCGTCCTTGAGGACCCTGACCTTGTACCCGGACTGCTTCTCGAAGTCCTTCAGCACGTTCTTGGAGACGGCCCACGAGTCGTGGCTGACGAGGGTCACCGTCTTGGAGTCCGCGGACGACCCGCTCCCGCCGGAACCGCACGCGGACAGGCCGATCAGGCCCAGCCCGACCGCCACGGCCACGAAGGTCTTGTTGTGCACTGGATGTCCTCCTGGGGTTGGCCAGGAAGAGACGCGGCCCCGCCCGGGCTCCGCTGGGGAGACCCGGGCAGGGCGCAACAGCTTGAGTGATGACCGAACTCCCTACCCAGAATGACCTGGGCGAGGTTCAGAGGGTCTGCGGCCCGGTGCCGCACTCTCAGCGCTGTGGCGCTCCCCTGTCGGAATATGAAGATATGTGGACGGGGTCAGATTACCGCTCGGTGGCCGCGAGCTGACCGCAGGCCCCGTCGATCTCCTGTCCACGGGTGTCCCGGACGGTGACGGGCACGCCGTGCGCGGCGATGGCCTCCACGAACGCCTTCTCGTCCTCCGGCCGCGACGCGGTCCACTTCGACCCCGGCGTCGGGTTCAGCGGGATGAGGTTGACGTGCACGGGCTTGCCCTTCAGCAGCCGCCCGAGCCTGTCCCCCCGCCACGCCTGGTCGTTGATGTCGCGGATGAGCGCGTACTCGATGGACAGCCGGCGCCCGGACTTCTCCGTGTACTCGAACCCGGCGTCCAGCACCTCGCGCACCTTCCACCGCGTGTTCACGGGGACGAGGGTGTCGCGCAGCTCGTCGTCGGGGGCGTGCAGGGAGATCGCGAGCCGGCACTTGAAGCCCTCGTCGGCGAACCGGTGGATGGCCGGCACGAGCCCGACGGTGGAGACGGTGATCCCGCGCTGCGAGAGGCCCAGCCCGTCCGGGGCCGGGTCGGTGAGCGCCCGGATGGCGCCGACGACCCGCTTGTAGTTGGCGAGGGGCTCGCCCATCCCCATGAAGACGATGTTGGACAGCCGCGCGGGCCCACCGGGCACCTCGCCGTCCCGCAGCGCCCGCATGCCGTCCACGATCTGGTGGACGATCTCCGCGGTGGACAGGTTCCGGTCCAGCCCCGCCTGCCCGGTCGCGCAGAACGGACAGTTCATACCGCACCCGGCCTGCGAGCTGATGCACATCGTGACCCGGTCCGGGTACCGCATCAACACGGACTCGACCAGCGTCCCGTCGAACAGCCGCCACAGCGTCTTGCGCGTGGTCCCCTGGTCGGTGGACAGATGCCGCACGACGGTCATCAGCTCCGGGAACAGCGCTTCCTGGAGCTTTGCGCGGGAACCGGCGGGGATGTCGGTCCACTGCTCCGGGTCGTGCGCGTACCGCGCGAAGTAGTGCTGCGAGAGCTGCTTGGCACGGAACGGCTTCTCACCGATCCCGGCCACCGCGTCCTTGCGCTCGGCGGGCGTGAGGTCGGCGAGATGCCGCGGCGGCTTCTTGGCTCCGCGCGGCGCGACGAAAGTGAGTTCTCCGGGCTTGGGCATGGTGGTTCCAGTGTCGCAGATCCGAACGGGTGGCCCGGCGCGTGCGTGAGGCGGTCGTTCCTAGTCGTCGTCGGTGTCCCCGCTGCCGCCCCGGCTCCGGCTCTTCTGGGCGCTGCTCACCAGTTCGCCCGCGCCGCGTGTGAGGGCCGCGACGATCCGGACCCAGCGTGGGCCGCCGCGCTCCGCCCACACCACGCACACGCAGCCGCCGATGACGAGCGCCAGGACGCCGAGCAGTAGAAAGATCATGTTCCCCCCTGTGTTCCTGCGTACCTTGCCATGCGACGGGTCACCACGTCACGGGCAGAATCCTCGGTCCGCGGATCAGGCCCCGCCGTTGGAACTCCACCTCCTCGGGCGGCACGGCCAGGCGGATGCCGGGGAAGCGGGTGAGTACGGCGCCGATCATGACCTCGGCCTCCATGCGGGCCATGACGGCGGCCAGGCAGTGGTGCGGGCCGTGCCCGAAGGCCACATGGGCGAGGTTGTCGCGGTCGAAGTCCAGGGCGCCGGGGTCGGGGAAGACCTCGGGGTCGCGGTTGGCGGCGAGGTAGGCGTTGTAGACGACGTCACCGGCCCGGATCAGCCGGCCGCCGACCTCCACGTCCTGAGTGGCGACACGGGGGATGCCGACGCCGTTGCGGTGCGGGACGTAGCGGAACAGCTCCTCCACGGCCCGGGGCAGCAGCTCCGGCTCGCGGCGCAGCCGGTCCAGGTGGCCGGGGTGGGTGAGCAGCGCGTACATCATCGAACCGCTGTTGTTGCGGACCGCGTGGCCGCCGCTGACCTGGACGGCGATGGCGAGGGAGACCGCCTCCTCGTCGGTGATCTCGCCGGCCGCGGTGGCCCGCGCCAGCACGCCGGCCAGGTCGTCGCGGGGGTCCTCTCGGCGCCTGCGGAGCAGTTCGGTGATCAGGGCCCGGGTGGTCCGGGCCGCCTCCTTTGCCCGCTCCTCCGACCCGGCGCCCGCGGACAGCAGGGCCTCGCCCGTCGCGGCCCAGCGGTGCCAGTCCCTCTCCGCCACGCCGAGGAAGTCGCGGAGCACGGCGATCGGGAAGGGGCCGTGCAGGTGCTCCATGAGGTCGGCCGGGGCGCCGGCGCGCTCCATCCCGTCGAGCAGGCCGGCGGCCCTGCGCTCCGCGAGCGGTCGCAGCCGCCGCATGCTCCGCCCGGTGAACGCGCGGGCGACGACCCGGCGCAGCCGGGTGTGCCGGGGCGGATCGATGTACTGCAGGCCCGCCGTCTGCGAGGCCACCGGCACCGGGCGCATCGTGGTGACGGCACGGCCGACGACCCGTTCCCGGGAGAAACGCGGGTCCGAGGTGACGAACCGGACGTCCTCGTACCGCGTGACCAGCCAGGCGCACCCCTCGCCGTACGGCAACCTGATCCGCGCGACCGGCTCCTCACGCGACAACACGTCCAGCAACGGATCGGGGGCGAGCGCGGGCAGGTCGTCGACGGGCCAGAACCGGACGGGCGGGGGTGGCGGGGTGGAAGCGGGACCGGGGCCGGGGCCGGGGGCAGCGGAGGCGGGCACCGGGTCGGCCGACAGGGGCGTCGGGTCGAGGGGCATCGGCTCACTCCCTGCTGCGTCGCCGGGCGGCGGTGGAACGGTCGCCCTCTGAGGGAGTCTGCCGCGCACCGGCACCGCCCGCCGACTCCTGCTGCGGCATCCGGGTACGGCGGAGTGGAACGGGTACGACGACGGCCCCCGCCCTGATTCAGGACGGGGGCCGGAAAGCCGTAGCGCTCACGAGGACCGCTCACGTGGAGCCGACGAAGATCACCATCAGCAGCCACACCACCGGCGCCGTGGGCAGCAGCGAGTCGAGCCGGTCCATGATGCCGCCGTGCCCGGGAAGCAGGGTGCCCATGTCCTTGATGCCCAGGTCCCGCTTGATCATGGATTCGCCGAGGTCGCCCAGCGTGGCGCTGGCCGCGACGGCGAGGCCCAGCAGCAGGCCCTGCCACCAGCTGCCGTCGTCGATCAGGAACTGCATGCACAGCGCGCCGGCGACCATCGCGAACAGCACCGCGCCCAGCAGCCCCTCGCGGGTCTTGCCGGGGCTGATGCGCGGCGCGAGCTTGTGCTTGCCGAAGCGCCAGCCGACCGCGTAGGCGCCGGTGTCGCTGACGACCGTGAGGAGCAGGAAGGTGAGCACCCGCCAGGGGCCGTCGTCGGCGGTGAGCATCATCGCGACGAACGTGGCCAGGAACGGCACGTAGAACGCGGCGAAGAGGCCGGCCGTGACGTCCCTGAGGTAGTTCTCCGGCGGCTCCGTCATCCGCCAGACCAGCGCGGCCAGCGCCGTCAGCGCCATGGCGACCCACGCGCCCTCGGCCCCCCGCACATACCCGGCGACGACCATCGCCGCGCCGCCGACCGCGAGCGGCACCAGCGGCGCCTTGATGCCCTTGCGTTCCTGGAGCCTGCTGGTCAGCTCCCACAGGCCGACGACGACGGCGACCGCGATCACGCCGACGAACACGGCCTTGACGATGAACAGGGACGCGACGATCACCACACCCAGCCCGACGCCGACGCCTATGGCCGCGCTCAGGTCACGGCCCGCGCTCTTCTTCTGCGGCGCTGGCGCCGGCTGCGGGACGTCGGGCATGGGCTCCGGGTTCTGGGTCTCGGCCGGGAGTTCCCGGGCCTGGAACGTCTCGTCTCGGAACAGGGGGCCGCTCAGCCGAGCGGCCCCCCGGTCGTCGTCCTGGTCTCCTCCGCCGTACGCGGGGGCGTCGGGCACAACGGGCATGGGGCGGGTCTGCTGCGCCTCAGGCGCATCGTATGCGGGACCCGCCGGGCCGGCCCCCGGGACAGGCTGGGCGGGCCCACCTGCGGTGGGTCCCCAGTACCCGGCCTGGCCCGCCGATGGCGGCGCCCCCCAGGAAGAGTCGCTCATCAGACTTCGAGCAGCTCCGCTTCCTTGTGCTTGAGGAGCTCGTCCACCTGGGCGACGTACTTCGCCGTGGTGTCGTCGAGCTCCTTCTCCGCACGACGGCCCTCGTCCTCGCCGACCTCGCCGTCCTTGATCAGCTTGTCGATGGCGTCCTTGGCCTTGCGGCGCACCGAGCGGATCGAGACCTTGGCGTCCTCGCCCTTGCCCTTGGCCACCTTGATGTACTCGCGGCGGCGCTCCTCGGTCAGCTCGGGGAACACCACCCGGATGATGTTGCCGTCGTTGCTGGGGTTGACGCCCAGGTCGGAGTCGCGGATGGCCTGCTCGATGTTGCGCAGAGCGCTCTTGTCGAACGGGGTCACGACCGCCATGCGCGGCTCCGGCACGGAGAACGAGGCCAGCTGGTTGATCGGCGTCGGGGCACCGTAGTAGTCGGCCACGATCTTGTTGAACATCGCCGGGTGCGCACGGCCGGTGCGGATCGCGGCGAAGTCCTCCTTGGCGACCACGACGGCCTTCTCCATCTTCTCCTCGGCTTCGAGGAGGGTCTCTTCGATCACCACTTGCTCCTGCGTGTCTTGAGTAAGGCCCGGCTGCGGTTCCTGAACTCGGTCGGCGGCCGGCTGCGTCGCGTCTTCTTCCTGCACGGTTCCCGACCGGCAGGACATTGTCCATCCCCCGGCCGGGGTCCGGCCCCCTCACGGGGCCGCACATCACCGGCCGGGTTGATCCGGGGTCAGTCCCGGCTGCCCTGGTCACCCACCAGCGTGCCGATCTTCTCACCCTTGACGGCACGGGCGATATTGCCCTCCGCGAGAAGCTCGAAGACGAGGATCGGGAGCTTGTTGTCGCGGCACAGCGTGATGGCGGTGGCGTCGGCGACCTTGAGGTCCCGGGTGATGACCTCGCCGTAGCCGAGGGCGTCGAACTTGACGGCGTCGGGGTTGGTCTTGGGGTCGGAGTCGTAGACCCCGTCCACGCCGTTCTTGCCCATGAGCAGCGCCTCGGCGTCGATCTCCAGGGCCCGCTGGGCGGCGGTGGTGTCGGTGGAGAAGTAGGGCATGCCCATACCGGCGCCGAAGATGACCACGCGGCCCTTCTCCAGGTGGCGCACGGCGCGCAGCGGGATGTACGGCTCGGCGACCTGGCCCATGGTGATGGCGGTCTGCACGCGGGACTGGATGCCCTCCTTCTCCAGGAAGTCCTGGAGGGCGAGGCAGTTCATCACGGTGCCGAGCATGCCCATGTAGTCGGAGCGGGCGCGGTCCATGCCGCGCTGCTGGAGTTCGGCGCCGCGGAAGAAGTTGCCGCCGCCGATGACGACCGCGATCTGGGCGCCGTCGCGCACGACGGCCGCGATCTCACGAGCGATCTTGTGCACCACGTCCGGGTCGACGCCCAGTCCCCCGCCACCGGAGAAGGCCTCTCCGGACAGCTTCAGCAGAAACCGGCCGCGTACTTTGCCGTCGTCGCTCTTCTGGGCCTTGGTGGTCATGGGGATCCCAACTCTTTCACGTGTTGCACATACGAAGAAGGCCATTGCCGATGGGGTTGCTTTTCGCTCCCATGCGCGGCAATGGCCTCCTCGTCAGATCTGCTGCCGTCCGCCCCACGCCGGGGTGCGGCGGTGTGCGCGGACGACTGCGGTCGACCCTATCGGGATTTCCTCATGGATTTCTCCGGGGGTCGCGCGTCGATCGCGGTACGGACTCAGATGCCGACCTTGATGCGCGAGAAGCGCTTCAGGGTGACACCGGCCTCGTCCAGCACCTTCTGGACCGACTTCTTGTTGTCGAGCGCGTACGGCTGGCCGAGCAGCGTGGCGTCCTTGAAGAAGCCGTTGAGACGACCCTCGACGATCTTGCCGATCGCGGCCTCGGGCTTGCCCTCGGCGCGGGTGGTCTCCTCGGCGATGCGGCGCTCGGACTCGACGACGTCGGCCGGCACGTCCTCCTTGGAGAGGTACTTCGGCGCGAAGGCGGCGATGTGCTGGGCGACGCCCTTGGCGACCTCGGCGTTCGGCTTGTCGAGCTCGACCAGGACACCGATCTGCGGGGGCAGGTCGGGCATGGTGCGGTGCATGTAGGCGGTGACGTAGCCGTCGGAGAACTGCGCGAAGCGGTCCAGGACGATCTTCTCGCCGAGGTTGGCGTTGGCCTCGTCCACGAACGCCTGGACGGTCTTGCCGGACTCGATCTCGGAGGCCAGCAGGGCCTGGAGGTCGGCCGGGTTCGTCTTGGCGACGTGCTCGGCGATGGCGTTGGCCACGGCCTGGAACTTCTCGCCCTTGGCGACGAAGTCCGTCTCGCACTTCAGCTCGACCAGGACACCGGAGGAGTTGTCGTCGGCGATGATGGAGACCACGGCGCCGTTCTCGGCGGAGCGGCCCTCGCGCTTGGCGACGCCCTTCTGGCCCTTGATGCGCAGCGCCTCGACGGCCTTCTCGACGTTGCCCTCGGCCTCGTCCAGCGCCTTCTTGCAGTCCATCATGCCGGCGCCGGTCAGCTCACGGAGCTTCTTGACGTCGGCGGCGGTGTAGTTCGCCATGAGTCTGTGAGTCTTTCTCGAAGTCTGGAAGATCTTCAGATCCGCACGGTCCGCGGTCCAGGTCCCAGGGGACCGCGGACCGCGTACGTCGTGCCGACCTACGGGTGAACAGCGGGGGCGGAGTCATGTCCCGCCCCCGCCGTCGAACGCTGACGGATCGGCGTCAGGCCTGCTCGGCCTCGGCGGCCGGAGCCTCGGCGGCCGGAGCCTCGGCGGCCGGAGCCTCGGCCGGCTTCTCGGCCTCGGCGGCCGGAGCCTCGTCCTTCTTCTCGCCTTCGAGCAGGTCACGCTCCCACTCGGCGAGCGGCTCGCCCGCGGCCTTCTCGCCCTTGTCGCCGGTGGCGACGCCGGAGCGGGCGATGAGGCCCTCGGCGACGGCGTCGGCGATCACGCGGGTGAGCAGGGTGACGGAGCGGATCGCGTCGTCGTTGCCCGGGATCTTGTAGTCGACCTCGTCGGGGTCGCAGTTGGTGTCGAGGATCGCGACGACCGGGATGTTCAGCTTCCGGGCCTCACCAACGGCGATGTGCTCCTTCTTGGTGTCCACGATCCAGACGGCGCTGGGCACCTTCTGCATCTCGCGGATACCGCCGAGGGTCTTCTCCAGCTTGGCCTTCTCGCGCGAGAGCACGAGAAGCTCCTTCTTGGTCAGACCGGAAGCGGCGACGTCCTCGAAGTCGATCTGCTCAAGCTCCTTGAGGCGCTGCAGACGCTTGTAGACGGTCGAGAAGTTGGTGAGCATGCCGCCCAGCCAGCGCTGGTTGACGTAGGGCATGCCGACGCGGGTGGCCTGCTCGGCGATGGCCTCCTGCGCCTGCTTCTTCGTGCCGACGAACATGACCGTGCCGCCGTGGGCGACGGTCTCCTTGACGAACTCGTAGGCGCGGTCGATGTACGACAGCGACTGGAGCAGGTCGATGATGTAGATGCCGTTGCGCTCGGTGAAGATGAAGCGCTTCATCTTCGGGTTCCAGCGACGGGTCTGGTGACCGAAGTGGACGCCGCTCTCCAGCAGCTCCCGCATCGTGACGACGGCCATGGCCGTTTCTCCTTGGTGTTCTCGGTTGTGCCGCGTCCGCCGGACGGCGGTCGCGCCTGACGCCCGCGATGCGCCGTGCCGCGAAGGACCGAGGGGCGCTTGGTACGAACCGTTGCCGGCTGCCGTACCGGGGCGTGCGAAGTCGACCCGGTGACCCGGATCGCCAGAAGAAGTGTACGGGACCGGCGAGGCGCCGGGTGACGCCGCTGTCCACAACCGGCGAGTGGTCCACAGGCTCAGGCCACGATCGGCGGGTGTGCGGGACGGTGTCGCCATGCGACGAACGATGCGATGTGCGCTGCTGTGGCCGGCGCTGGTCCTGGGGCTGGCGCTGGGCCTCGGGTCGGCGCTGGTCCTGCTCACGCCTCTGGCCTGGGCGGAAACCCCTCCCGTGGAGCCGCCGCGCCCTCCGGCGGCCTCCGTGCCGACCGTGGCCCGCGCCTGGCCGGTCGGTGTCCGCCCGCCGGTCCTGCGTGGCTGGGAACCACCGGCGACGGTGTACGGCCCCGGGCACCGGGGGGTGGACCTGGGAGCGCCGGCCGGGGCGCCCGTACGGGCGATCGCACCGGGCCGGGTGCTGTTCGCGGGGCGGGTGGCGGGGCGGGGCGTGGTCTCGGTGGAACTGCGGGGGACGGATCTGCGGACGACGTACGAGCCGGTGCGGGCGTCGGTCCGGGAAGGGGAGGAGGTGGGGGCCGGGGGGGTGGTCGGGGTGGTGGAGCCGACGGGGTCCCACTGTGGGACACGGACGTGCGTGCACTGGGGTCTGCTGCGGGGAGAGGCGTACGTGAACCCGCTGTCCGTGCTGCCACCGTGGCTCCTGGGCGGGGGGCTGTCGAGATTGCTGCCGGTTGGGTCTTAGCGGGGTCGGGTGTGCCTTGGCTGTGGGGTGGGGCCCGATCGGTCGTTCACACCGGAGCCCTGCTGGGCCGTAGCTGCGGGACCGGCGAGGTCACTCCGGTCGCGATCCGGCCGCGGGCCCGTCGTGACCGGCTCGCGCAGTTCCCCGCGCCCCTTCGCGGCGCTGCCGTGGCGTTGGTCCGGTTGCGCGGTCTCCTGGCGGGGGTTCGGAACGTCACTGCCCCTGGTCGGTGTTGGCTGGGTTCAGCCGTTCACGCCTCGTAGTGCCATGGCCACGGCCGCGTCCGTCACCACTGTGGGGTCCTCGGCCGCGCCCAGCTCGATGCGCCGTACCGCAGCGTCCACGATCCCCTGCACCAACATCGCCGCCAGCCGGGGCTGCTCGTGTCCCAGCTCCTCCAGTGCCTCGACGATCATCGCGACGAGCCCTCCGTGGGCCGCACGGATCTTCTCCCGGGCCCCGGCATCCAGCTCACTCGCGGAGATGGCGACGACCGCCCGGTGCCGCCGGTCCCCCACCAGCGCGAGCTGCCGGCGCACATACGCCTCGACCTTGCCCTCGGCCGTCCCGGCCCGCTCCATCGCCGCCGCGACCTCCGCCGCCCACACCGGGAAGTCGACCTCGCACAGCTCCTCGACCACGGCGGCCCGGGACCGGAAGTACTCGTACACGGACGACCGCGCCAGCCCCGTCCGCTCGGCCAGCGCGGGGAAGGTCAGCGCCTCCGTCCCGCCCTCGGACAGCAGGGACCGAGCCGCGTCCAGCAGGGCGGCTCGCTGCATCGACCGGTGTTCGGCCACGGAGGCCGCTCGAATCCTTGGCACGGCGACCACTTTACGGACACGCCGTCCCGGAAGGGAGGAGTCAGCGCCCGAAGCTCGCCAGCTTGGCCCGCAACTGGAGCACCGACTTGGTGTGGATCTGGCTGACCCGGCTCTCGGTGACCCCGAGCACATTGCCGATCTCGGCGAGGGTGAGCCCCTCGTAGTAGTACAGGGTGACGACGGTCTTCTCCCGCTCGGGCAGCGTGTTGATCGCCCGCGCCAGGAACCGCCGCAGCTCGCGGTCCTCGGCCACCTCCACCGGATTGTCGGCGGCGGTGTCCTCCAGCGTGTCCATCAGGCTGAGCCGGTCCCCGCCCTCGCCGCCGACGTGCAGCAGCTCCTCCAGGGCGACGACGTTGGCCAGCGACAACTGACTGAACACGGCGTGCAGTTCGTCGACCTCCATGCCCAGCTCGGCGGCGACCTCCCCTTCCGTCGGCGTCCGCCGCAGCCGCGCCTCCAGGGTGGCGTAGGCACGTTCGACGTTGCGCGCCTTCTGCCGGACCGAGCGGGGGATCCAGTCCAGCGCCCGCAGCTCGTCGATCATCGCGCCGCGGATCCGGGTGATCGCGTACGTCTCGAACTTGATCTCCCGGTCGATGTCGAACTTCTCGATCGCGTCGATCAGCCCGAACACGCCCGAGGAGACGAAGTCGGCCTGCTCCACATTGGGCGGCAGCCCGACACTGACCCGGCCGGCCACGTACTTGACCAGCGGCGAGTAGTGCAGGATCAGCTGCTCCCGGAGCCGGTCGTCCCCCGTCGCCTTGTACGACCGCCACAGCTCGTCGAGTGTCGAGGGAGCGGGCGGTCGCACGCTGCCACCGTCGCGGGCGGCTGGGGGGATCGCCGCCCGGTCGGACCCGGAGGTGTGCTGGGGCATTCGTCGCCTTGTGCCGTTCTGCCGTGAAGTGCCGTGAAGTGCCGTGGAGTGGGCGGAGGTGGGGTTCCTGGGGGTGAAGTGGGGCTGCCTGGGTGAGGTGACGGTCTGATGTGGGGTTGGCGCGATCTGCGCCACCGCCTTCGTGAGCGTAGCGTGACTGAGGAGTCGCGGTGTGCGAACAGGGCTGCGCCACCCGTGCGCGGGGCGCTCGCGCCGGTCGGGTGACCCCCTGCCGGGGCTCGCTCTGTGTGACCGGTCCGAGGCGCCAACTCCGGGAAACGCCAAGGGCGTCGGGGGTTCGCCCGGACGGCCGAACCCAGCCGGTCAGCACGGACGGTGACCGTTCCGGACCGAGATCATCGCCTGGCGTGTCAACTTCCAGCCGTCGCCGTGTCGTTCGACGTAACCAAGTGCTCGGAGTTCGTACAGTCTCGCGATCGCCTCCTCCCGCGTCGTGCGCGCGCCGAGCGCGATCTCCTCGACGGGGGCCGCCCGGTTGCCGGGGAGGGCGGCGAGCACGGTGCGGGCGGCAGGTTGCAGCAGGTCACGCGGGAGGACGGGGCCCCGCCGGGCCGGCGCAAGCTCACCCATGTCGCCCACGAGCTCGATGACCTCCGTGGCATCGGTGACCAGGGTGGCCTCACCGCGCAACAGTTCGTGCACACCCGCGGAGAGGGCGCTGGTGACCGGGCCGGGGACGCCCATGGTGAACCGCCCGAGGCGCTGCGCGGCCCGCGCGGTGGCCAGCGAGCCGCTGCGGCAGGCCGCCTCCACGACGACGGTGCCCCTGGTCAGCGCGGCGATGACGCGGTTGCGGAGGATGAACCGGCTGGGTGTCGGATGATCACCCGGCGGCAGCTCACCCACCACCAGTCCCCGTTCCGCGATCCGGGCGATCAGTGCGGCGTGACCGCGGGGGTAGGGCTGGTCGACGCCGCAGGCCAGGACGGCGACGGTGGCGCCGTGGGTGGCGAGGGCGCCGCGGTGGGCGGCACCGTCGATGCCGTACGCCCCGCCCGAGACGACGACCCAGCCGCGCTCGGCGAGACCGGAGGCGAGGGTGGCGGCAGCGTGGGCGCCGTACTCGGTGCAGGCCCGGGCGCCGACCACGGCCACGGACCGCAGCGCCCACATCCGCAGGTTCGGCCGGCCCCGTACCCACAGCCCGAGGGGCCGCGCGTCCCCGAGGTCGTCGAGCTGCCGGGGCCACTCGGCGTCCCCCGGGCAGACGAACCGCGCCCCGACGGCCCGGGCCAGCTCCAGATCCCGCTCCGGCTCGGCCCGCCGGGCCCGCGCGACGAGCCCCGCCCACCGGGTCCCGCTCACCCCCGGCAAGGCGTCCTCGCCACACCGCAGCCGCCGCACCACCTCCCCCACCCCGAACTCCCGCACCCACCGCCCACCGACCTCGTCCCCCGCCTCGACGACCCGCCCGAGAAACACCCGCCCGAGCAGTTCGGCGTCGGGGTCCTCCTGTTCGGTCATGTCAGCGCTCCGATGGCCATCGGTACTCCGCGGGGGACACCGGTGCGCAGTTGCAGGGCCAGGGCGACGTCGGTGGCGTCCGGGCGGTCGTGTCCGACGAGGTCGGCGACCGTCCAGGCGACGCGCAGGACGCGGTCGATCCCGCGGGCGGTGAGCACGCCCCGTTCCAGGTTGCGTTCGGCGTCGTCCATGGCTCCGGCGGCGGCGTGGTAGCGGCTGCGCAGTTCGCGGCCGGGCACCTCGCTGTTCGTGCGCCACGGGCTGCCGGCGAGGCGGGCCGCCGCCCGCTCCCGGGCCTGCCGTACCCGGTCGGCCACGGTCGCCGTGGACTCGCCGCGGGCGCCGGGCTCGGTGAGCTGGGCCCGGGTGACCGGGTCGACCTCGACGCGCAGGTCCACCCGGTCCAGCAGCGGGCCGGACAGCCGGGACTGGTAGCGGCGGATCGCCGAGGGCGGACACTCGCACAGCGAGTCGCGCTGTGAGAAGCGTCCGCAGGGACAGGGGTTGGCCGCCAGAACCATCAGAAAGCGCGCCGGGAACCGGACCACGCCCGCACTCCGCGCGATGACGACGTGCCCCGACTCCAGCGGCTGTCGCAGGGCGTCCAGCGTCTGGCTGTGGAACTCGGGCGCCTCGTCCAGGAACAGCACGCCGCGATGGGCGAGGGACACCGCGCCGGGCCGGGCGATGCCCGGTCCGCCGCCGACGAGTGACTGCATCGTCGCCGAGTGGTGCGGGGCGCAGTAGGGGGCGACGTCGATGAGAGGCTTGCCCGGGGGCAGCAGCCCGGCGACCGAGTGCACGGCCGTGACCTCCAGCGACTCGTCCCGGGTGAGCCGGGGAAGAACGGCGGGCAGGCGTTCCGCGAGCATGGTCTTGCCCGCGCCGGGCGGTCCCTCCAGGAACAGGTGGTGTCCGCCGGCCGCGGCCACCTCGACGGCCGTGCGGGCGGAGGTCTGCCCGACGACATCGGCCAGGTCGTGATCGTGGTCGGGGTGCGCGGCGCCGATGCTGTGCATGCCGGTGGCGGCGCCCGCGCCCGGTACGCGCAGTCCTGCCAGGAGGGGATCGGGCCGTCCCAGCTCGTCCGGTGCCTCGTCCGGGACGGGCTCCTCGGTCAGGACCGCGATGAGCTGTCGCAGACTGCGGACGCCCAGCACGGACACACCGGGGACCAGCGAGGCCTCGGCGGCGGCGCACTCGGGTACGACCACCTGCTCGTACCCCGCGTCGGCCGCCGCGAGGACGGCCGGCAGGATGCCCCGGACCGGGCGCACCCGGCCGTCCAGCCCCAGCTCTCCGATCATGACGATGTCGGCGAGGACCCGGGGGTCGATCCGTTCTGCGGCACCCAGCACCGCGCAGGCGACGGCCAGGTCGAACCCCGAGCCGGCCTTGGGGACGGAGGCCGGGCTGAGTCCGACGGTGAGCTTCTTCTGCGGCCATTCGCCGCCCGAGTTCACCACCGCCGCCCGCACCCGGTCGCGGCTTTCCGTCAGGCTCTTGTCCGGGAGGCCGACCAGGGTGAAGGCCGCGACTCCCGGTTCGAGGTCGGCCTGGACCTCGACGACCACGCCTTCGACGCCGACCAGGGCGACCGAGCACGTACGGGCGAACGCCATTCAGGCCACCCCCCGCGCGTGCTCGACGGACGGGGCGCCCCGGCGGGGCAGCAGGACGCCGACGAGGTCGATGCGGACGCCGCCCGGCGGGGCTCCTCCGTGGGCCTGGATCCAGTGCTCGGCGAGTGCGCGGAGCCGGGCGGCCTTCGCGGGGGTCACCGCGGCCATCGGGTGTTCGTAGCCGCCACCCCTGCGGGTCTTCACCTCGCAGACGACCAGGGCGTCACCGTCCCTGGCCACGATGTCGATCTCGCCGGACCTGCCGGAGCGCCAGTTGCGCTCCAGGATCGTCATTCCCTGTGCGGCCAGCCGCCGGGCGGCCAGGTCCTCGCCGTACTTGCCGAGTCCGTTGCGTGCCTTGTTCATGTCGGCACCACCTCCGGCGCCAACGGTCACGCATCCGGCCGAGCGGTGTTGATCTTGGTGGACTACTCAGCGATTGTGGAAAACTTCGTCACCCCGCCGCGCCACCCACCCGACCAACCACCCGGTCACCCGCCCGGCAACTCCAGATCGCTCTTGTTCAGCTCCTCGATGTTCACGTCCTTGAACGTCAACACCCGGACCTGCTTCACGAAGCGAGCCGGCCGGTACATGTCCCAGACCCAGGCATCGGCCATGGTGACCTCGAAGAAGACTTCGCCCTGCACCGAGTGCACCTGCATCTCGTAGTCGTTGGTGAGGTAGAACCGCCGCTCGGTCTCGATCACGTATTTGAACAGACCGACGACATCTCGGTACTCCCGGTAGAGCTTCAGCTCCATCTCGGTCTCGTACTTTTCGAGGTCCTCGGCGCTCATGGCATGTTCCCCTTCAGCCGTGCGATCCCCCCATTGTGCGCCAGTCCCGGGAACCCTCAGACGATTTCCGTGTCGAGGGTCACGGGCCGGGCGGGGGGACCTTCGACGAGCAGCGTGCGCAGCAGCTCGGCGAGTCTGGTCGGATACACCGTCTCATGTGCCCGGGTCAGTTCCCGACACGTCCACCAGCGCGCTCCGGCGACGCTTCGCCGCTCCAGCTCCGTCAGCCCTGTCGCCGCGGTGGCCGTCTGGGTCGTACGGGCCAGGAAATACCACTCGTCCTGGTCCCAGCGGCGGCCCGCGAACGGGAACGAGCACCGCCGCCGCCAGAGCACGGGACCGAGCTCGACGTCGGTGATGCCGGTCTCCTCCGCGAGCTCCCGCAGCGCGGCCTCCTCGCGCGTCTCGGCGCCCTCCAGGCCGCCGCCGGGCGTGAACCACCAGTCGTCGGCCGGGTCGTCCGGTTCGTGGCCGTGCAGGAGCAGGATGCGGTCCTCGGGGTCGAGGAGGACGACCCGGGCCACCTTCCGCAGGCCGGTCCCGGCCCCGCCTTCGTCCTCGCCCTCGTACGACTCCCCCGCCGGCCGCGCGGTCTCAGCGGACACCGGCCGTCTCCGGGCGGGCCGTGCGGGCGCGGGAGCGGCTCACGCGGCCCGCGATCGGGCCGTAGGCCCCGCCGCCGAGGACCAGGACCGCGCCGGCCACGACGAGCAGCTCGATCGTGCGCAGCGGGCCGGGCTCGGAGAGCGCGCCGAGCGTCTCGAAGCCCGTGGGGCGCTTGAGCGTGCCCTTCCAGGGCCAGACCACGGCCTCCACGCGGGCGGACACGGCGCCGCGGGACACGGTGCCCTGTGCGGCGTCGGTGAGATGGGCGGTGGAGTCCAGGGAGCCCTGGCGTTCGTCACCGAGGAGGAACAGCCGGCCCTCCGGGACGGTCACCGTGGCGAAGTTCTTGATCTCGGCGAGGCTGCCCTCGGGCAGGTACGGCTCGTCGATCTGCTTGCCGTTGACGGTCAGCTTGCCGTCCGTGCAGCAGGAGACGGTGTCCCCGCCCACGGCGACCACGCGCTTGACCACCTTGGCGTTGCTGACCCAGGTCTTGTCCTCGAAGACGACCACGTCACCGCGGCGCACCTCGTCGCCGTCGACGCGCTGGGCCAGCACCCGGTCGCCGGCGTCGATGGTGGGGGTCATCGAGCTGGTGGGCACGGTGTACGGCCGGTAGACCATCGCCCCCCAGGCGAAACCGCCGAGGAACAGCACCAGACCCAGCGCCACGGCCAGTCCGGACAGCCGCTGCCCGAGCCGGCTGCCGCCGGCCTGTGCCGTGCCGGTGCCGCCGCCTTGCGGGGCCGTACGCGTCATGCTCTCGCCACCCATGGACCCGCACCCTACCCGGCGGTACCGAACGGGGGCAGCCCCTCTCGCCCGGCCGGGGTGGCCGCTTACCGCTTCTTGAACTCCACGGGCTGGAGGTCCGCGTCTGCGGACGCGGCGCTGGCGGACTCCGCGTTCTCGGACTCCGGGCCGTCGGCGCGCCTGCGCCGCCACAGCACCAGCGGCAGGGCCGCGGCGACGGCGACGCCCTGGGGGGCCACCGTCAGGGACGCCGCGGCGCCGGACTGCTCGTTCAGGCCGGGCTGGTCGAAGGTGTCCGGGATGGGCAGGGTGCCCCAGCGGTTGATCGGCCAGGCCTTGACGATCGCGCGGCCGACGACCTTGTCGACGGGGACCATGCCGTGGTTCCTGTCGGACTGGTTGTACCGGGAGTCACGGGAGTTCTGGCGGTGGTCGCCCATCACCCAGATGAAGCCCTTGGGGACCTTCACCTTGAACTGGCCGCCCTGGTCGTCCACGCTGCACGGCGTGTTGCCCGGGTAGACGTACGGCTCGTTCAGCGCCTTGCCGTTGACCTTCAGCGGGCCGCTGCCCTTGCACTCGACCGTGTCGCCGCCGACTCCGATCACCCGCTTGATCAGGTCCTTCTCCTCCGCCGACGGCATCAGGCCGATCCAGCTGAGGACCTTCTGCACCGGGTTCGGCGTCGGCGTCGGCTCACCCGCCAGCCAGTTGTCCGGGTCGTGGAAGACGACGACCTCACCGCGCTCGGGCTTGGACCCGAACCACGGCGTGAGCTTGTCGACCAGCACCCGGTCGCCCTGCTGGAGGGTGTTCTGCATCGAGTCGGACGGGATCGAGAACGCCTGTACCAGGAACGTCTTGATCAGCAACGCCAGGACCAGCGCGATGCCGATCAGGATCGGCAGTTCCTTCCAGAAGGACCGCGGCTGCCTCGGGCGCGCGGCCGCCGCGCCCGCGCCCGGGCCGTCGCCGCGCGGCCCCGAGTCGCCCTCCGGCGTGCCCTCGTCGCCCGTCGCCGCGTCATTCCCGGAGCTCATGGCGCTGCCCGGTACGGGAACGTCCGGTTCCACGGGGTGCCCGCGGTGCTCCTCGCCGTCGTGTCCCGACCGTGCGCCAACCGCCACATCCCCCACGCCAACTCCTCACTCTGTGCCGCCGCCCGCGCCGCACCCGGCGCAGGCCCACCACTCCCATAACGAGCGGGAGTTCCGCAGGGGTCGGGAGCTGGGTGATTCCGTTCGGATTCTCGGAAGCAACCCTATGCGACGCCTGGGGACCAGCGGTCGTCCCCGGCGCCGAGTCGGTGACGCTTGCAAAGGTTTTAGGTTCTTCCAGGCGCGTCCAGTGACCGACCGGCCAGCCGATGACCATGGCCCGGCCGACCACCGAGTCCACCGAGACCGTGCCGCCGTAGGCCGTGTCCTGGTGGGAGCGGGAGTCCGCGGAGTTGCCCCGGTGGTCCCCCATCACCCACAGCCGGCCCTTGGGGACGGTGATGTCGAAGGGCATGGTGGAGGGCACGTCCCCGGGGTAGAGGTAGTCGCCCTCGGTGAGCGGGACGCCGTTGACGGTGACACGGCCCTGGGCGTCGCAGCACTTGACGTGGTCGCCGCCGACGCCGATGACCCGTTTGATCAGGTCCTTCTCGTTGTCGGACGGCAGCAGGCCGATGAAGGTGAGGCCTTCCTTGAACTGCTTGACGACGACGGGGTCGTGCTTCTTGGCGGTCTGCTCGTCCTGGAGCCAGCCGCCGGGATCGTGGAACACGACGACGTCCCCGCGCTGCGGCTTCGAGCCGAACCACGGGGTGAGCTTGTCGACCAGGACGCGGTCGCCGATCCGGATCGTCTCCTCCATGGACCCGGACGGGATCACGAACGCCTGCACGAGGAACGTCTTCAGGACCAGCGCGATGAGGACGGCGACCCCCACCAGGAGGGGGATCTCCCGCACAGCCGAGCGTCTGCGCTTGCGCTTGACCTTGCGCTGCAGTTGCCGCCGCTCCGCGCGCGTGCGGCCACCGCCGGGCGCTGAGGTGCGGCGCACCCCCGTGGGCAGCAGGTTGTCGGCGGGCGTGCTGGGCACCCCGCGCGGTTTGCCGCGGTTACCCATGGGCGCTCCCCGCGGGGGCGGCGGGCACGCGCGCGTAGGCGGGCGGCCGGGTCAGATGCGTCCAGTGGCGGTACGGCCACACGATCCAGTCGGCCCGCCCGATGACGTCCCCGACGGGGATCATGCCGCCGCCGGGCGAGCCGAGGTGGTCGCGGGAGTCGCTGGAGTCGCTGCGGTGGTCGCCGAGGACGAAGAGGCGGCCCGGGGGCACGACGACGTCGAAGGGCACGCTGGAGGCGCTGTCCCCGGGATAGAGGAACGCCGTCTCGTCGACCGGTCGGCCGTTCACCTCGATCCTCCCCTTCTTGTCGCAGCAGACCACATGGTCTCCCCCCACACCGGCCACGCGCTTGATGTAGTCGGCGTCCCCGAAATACCCGGTGCCGTCGAACACAATCACGTCGCCGCGGTGCGGCTGGGCACCGAAACGGTACGCCAACTTGTTTACGAGAACGCGGTCGCCGATCCTCAATCCCTGTTCCATGGATCCGCTCGGGATCTGGAACGGTTGCACCACGAAAGCGTTGAGGGCCAGCAGGAACGCCAGGCAGAGGAAGAGCGTGAGGGTGATCCTGCCGCCGGGCAGCCACTCGGCGACCCGCGACACCAACGAGAAACGCGACCGGCCCTCCGCCCCCGGAGTACCGGGGTGGGAGGAGCGGTCGCGTTCCGTCGGCTGTGCTTCGGTGTCCATCGGAGCCAGATGCTATCCGGCTCCGCTGTGACTGCCGGGAAAGCGCTCAGCTCTCGCGCTTCTCCTTGATCTTCGCGGCCTTGCCGCGCAGCTCACGGAGGTAGTACAGCTTGGCGCGGCGCACGTCACCCTTGGTGACCAGCTCGATCTTCTCGACGATCGGGGTGTGCACCGGGAAGGTGCGCTCGACGCCGACGGAGAACGAGACCTTGCGGACCGTGAAGGTCTCGCGGACACCAGAGCCCTGGCGGCGGATCACAACGCCCTTGAACTGCTGCACACGGGAGCGGTTGCCCTCGATGACGCGCACGTGGACGTTGACGGTGTCACCCGGGCGGAAGGCCGGGATGTCGCTGCGCAGCGACGCGGCGTCGACGGAGTCGAGCAGGTGAGACATTTCGTCTGCTTTCTTCGCTGATGCCACAGGTCATCAACGGGAACTAGGTGTACAGGAGTCTGCCGTGCGGGTCGGGGCGGGCGTCGTGTCCCCCTGTGGCAGGGGCGCACGCCGGACGGGCGCACAACAGCGGTCTATTGTTCCATGCCCTCGGCCCGGCGCCAAAATCGGCCGTACGGCTCCCCGTCCGGGTCCGGTTCCCAGCCCAGGATGGAGAGCATCTCGCGGTCCTTCTTGTCGAAGGCCTTGGGGTCGCAGCGCTCGATCAGGTCGGGGCGGTTCAGGGTCGTGCGCCGCAGGGCCTCGTCGCGGCGCCAGCGGGCGATCTTCCCGTGGTGGCCGCTGAGCAGCACCTCGGGGATGTCCCGGCCGCGCCAGACGGGCGGCTTGGTGTAGACGGGGCCTTCCAGGAGGTTGGCCATCGCGCCGGGGGCGAAGGAGTCGTCGCGGTGGGACTCCGCGTTGCCGAGGACACCGGGCAGCAGCCGGGCGACGGCCTCGGTGATGACGAGGACGGCCGCCTCGCCGCCGGCGAGGACGTAGTCGCCGATGGAGACCTCGTAGACCGGCATCCGGGTCGTGTACTCGTCCATGACGCGCCGGTCGATGCCCTCGTAGCGGGCCGGGGTGAAGATCAGCCAGGGGCGCTCGGACAGTTCGACGGCCAGTTCCTGGGTGAAGGGGCGGCCGCTGGGCGTGGGCACGATCAGCGCGGGCGCCTGGGCACCCGACTCGTAACCGTCGGCGAGGACCGTGTCCAGGGCGTCTCCCCAGGGGTCGGTCTTCATGACCATGCCGGGGCCGCCGCCGTACGGCGTGTCGTCCACCGTGTTGTGCCGGTCGTACGTCCACGCGCGCAGGTCGTGCACATGGACGTTCAGCTGCCCACGCGCGCGTGCCTTGCCCACGAGGGAGACGTTCAGCGGCTCCAGGTACTCCGGGAAGATCGTGACGACGTCGAGCCTCATGCGCCGGCTTCCCCGGACTCTGCCCCGGACTCGTCCCTGGCGGAGGCGATCACGGCGCGGTCGTCGATCAGGCCGGGCGGGGGCGCGATGACCGCCTTCTGCTCCGCCAGGTCGATCTCGGTGACGATCTCCTCCACGAAGGGGATCAGCACCTCGGTGCCGTCGGGGCGCTCGACGATGAACAGGTCCTGCGTGGGCAGGTGCGAGATCTCGGTGATCCGGCCGACCTCCGTGCCGTCCTCGGTGACGACGTCGAGGTCGATGAGCTGGTGGTCGTAGTACTCGTCCTCGCCCTCGGGCAGTTCCTCGGGGTCCACCTCGGCGATCAGCAGGGTGTTGCGCAGGGCCTCGGCGGCGTTGCGGTCGGTGACGCCCGCGAAGCGCAGCAGGAGGCGGCCGCTGTGGACGCGGCCGGTCTCGATGGTCAGCGGTCCCGCCGAAGCGGGATCCGTGGCGAGTACGGCGCCGGGCGCGAGCCTGAGCTCCGGCTCGTCGGTACGTACCTCGACGGTGACCTCGCCCTTGATGCCATGGGCACGGCCGATCCGTGCGACTACCAGCTGCACCTGTCCAAATCTCCTGTCGTACGACTGCGGGCCGGGGACGGCCCTGTGGCCCTCCCCGGCCCGAGCCGGTTGCGATGAAGCGTCAGCGGACGTGGTCCACGTCGACCAGGTCGACGCGGACACCGCGACCGCCGATGGCGCCCACGACGGTGCGCAGGGCGCGCGCGGTGCGGCCGTTGCGGCCGATCACCTTGCCGAGGTCGTCCGGGTGGACCCGGACCTCCAGCACGCGCCCGCGGCGCAGGTTGCGCGAGGCGACCTGCACATCGTCAGGGTTGTCGACGATGCCCTTCACGAGGTGCTCAAGCGCCTCTTCGAGCATGCTGCTCAGGCCTCGGTGGACTCGGACTCGGCAGCCGCCTCGTCCTTCTTCTCAGCCTTCTTCTTCTGGGTGATCGCCTCACCCTTGCCCTCGTCGTCACCGCCGAGAGCCTCGAACGACGGGCGGGCGGCCTTCGGCTCGGCGACGAGCAGCGGCGCGGGAGCCGGCTCGCCCTTGAACTTCTGCCAGTCGCCGGTCTTCTTCAGGATGGCGAGCACGGGCTCGGTCGGCTGGGCGCCGACACCGAGCCAGTACGCCACGCGCTCGGCGTCCACCTCGATGACCGACGGGTTGTAGGTCGGGTGGTACTTGCCGATCTCCTCGATGGCCCGGCCGTCACGGCGGGTACGGGAGTCGGCGACGACGATGCGGTAGTGAGGCGAACGGATCTTGCCCAGACGCTTCAGCTTGATCTTGACTGCCACGGGAGTGGGTTCTCCTGGATTTGACGTGGTTGGGCACGGCGAGTTGCCGCGTGGGGTTGCGGTACCCGAGTGCCCGATGGACGCGTCAGCCGGAGGAGAGAGGGGTCCTGTGCGGCTGTCGAGTACAGCTAGCCATTCTGCCATACCCCGCGGGCCGCTCTCGGCCGAGGGTGCGCGAGCTCTGCCCCGGGCACGCCGGGGAGGCACCCGGCGTGGAGGTGAGGTCACGTCGGGTGCGCCGCCCGGTGGCGCGAGGTCGCGCCGGTCACGGCTGCCACGAGCAGCCGTGACCGCTACGCCGCTCCCACGACCTCCGGGATCCTGAACGGCTTGCCGCACCCGCCGCAGACGATCGGGGCCTGGGCGAGGACCGAGGGCACCACCCGGACGTTGCGGCCGCAGTCGCACACCGCCTTGACGCGGACGCCGCCACCGGAGGAGCCGTGCCGGGCGGCCGGGCCGCGGAAGGTCCGGGAGGTGTCGGCCGAGGTGGCCGCCGTGTGGGCCTTCAGGGCGCGCTGGAGCCGCTCGATGGTCGGGCGGTAGCGCCGCTTCGCCTCGGTGTTGAGCGTGACCAGCGAGAAACCGCTGCTCGGGTGCGGCTCCTCGGGGTGGTCCAGGCCCAGCTCCTCGGCGATCGCGAGGAAACGGCGGTTGTGGTAGCGGCCGGCCCGGGAGGTGTCGCGGACGCCGCGGGCGGCGGCGATGCCGTGGACTGCCTCATGGAGCAGCCTCTCGAAGGAGAGTTCGTGACCGCACGCGGACGACGACTCCCCGATCAGGGATTCAGGCGCGGCAAGGTCAGGCAGCTCGGGGTGGTACCGCTGGATGTCGGCCCACGCCTGCGCCAGCTCTGCGGCGAGAACAGGTGGTGTCTGTGTCGTGCTCACGTAATGACAACGAGCGTGGGTGCCGCTGTGTTCCTATTCCGGGGCATCCCAAATAATTTGCACGTACCCGTCAGTTGCCGCTGATGCGTCCTGACGAGGGCGGGTGCGCTGATCTGCGGAGAAGCGTCACAGCTCATACCAAGCTGGTGCGTAGTCCGCGCTACGCACCGCTGGTGAGCCCCGGGGCGACGAGGACCGGCCGCTGCGCAAGAGGTGTTTCGGCCGCTCTCGGCGCGCGCCCTCACCCCGGTCAGCGTCCACGGCCCCCGTGACGTTACCGCGTGCCGCCGCGACCTCCGTCACCGGCCCGCCTTCCGAGGGTCGACACCGTGCGGCCGTCCAGATTGCCGGGATGTGAAATCTCGCCACACCGGCGCGCTCACCCCAAGCCGCGCCCCACGACCCCTGGACGCCACCGCGAGCCGGGAGTTACCTGGCATACGTGGGAAGGGCGCGCGCACGGCACGGGGGCACGCAACCGGGCGCGGCGGCGAACTGTCGGCGGATTGGGGCGCTTACCTATGACACCTACGCTCGTGCGGCAGCACACGTCCCACGGGGAGTCCGCACCCCGCGTGGACCTGAGCGCACGCGCGCGTGACTGGTCCGAGATCCAGGAGCGGATGCTCGTACCGCTCTACGAAGCCGTGTACGACCGACTCGAAGTGGGCCCCGCCACCCGGCTGCTGGGCCTGAACTGCGGTTCCGGGCTCGCCCTGCTGATGGCGGCCTCCAGGGGCGCCGCGGTCACCGGTGTCGACTCCGCCTCCCCCGAACGGCTCGCCCTCGCGCGCGAGCGCCTGCTGCCGGACGCCCCGCCCGGCCGGGGCGGCGACGGCGGACGCGGCACGCGCGCGCGCAGGGCCGCGGAACTCCTCGACGGCCCGCCCGTGGTCGCGGACGGCCCGGAGACGGGCGCGTACACCCTGGTGACCGTCTTCGAGCCGATCGGCGCTCTCGCGGGCGACGCCGAGGGGCTCGGCGACCTGCTCGCCGGCGTGCTGCCGCTGGCCGGGCGGGGGGCCGCCGTGGTGCTGACCGGCTGGGGACCACCGGAGCGCTGCGCCACCTCCTCGGTGCTGCGGGTGGCCGCCAAGCTCGCCGATCCGCTGCGCGGCGCGCGGAGCCGGCCGCCCGCCCGGCGCGACGACCTGGAGGAGGTCGCCGGGCGGGCCGGGCTGAAGCCGGACGGCTCGGGCCGGGTCGCCTGCCCGTTCGGGTACGCCGACCTCGACAGCGCCGTACGGGGACTGCTGTCCACCGGCCTGTTCGACGCGGCGATCGCGGCGACCGACGCCAAACAGGTCGACAAGGAGTTGACGGAGGCCCTGCACCCGCACCGCCGCCCGGACGGCACCGTGTGGATGCCGAACGTCTTCCGCTACCTCATCGCGCGCGTGCCCTGGCCCTCGGTTCCCGCCGGCCCCGTCGTCAGTCCTCGCTCGGCTTGCTCAGGCGGGTGATCCCGGCGATCCGGTAGGCGTCCGCCTCCTCCAGCGTCTCGTTCTCCAGCAGCGCCTGCGCGAGCGCGTCCAGCCGGCCCCGGTGGTCGCGGAGCTTGCGGCACGCCTCCTCGTAGCACTCGTCCACGATCCGCCGCATCTCGGAGTCGATGACGTCCAGGGTCTGCGGGGCGGCCGACAGTCCGTACGCCTGCTGCGCGTCGCTCGGCAGGGCGGACAGCCGGCCGACGCGTTCGCTCATGCCCCAGCGGCCCACCATCCCGCGCGCGATGTTGGTGACCTGTTCGAGGTCGTTCTCGGCACCCGTCGTGACGACCCCGTAGACGACCTCTTCCGCCGCCATGCCGCCCAGGGCGCCGATGATGCGCCCGCGCAGGTACTCCTCGGAGTGCGCGTACCGCTCCACCTCGGGCGTGGACATGGTCACCCCGAGGGCCCGGCCGCGCGGCACGATGGTGATCTTGCGGACGGGGTCGGCGCCGGGCTGCAGCATGCCGAGCAGGGCGTGGCCGCTCTCGTGGTACGCGGTACGGCGGCGGTCCTCCTCCGGCATGATCAGGGTGCGCTCGGCGCCGAGCTGCACCTTCTCCAGCGCCTCGGACAGATCGGCGCCGGTCACCTGCTCCTGCTTGCGTTTGACCGCGAGCAGAGCGGCCTCGTTGGCGAGATTGGCCAGATCCGCTCCGGTCATGCCGGGGGTGACGCGGGCCATCTGCGTAAGGTCCACGTCGGGCGCGAGCGGGATCTGCCGGGTGTGGATCCGCAGGATCGACTCGCGGCCGCCGCGGTCCGGCGGGGACACGGTGACCACCCGGTCGAAACGGCCGGGACGGGTCAGCGCCGGGTCCAGGATGTCCGCGCGGTTGGTCGCGGCGATGACGATCACGCCCTCGGCGCCGGAGAAGCCGTCCATCTCCGTGAGGATCTGGTTCAGCGTCTGTTCGCGTTCGTCATGACCGCTCATCGACGAACTGCCGCCGCGCGCGCGTCCGATGGTGTCGATCTCGTCGATGAAGATGATCGACGGCGCCACCTTGCGGGCCTCGGCGAACAGCTCGCGGACGCGGGACGCGCCGACGCCCACGATCATCTCGATGAACTCGGACGCCGAGGCCGAGAAGAACGGCACGCCGGCCTCCCCCGCGACCGCCCGTGCCAGCAGCGTCTTGCCGGTGCCGGGCGGGCCGGAGAGCAGGACCCCGCGGGGCAGCTTCGCGCCCATCCTGCGGTAGACGTCGGGGTGCTCCAGGAAGTCGACGACGTCGTCGAGTTCTCCCTTGACCTCGTCGATGCCGGCCACGTCGGCGAAGGTCGTGCGCTCGGTGTCCGGCCGCGGCCCGACCGGTCTGGGCGGCGACCGGCGGCCGAACAGGCCACCCGCGCCGGGCAGCATCCCGCCGAGCCGCCGCTGGACGAGGAACCACACCACGACCAGGACCGCGATGGGGATGAGGGACATCAGCAGGTTGGCCGTGAGGCTGCGTTCCTGCACGACCGGCCGCGCGGTCACCGTGACCCCGTGGCTGTTCAGGTTCTGCCACAGCCGGTCGTCCGCGAAGGCCGGCCGCTGGGTCTTGAACTTGGTGTACTGGCCGCCGCCCTCGGGATCGGAGCGGGGGTTCTTGAGCTGGCCCTGGATGGCGTCGCCCTTGGAGTAGATCGTGGCGACATTGCCCTCGCCGACCTGCCTGCTGAACTCCGTGTAGGAGATCGTCGGCTCGTTGCCCCGGCCGAAGTAGTGCAGCCCGACGTAGGCCAGCACGAAGACGACCACCGCGGTGGCGAGCAGGCCCCACCATTTCCCGCCCCTGAGCCGACCGGGCCGCCGAGGAGGCTCCTCCGGTGTGCCCTCGGCGCGCCATGGCTGATCAGGCGCCTTGCGGGGCGGCGCCGCATCACTCATATCTGGACGTTACGACACCCCACGGGCCTCGGCACGCGCAAGGGGCGCCCCCTGGGGAAGGAGGCGCCCCCGGCGTTGGGTGCGAGCGGGACTCAGCCCATGAACTTCTTGAACTCGTCCGGCAGCTCGAAGTCCTGGCCGCCCTGCTGCGGCAGCCCGAAGGCGTTGCCGCCCTCCGCCGCGGCGGCCCGGCGTGCGGCCTCCTCCAGCTCCTGCTGCTTGCGCTTCATCGGGTTGCCGGAGCGCTGCTTGCCCTTGGCCTTCTTCTGCTGCTTCTTCTGCCGGCCGGGGCCGCCACCCATGCCCGGGATCCCCGGCATGCCGGGCATCCCGCCCTGGGCCATGCGGGACATCATCTTGCGGGCCTCGAAGAACCGCTCGACCAGGCTCTTCACCGCGCTGACCTCGACACCGGAACCACGCGCGATACGGGCGCGGCGGGAGCCGTTGATGATCGTCGGGTCCTGGCGCTCGGCCGGGGTCATCGACTTGATGATCGCGGCGGTGCGGTCGACGTCCCGCTCGTCCAGGTTGGCGATCTGGTCCTTGATCTGGCCCATGCCCGGGAGCATGCCGAGCAGCTTGCTGATGCTGCCCATCTTCCTGACCTGCTCCATCTGGGACAGGAAGTCGTCCAGGGTGAAGTCCTGGCCCTTCTTCGACGCCAGCTTCGAGGCCATCTTGGCGGCCTCTTCCTGGCTGAACGTCTTCTCCGCCTGCTCGATCAGGGTGAGCAGGTCACCCATGTCGAGGATGCGGGAGGCCATCCGGTCCGGGTGGAACGCGTCGAAGTCGTCCAGCTTCTCGCCGTTCGACGCGAACATGATCGGCTTGCCGGTGATCTGCCGGATGGACAGGGCCGCACCACCGCGGGCGTCACCGTCGAGCTTGGAGAGGACCACACCGTCGAAGCCGACGCCGTCGCGGAAGGCCTCGGCGGTGTTGACGGCGTCCTGACCGATCATGGCGTCGACGACGAACAGGATCTCGTCGGGGCCGACCGCGTCCCGGATGTCCGCGGCCTGCTGCATCATCTCGGCGTCGATACCGAGGCGGCCGGCGGTGTCCACGATCACGATGTCGTGGACCTTGGACTTCGCGAAGTCGATGGAGTCCTTGGCGACCTTCACCGGGTCGCCGACGCCGTTGCCCGGCTCCGGCGCGTACACCGCGACGCCGGCGCGCTCGGCGACGACGCTGAGCTGGTTGACGGCGTTGGGGCGCTGGAGGTCGGCGGCGACCAGCAGCGGGGAGTGGCCCTGCTCCTTCAGCCACTTGCCGAGCTTGCCCGCGAGGGTGGTCTTACCGGCGCCCTGGAGACCGGCCAGCATGATCACGGTGGGCGGCTGCTTGGCGAAACGCAGACGCCGGGTCTCGCCACCGAGGATGGTGATCAGTTCCTCGTTGACGATCTTGAGGACCTGCTGGGCGGGGTTGAGCGCCCGGGAGACCTCGGCCCCGAGCGCGCGCTCCTTGACGTTCTTGATGAAGGAGCGCACCACGGGCAGGGCCACGTCGGCTTCGAGGAGCGCGATACGGATCTCGCGCGCCGTGGCGTCGATGTCCGCCTCGGAGAGCCGTCCCTTGCCGCGCAGGTTCTTGAAAGTCGCTGACAGGCGATCGGAGAGAGTGTCGAACACGGCGCTCGCGGTCCTCGGGGTCGGTGACGGTCTTGAAGGTCGCCCTCCAGGGTATCCCGGCGCCGCGAGCACCGGGTCAGGTCATCCGCGCAGCGTCTCCTCCAGCACCCCCGCCAGCGACGCCGCGTCCTCGGCGGGCAGGGGCGCCCCGGCCCCCGTCGTGACGTAGAACGCGTCCACCGCGTTGGAGCCCAGCGTGCTCACGTGCATGCTCCGGACCCGTACGCCCGCCTTCTCCAGGGCCATGCCGATGCGGTACAGCAGGCCCGGGGCGTCCTGGGCGCGGACCTCGATCACCGTGGCGTGGTGGGAGGCGGCCGGGGCGACCGTCACCCGGGCCGCCGGTGCGGACCAGCCGCGGCGGCGCGGGTAGGCCGCGTCGCGTTCGGCGAGGCGGCCGGCGATGTCGAGGGTGCCGTCCAGGGCGCGGACCAGGTCGGTGCGCAGCCGGGCCGCCTGGGGCAGGGAGCCGTACTCGGCGGCGACCCGCCAGTTGAGCAGGAGGACGGTTCCGTCGTCGTCCACGTCGTCCGGCAGGCGCAGCGCGCGCAGTTCCGCCGTGCGGACGGTGAGGCGGTGCACGGCGAGGACACCGGCGACCGCGGGGAGGACACCGGGCTGGTCGGGTACGGCGATGAGCAGCTCCACGCCCAGGGGTTCCGGGTCGCCGGCCGGCTCCCCGTCGGTGACCGGTTCGGTCTGGGCGCGCAGGGCGAGGACCGGGCCGCCGGTGCGGTAGGCCTCGATGGCGAGGCGTTCCTGCTCGGCGGTGGGCGCGGCCGGCTCGGGCTCCTCGGGGGCGTCCCCGGCGAGGACGGCGGACACGCGTCGGACGAGGTCGGCGACGAGGGAGCCGCGCCAGGAGGACCAGGCGGCCGGGCCGGTCGCCAGGGCGTCCGCCTCGGTGAGGGCGTGCAGCAGCTCCAGGGTGCTCTGGCCGCGCACGGCCTCGGCGACCGAGCGGACGGTGGCGGGGTCGTCCAGGTCGCGCCGGGTGGCGGTCTCGATGAGCAGCAGGTGGTGGCGCACCAGCAGGGACAGCACGGCCACGTCCGAGCGGTCGAAGCCGATCCGTGCGGCGACGTCCTTGGCGATGATCTCGCCGGCCACCGAGTGGTCGCCGGGCCAGCCCTTGCCGATGTCGTGCAGCAGGGCGGCGACCAGCAGCAGGTCGGGGCGGCTGACGCGGCGGGTGAACTCGGAGGCGCGGACCGCCGTCTCGATCAGGTGGCGGTCCACCGTCCACACGTGCACGGCGTTGCGCTGCGGCCGGCAGCGCACCCGCTCCCAGTCGGGCAGCAGGCGGGTGATCAGGCCCTCGGCCTCCAGGGCCTCCCAGACCTCGATCGTGGGGCGGCCCGAGCCGAGCAGGGTGACCAGCTGCTCGCGGGCCTCGGCGGGCCAGGGCGTGGGCAGGGGGCGCGCGGTGGCGGCCATGCGCCGCACGGCGTGCAGGGAGAGCGGGAGACCGGCCTGGGCGGCGGCGGCCGCGGCGCGCAGCGGAAGCACGGGGTCGCGCTCGGGGCGTGCGGCGCGGGCGAGCACCACCTCGCCGTCCTGTTCCACCACGCCTTCGGCCAGGGGCGACCGTTCGGTGACCGGCTTGCCGCCGCCCAGCATGGCGCGCAGACGCGGCCGGACGGCGCGCGCACGCAGTACGCGCCCCACTTCCCGCCAGGTCACGTCACTGGCGTACGCGATCACCCGCGCCGCTTCGTAGACCTGCCGCAGCAGGGTGTCGGCGTCGAGCAGCCCCAGCTCGGCGGCCACCTGGTCCTGTTCCTGGAGGGCGAGCCGGTCGGTGGCGCGGCCGGTGGCCAGGTGCAGGGCGTCCCGGACGTCGAGGAGACGGCGGCGGGCGTCGGCCAGGCCCTCGCGGGGTGCGTCGGCGAGCCAGGAGGCGGCGACGGCGCGCAGGGCGGTGGCGTCGCGGAGGCCGCCGCGGGCCTCCTTGAGGTCGGGTTCCAGCAGGTACTGCAGTTCGCCCTGGCGCGCGGCGCGTTCGGCGCACAGCTCCTGGAGTTCGGGGAGGCGCTTGGGGGCCTGGTTGCGCCAGTCGGCGAGGGCGGCGGTGCGCAGGCCGGCGGTGAGGGCGGGATCGCCGGCCAGGTGGCGGGCGTCCAGCAGGCCGAGGTGGACCTTGAGGTCCTCGCCGGCCGTCCTGCGGGCCTCGGCGGGGGTGCGGACGGAGTGGTCGAGGGCGAGGCCGAGGTCCCAGACCGGGTACCAGATCCGGTCGGCGAGGGCGGCGACCGCGCCGGGGTCGGAGCCGTCGTGGAGCAGGACGAGGTCGAGGTCGCTGCGCGGGGACAGTTCCCCGCGGCCGTAGCCGCCGACGGCGACGAGGGAGACGCCGTGTGCCGTGCCCGCCGCCGCGTCGAACAGTCCGGCGAGCCAGTCGTCGGTCAGTCCGGCCAGGGCGGCACGGCGCGGCGGCCCGGACCGCGCCCCCTCCGTGAGGAGGCGCAGCCGGGCCGCCGCGTAGCCGCCGGGTCCCGAGTCTTCCGTCTCTTTCCGCACATCCGTACCGGTCACCCAGCGACTCCTGTTCCGTTTCCCCCGACGTTCCCCTGAACCGGATTGTGCGGTGTCAGAGCGCGTCCGGCCCGCGCTCGCCCGTGCGGACCCGTACGGCGGTCTCGACGGGCAGGGACCAGACCTTGCCGTCCCCGATCTTGCCGGTGCGGGCCGCCTTGACGATGACCTCGATGAGCTGCTCGGCGTCGTCGTCCTCGGCCAGCACCTCGATGCGGATCTTGGGCACGAGGTCGACGGTGTACTCGGCGCCGCGGTAGACCTCGGTGTGGCCGCGCTGCCGGCCGTAGCCGCTGGCCTCGGTGACCGTCAGTCCGTGGACGCCGAAGGCCTGGAGGGCTTCCTTGATCTCGTCGAGCCGGTGGGGCTTCACGACGGCGGTGATGAGCTTCATGCGTCCACCTTCTTGTTCTGCGCGGCGGCCAGGGCCGGGGCGGAGAGGCTGCCGGTGACACCGCCGCCGGCGCCGCTGAAGTCGTATGCGGTCTCGGCGTGCTCGGCCTGGTCGATGCCGGAGATCTCCTCGTCCTCGGTGACCCGCATGCCCAGGGTCTTGTCGAGGAGGAAGGCGAGGACGGCGGAGACGATCAGGGAGTAGGCGAGGACCGCGAAGACTCCGGCGCACTGCTTCCACAGCTGGTCCCACGTGTGGTCGCCGTAGAAGACGCCCGTGGCGGTGGACTGGCCCTTGCCGGTGGCGAAGAAGCCGATGAGCAGGGAGCCGATGATGCCGCCGACCATGTGGACGCCGACGACGTCGAGGGAGTCGTCGTAGCCGAACCTGAACTTCAGGCCGACGGCCGCGGCGCAGGCGACACCGGCGATCGCGCCGACGGCGATCGCGCCGAGCGGGGAGACGGCACCGCCGGACGGGGTGATGGCGACCAGGCCGGCGACCGCGCCGGAGGCGGCGCCGAGCGTGGTGAACGCGCCGTGCCGGATCTTCTCGTAGGCGAGCCAGGCCAGCATGGCGGCGGCCGTCGCGACCTGCGTGTTGACGAACATCAGCGCGCCGACGCCGTCGTCGTTGCCGAGCCAGGAGCCCGCGTTGAAGCCGAACCAGCCGAACCACAGCAGACCGGCGCCGAGCATGACCAGCGGGAGGCTGTGCGGGCGCATGGGGTCGCGCTTGAAGCCGACGCGCTTGCCGATGACGAGGATGACACCGAGCGCGGCCGCGCCGGCGTTGATGTGGACCGCCGTACCGCCCGCGAAGTCGATCACGCCCAGCTTGTAGGCCCAGCCGTCGGCACCCCAGACCCAGTGGGCGACCGGGACGTAGACGATCGTGGCCCACAGGGCGACGAAGAGCGCCCAGGCGGAGAACTTGACCCGGTCGGCGAGGGCGCCGCTGATCAGGGCCGGGGTGATGATCGCGAACATCAGCTGGAAGACCATGAACACAAAGACCGGGATGGTGTAGCCGTCCCAGAGCTGCGTCAGGCCGATGTTGCTGAGGCCGATCCAGTCGGCGTTCCAGCCGAGCAGGCTGTTGCCCGTGCCGAAGGCGAGGGAGAAGCCGTAGAGGACCCACAGGATGGTGACGATCCCGAGGCTGATGAAGCTCATCATCAGCATGTTCAGGGTGCTCTTGACGCGGACCATGCCTCCGTAGAAGAAGGCCAGTCCCGGGGTCATCAGCATCACCAGGGCGGAACAGATGAGCATGAAGCCTGTGTTCGCGGACGACAGTCTGGGTGCGTCCGCCGCAAGCATGATGGCTGGTGCCATCGGCGTCTCCTCGTCGATTGGTACGGCCCCGTGCGGGCGGTGCCTGAGCGGTCCGGTCGGGTGAGGGGTGGGCCGGTTATGCGCCACGAGACTGGCGCAGCGCGGTTTCGGTGGAAGCCCCTCGTTGTTTCGCCGGGGTGACGAAGGCGCCCTGTGTGTTACGCGTCGATGAAGTGCGGGGTGCCGGGGCCGCGCGATCGTTATCGTGGCGCAACCTTCCGCGCGGCACCCGCGCGGAGACACAAGCCGGCCGCGGCGGGCCTTCCGATGACCTGGCATGGGGGAGCCGAGTCGGGCAGTTCGGGAGGACCGGCCGCGGCCGGGGTCCGGGGTGCTGTGGCGGTCAGACGGCTTCGGCGGTCTCCGGCAGGTCGACGGCGAGCTGGTCACTGAGATCGATCACGGCGGCGAGGTCGCCGTAGTCGCGGACGGCCGTGTCGACCGTCTTTCGGATACGAGTGTTCACACGCTCGGAGCGGACCTTCTTGGCGATCTCCATGGCGCGTGTGGCATAGGCGGTGCTCTCCTCGGGCTCGCGCTGGAGCAGGTGCACGGTGGCCATGCCGATGAGGTTGAGCGCGTACGACCGCTGGTGCTCGGAGTCGTCGGCGAACAGCTGCACGGCCCGCCGCATCAGCGGCTCGGCGAGGGAGGCGTAGGTGGGGCTGCGCCCGGCCACGTAGGCGAGGTCGCGGTAGGAGTGGGAGTTCTCGCCGTGGAGCTCGGCCTCGGAGAAGAAGCGGATCCAGTCGGGGTCGGGCTCGTCCCACTCGTCGACCTCGGCGAAGGTGTCCTCGGCCATGCGGACGGCGCGCTTGGTCTTGCCGGGCTGGCCCATGTTGGCGTAGGCGCGGGCCTCCATCGCATACAGCATGGACTGGGTGCGCGGGCTCGCGCAGTCGCGGCTGCCGTACTGGGCGAGGTGGATCAGCTCCAGGGCGTCCTCGGGCCGGCCGAGGTGGATCATCTGGCGGCTCATGCTGGAGAGGATGTACGAGCCGAGCGGCTTGTCCCCGGCTTCCTTGGCCGCGTGCAGGGCGAGCACGAAGTACTTCTGGGCGGTGGGCTGGAGGCCGACGTCGTACGACATCCAGCCGGCCAGCTCGGCCAGCTCGGCGGCGACCTTGAACAGCTTGCGGGTGGTGGCCTCGGGCTGGGGCTCCTGGAGCAGGTCGGTGACCTCGTGCAGCTGGCCGACGACCGCCTTGCGGCGCAGGCCGCCGCCGCACTGGGCGTCCCACTGGCGGAACATGCGCGTGGTGGACTCCAGCAGCTCCAGCTCCGGCCGGGACAGCCGGCCCGGCCTGCGCGCGTCGAGGGCGCTCTGCGGCTCGGGCGGGGCCGGGGAGGCCGGGGTGGGGACGAGCCAGCGCTGCATGGGCTCGATGAGGGAGGGGCCGGCGGACAGCGCGAGCGAGGTCCCGAGGAAGCCGCGCCGGGCGAGCATCAGGTCGCTGCGGGAGAACTCGCCGAGCAGGGCGACCGTCTGCGGGCCCGTCCAGGGCAGGTCGACTCCGGAGGCGGCGGGCGACTGGCGGGCGGCGCGCAGGCCGAGGTCCTCGATGGAGACGACACAGCCGAAGCGCTCGGAGAACAGCTCCGAGAGGATGCGCGGGATGGGTTCGCGCGGGTTCTCCCCGTCCAGCCAGCGGCGCACCCGCGAGGTGTCGGTGGAGATGTGGTTGGCACCCAACTGGCGGGCTCTGCGGTTCACTTGGCGGGCCAGCTCGCCCTTGGACCAGCCGCTGCGCACGAACCACGAACCGAGCAGCTCGTTGGGGCGCTTGTCAGCGTGTGTCCCGCTTCCGCCGTTGCCGCCCACTGGAACGCCCCCATCCCTGAGACCACTTGTCGCCCGATGCGCCAAGCCCTATCAGAATGCCGGTAAATACGGCCTCCCGTCCGCCGGTTCTCACCCTTCGAAAGGTTTGACGACTTGCCTCCGGCATACCCGCGAGTGCATGTGCCCCGGGGACTCGCACACTCACAGTAATCCTACGATCACCCGTCCAACCACAGGGATCCCTGAAACGCCACCATTCGCCACCCCTTCGAATGAACTCACGGTGGCCCGCGCGCGATTCACTTGACATAGGACGGCCGGAAGTGGGCGGAGTGATGCACCCAGGGGCGCGCATCTCTCCGGTGCGCCACCCTCCGTACTCCAAGGCGCCGCCTTAGCGCCGCGTCGCCGCGGGGAGGCGGCACCGTAGCGTTACGTTCCGCTTCCGTCTCGCTCCGTGGCGTAACCACCGGCGCGCTGGACCCGTTGGAGGGGGCATGGGCTTCACGATCGGCGGTATCCGCGAGATCCGTTCCGGCACGCGTCGGCGCGGCCGGTCCGCTGAGTGCACCGCCGTCGCCGAGTTCACCGGGCTGTGGGGCTGGGACGTGGTGCCGGGGGCGCGGGCCGCCGGGGGCGCCTGCTCGTGCGGGCGGTCCGACTGCCCGGCGCCGGGCGCGCATCCGCTGGTCTTCGCCCCGCCCGTTCCGGCCGGGGCCACCCTGGACGAGGTGGGCAAGGCCTGGTCGGAGTTCCCGGGTGCCTCGGTGATGCTGCCGGTGGGCCGGGCCTTCGACGTCATCGAGGTCTCGGAGCCGGCCGGCCGCCGCGCCCTGGTCCGCCTGGAGCGGATGGGCCTCCCGCTCGGCCCGGTGACCGCGACCCCCGACGGCCGCGCCCACTTCTTCGTCGCGCCCGGCGCCGCCGCCGACCTCCCCAGGCTGCTCTACCGCATGGGCTGGGACGACCCGGGCGCGCTGGACCTGCGCGGCCTCGGCCCCGGCACGCACATCACCGTGCCGCCCTCCGACCGGGGCGGCCTGGGCCCGGTGCGCTGGCTGCGCCCGCCCGCGCTGGACTCGGCGACCCGGCCCCCGGCGGCGCGGCTGCTGCTCGGCACGCTGGCGTACGTGGCCCACCGCTCGCGGGCCAGGGCGTAGGCCCCCCTGCCGTTCGGATCATCCCGGGGTCGCCCCGACGGCACCGTTCCGCGTAGCCGGCCTGATCCGAACGGCAGGGCGCGGGCGGGCCCGCCAGGACGAAGCTCCCGTCCCCGACTGCACCTCGGGGCGGGAGCTTCTTGGTGACCACGTGACCACCCGACGGGGTCCGCGGGTGGTTCACTCTCCGATCAGCGCATCCACGAACGCCTCCGGCTCGAACGGCGCGAGGTCGTCCGCGCCCTCGCCGAGCCCGACCAGTTTGACCGGCACGCCCAGCTCGCGCTGGACCGCGACGACGATGCCGCCCTTGGCCGTACCGTCCAGCTTGGTCAGCACGATGCCGGTGATGTCCACGACCTCGGCGAACACCCGGGCCTGGACCAGGCCGTTCTGCCCGGTGGTGGCGTCCAGGACGAGCAGCACCTCGTCCAGCGGCGCGTGCTTCTCGACCACGCGCTTGACCTTGCCCAGCTCGTCCATGAGGCCGGTCTTGGTGTGCAGGCGGCCGGCGGTGTCGATGAGGACGACGTCGACCCCCATCTCCTTGCCCTCCTTGACCGCGTCGAAGGCGACGGAGGCGGGGTCGCCGGCCTCGGGGCCGCGCACGGTGTAGGCGCCGACGCGCTCGCCCCAGGTCTGGAGCTGGTCGGCGGCGGCGGCGCGGAAGGTGTCGGCGGCGCCGAGCACGACACTGCGGCCGTCGGCGACGAGCACGCGGGCGAGCTTGCCCGTGGTGGTGGTCTTGCCGGTGCCGTTGACGCCGACGACCATCACGATGCCCGGCTTGCGGTCCTCGGGCTCGGTCCTGACCGTGCGGTCGACATCGGTGCCGATCAGCTTGAGCAGCTCCTCGCGGAGCAGGCCGCGCAGCTCCTCGGGGGTGCGGGTGCCGAGGACCCGGACGCGTTCACGCAGGCGCTCGACCAGCTCCTGGGTGGGCTGCACGCCGACGTCGGCGGTGAGCAGCGTGTCCTCGATCTCCTCCCAGGTGTCCTCGTCCAGGTGCTCGCGCGAGAGCAGCGTGAGCAGGCCCTTTCCGAGGGCGTTCTGCGAACGGGACAGGCGGGTGCGCAGGCGGACCAGCCGGCCTGCGGTGGGCTCCGGGATCTCGATCTCGGGAGCCTCGACCACGGGAGGCTCCTCGACGACGACCGGTGCGGGGCCGCCGGGTAGATCCACCTCCTCGATCGTCCGGCGCGGTTCGTCGCGCGGCGTCTCGGCCTCGTCGCCGACGTGCGGCTCGGCCGGGGGCGCGGTGATGTCGGGCGCTTTGGGGGGCGGCGGGGGCAGCGGCTTCCGGCGCCGGCTGCCCACGATCAGCCCGCCGAGCGCGCCGAGCACGACCACGGCGATGACTACAGCAAGGATGACGGTTTCCATAACGCGTCCAGTATCGGCCATGGGGTGTCCACGGACCCCGTTTGTGGCTTCCTCCGAGAGACAAACGCCACGTATCGCTAGGAGTGGGAGCAAAGTACGATGGTGGGCGCGCTGTTGACGCGCGTAGAGTCCCCTCGTCCCTGTCCCCCCACGTCTGGCACCTCTTTCATGACGAAAACCGTCGAGACCGAAGGCGCTCTCGAAACGCGCGGTATCGAGCAGGTCCCCGACCACGAGCGCACGGCGAAGACCCGGGAACTGTTCCCCACCTGGGTCGGTGCGAACATCAGCGTGCTGCTGCTGACGATGGGCGCGAGCCTGGTCGTCGCGTACCACCTGAACATCTGGCAGGCGTTGGTCGTCGCGGTGGCGGCGCCGGTCGTGTCGTACGGCCTCGTCGGCCTGATCGGCATCGCGGGCAAGCGGGGCGGCGCGCCCGGCATGGCGCTGTCGCGGGCGGTCTTCGGGCAGCGCGGCAATCTGCTGCCCGGTTCGCTGATCTGGGTCGCGCGCTGGGGCTGGGAGACGATCAACGCGGTGACCGGCGCCTACGCGATGCTCACCATCCTGGACATCCTGTTCGGCATCAAGGCGAACAGCGTGCTGGACCTGGTGACGCTGCTGGTGTTCGTCGTCGCGACCTTCGCGATCTCCGGGCTCGGCATCAACGCCGTGCAGCGGTGCAACAAGTACGCGACCTACCTCTTCGGTGTCTTCTCGGTGCTGGTCCTGGCCTATCTGGTGGCGAACACCGACTGGTCGCAGGTGCTGGACCACAGCGCCGGTTCCACGGCCGCGGTGATCACCGGCATCGGCATGATCGCCGCGGGTGGTGTCAGCTGGATCCCGTCCGCCCCGGACTTCACCCGCTACCTGCCGCGCACGGCCTCGTCCAAGGCGATCGTGGGTACGGCGGTGGGCGGCGCCGGTGTCGTCGTGCTGCCCATGGTCCTGATGGGCGCGGTGATGGCGGTCTCGACGCCGGACCTGGCCTCGGCGAGCGACCCGGTGTCCTTCCTCGGCGAGATCCTGCCGACCTGGATCGCCGTGCCGTACCTGTTCATCGCGCTGATCGGCATGCTGCTGATCAACTCGATGTCGATGTACTCGGCCGGCTTCACCGCGCAGACCCTGGGCTTCAAGGTGCCGCGGCACTGGGCGGTCTCGGTCAACGCCGTGATCTCGCTGGTCTTCGGCGGGGTGCTGATGCTGGTGGCGACGAGCTTCATGGGCTCGTTCATCGCCTTCCTGTCGCTGCTGGCGGTCGCCTTCTCGGCCTGGGTCGGCGTGTTCGGCGCGGACATGTTCCGTCGTACGGAGTACGACGGCCGGGCCATGGCCGACACCACCCGCACCAGCGCCTACTGGTACAAGGGCGGCTTCTCCCCCGCGGCCGTGGCCGCCTGGGCGGTCGGCCTGGTGTCGGGCCTGATGTTCACCACCTCGGACTGGTTCACCGGACCGCTCGCGACGAACAACGTGATCGGCGAGTACGGCCTCGGCTGGGTCGCGACGATCGTGATCTCGGGCGGCCTGTACCTGGCGCTGCCGAAGCCGGCGACGGCCCGCCCGGCCGGTACGACCGAGCCGGCCGAGGAGCGCACGACCGTCGGCGTGTGAAGCGCCTCGGCCGGACGGGTCGCTCCCGCGCCCGGAGGGGCCGTCGCCTGCCCCGGACGGGCCGCTCTTGTGCAGGGCGGTACTCGCCCGGAAGCGCAGCCGGCCGCACCGGTCCCGGTCTCCTCGTCGGCGTCGTCCGGACAGCAGCAGTGGCGGGCCGGCCAGCGCAGATCGTCCGGTTCCAGCCAGAGGGCGACCCGGCCGCGCTCGGCCTCGGCCCGAGGATCCCCGGGCACGGGTTCGGTCATCCCGCGAGCCCACCTCCCCGCCCCTGACCATCTGACGCACCGTCAGCCAAGGCCCCTCTCCACCGCCGCGCACCGGAGGGGGGCCTTCGCATGCCCGTCACGGTCGTGCGTTCCCTCTCGTCGCGCCCGGCGCCGGTCCCGCCGCCCTCTCCGCCCGGTCCCGGGCCGCCCTGGAGAGGGCCTCGTACGCGCACGAGCACGGGATCAGCACCGTGCGGACCGAGGAACACCACGCTGCCGACGACAACCGGCTGCCGTCGCGCTTCGCCTTCGCGGGCGCGGTGTCCGGCGCGACGGACCGGATCGCGGTGACGCTGACGGCGGTCATCGGCCCGCTGCACGCCCTGCTGCGGCCGGCGAAGCAGATCGCCGTGCCGGACCTGCTCGGCGGCGTCCGCCGGGTGACCGTGGCCGGGATCGGGCACCGGTCGGAGGAGTACGCCCTGTCCGGCGTGGACGGCACCGGGGCGGCCGGCTCCAGGGCGAACCGCGTTCAGACGCTGCTGACGGCGTGGACCGGTGAGGAGTTCACCCACCGGCGCGGACGGGTGCGGCTCACCCCGCGCCCGTACACCGATCCGTATCCGCTGCCCGCTGGTCGGGCGGCTCCTCCAGGTGCGCCGCCCGCCGGGCCGCCCCGGCAGCCCTCCTCCGCCGGCGGGCCGCCCGCCGGCGGATGCAGCAGCAGGCTCTCCAGGCCCTGCGCCCGGCGCAGCCCCCGGCGTTCGCCCAGCGGGTCCTTCCGGCACTGGAGGGCTCAGCCGAGCCGTCCGGCCGTACGACACCGCCGCCCCCGGTCCGGGCAGTGGCCGGGCCGGGGGCGGCGGACGGTTCGAGGAGAGGGCAGCGGGGACTTGGCCCTTCTCCCCGAGTTCGGGGGGCCTCGCTACGAGGCTCAGCCCATCTCCTCCAGGGACTTGCCCTTCGTCTCCTTGACGAACTTCAGGACGAACGGGATGGAGAGCGCGGCGAAGACGGTGTAGATCACGTAGGTGCCGGAGAGGTTCCAGTCGGCCAGCGACGGGAAGCTCGCGGTGATGGCCCAGTTGGCGATCCACTGCGCGGCGGCGGCCACGCCCAGGGCGGCGGCGCGGATCTTGTTCGGGAACATCTCACCGAGGAAGACCCAGACGACCACGCCCCAGGAGAGGGCGAAGAAGAGGACGAACACATGGGCGGCGATCAGAGCGACCCAGCCCTGGGTGCTCGGCAGCTTGCCGTCGACCAGGTGGTAGCTGAACGCCCAGGCCTCCAGGGCCAGGCCGACGACCATGCCGACCGAGCCGATCAGGGCGAGCGGCTTGCGGCCGACGCGGTCCACGAAGATCATCGCGATCACGGTGCCGATGATGTTGATGATCGAGGTCGTGAAGGAGTAGAAGAACGAGTCCGTCGGGTCGACGCCGACCGACTGCCACAGCGTCGAGGAGTAGTAGAACGCGACGTTGATGCCGACGAACTGCTGGAAGACCGACAGGCCGATCCCGACCCAGACGATCGGCTTGAAGAAGAAGGAGCCGCCGAGCAGGTCCTTGAAGCTGGACTTGTGCTCGCTCTTCATCGCCAGCTCGATCTCGGCGACGCGGGCGTCCAGGTCGATGTCCTTGCCCTCGACCTCGGCGAGGATCTCACGGGCGCGGTCGTGCTTGCCGACGGAGAGCAGGAAACGCGGGGACTCGGGGATCGCGAAGGACAGCAGGCCGTAGAGGACGGCCGGGATGACCATCACGCCGAGCATGACCTGCCAGGCCTCCAGGCCCATCAGCTTGCCGCGCTGGTCGCCGCCGGCGGCGTTCAGCAGGCCCCAGTTGACCAGCTGCGAGATGGCGATGCCGACGACGATCGCGGCCTGCTGGAAGGAGCCGAGCCGGCCACGGTAGGCGGGCGGGGCGACCTCGGCGATGTAGGCCGGGCCGATGACGGAGGCCATGCCGATGGCGAAGCCGCCGACGATGCGCCAGAAGGCGAGGTCCCACAGCGCGAAGGGCAGCGCGGAGCCGACGGCGCTGATGGTGAAGAGGACGGCGGCGATCTGCATGCAGCGGATGCGGCCGATGCGGTCGGCGATGCGGCCGGCGGTGGCGGCGCCGATGGCACAGCCGATCAGGGCGATCGCGATGACCTGGGCGAGGGCGGCGGACCCGATGTCGTAACGGCCCCGGATGGCCTCGACGGCGCCGTTGATGACGGAGCTGTCGTAGCCGAAGAGGAAGCCGCCCATGGCGGCAGCCGCCGCGATGAAGATGACGTGCCCGAGATGATCGGGGTGAGCCGTCCTGGCTCCTGACTGAGGTGCCTGCGCTGTGCTGGTCACGTGTAACTCCTCGGGCCACGGCAGCGCTGCCGCGGGTATGGGGCCCTTACAGGTAGGACCTGAAGGTAAAAGCAACGTTGCAGAGACTATGCCTTCAAGTTTCGAAGTCAATACTTCAACAGCTGTGAGTTTTCAGATATGCCTCACCTGTCCGTGTTCATTTCTTGAACACAGAGTCAGTTGATCTTGAGGAAGTGCTATCGAAGGCGCTGGGAGATGACCTTCGAGACGCCGTCGCCCTGCATGGACACGCCGTACAGCGCGTCGGCGACCTCCATCGTGCGCTTCTGGTGCGTGATCACGATCAGCTGCGAGGTCTCCTGCAGCTCCTGCATGATCCGGATCAGCCGCTGGAGGTTGGTGTCGTCCAGCGCGGCCTCGACCTCGTCCATGACGTAGAAGGGGCTCGGCCGGGCCTTGAAGATCGACACCAGCAGCGCGACGGCCGTCAGCGAGCGCTCGCCGCCCGAGAGCAGGGAAAGCCGCTTGACCTTCTTGCCCGGCGGGCGCGCCTCGACGTCCACGCCCGTGGTGAGCATGTTGTCGGGGTCCGTCAGGATCAGCCGGCCCTCGCCACCCGGGAAGAGGCGGCTGAAGACCCCCTCGAACTCCCGGGCGGTGTCCCGGTAGGCCTCGGTGAAGACCTGCTCGACGCGCTCGTCGACCTCCTTCACCACCTGGAGCAGGTCGGCGCGGGTCTTCTTCAGGTCCTCCAACTGCTCGCTGAGGAACTTGTGCCGCTCCTCCAGCGCCGCGAACTCCTCCAACGCCAGCGGGTTGACCTTGCCCAGCTGCTGGTACGCCCGCTCGGCCGCCCTGAGCCGCTTCTCCTGCTCGGCCCGCACGAAGGGGCGCGGCTGGTTGCGCGGATCGTCCGGGTCCTCGGGCAGCTGCTCGCCGTCGGCGGGGGGCGAGGGCGGCACAGGCTGGTGCGGCCCGTACTCCGCCACCAGACCCTCCGGCTCGACACCCAGCTCCTCCAGCGCCCTGGTCTCCAGCTGCTCGATGCGCAGCCGCTTCTCGGCACCGAGTACCTCGCCACGGTGGACCGAATCCGTCAACTTGTCGAGTTCGGCCTTCAGTTCACGGCCCGCCGTACGGGCGGCGGCCAGCTCCTGCTCACCCCGGGCCTTGGCGGCCTCGGCGGCGGAACGCTCCTGCTCCGCCCGGGCGAGGGACACCTCGACGTGCGCGAGCAGTTGCCGGGCGCCGGAGGCGACGGCCTCCGCGACCGCCGCCTCGTGCCGCAGCCGGGCCCGGCGCTGCTCGGCACGCGCGCGTGCCTCGCGTTCGGCGCGGGCCGCCCGGTCGAGCGAGTCGGCGCGTCCGGCGAGCCCCTTGACCCGCTCCTCGTGCGTACGGACCTGGAGGCGGGCCTCCATCTCGGTCTGCCGCGCGTTGGCCCCGTCGGCGGCGAGCCGGTCGCGCACCGAGGTGTCCGGCTCCTCCTCCACCGGCATCTCCTCGGCCACCGCCAGCCGCTCGGCCAGTTCCTCGGCCTCCTGTACGGCCTTCTCCAGCGCCTCCTGCGCGCGGGCCGCCGCCGCGGCCGACCGCTCGGCCTCCCCGGCGGCACCGCGCGCCTGTCCGGCGAGCCGGCCGAGCTGCTGGGCCACGGCCGACTTCTCCCGGTCGGCGGCCCGTCGCCGCTCCCCCAGTTCCTCGACCAGGGCGGCGGCCCGCCCGCGGTGCTCGGCCGCCGCCCGCTGGGCCTCGGTCAGCTCCCGGCAGCGCACCTCCAGCTCGGCCAGCTCGGCCGCGGCCTCGTCGACGGACGCCTGCACCTCCAGCAGGCTGGGCGCGCCCGCCGAGCCGCCGTGCGCGAAGTGGGCACCCAGGAGGTCGCCCTCGGCGGTGACGGCGGTCAGCTCGGGGTGTGCGTGGACCAGGGCCTCGGCGTCGTCGAGGGTGTCGACCACCACGATGCCGGCCAGGAGCCGGCGGACGGCGGGCATCAGCTCGACTGGGCCGTGGACGAGGTCGGCGGCGGGTCGGTGGCCGGGTGCGGGGAGGGGGGGTCGGTGGTCGGGTGCGGGAGCGTCGTGGTTGCTCGCGCCGTTCCCCCTGCCCGTGAGGGGCGTTGATCCGCCGTCGTCGGGTGCGGGAGCGTCGTGGCTGGTCGCGCCGTTCCCCGCGCGCCCTTGGGGTGCGTTCTCCGGGGCTCCTGCGAGGAGGAGGGTCGCTCGGCCGCCGTCCTGTTTGCGGAGGAGGTTGATGGCCTCGGTCGCCGCCGCGGGGTTCGCCACGGCGATGGCGTCCGCCGCTGTGCCCAGGGCCGCTGCCAGCGCAATCTCGTAGCCCGGTGTGATCGTCAGCAGCTCCGCCGCGGGGCCGAGCACTCCGGTGAGGCGGTCCCGGGCGCCGAGCAGTATGCCGGTGCCGTCCTTCCGGCGGAGGCCCAGCGCCAGCGCCTCGTGGCGGGCCCGGGTCGCGGCACGGCTGCGCTCGGCGGCGGTCAGTGCCTCGCGGGCCGCGGTCAGGGCGGCCTCGGCCTCGGCCAGCTCCCGTTTCGCCGTCTCGTGCTGTTCGGCCAGGTCGGCGTCGTCGGCGTCGAGGCCGTCGACCTCGGCCTGGAGGGCCTCGTACTCCTCCTGGGCGCGGACGGCGCGTTCCTGTGCCTCGTCGCGGGCCGTGGCCAGCCGGTCGATCTCGGCCTGGGCGGAGGCGGCGCGCGAGCGGGCCGCGTTGACCTGCCCGGAGAGGCGGGCCAGCCCTTCCCTGCGGTCCGCGATGGCACGGGCGACGTCCTTCAGCCGGCGTTCCTCGACGGCCAGCTCGCGCTCCAGTTCGGCCCGGTGGGCGACGGTGTCGTCCAGTGCCCGCTGGGCCGCCTCCAGGGCGGCCTCCAGCTCGGCCTCCTGCTCGCGGATGCGGGCGGCCTCGCGCTCCAGGTCCTCCGGGTCCCGGCCGCGCCGCTCGTCGGGGGGCGCGGAGGTGGCGCTCTTGACCCGGGCGTCGGCCAGCGAGACCGTGCCGCGCACGCGCTCGGCCAGCTGGGACAGCTCGTACCAGGTCTGCTGGGCGCGCTGGAGACGCGGGGTCAGCCTGCGTACCTCGTCCTCCAGCAGGGCCTCGCGGTGGAGGGCCCTCTTCAGCTCCTGCTCGGCGGTCTCCTTGCGCTCCTTGAGGGCCGCCTCGTCGGCGATCTCGGCCTGGAGGGCTTCGCGCAGGCGGACCAGGTCGTCGGCGAGGAGCCGCAGGCGGGCGTCGCGGAGGTCGGCCTGGATGACGGCGGCCCTGCGGGCGACGGCGGCCTGCCGGCCGAGGGGCTTGAGCTGGCGCCGCAACTCGTCCGTCAGGTCCTGCACGCGCGCGAGGTTGGCCTGCATCGCGTCCAGCTTGCGGAGCGCCTTCTCCTTGCGCTTGCGGTGCTTGAGGACGCCGGCCGCCTCCTCGATGAAGGCGCGGCGGCCCATGGGGTCGGCGTGCAGGACCGAGTCGAGCTGGCCCTGGCCGACGATGACGTGCATCTCGCGGCCGATGCCGGAGTCGGAGAGCAGCTCCTGGATGTCCAGCAGGCGGCAGGTGTCGCCGTTGATCTGGTACTCGCTGCCGCCGTTGCGGAACATGATCCGCGTGATGGTGACCTCGGCGTACTCGATGGGCAGCGCGCCGTCGGAGTTGTCGATGGTCAGGGACACCTCGGCGCGGCCGAGCGGCGGGCGGCCGGTGGTGCCGGCGAAGATGACGTCCTCCATCTTGCCGCCGCGCAGCGACTTGGCGCCCTGTTCGCCCATGACCCAGCTGAGCGCGTCCACGACATTGGACTTGCCCGAGCCGTTCGGTCCCACGACACACGTGATGCCCGGTTCGAACCGGAGCGTGGTCGCCGAGGCGAACGACTTGAACCCGCGGAGGGTCAGGGCCTTGAGGTGCACGCCGCTGGACTCTACCCGCCGCCGCTATCTCACTCCATGAACCCTCGCAACCGCGCGGTTTCGCTGGTGACCATGCAGGGCACACCAGATGTTGAAGAGCCTGAAAGGATGCGCGGGCCAACGAGCGGCGGGGGAAGACGGGGGAAAGAACGAAGGGACGCCGAAGCGTCCCTTGCAACTCTGACGGCTGGATCTCAGCCGTCCGATCAACTGAGCGGTTGATACGGGCAGCCCGATCGCTGCGACTGCTGTCGTGGAGCGATGCAACGATCAGGTGAGCGCAGGCTCCGCCTGGTGTGCGTCGATGCTCTCCATGATCCTGTCCTGAGAAGCGGCAGCCGTCAGCGCTTCGTTCTCCGCCTGGATCCGTACGAGCTCGGACTCCAGGTCCTGGACACGCTGCTGCAGCCGTCGCATCTCGGCGAGGAGTCGAGGGTCGGAGCCGCCGACGTAACCGAGAAGCGCCTTTGCCATGATGGATGGTCCTCCACACTGAGTGACCGACCGATGCGGTGTGGGTCGTGAGGGATTCGCACCCGTGGTGCTTGGCACATCCGGGTGTTGCTCTGGTGTTGCTCCATGCCAAACAGCTAAGGTGCGCGGGGCTTTCAGCGTCTCACCAAAAAGTTTGACGGTCAACACGATCACGCCCTGTATTGGCGGGCGAACCGGGGCGCGCGGCCGGTGAAGCGGCGGCGCTGCGACTCCTCCGGACCCTCAGGGCGTGGCGACCAGCAGTAAAAGCGGAGCCTGCCATGCCACGCCCGTCTTGGCAACCACCAGGGCGTTTCCGTCTCCGCATGTGCCCCCGGCAGCTTGCCACGCCCCGTCGCCCGGTACCGGACCCCTCCGGATCAGCGGATGGCGAAGCCGTCGTAGCCGCCGCGCGGTGTGTCCCAGATCTCGGTGACACCGTCCACGTGCCCGGGCGTGTCGCTGCCCTGTAGCCAGTCCAGCAGCCCCTCGCACCCTTCCCGCGGTCCCTCCGCGACCACCTGGACCCGGCCGTCGGCCAAATTGAGAGCAAAACCACTCAGCCCGCCGATCTCCAGCGCCTTGGCGCGCGTGAACCAGCGAAATCCCACGCCCTGCACGTGTCCACGCACCCAGGCGACCAGTCGCACTTCCTCGCTCATGGGTGCAACCTAACCGGCCGGTGTCAGCCGGGACACACCGTCCCCGAGCAGCATGGGGTACGGTCCGAACTCGATGCATTTCATATGAAACTCACTCGATCGAGTGGGTTTGGTTGGCCAGAAGGAGTCGCTCGCCGCGGACTCACTCGCCGTGCAGGCGCCGGTCGACCGCAGGCACGAGGAAGAGGGCAAGGACATGGGACGCCACCGACGCTCCGCCGCCGGCCGCGCCGCCACGGGCCGCGCCACGGGGGCCGGCCACCCGCAGCACCCGGGTTCCGGAAGCGACGGCCCCGAGCACTCGTCCGCGGGGGAACAGCGGGTGCCGAAGGGCATCGCGCCCTACCTGAACCCGGAGGCCTACGCCGAGGCCACGGCGAAGGCCCAGGAGTACCTGTTCGCGACGGGCGACGGGCCCGCGCCGGGACAGGGGTCCGGATCCGGCGGCGGTGGCTCCGCGGGCGGCGGTTTCACCCCGTCCGGTGAGCACCAGCGGCGGAACAGGCTCGGGCGGCCGGTGCGCGCGGGTCTGCTCGGTGCGTCCCTGGCCGTCGGCCTCGGCGCGATCGCGGTGGCCACGGGTTCCATACCGGGCCTGGAGCAGTACCAGCTCGGCGGCGATACGCACACCTCGGGCGGGGACCGGGTACGGACCGCTGCCGCCCCCAGCAACACGGCCGGCGAGCAGGGCGGCACCTCGGGCAGCGCGGAGACGTCCACCGGCCCGTCCCGTGGCGGGAGCAGTACGCGCGGCGGTTCCGCCGGCCCGTCGGCCTCGGCGCCCGCCTCGCATTCCCCCTCCTCGACCCCCTCCGCCTCCGCCTCCGCGCCCACCCCGAAGCCGACGTCCTCCTCGAAGCCGACGTCCCCTTCGAAGCCGACGTCCCCTTCGAAGCCGTCGTCCCCTTCGAAGCCGTCGTCCCCTTCGAAGCCGTCGTCCCCTTCGAAGCCGACGTCCCCTTCGAAGCCGACGTCCCCTTCAATGAGGGCGACCCCCTCCAAGACGGCGGCCCCTTCAATGAGGGCGACCCCCTCCAAGACGGCGGCCCCTTCAAGGACGGCCCCCTCAAGGACGGCCACTCCCTCCAAGACGGCGGCGCCCTCCAAGACGCCGACCCCCTCAAGGACCGCCACCCCCTCCCAGACTGCGGCCGGGAAGCCGACGCCGGTGAGGACGACGCCGAGGACCACGCCCTCCGCGCCGTCCAGGCCAACCGCGCCGTCCAAGCCGACCACATCGCCCAAACCGGCTACACCAGCCAAAACGGTGGGGCCAGCCAAACCTGTAGTGCCAACCAAGCCGGCCACACCAGCGAAGCCCTCCACGCCGAACCCCACCCCGTCCCGTACGGTCACCAAGGCGCCGGCGCCGGCGTCCTCGCCGGTGACGGTGTCGCGGGAGGCCGCCGCCGAGGCGCAGGTGCTGAAGCTCGTCAACGACGAGCGGGCGAAGGTCGGCTGCAGCCCCCTCGCGGCGAACTCCTCACTGACGAAGCTGGCCGAGGCCTTCAGCGACGACATGGCCGCGCGTGGCTACTTCGACCACACCGACCCGGACGGCAGGACGCCGTGGGACCGGGCGGCGGCGGTCGGCATCACCGATCTCGGCGGCCAGAACATAGCCCGTGGTCAGGCCGGCGCGGCGGCCGTCATGGCTGCCTGGATGAACAGCCCCGGCCACCGCGCCAACATCCTGAACTGCGATTTCAAGACCCTCGGCGTCGGCGTCCACTTCGGTCCGGGCGGACCTTGGTGGACGCAGGACTTCGGCTACTGAGACAACCGCAGCCGGCCCGGCGAGGACGAGCGGAGCTCCCCGGCCTCGGCAGGCGCTACGCGGCGACGCGTCCGCGGGTGAAGGTCTTCGCCGTTTCCGCCACCCGGCGCCCCAGGTGCTCAGCGGTGGCCACGTCGGCCTTGTGGACGCCCTCGGGGCCCTGGTCGTTGTTGCTCTGGGCGGCGGCACCGGCGAAGAAGCCGAGGCGGTTGAGGTCGTGCTCGGAGGCGGTGCTGCTGTTCCAGCCGGGGAGCAGGCCGAGGTTGATCCAGTGCATGCCGTGCTGGGCGGCGAGCGTCTGGAAGAACTGCAGCGTGTGCAACTTGTCGCCGCTCTTGGAGGCGGAGTTGGTGAAGCCGGCGGCCAGCTTGTCCTTCCAGTCCTGGCCGAACCAGCGCTTGGAGGTGGCCTCGGCGAAGGTGTGGAAGGCTCCGGAGGCGGTGCCCATGTAGGTGGGCGAGCCGAAGACGATCACGTCGGAGCGGTCCAGCGTCTCCCACTGCTCGTCGGTGATCTCGTCCACCTTGATCAGGTGCACCTCGGCGCCCGCGTCGAGGGCACCGGCGCGGACGGCCTCGGCGAGGACGGCGGTGTGGCCGTAACCGGAGTGGTAGGCGATGGAAACGACGGGGGTGGTCATGGGGACTCCTCGAAAGGCACAGCGGTGAACGGCGGCTCGGAAGAAGAGAGAGCAGCTCGTGAGCGGTAACCACAGGAAAGCACTAACTGGAAGTTAGTGCAACCTGGTGGAGAGCGCTGCGCGGGCGTACGCTTGCCGGTATGACCGTGACCACCCAGGACCACGACGACCTCGCGTACAACGTCTTCGCGAAGGCGTGCCCGTCACGGGGCACGCTGGAGCACGTCACGGGCCGCTGGGGCGGGCTGACGCTCGGCGCGCTGTACGAGGGTCCGCTGCGCTTCAACGAACTGCGCCGGCGCGTGGACGGGGTGAGCGAGAAGATGCTGTCCCAGACGCTGCACGCGCTGGAACGGGACGGCCTGGTCCACCGCGAGGCCCAGCCGACGAACCCGCCGCGCGTGGACTACGAGCTGACGCCCCTGGGCCGGCGGGTCGCCGAGCGGCTGCTGGCGCTCATCCACTGCGTGGAGGGCGCGATGGACGACGTCCTCGCGTCCCGCGCGCGTTACGACGAGACGCGCGGCGCCCTCTGACACCTGGGGCAGAAGTAGCTGGACCGGTTCATCCAGGGGCGCCGGCGCATGGGGGTGCCGCAGCGGCGGCAGGGCTCGCCCTCCCGGCCGTAGGCGTCCAGGGAGCGGTCGAAGTAGCCGGATTCGCCGTTGACGTTGACGTACAGGCTGTCGAAGCTGGTGCCGCCGACGGCGAGGGCCGCGTTCATCACGTCCCGGATGTGACCGAGGAGTTCCGCCGTGACCGGGCGGGTGAAGTTCGCCGTGGGGCGTTCGTAGTGGATGCGGGCGCGCCACAGGGCCTCGTCCGCGTAGATGTTGCCGACGCCGCTGATCAGTGACTGGTCCAGCAGGGCCCGCTTGATGGTGGTCCGCTTGCGGCGCAGCGCCTGGTGGAAGGACTCGTCGTCGAAGAGCGGGTCCAACGGGTCGCGGGCGATGTGCGCGATGACGTCGGGCAGGCCGTCGGGGGTGTTGTCGTGCAACGACAGCCCGCCGAAGGTGCGCTGGTCCACGAAGCGGAGTTCGGTACCGAGGGAGTCGGCGAACCTCACGCGGATGCGCAGGTGCTTCTCGTCCGCCGTCTCATGCGGCTGGACCAGGAGCTGGCCGCTCATGCCGAGGTGGGCGAGGACGGACTGGTTCGTCTCCTCCAGCGGCAGCCACAGGTACTTGCCGCGCCGCCGGGGCGTGCCGATGTGGTGGCCCTTGAGCCGGTGCGCGAAGTCGTCGGGCCCGGCGACGTGCCGGCGTACGGCTCGCGGGTGCAGCACCTCGGTCTCGGCGACGGTCCGGTGGGCGACCCAGCGCTCCAGGCCCCGCCGGACGACTTCGACCTCGGGCAACTCGGGCACGACACTCCTTCGGGCGACTGCGGAAGAGCTGAGGGCAGGGTATCCCGGGGCCCGGCCGGACCACCGGGCCGGTGGACGTCTCCGTCCGCCGCCAGCGCCCGTGGACGGCCGGGCAGCCGTGGACGGCCGAGGGCCCGCGGTGACCGAGCGCTCGGGGACGGCCGAGCGCCCGTCCCGCGGGAGGCGGGGCGGGCGCTCGGGTGGTGCTGTTCTGTTCCGGTCAGGCGGTGGCGGACGACGCGTCGCCGTCCTTGACGGCCTGGGTGCCCTTGACGGCCTCGTCGGCCGTCTCCTTGATGGGCTCCTTGGCCACCTTGGCCCGCTCGTCCGCGGCGGCCCGGATGGCCCGCCAGGCGGACTCGGCGGCCTGCTGCTCCGCCTCCTTCTTGCTGCGGCCGGTGCCGGTGCCGTACGAGACGCCCCCGACGCGGGCGGCAGCAGTGAAGGTCTTCTCGTGGTCGGGTCCGGTCTCCGTGACCAGGTACTCGGGCACGCCGAGCCCCTCGATCGCGGTGAGCTCCTGGAGGGACGTCTTCCAGTCCAGGCCGGCACCGAGGTTGGAGGACTTCTCGATCAGCGGGTCGAACAGGCGGTGCACCAGTTCGGAGGCCGCGTCGAGGCCCTGGTCGAGATAGACCGCACCGATCACCGCTTCAAGGGTGTCGGCGAGGATGGATGCCTTGTCCCGGCCGCCCGTGCCCTCTTCACCCCGGCCGAGCCGGATGAAGGCGCCCAGGTCGAGGCCGCGCCCGACCTCCGCCAACGCACGCGAGTTGACCACCGCGGCCCGCAGCTTGGCCAGCTGGCCTTCGGGCAGGTCGGGGTGGGTGCGGTACAGCGTGTCCGTGACGACGAGGCCCAGCACGGAGTCCCCGAGGAACTCCAGGCGCTCGTTCGTCGGCAGACCGCCGTTCTCGTACGCGTAGGAACGGTGGGTCAGCGCTCGCACCAGAAGGGCGGACTCGACCTGGTAGCCGAGCCGCCCTTCCAGAAGCGTGTGGGACGAGGCCTGGTTGTCCGCAGAGGTTTTCTTCGGCGTGGACACAGTGCCTCTCACCAGCCCGCTCAGACTTCGAGGACCTGGCGCTTGTTGTAGGTGCCGCAAGACGGGCACGCGATGTGCTGCTGCTTGGGCTCGTGGCAGCGCTCGCACGCAACCAGGGTGGGGACCGCAGCCTTCCACTGCGACCGGCGGTGGCGCGTGTTGCTGCGCGACATCTTCCGCTTCGGAACAGCCACGGCTACTTCTCCTGCTTCTCGTCGACGCCCGCTTCGGCGCCGCTCATCTCGTCCTTATCGCCGGCTTCGAGTGAATCGGCGAATCCCTGCAAAGCCGCCCAACGGATGTCGACGGCGTCGTGGTGGTGGTCCGGGTCGTCCGCCAGCCGCGCCCCGCACTCGGAGCACAGACCCGGGCAGTCTTCCTGGCACACCGGCTGCATCGGCAGTGCGAGCACCACCGCATCGCGCAGCACGGGTTCGAGGTCGATCAGACCGTCCTCGACAAAGAGCCTGTCCTCGTCGTCCTCGGCGTCGTCGCCCGGTTCCGCGATCACGCGGCCCCGGTCGTCGGCGTCAGGGTACGAGAACATCTCCTGGAAGTCCGCTTCGAGTTCCAGCTCGACCGGCTCCAGACACCTTACGCACTCCCCCTCGGCCGTTGCACGGGCGGTGCCTGTGACAAGCACCCCTTCCATGACCGACTCAAGGCGGAGTTCGAGCTCCATCGGGGCGCCTTCCGGCACTCCGACGACTCCCGGGATGCCGAGATCCTTGGGAGCGTCGACCTCGCGGGTCAGGCGCTGCAGCGCACCAGGACGCCGACCCAGCTCGTGCGTGTCGATCACGAGGGGGTTGCGGTGGTCGAGGCGGGCGTTGGAAGCCATTCCTGCTTTCGATCTTCGAACTCGAAGGGACGCCACCCGTCGGTGTTCCGGGCAGCGGTGATCGCGGACATACGCGCGACCGAACAGCCAGGATACTGGACCTTTCGCTCAGCGCCCAATCCGCCCCTGGCTACAGGCCCCGGCCCTGCTCGTACGCCCGGAGCTGCTCCGCGCTGATCATGCTCGTGTCGAAGAGGCTGGTCTCGTCCAGGGCGTACCCCTGCTGGTCCTGGTGCTGCGGCTGCTGCTCGGTCTGGTGCGGCTGCTGGGGGTCGTAGCCGGTCTGCTGGGCGTCGTAGCCCTGGTACGCGTAGGGATCGGCCTGCTGGTAGCCGTACGGGTCCTGCTGCGGGGCGTACTCCGGCTGCTGCGGGAAGCCCGCGTACGGGTCCTGCTGGTAGTCGTAGGCCGGCTGCGGTTCGTACGACGGCTGGGGCGGCTCGGGCTGCCGCTGTGCCGCCCGGTCGCTGTCCGCGAGGGCCGCGAGGTCGGCGAGGTAGTCGGCGTCGCTGGAGTGCTGGAAGGTCGTGGTGTCGTCGGCGAGGGCGCCGAGGTCGTCCGTGGCGATCCGGCCGTGCAGCTTCTGCCGGCCCCGGCCGACGGCCTCCAGCGTCTTGGCGAGGACCGCCTCGAAGGCGCCGAGTTTGGCGTCCACGTAGGCGTCGGCGTTGTGGCGCAGGGTCTCCGGGTCCTGGCTGCGCTCGGGGGCGTCCTCGTCCTCGTAGCCGTTCTCGTCCAGGCCCGGGCCGGTGCCGAGGAGCTTCTCGCGGCCCCGGCCCACCGAGCCGAGGGTCTTGGTGAGGACGACCTCGAAGTTGGCGAGCTTGGAGTCGACGTAGTCGTCGGCCTCGGCGCGGATCTCCTCGGCCTCCTTGCGGGCCTCGGCGAGGATCCGGTCGGCCTCGGCCTGGGAACGGCGGGCGATCTCGGTGTCGGAGATCAGCGAGCCGCGCTCGGCGTGCGCGTTCTCGATGATCCGCTCGGCCTCCAGCCGGGCCTGCTCGACCATCTGCTCACGGTCGCCGATCAGTTCCTGCGCCTGGGCCAGGGAACCGGGCAGCGCCTGGCGCACCTCTTCGAGCATCGCGAGCAGTTCGGCGCGGTTGATCACGCACGACGCCGACATGGGCATGCCCCGGGCGCCGGAGACCGCGGAGACGATCTCGTCGAGCTTCTTCTGCACGTCCACCTGTGCTCGCCACTCTCTACAGCCGGGTTGGAGACGGACGGGACGACTGTAGCCCCATCAGCCCTTGGCGAGGCGCTTGTTCAGCGCCTCCAGGACCTCGGCCGGCACCAGGTGGGAGACGTCGCCGCCCCAGGCCGCGACCTCCTTGACGAGGGAGGAGGACAGGAAGCTGTACGTGGGGTTGGTGGGCACGAACAGCGTCTCCACGCCGGTGAGGCCGTTGTTCATCTGCGCCATCTGGAGTTCGTAGTCGAAGTCGCTGACGGCGCGCAGGCCCTTGACGATGGCGGGGATGTCGCGCTGCTTGCAGAAGTCGACGAGGAGGCCGTGGAACGCCTCCACCCGGACGTTGGCGTACTCGGCGGTGACCTGGCGGATCAGCTCGATCCGCTCCTCGATCTCGAACAGGCCCTTCTTGGACTTGTTGATCATCACCGCGACGTAGACCTCGTCGTAGAGACGGGAGGCTCGGGCAATGATGTCGATGTGTCCGTTGGTGATCGGGTCGAAAGACCCGGGACAGACGGCGCGGCGCACTTGTGATCCCTCGCTCTCCGGTCCGGTCATCGTGCGTCTTCGCACGTAGAGGCGGCGCGACCGTACCAAAACGTTCCCTCGCCGTAGCGACGGGACCGAAGGGCCTCGAAGCCGTCCGGCCAGTGGAATGCGCCGCCTCTGGTGCTGCGCTCCACGGTGACGAGGGCTTCTTCGGCGAGCCAGCGTTCCGAGCGGAGTGTGAGCAGAATCTCCCGAAGATCGTCGTCCGTGACGGCGTACGGGGGGTCGAGGAAGACCAGGTCGTAGGGCTCGGTGGGGGGTGCGGTCCTGATGACTTGTTCCGCTTTGCCCGCTCTCACCTCTGCGCCGGGAAGGCCCAGGTTCTTCACGTTCTCGCGGACGATTCTCGCTGCTCGGGCGTCCGCTTCGACGAGGAGCGTGTGGCCCGCGCCGCGGGACAGGGCCTCCAGGCCCACGGCGCCCGAACCGGCGTAGAGGTCCAGGACCCGTTCGCCGTCCAGGGGGCCGCCGAGGAGGGACTGCCAGGTGGAGAAGAGGCCCTCGCGCGCGCGGTCCGAGGTCGGCCGGGTTCCGGTGCCGGGCGGTACGGAGAGGCGCCGTCCGCCTGCCCGGCCGGCGATCACGCGAGTCATCTTCGGTCCTCGTTCGGGGGGTGGTTACGGATTCAGTCTGGCAGGCGGCAGGGGCGCCGCACCTCAGCCCTTCTCCAAGTACTGCTCCCTCTCCTCGTCCAGCAGGGCGTCCAGGGCCGTGCGCAGGGCCGGGAGGCCGGTCAGCTCCGGGTCGGCCGCGACCACCGCCGCCGCCTCCTGCCTCGCCTCCGCGATGACCTCCTCGTCCTCGATGACCGCCAGGACCCTCAGGCTGGAGCGGGCGCCGGACTGGGCCTGGCCGAGGACGTCGCCCTCGCGGCGCTGTTCGAGGTCGATGCGGGAGAGTTCGAAGCCGTCGAGGGTGGAGGCGACGGCAGTGAGGCGCTGGCGGGCCGCGCCGGCCTCGGGCATCTCGGTGACCAGCAGGCACAGGCCGGGGGCGGAGCCACGGCCGACCCGGCCGCGCAGCTGGTGGAGCTGGGAGACGCCGAAGCGGTCGGCGTCCATGATGACCATGGCCGTGGCGTTGGGGACGTTGACGCCGACCTCGATGACGGTGGTGGCGACCAGGACGTCGGTCTCGCCGGCGGCGAAGCGGCGCATCACGGCGTCCTTGTCGTCGGGGTGCATACGGCCGTGCAGCACCTCCACCTTCAGGCCCTTCAGAGGGCCGCGGCCGAGCTGGTCGGCCACGTCGAGCACGGCCAGCGGGGGGCGCTTCTCCGCCTCGTCCTCGGGGGACTTCTTCTTGCCGGACTTCTTGGGATCGTCCTCCTCGTCCCCGATCCGCGGGCAGACCACGTACGCCTGGTGGCCGTTCGCGACCTCCTCGCGGACCCGTTCCCAGGCGCGGGCCAGGAAGTGGGGCTTGTCGGCGGCCGGCACCACGTGGCTGGCGATCGGGGAGCGGCCGGCCGGGAGCTGGTCGAGGACCGAGGTCTCCAGGTCGCCGAAGACCGTCATGGCGACCGTGCGCGGGATGGGGGTGGCCGTCATGACGAGGAGGTGCGGGGGCTGCTTCCCCTTGCCGCGCAGGGCGTCGCGCTGCTCCACGCCGAAGCGGTGCTGTTCGTCCACCACGACCAGGCCGAGGTCGTGGAACTGGACCTTGTCCTCGATGAGCGCGTGGGTGCCGATGACGATGCCGGCCTCGCCGGTGGCCAGGTCCAGCAGGGCCTGACGGCGGGCGGCCGTGCCCATGGAGCCGGTCAGCAGGACGACCTTGGTGGCGTGCTCCGCGCCGCCCAGCATGCCCCCCTCGGCCAGCTCGCCCATCATCTCGGTGACCGAGCGGTGGTGCTGCTGGGCCAGGACCTCGGTGGGCGCGAGCATGGCCGCCTGCCCGCCCGCGTCGACGACGGCGAGCATGGCGCGCAGGGCCACCATCGTCTTACCGCTTCCGACCTCGCCCTGGAGGAGGCGGTGCATGGGGTGGGCGGTGGCGAGGTCGGCGAAGATCTCCTCGGAGACCTTCCGCTGGCCCTCGGTGAGGGTGAAGGGAAGGCGGTCGTCGAAGGCCGCGAGGATGCCGTCCGGCCTGGGGACGCGGGGGACGGCGGGAAGCTGGGTCTCGGCGTGCCGGCGGCGGGCCAGGGCGACCTGGAGGACGAAGGCCTCGTCCCACTTCAGGCGGGCTCGGGCGTCGGCGATGTCGGCCTTGGTGTGCGGACGGTGGATCTTGAGCAGGGCCTCGGGGAGCGGCAGCAGGCCGCGGCCCGCGCGGAGGGTGTCGGGCAGGGGGTCGAGGGCCTCCTGGGCGCTCGGGAGGACCGTCTGCACGGCTTTGCCGATCTTCCAGGACTCCAGTTTCGCGGTGGCCGGGTAGATCGGGATCAGGGCGCCCGCCCAGGTCTCGACGGTCTCCTCGCTGTCGCCTCGCAGCAGTTCGTAGGCCGGGTGGGCCAGTTGGAGGCGGCGGTTGAACACGGAGACCTTGCCGGCGAACATCGCGCGGGTGCCCGGCAGCAGCTCCTTGTGGGGTTTGTGCACGCCGTTGCCGAAGAAGACGAGCTGGAGCCGGCCGCTGCCGTCGGTGATGGTGACTTCGAGGCGCTGGCCCTTGCCGCGGGGGGCCTTGGCCGAGGCGAAGGTGTGCAGGCGGGCGTCGGCGACCTGGGCGACCACCGTGACGTGCTCGTCCATGGGGAGGTCGGCGAGGTGCGTGAGCTGCCCGCGCTCCTCGTATCTGCGCGGGTAGTGGTGGAGCAGGTCACCGACGGTGTGCAGGCCGAGGTGCTCGGCCATCACCTTCGCGGTGGCGGGGCCGAGCACCTTCTTGAGCGGTTCTTGCAGTGCGGGCACGAGATCCATTGCACACCACGCCACTGACAATGCCGCACACCCCGCTCCGCGGATTCCCGGCCGGGTGCCGTAAACATCAGGGAAACTCCTGGTCAGGTGGGCTGCTCCGGCCCTAGGATGGCGCGCTCCGGCCATCCTTCGCGGTCACCGCCCCGCCGGGACCGCCCGACCCCGCGCCGTACGCACGCCCCCTCCGGCGCAGTGACGATGGACTCCCAGAGCTCTCAGGCATCACAGCCATCCCAGCCGCCCCACTCACCTCCTCCGCCTCACAGCTTCCAGGTCGACCTGCGTGGTCTGGTGGACCTGCTCTCCCACCACCTCTACTCCAGCCCCAAGGTCTATCTGCGCGAGCTGCTGCAGAACGCCGTGGACGCCGTCACCGCCCGCCGGGCCGTCGAACCGGACGCCCCGGCGCGGATCCGGCTGTACGCGGCGGACGGCGGGCTGCGGGTGGAGGACACCGGTGTCGGGCTCACCGAGCCGGAGGTGCACGGTCTGCTGGCGACCATCGGGCGCAGCTCCAAGCGGGCCGAGGGCCTGGAGGAGGCTCGCTCGGACTTCCTCGGCCAGTTCGGCATCGGGCTGCTGGCCTGTTTCGTCGTCGCCGAGCGGATCCGGGTGGTCAGCCGCAGCGCCCGCACGCCCGGGGCCCCGCCGGTGGAGTGGACCGCCCGGGACGACGGCTCGTACACCGTACGCACGCTGCCCGACGCCGAGCGGCCCGAGCCGGGTACGACCGTGTACCTGACCGCGCGGGCCGGTGCGGCGGAGTGGCTGGCGCCGGAGCGGGTCCGCGCCCTGGCCCGCAACTTCGGTTCGCTGCTGCCGTACGACGTCCGGGTCGGCGACGAGCCCGTCACCGAGCTGCCCGCGCCCTGGGACCGCGCCCATCCCGGTCCGGCCGGCCGCCGGGCGGCGCTGGCCCGGCACTGCCGTGAGCTGTTCGGGTTCACCCCGCTGGACTCCATCGACCTGGACGTGCCGGTGGCCGGGGTGCGCGGGGTCGCGTATGTGCTGCCGTCGGCGGTCAGCCCGGCCCAGCGGGCGACCCACCGCGTACACCTGAAGGGCATGCTGCTCACCGAGCGGGCCGAACAACTGCTGCCGGACTGGGCGTTCTTCGTCCGCTGCGTCCTGGACACCGACAGCCTGCGGCCGACCGCCTCGCGCGAGGCGCTGTACGAGGACGAGACGCTGGCCGCCGTGCGGGACGCGCTCGGGACGCGGATCCGGTCCTGGCTGACCGGGCTCGCGGCAGGTGACCCGGAGCGCCTCGCGGCCTTCCTCGCCGTGCACCACCTGGGCGTGAAGTCCCTCGCCCGGCACGACGCCGGCATGCTGCGCACGATGCTGCCGTGGCTGCCGTTCGAGACGACCGACGGGCAGCTCTCCTTGGAGGAGTTCGCGCGGCGGCACCCGGTGGTGCACTTCACGCGGACGGTCGAGGAGTACCGGCAGGTCGCGCCGATCGCCGCCGCGCAGGGCGTCGGGGTGGTCAACGGCGGTTACACGTACGACAGCGAGCTGGTCGAGGCGCTGCCGCGGGTGCGGCCGGGGACGGTGGTCGCCGAGCTGGACGCGGACACCGTGACCGCGCACCTGGACGCGGTCGACCCGGCGGAGGAGCTGGCGCTGTCCGGGTTCCTGGCCGCCGCGCGGGACCGGCTCGACCCGCTGGGCTGTGACGTCGTCCTGCGGGCCTTCCATCCGCTGTCCGTGCCCGCACTGCACCTGGACGACCGGGCCGCCCGGCACGAGCAGGCCCGCGCGGCGGCCGAGGAGCAGGCCGACGACCTGTGGGCGGGCATCCTGGGCTCGCTGCGCGGCAGCGCCCCGCGCGCGCGTCTGGTGCTCAACCACCTCAACCCGCTGGTCCGGCGGATCGGTTCGCTCGGCGATCCGGAGCTGATCGGCACCGCGACCGAGTCGCTGTACGGGCAGGCCCTGCTGATGGCGCAGCGCCCGCTCAGGCCGGCCGACTCGGCGCTGCTCAACCGGGCGTTCATCGGGCTGCTCGAATGGGCGACCCACGGGGAGGGGGACGGACGATGAGTGAGATCACCGACTTCGACGGGCTGCGCCGGGCGCTGGCGGAGAACTCCGAGCGGCCGGAGGGCCCGGCCCGCAACGCGCGCGCGGAGCAGCTGCTCGCCGAGGCCGAGAAGCTGGACATCCCGCTCGCCGTGATCGAGGCGCTCGGGCACCAGCTGAAGGTCTACAACTACAGCTCCGAGAAGGACAAGATGTTCGTCCCGTTCGCGCGGCTGCTGCGCATGTGGGACGAACGGCCCGAGGACTTCGACGCGTACGAGACGCACTCGCTGTACTGGGTCTTCAAGTGGATGTCGGCGGGCATGCTGGACCAGCCGCACATCCCGCTCGCCTCGGTCGAGAAGTGGCTCGGCGAGATGGAGCACCGCTACCGGCTCGCCGGGCACTCCGAACGGGCCGTGCGCAGTGCCGAGTTCAGCGTGGCCGCGCACATCGGGGACGTCGCGCGCGCGGAGCGGGCGTACGCGGCGTGGCTGGCCGCCGACCGGGACGGGATGGCCGACTGCCACGCCTGCGAGCTGCGTGGGCAGGGCGACTGGCAGATGCGGTGCGGGCGGGACGCCGAGGCGCTTGAGCTGTGGCGGCCGGTGCTGGAGGGCGAGTTCGCGTGCGCCCACGAGCCGCACAACGTGCTCGCCTCCTCGCTGGTACCGCTGCTGCGGCTGGGCCGCGTCGAGGAGGCCCGCGCACACCATCTGCGGGGCTTCCGGCTGGTGCGCCCCATGGAGAGCATGCGGGGCGCGTACGCCGACCACGTGGAGTTCTGCGCGCTGACCGGGAACGAGGCGCGCGGTCTGGAGCTGCTGGCGGAGCGGCCGGCGTACTTCACGGACACCGGGCACCCGCGCAGCCGGCTGGACTTCATGGCCGTGGTGACGCTGCTGATGGACCGGCTGACCGAGCTGGGGCACGGCGAGCAGCGGGTGCCGGGTCCGGCCGGCCGGACCTGGACCGCGCGGGAACTCGCGGCGCACGCGCGCGCGGGGGCGACGGAGCTCGCCGAGCGGTTCGACCGGCGCAACGGCACGTCCGCCGTCGGCGACCGCGTCCGCGCGCGGATGGCCCAGCACCCGCTGGTGGACCGCCTCCCGCTGGGCGTGCGTACGGTACGTCCCGCGCCGGCGCCGGCGGTCGCCCCCTCGCCGCAGGCCACCCCCGTCGAACCGGACCTGCCCGCCCTGCTCGCCGAGGCGCGGCGCCTGTCGGACACCCTGCGACCGCAGGCCCTGGAGGCCTGGGCGGCGGTCGCACGGGCCGCGCGGGACGGCACCGCCCTGACGCCACGCGACCGCGCGGAGATCGCCGACCACGAGGCGATGGCCCGGGGACCGGAGGGGCTGGGGCTGTTCGAGCGAGCGGCGGCCCTGTACGCGGAGGCGGGCGACCCCGGCGAGGCACTGGCGGCACGCGCGCGTGGGGCGCACATCCGCGCCCTGACGGGCGAACTGGACACGGCCCTCACCACGGTCACGTCCCTGTACGACAAGGCGCTCGCCCTGTACGCCGAGGAGGGCACCGGAGTACGCCAGACAGCGTCGGTGGCGATGAGCCGGGCCCGGGTCCTGATGCGCCGGGTGCACGAGACGGCGGGCGGGGGCGACGGTGGTCAGGAGTTCGAGGCGTTCACCGGGGCGGGTCCCGAGGAGGCCGGAGAGGGCGGGGAGGCCGTCTCGGAGGCCGGGGAGGCCGCGGCGGACACCGTGCAGGCGACCAGGGGGGTCGCGGCGGAGACCGGGGAGGGCAGGGAGGCCGTCTCGGAGACCGGAGAGGCCGCGGCGGACACCGGGCAGGCCGTCGGGGAGTCCTGGGCGGGCACCGTGGAGGCTTGGGCGGACGCGGGGCAGGTCGCGGCGAGCGCTGAGCACGCCGCCGGGGAGACCGCGGCGGACGTCGGGGACGCCGTCGCTGAGGCCGAGGTCGCTGCGCGGGAGGTGTTGGCGCTCGTCGACGGGCGTGGTGGCGGCGACGTGCGGTTGGCGGCGCGGGGCGCCGAGGCGTGGGCGATGCTCGGCGAGTTGGCCGGGGTGACCGGGGACGCCGGGCGGGCGGCGGAGTCGTTCCGGCGGGCCGCCGACGCGTATGTGGCCGCCGGGCTTCCCTGGTTCGCGGTGGAGCACCAGGTACAGGTCGCCGCGCTGGCCCACCAGGCCGGTGACCTGGCCGGGGCCGAGCGGGCGCTGCGGGCGGCCCTGGAACACGGCGCGTCGTACGTGGAGCCGGTCGGACGGGCCCAGTTGCACCTCCAGCTCGCCGAGGTGCTCGGTGGCCGGGACGCCCCCGGTGAGGCGGCCGAGCACGCGCTGGAGGCCGCGCACTGGGCCGACGAGGCCGGTGAGAGCGGCACCCTGGGCGCCTGGGCGCGGCAGCAGCTGGGCGGGTTCCTGCTGCGCCGGGGCCGGTACGCGGAGGCCGCCGAGGTGCTGGAGTCCGCGCTGGCCGACCTCAGCCCCGACACACACGGCGACGGGACGGTCGTACAGGCGCGCTGGTGGCTCGGGGACTGCCTGGGCGAGCTGGGCGAGCACCGGGCCGCCGCCGAACAGCGGCTCAAGGCCGCCGACCTCGCCCGGCACTGGCCCGAGCAGCAGGACCACGCCACGCTCGCCCACCTCGCCGCGGAGTCGCTGGGCAACGCCGGGCTCGCGGCGGAGGCGGATCGCGCGTACGCCCGCGCGGGCGAACTGTGGCGCGCGCTCGGCAGCACCGCGTTCCTGGTCCGCTCGCTGCGCGCCCGCGCCTGGCTCGCCCTCGACGGTGAGCCGGGGGCGGCGGACGCGCGTGCGCTGATGACGCGCGCGGTACGGGAGTGCGAGACGGCGCTGGCGGCGGCGGAGGAGGCGGACCGGGAGGAGCTGGCCACCGAACTGGGGGGCACCCACCGGCAGTTCGCGGAGCTGCTGGTCCGCTCGGCGCCCGAGGAATCCGGGGAGGCTGAGGAGGCCGGGGACCCGGCGGTCCGGGCCGCGTTCGAGGCGGCGCTGGAGGAGCTGACCCGGGCCGTGGCGGTGTTCGCGACGCTCGGCGCGGCCGGACTGCACCACCGCACGGGCGCCGAACTGGCCGCGGGCAGGCTGGAGGCGGACCTCGGCCGTCCGGCGCGGGCGGCGGCACGCGCGCGCGGGGTGCTCGCGGCCTACGAGGGCGCGGGCGAGCGGGACGAGACGTCCCGGGCCCGGCGGGAAGAGGCGGCCCACTTGCTGGAGGCGGCACAGGAGCGGGCTGGGGAGGACGCCGAACGGGGCTGAGCCGTCCCCACCGTCACTCCACGCCGATGAGCAGCAGCGCACCCTGCCGGCCGCCCCGGTACACCACCGTGTCCACGGCCAGGTAGGACTCTCGTACGCGTGCCTCCAGCTGCGCGGCGACGGTCTCGGGCGCCTCGTCGCCGACGACGAGCGTCACCAGTTCGCCGCCGGCCTGGAGCATGCGGTCCAGGAGGGTGCGGGCGGTGGCGGTGACGTCCGCGCCGATCACCGCGACATCGCCGTCGATCAGGCCGAGCACGTCCCCGGCCTGGCAGATGCCGGCCGTCGTCCAGGACTGGCGCTCGGCGACGACGACCTCGGCGTACCGGGTGGCGCCCGCCGCCGAGGTCATCTGGACGACGTCCTCGTCGAACCGGCGCCCCGGCTCGTGCACCGCGAGCGCGGCGATGCCCTGGACCGCCGAGCGGGTCGGGATCAGGGCCACGCGGATGCCCTCGGTGCGGGCCTGTTCAGCCGCGGCGGCGGCCGTGTGGCGCAGGTCGGCGTCGTTGGGCAGCAGGACGACCTCCCGCGCGTGGGCCCGCCGTACCGCCTGCACCAGCTCCCCGCTGGCGGGCGGCTCACCGGGGCGCGCGAGGACGGTGGTCGCGCCCGACTCGGCGTACAGCCCGGCCAGCCCCTCGCCCGGTACGACGGCGACGACCGCCCGCTGGGCCCGCTCGCGCGGCGGGCGCTCACGGCCGGTGTGCACGTCGCCGAGCCCGAAGTGGGTGATCCGGATCCGGTACGGCCGCCCGGCCTCCACGCCGGCCTCCACGGCGGCACCGGCGTCGTCGACGTGCACATGGACGTTCCACAGCCCGTCGCCGCCGACCACGACCAGGGAGTCCCCGAGGGCGTCGAGCCGCGCGCGCAGCCGGGCCACGGCCGCGTCGTCGGCCTCCAGGAGATAGATCACCTCGAAGGCCGGTCCGCCGGGTCCGGCCTCGTCGGCGCACCGCTCGGTGGCCGCCACGCGCGCGTGCGCGGGTGCGTCGCCATCGGGGGCGGACGCGGGTACGGACACGGCTCCCTGGGGCTGCGGGATCTCCCGCAGCAGGGACTCGCGCACCGGAAGTTCACGCACCGCGAGCTCGCGTACCGGAAGCTCACGTACCGGAGGTTCCCGTACCGCCTCCCCCGTGAACGCCTCCACCAGCGCCCCCAGCACCGCCACCAGCCCCCGGCCGCCCGCGTCCACCACGCCGGCCCGCTCCAGCACGGCCAGCTGGCCCGGGGTCGCCGCGAGGGCCGCCCGCGCTCCCTCGTAGGCGGCCCGGGCGACCGTCCGGCAGTCGCCCTCGGCTCCCTCGGCGGCGTCGGCGGCGGCCGAGGCGACCGTGAGCACGGTGCCCTCGACGGGGTGGGCGACGGCCTGCCGGGCGGAGTCGGCGGCCCGGCGCAGGGCCAGCCTCAGCTCCGGGCCGTCGATGTGAGAGGCGTCACCGCCGTCCGCGAGCACCTGCGCCATCCCGCGCAGGAGCTGCGCGAGGATCGTCCCCGAGTTGCCCCGGGCCCCGATCAGCGCCCCGTGGGCCATGGCCCGGACGGCGTCCGCCAGGGCGGGCTCCCCGGAGCCGGTCTCGTACCCGGCGAACACCGCCTCCACGGCCGTCGCCGCCGATTCCAGGGTCAGGTACAGATTGGTCCCGGTGTCACCGTCCGCCACCGGATAGACGTTGATCGCGTCGATCTCCTCACGGGCCCTCCCCAGGGCCCGCAGCGCCAGACCGCACCAGGTACGCACCGCGAGAGCATCGAGGAATGTCTGCGGCACCTGCGTCACCTGCGCCTCCCTGAGCTGGCTTGACGTGGCACGCAGCGTAGACCCCGGACCGGTGTCCCGCGGAAGAGGGCCGGGGACGGGGGTCTGAGCTGCCATGGTAGTTTCGTTGTACGGGCGCAGCCGTTGTATGCTGCTCCGGTTGCCCGATCCGATCGGGCCATTCCCCTGGCAGCGCCACTCAAGATTCAGGTCTTATAGGATCTCGATTCCCGGCATGCCGGGATCAACCGTAAGTGCATCTGAAGTCTTTGGAGTGACCCGTGGCTGCCAACTGCGACGTCTGCGGCAAGGGGCCGGGCTTCGGCAACAACATCTCGCACTCGCACCGCCGTACGTCCCGCCGCTGGAACCCGAACATCCAGCGTGTGCGTACCGTGGTCGGCGGGACGCCGAAGCGCGTGAACGCTTGCACCTCGTGCATCAAGGCCGGCAAGGTCTCGCGCTGACGCTACAGCTGAGCGCGCGGCCACTGCCTGGTTCGCTGCACTGAGCCGGTCCACCCCCGGGTGGGCCGGCTTTTTGCCGTACCCCGAACGGCCGCCGCCTGCCAGAATCCACGGAATGCGCTTCGGCATCCTGGGCCCGGTCGAGATCCGCACCGACGACGGCACTCCCCTCGACCCCGGCGGTCCCCGGCCCCGCGCCCTGCTCACGCTGCTGCTGCTCGACGCCGGCCGCGCGGTGTCCGTGGAGCGCCTGCTGGACGGCCTGTACGGCGTCGAGCCGCCCGCCGGCGCCACGGGCGCGCTCCAGTCCCAGATCTCCCGCCTGCGCCGGCGTCTCGCGCCGCACGCCGGCGTCGACGCCGTCCCCGCCGGCTACGCCCTCGCCGTCGACCCGGACGCTGTCGACGTCCACCGTTTCGCGCGCCTGGCCGCCGAGGGCCGTACGGCGCTCACCGCCGGCGATCATTCACGGGCGGCGGCCCTCCTGCGGGACGCCCTCGCGCTGTGGCGCGGGCCGGCGCTGCCCGACCTGCCGGACGCGCACGCCGACCGGGCGCGGCTGGAGGAGCTGCGGCTGGCCGTCGTACAGGACCGGATCGAGGCGGAGCTGGAGCTCGGGGGCGGGCCGGAGCTGGTGCCCGAGTTGCGGGCGCTGCTCCGGGAGCGTCCGCTGGACGAACGGCTGTACGGGCAGCTGATGCGGGCCCTGCACGCGGCCGGGCGGTCCGCCGAGGCGCTCGCGGTGTTCGAGGAGGCACGGCGCGGCCTCGCCGACGAGCTGGGCGCCGACCCGTCGCCCGCCCTGTCCGCGCTCCACCTCCAGCTGCTCCGGGACGGCACGCGGACCCCGGCCCGCCCGCGTCTGCCCGCCCAGCTCACCCGCTTCGTGGGCCGCGAAGGGGAACTCGCCCGGATCGACCGCGCCCTCACCGACTCCCGCCTGGTGACGCTGACGGGCCCCGGCGGCGTCGGCAAGACGAGGCTGGCCCTGGAGGCGGCCCGCGCCCGGACCGGCACACCTCCGCCGTCGGCCCGTCCCGCCGACGCCACGGACGTCTGTCTGGTGGAACTCGCGCCCCTCACCGACGGTGCCCGGATCCCGTACGCGGTCCTGGCGGCGCTCGGGGTGCGGGACGGCTTCCGCAGCCCCGCCACGGACGCCCTGGACCGGCTGCTGGCCGCGCTGGCCGACCGTGAGGTGCTGCTGGTGCTCGACAACTGCGAGCACCTGGTCGAGGCCGCCGCGCGCACGACCGCGCTGCTCCTCGGTGCCTGCCCCGGGGTCCGCGTCCTGGCGACCGGCCGGGAGTCGCTGGGCATCACGGGCGAGGTGCTGGTGCCGGTGCCGCCGCTGCCCGAGGAGCCGGCCGTACGGCTGCTGCTGGACCGCGCGCGGGCGGTACGGCCCGATTTCGACGGCCACGCGCGCGTGGCGGAGATCTGCCGGGCGCTGGACGGGCTGCCGCTGGCGATCGAACTGGCGGCGGCCCGGTTGCGCACCCTCTCCGTGGACGAGCTGGCGGATCGGCTGCACGACCGGTTCCGGGTGCTCGCGCGCGGGGACCGGGCCAAGGCGCCCCGGCATCGCACGCTGCGCGCGGTGGTGGAGTGGAGCTGGGAGCTGCTGGACTCGGCGGAACGGGACCTGGCGAGCAGGCTGACCGTCTTCGCGGGCGGGGCCACGCTGGACGCCGTGGCGGCCGTCTGCGGGGTGCCGTACCCGGAGGATCCGCTGGCGTCCCTGGTCGAGAAGTCGTTCCTGGAGGTGTCCGACGGGCGCTACCGGATGCTGGAGACGATCCGCGCCTTCGCCGCCGAGTCACTCACGGGTCACCGACAGCCGGACGGCACGCCCGCCGACCCCCGGCAGCCGAACACCACTGCCACCGACCCCCGGCACCTGGGCGCCACGCCTACCAGGCTCCGGCACCCGGGCACCGCCCCAACCGGCCCTCAAGCACCCGGCACCATGCTCCCCGACCTCCGAGAGCCCGGCACCACGCCCGGCGACCCCCAAGAGCCCGGCACCGCGCCCGCCGAACCAGCCGTCGGCCTCCGCCGGCTGCGCGCCGCCCACGCGGCCTACTTCCTGCGGCTGGCCGAGCACGCCGAGCCGCTCCTGCGCGGTGGCGGGCAACTGCCCTGGCTGCGGCGGCTGGCCGCCGAGCAGGGCAATCTCGACGCGGCCCTGCGGTATCTGACCGGGACGGCTCCGCGGGACGCCCTGCGGCTGACGGCCGCGCTGACCTGGTTCCGGCGACTGCGCGGCCTGCACGGCGACCGGGTGCCGGGCGCCCGGGCCCTGCTCGCCGCGGTCGGCGAGGAGCCGCCGCCCGGCCTGGCCGAGGAGTACGCGCTGTGTGTGATGAACGCGGTCTCCGGGCGCGGTGACGACCCGGCGGACCCCGGCCTGATCGACCGCGCGGCCACCCTCATGGCCTCGCTGGACAGCCCGCTGCGGCTGCCGTTCACGGTGATCCTGTGGTCCCTCACGGGCGGCCCCCAACTGAGCGTGGACGAACGCGTGCGCGTGCAACTGGACCGGGAGCCGTGGGGCCTGGCCCTGCTGGAGCTCGGTCTCGCCTACCAGGCGCTGTTCACGGGGAGGGCCGCCGACGCGGAAGCGCGCTTCACGCGCGCGTGGAAGGGTTTCCAGGGGACGGGTGACCGCTGGGGCATGGCCAACTGCCTCGACCCGCTGGGCGGGTTCGCGTACGGCCGGGGCGCGTACGGCAGGGCGCTGGCCCTGCTGGACGAGGGACTGGTGCACGTCCGGGAGCTGGACGCGCCCGAGGAGACCGCCGATCTGCTGCGCACGCGCGCGGTGGTGCTGCTCGCCCAGGGTGCCTCGGAGGAGGCGGTCGCGCACTTCACGCGCTCCGGTGACCTGGCCCGTGCCGCCGGGGCGACCGACAAGGTGGCCGGTGCGCTGCGCGGGCTGGGGGACGCGGCCCGGCGGAGCGGCGACACGGCACGCGCACGCGTGCACTACGAGAACGCCCTGGAGGCCTGCGCGGCCACCTGGTTCAGCGTGGGCGAGACGGCGCGGATCCTGATCGGGCTGGGCCGTACCGCCGCCGCCGAGGGGAACACGGATGCCGCCCGGGACTGGCTGGCCCAGGCCCGCGCGCAGGCCCTGGAGTCCTCCGACGGGCTCCTGCTCGCCGATGTCGCCGACACGCTCGCCGCCATGGCCCCGCGGCCGGAGCGGGCGGCCGAACTCCTCGGTGCCGCCGCGGGGCTGCGCGGCGCTCCCCTGCCCGGGGACCCGGACGTGGCGCGGACGACGGAGGACACGCGCGCGTGCCTGTCCCCCGAGGCCTACACCCGCGCCTACGAGCGGGGCCGGCACCTGCGGTCGGCGGCGGTCAGCGAACGGTAAGGGCACGGTGAGCGGAGCCCCGGACAGTGGCCGGCATGACGCAGACACAGCACCTGGGCCACCTGTCCGTCCTGATCTCCGGCGCCAGCGTCGCCGGCCCCGCCCTCGCCCTGAACCTGGCCCGCTACGGCGCCCGGGTCACGGTCGTGGAGAAGGCGCCCGCCCTGCGCGCCGGCGGCTTCGCCGTCGACTTCCGGGGGCACGTGCACCGTAGGGTCCTCACCGCGATGGGCATCTGGGACGACGTGCACGACCACCAGACCCGCATGGGCCCGCAGAGCGTCGTCTCCGCCGACGGCACCCCGCGCGTGAACCTGCCCGCGGAGATGATGAGCGGCGATGTGGAGATCTTCCGCGGCGACCTGGCCCGGATCATGTACGAGCGGACGAAGGACGCGGTGGAGTACGTCTTCGGCGACTCCGTCACGGCGCTGACCGACACCCCGGGGGGCGTCGAGGTCGCGTTCGAGCGGGGCGCGCCGCGCCGCTTCGACCTCGTCGTCGGCGCCGACGGCCTGCACTCGAACACCCGCCGCCTGCTCTTCGGCGACGAATCCCGGTACCTGCGCTTCCTCGGCCACTACGTGGCCGGCTTCACCCTCCCCAACCACCTGGGCCTGAACCGCACCGGCCGCCTCTACAGCGAGCCAGGCCGCTGTGTCGGCATCAGCAACTACGACGGCGACCCGGAGCGCGCCGGCGCCCTGCTGGTCTTCCGGTCCGAGCGGCTGGCGTACGACCGCCGGGACGTCGCGGCGCAGAAGCGGATCCTCGCCGAGCGGTTCGCCGGGACGGGCTGGGAGACGCCGGCCGTGCTGAAGGGCCTCGCGGAGGCGGACGACCTGTACTTCGACGCCATCGCCCAGATCCACGTCGACCGTCTCGTCAAGGGCCGGGTGGCGCTGCTCGGGGACGCCGGGTACGGGGCGACGATGGGCGGCATGGGCACGGGTGTGGCGATCGTCGGCGCCCATGTCCTCGCCGGTGAGCTGGCACTGACGGGCGGCGACCACCGGGTCGCGCTGGCCGCCTACGAGAGCCGCGTCCGGGACTTCGCCAGGGGCTGCCAGAAGATCTCCGGCAACGCGGGGCCGTTCTTCGCCCCGGCCACCGAGCGGCGCATCCGCAGCCGGGACCGGATGTACCGGCTGCTCGGCTCCCGGCCGCTGGCCGGCTTCTTCAAACGGCTGACGGAGAAGGCGGCGACCGCGATCGAGCTCGGGAACTACCCCGCCTGACCTCGGCGAGCACCCCGCCCGCTCCTCAGAACGTGCCCCGCCTGAGCGCCCACCCGTGGTCCACGGGCCCGATCCCCGCGCCGAGGGCGAATCCGGCGGCGATGGCCCCGGTGACGTACTCCTTCGCCGCCGCGACCGCCTCCGGCACGGGCTGTCCCTGGGCCAGGCCGCAGGCGATGGCGGAGGCGAGGGTGCAGCCGGTGCCATGGGTGTGCCGGTTGTCGTGCCGGGGCGCCCGCAGCAGATGGACCTCGGAGCCGTCGGTGAGCAGGTCCACGGCGTCCCCCGCCAGGTGTCCGCCCTTGACCAGCACCCAGCGCGGCCCGAACTCCAGCACGGCCGCGGCGGCCCGTCGCAGATCGTCCTCCGACTGGACGCGAACGCCGGTGAGTTGGGCCACCTCGTCAAGGTTCGGGGTGGCCACGGTCGCCACCGGCAGCAGCTTCGTCCGTACGGAGTCCAGGGCGGAGGCGGCCAGCAGCGGGTCGCCGTGCTTGGAGACGCCGACCGGGTCGACCACGGCCGGCGCGTCCGTGCCGGAGATCAACTCCGCGACCGCCTCGACCAGTTCCGCGGAGGCCAGCATGCCGGTCTTCACGGCCTGGACGCCGATGTCGTCCACGACGCTGCGGTACTGGGCCCGGACCGCCTCCACGGGCAGTTCCCAGGCACCCTGCACGCCCACGGAGTTCTGCGCGGTGACGGCGGTGAGCACGCTCATGCCGTGCACGCCGAACGCGAGCATCGTCTTCAGGTCGGCCTGGATGCCGGCGCCGCCGCCGGAGTCCGAGCCGGCCACGGTGAGCACCCTGGGCGGCGCCGCGGAGGTGCTCATGACTCGATGTCCCCGAAGTGGTCCCAGCCGCCCTTGCTGGTCCAGGGCGCCCCGTCGACGGTCACCTGGGGCAGCGCGGAGGGGTTGAGGACCTCGCCGATGACCTTCCAGCGGGCCGGGAGCTTGGCGTCCGGCGGGAAGGTGGCCACGATCGCGTGGTCCTCTCCCCCGGTCAGCACCCACTGGAGCGGGTCCACGCCGACGGCCTGTCCGATGTCGTTCATCTGCGTCGGGATGTCGATCGCGCCGGACCGGATGTCGATACGGACCTTGCTGGCCTCGGCGATGTGCCCGAGGTCGGCGATCAGACCGTCGCTGACGTCGCACATCGCGGTGGCGCCGAGCGCGGCGGCGGCCGGGCCCGCGTGGTACGGCGGCTCGGGGCGCCGGTGGGCCTCCACGAAGGCGCGGGGCGAGCGGAAACCGCGGGCGAGCACCGCGTACCCGGCCGCGGACCAGCCCAGCCAGCCGGTGACGGCCACGAGGTCGCCGGGCTGGGCACCCGCGCGCGTGACGGGCTCGTGGTTGCGCAGATCGCCGAGCGCGGTGATCGACACCATGATCGTGTCGCCGCGTACGACGTCCCCGCCGACCACGGAGGCGCCGGCGACCTGGCACTCGTCACGCAGGCCGTCCATCAGCTCGGTCGGCCAGGTGACCGGCAGTTCCGCGGGGACGACCAGGCCGAGCAGCAGCGCGGTCGGTACGGCGCCCATGGCGGCGATGTCCGCGAGGTTCTGCGCGGCGGCCTTGCGGCCGACGTCGTAGGCCGTGGACCAGTCGCGGCGGAAGTGCCGGCCCTCCAGCAGGATGTCGGTGCTCGCCACCACCCGCCGGTCGGGCGCGGCGACCACCGCGGCGTCGTCGCCGGGGCCGACCCGGACCGCCGGGGTGGTGGTGAGACGGGAGGTCAGCTCCCGGATGAGCCCGAACTCACCTAGCTCACCCACTGTGCCCTTCATTGCCTCAAGCCCCTTCTGTGCCTTGCCACGCCCGGTCGCGCGTCACCAGTGTCCCCGATACGGTCGAGGTGACCGTCAACTTCCGTCGTGCCTGCACCCTGGCGCGCAAGCCCGGTTCCCGCAGGTCTCCCCTCGGGGAGCGGCGACGCGATACCGTGGCGTTCCTTTTCCCCACATGATCCTCGTGGCCGCCCTGGAGGTTCCGTGGTACAGGCGTACATCCTGATCCAGACGGAGGTCGGCAAGGCGTCGACCGTCGCCGAGACGATCAGCAAGATTCCCGGAGTGATCCAGGCCGAGGACGTGACCGGGCCGTACGACGTCATCGTGCGCGCCCAGGCCGAGACGGTCGACGATCTCGGCCGCATGGTGGTCGCCAAGGTCCAGCAAGTGGACGGCATCACGCGCACCCTGACCTGTCCGGTGGTGCATCTGTAGCCCCCGTCTACGCTTGGCCGGTGAACATCTTCCGTCACCGGCCTCTCGCCCTGATCGCGCCGGCTCTGCTCATCGCGGTCACGGGCTGTTCCACGGCGGACGACAGCGACACCGTGGCGGTTCCCACCCCCGACGCGCGGACCGCGCCGCTCTGCCGGGACCTGGACAAGGTCCTGCCGCGGACGGTGGACGGGCAGACCCGCGCCGACCCCGAGCCCCGGTCCGCCTACACGGCGGGCTGGGGAAGCCCGGCGATCATACTGCGCTGCGGCATCGTCCGGCCGCCGAAGATGGTCGATGCCAAGGTGGCGCAGGGCGACGACCCGAACGCGATCGGCGGCGGGGTGAACGGCGTCGACTGGCTGATGGAGAAGCAGGGCGACGGCACCTGGCGGTTCACCACGTCCAATCGCCGGGCGTACGTGCAGGTGACCCTGCCGAAGAAGCTGTCCGGGCCGGACGACAGCGCCCAGGTGATGATGGACCTGGCCCCGGCCGTGAAGAAGGCGATCCCGAAGGGGATCGCCTCCATGCGGGGATGAGACCTGACGGGGTCAGCGCAGTCCCGTCGGGCGGCGCAGCGCCGCCTGCACCAGGCGGTCCACCAGCTCGGGGTAGCCGATCCCGGTCGCCTGCCACATCTGCGGGTACATCGAGATCGGCGTGAAGCCGGGCATGGTGTTGATCTCGTTGATCACGAACTCGCCGTCCTCGGTGAGGAAGAAGTCCGCGCGGACCAGGCCCTCGCAGGAGGTCGCCTCGAACGCCTCGACGGCGAGCCTGCGCACCTCGGCGGTCTGCTCCTCGGTGAGCGGGGCCGGGACGATGCCGGGCGTGGAGTCGATGTACTTGGCCTCGAAGTCGTAGTACGCGTGCGCCTCCGGCGGCGGGATCTCGGCCGGGACGGAGGCGCGCGGGCCGTCCTCGAACTCCAGGACGCCGCACTCGATCTCACGGCCGCGTACGGCCGCCTCGACCAGGATCTTCGGGTCGTGGGCCTGCGCCTCGGCGATCGCCTCGTCCAGGCCGGACAGGTCGTCGACCTTGGTGATGCCGATGGACGAGCCCGCGCGCGCGGGCTTCACGAACAGCGGCCAGCCGTGCTCGCCGGCGAAGTCGATGATCTTCTTGCGGGCGGCGGACTCGTCCTGGGCCCATTCGCGGGGCCGGATCACCAGGTACGGGCCGACCTTGAGCCCGTAGGAGGTGAAGATCCGCTTCATGTACTCCTTGTCCTGGCCGACGGCCGAGGCGAGCACGCCGGAGCCGACGTACGGCACTCCGGACAGCTCCAGCAGGCCCTGGAGGGTGCCGTCCTCGCCGTAGGGGCCGTGGAGCACCGGGAAGACCACGTCGACCTCGCCGAGCGCCTTGGGCACGGAGCCGGGCTCGCTGTAGACGACCTCGCGGTTCGCCGGGTCGACGGGGAGCACCACGCCGCCCTCGTGCGACTCCGCCAGCTCCGCGACGGTGGGGGTGCGGCGGTCGGTGATGGCCATCCGCTCCGGCTCGTCGGCCGTCAGCGCCCAGCGGCCGTCCGCGGTGATGCCGATCGGCAGGACGTCGTACTTCGTCCGGTCGATGGCCTTGAGGACGGCGCCGGCGGTGACCACGGAGATCCCGTGTTCGGAGCTGCGCCCGCCGAACACGACGGCCACGCGCGGCTTGCGCGACGGCTGCTCAGGGCTCTGGGGAAGGTTCTCGGTGCTCATATCGCGTTGAGAGTACCCGGAGGTAGCGCCCAAGTCAGCGCGCGCTCCCGGGCCGTCGCTCAGCGTCGCACGGACGGTCGCTCAGTGTCGTCCCCGACACCGCCCGAACGGCCCCGGCACCTTCCCGAGCTCGGCGTCTCGCGGCCTCGGCGCCACCGGCCCCGGCGCCTTCCCGGCTTCGCCGCTCCGGCCTCAGCGCCTTCCCGGGCCCGACGTCTCCCGGGCTCAGTACCTCCCCGGGCAACGGCTTCCGGGCCCGGCCCCCTCAGCCCGACGCCCCCGGCCTCGGAGCCACCCGGCCTCTGCGTCCCCTCCGAACTCAGTGCCTCTCGGGCTTGGCGCTGCGTGCCATCAGTTCCTTGAGCGCGACGACCGGTGACTTGCCCTCGTGCACGATGCTGACGACCGTCTCGGTGATGGGCATGTCGACGCCGTGCCGGCGGGCCAGATCCAGCACGGACTCGCAGGACTTGACGCCCTCGGCGGTCTGCTTGGTGACCGCGATGGTCTCCTCCAGGGTCATGCCCTTGCCGAGGTTGGTGCCGAAGGTGTGGTTGCGGGACAGCGGCGAGGAGCAGGTGGCCACCAGGTCGCCCAGGCCCGCGAGTCCGGAGAAGGTCAGCGGGTCGGCGCCCATCGCGAGGCCGAGCCGGGTCGTCTCGGCGAGGCCGCGCGTGATGAGCGAGCCCTTGGCGTTGTCGCCGAGCCCCATGCCGTCGGCGATGCCGACCGCGAGCCCGATGACGTTCTTGACCGCGCCGGCGAGTTCGCAGCCGACCACGTCGGTGTTGGTGTACGGCCGGAAGTACGGCGTGTGGCAGGCCCCCTGGAGCCGCTGGGCGACCGTCTCGTCGGTGCAGGCCACCACGGCCAGGGCGGGCATGCGGGCGGCGATCTCGCGGGCCAGGTTGGGTCCGGTGACGACCGCGATCCGGTCGGCGCCGACCTTGGCGACGTCCTCGACGACCTCGCTCATCCGCATGGTGGAGCCGAGTTCGACGCCCTTCATCAGGGAGACGAGGACGGTGTCCGGCGCGAGCAGCGGAGCCCACTCGGCGAGGTTGGCGCGCAGTGTCTGGGAGGGGATGGACAGGACCGTGAAGTCGGCGCCGGCCGCGGCCTCGGCCGGATCGGTGGTGGCCCGGAGGTTCTCGGGGAGTTCGACGCCCGGCAAATAGTCGGGGTTGATCCGGGTGGTGTTGATCGCCTCCGCGACCTCCGGCCGGCGGGCCCACAGGGTGACCTCGCAGCCGGCGTCGGCGAGCACCATGCCGAAGGCGGTGCCCCACGAACCGGCGCTGAAGACCGCCGCCCTTACCGGTGCGCTCACTTGCTCTGCCCTTCCACTTGCCGGCCCTCCGCCTGCGCCTGGGTGCGGCGGCGCTGCTCGATCCGCTCGCGGCGCGGGTCGTAGGGCGTCTCGGGCGCCTTCTCGCCGCGGATCTCCTCCAGCTGGCGGGTGATGGCCGCCATGATGACCTCGGTGGCCTCCTTCAGCACCTCCGGGGTCATCTCCTGGTCGTAGAAACGGGAGAGGTCCACGGGGGGTCCCGCGAGCACGTGGTGCGTCTTGCGCGGGAAGATGTTCGGCTTCTTGGCGTACGGCGGCAGCAGTTCGTTGGCGCCCCACTGCGCGACCGGGATGACCGGGCACTTGGTCTGCAGGGCGACCCGGGCGGCGCCGGTCTTGCCGGTCATGGGCCAGCCGTTCGGGTCGCGGGTGAGGGTGCCCTCGGGGTAGAACGCGACGCACTCGCCGCGCTCCACGGCGTCGATCGCGGCACGGAAGGCGCTGAGGGCGTCCGTGGACTCCCGGTAGACGGGGATCTGCCCGGTGCCGCGCATCGCGGCGCCCACGAATCCCTTCTTGAAAAGCCCGCTCTTCGCGAGGAATCGCGGGACCCGTCCGGTGTTGTACTGATAGTGCGCGTAGGCGAAGGGGTCCAAGTGGGAATTGTGGTTCACCGCGGTGATAAATCCGCCCTCGGCCGGAATGTGCTCCATTCCACGCCAGTCCCGCTTGATCAGAACCACCAGCGGCGGTTTGCAGATCACCGCGGCGAAGCGGTACCAGAAGCCGATTCTGCGGCGGGACACAAGGACACCTTCCTCTAGGGCTGCAACCCCGGCGGGGGCCGCACAAGTGTGGCCCCGGGCCGCCGGTCTGTCGAGAACACCGTACGCCCCGCCCCCCACGGCGCCCGATGGCGCGGGGGACAATGAGCGCGACGAGAGAGGGACGGTACGCCGGTGCAGTGGACCTTGGTCATCCCCCTGAAGCCCCTGACGCGGGCCAAGAGCAGGCTCGCGGACACCGCCGACGACGGGGTGCGCCCGGGCCTGGCACTGGCGTTCGCGCAGGACACGGTGGCCGCGGCGGTGGCGTGTCCGGCGGTGTCGGATGTGGCGGTCGTCACGGACGACGGGCTGGCCGGCCGGGAGCTGGCCGCGCTGGGCGCGCGGATCGTGCCGGACACGCCCGGCAGCGGCCTGAACGCCGCGCTGGCGCACGGCGCGGCCGTCGTACGCGCGATCCGTCCCGGCGCCGCGGTGGCGGCCCTGAACGCCGACCTGCCGGCCCTGCGCCCGGCGGAACTGTCCCGCGTGCTGGCGGCGGCTTCGCAATTCCCGCGCGCTTTTCTCGCGGACGCGGCGGCGCTGGGCACGACTTTGCTGGCGGCGGCCGGTGACCGTGAATTGCGGCCGGCGTTCGGCGTCGATTCCCGTTCCCGCCACCGGGCCTCCGGCGCGGTGGAACTCACGCTCACGGGGGTGGATTCCGTCCGCCAGGACGTCGACACGGCCGCGGACCTGCGAGCGGCGCTGACACTGGGCGTGGGCCCACATACGACGGCAGCGTCGGCGGGACTCCTCATCCCGGGCCCCTGAGGCGCCCCGAAGGGGGCGCGGGGTCGTGTCGATGCGGCTGCGCCGCATGGGCGCGAGCAACACGACGGCCCCGCGGCCGGGGTCCGGCCCGCACCCCGACGCGAACGACGGGACGCACTACGCTGGCCGCCATGCAGGCAACCGCGTACACCTACGACCCCGAAACCCGCAGCGGCCAGGTGCTCCTCGACGACGGCACCCCGGTCCCCTTCGACGCGGCGGCGTTCGACCGGGGCGGACTGCGGGTGCTGCGGCCGGGCCAGCGGGTGCGGATCGAGACGGAGTCCGAGGGCGGCGCCCTCCGGATCACCCTCGTAACCCTTCAAACCCTCTGACCGTCCTTACACACACCGCGGGCCGGGCTCCCCAGGGGAGTCCGGCCCGGCGCGTGAATGCCCTGGCGGCCTTACGACGTCGCCTTGCGGGCGGTGGTCTTCTTGGCGGTGGTCTTGCGGGCCGTCGACTTCTTCGCCGGGGCCTTCTTGGCGGTGACCTTCTTCGCCGGGGCCTTCTTGGCCGTCGTCTTCTTGGCGGCGGTCTTCGTCGCGGTGGTCTTGGCGGTCGCCGTGGTCTTCTTGGCGGGAGCCTTCTTCGCCGTGGTCTTCTTCGCGGCGGCGGTGGTCTTCTTCGCCGCCGTCTTCTTCGCCGCGGTACCCGCGGTCTTCTTCGCCGCGCCCGCCGTCTTCTTGGCGGCGGCCTTCTTGCCGGCGGCCTTCGCGATGGTGGGCGGCGGGCCGGACAGGCTGCCCTTCGGCGCCTTCTTGACCGCCACCTCGCCCCCGCGCGGGAGCTTCTTCGAACCGCTCACCAGGTCCTTGAAGCCCTGACCGGCGCGGAAGCGCGGCACGGAGGTCTTCTTGACCCGAACCCGCTCGCCCGTCTGCGGGTTGCGCGCGTAACGGGCGGGGCGGTCCACCTTCTCGAAGGACCCGAAGCCGGTGACGGAGACCCGCTCGCCCGCGACGACCGCGCGGACGATGGCGTCCAGAACATGATCGACAGCGTCGGCGGCCTGCTGGCGGCCACCCAACTTGTCGGCAATCGCTTCTACGAGCTGCGCCTTGTTCACGTCTTCCCCTTCGGAGACATCGCCAGAACGAAAGTGTTCAAGCTTTTTCGCACGTTAGGCAGATATATACCGCAAATCAAACACGAAACGGGCTTATCACCCTTGTGCCGCAACGGACTCGGCTGTCCCGGACGGTTCAGCGGTCCTCTTCGGGGATCCGACCCGCGTCAAGATCCGCCGTGAACCGATCGAGCCGCCTTGCCGCGTCGGCGAGATCGTGCTTGGCCGCGGCCGTAATGACCAGCAGCTTCCGGGTCAGCGCCATCCGTACGCCCTCCGGGACTTGCAGTGCGCGCACCCTTGCGTGCGCTTCCTTGAGCTGGTTCGCGACCGCCGTATAGAGCTGGAGTTGGCCGTCGTGTCCCATGCACAGATTGTGCCATCTGGGGCGAGTTGTCGCCTGCGCAGGGTGCAACTACCGCCTCAAATGGCCTTCCAGGCACTTGCGGAAGACGCGAACACAGCACTCACCTACCCGGGCAACGGCCGTCTTAACGTGGGAAGTTGAGCGGACCAGGGCGGAGTCGCAGGTCCGTTCGGGTGCAGACATGGCTGTACCCCCAATCGTGGCGATCGGGGGTACGGACGAGGTGTTGGAGTGGCCGAAACCTGACCTTCGAAGGCCCGGTCGGCGCCGGATCAGACCGGGAGCGTCCGCGGCTTGTAGGCGGGCCGCCCGGCCTCGTAGGCGGCGATCTCGTCCTCGTTCCGGAGGGTGATGGAGATGTCGTCCAGGCCGTTCAGCAGCCGCCAGCGGGAGTTCTCGTCCAGCTCGAAGGAGGCGGTGATGCCCTCGGCGCGCACCTCACGCGCCTCAAGGTCCACAGTGACCTCAACCGTGGGGTCCGCTTCCGTGAGCTCCCACAGCGCGTCCACGATCTTCTGGTCCAGGACCACCGTGAGCAGGCCGTTCTTCAGCGAGTTGCCCCGGAAGATGTCGGCGAAGCGGGAGGAGATCACGGCCTTGAAACCGTAGTTCTGCAGCGCCCAGACGGCGTGCTCACGGGAGGAGCCGGTGCCGAAGTCGGGGCCGGCGACCAGGACCGTGGCGCCCTGCCGCTCGGGGCGGTTGAGGACGAACTCGGGGTCCTTGCGCCAGGCCTCGAACAGCCCGTCCTCGAAGCCGTCCCGGGTGACCTTCTTGAGCCAGTGAGCAGGGATGATCTGGTCGGTGTCGACGTTGCTGCGGCGCAGCGGGACGGCCCGGCCGGTGTGGGTGGTGAAGGCTTCCATGATTCTCAGACTCCAGCGGGCGTGCGGTCGTCGGTCAGATCGGCCGGGGAGGCCAGGTGGCCCAGGACGGCGGTGGCCGCCGCGACCTGCGGCGACACCAGGTGGGTACGACCGCCCTTGCCCTGCCGGCCCTCGAAGTTGCGGTTGGAGGTGGAGGCGGAGCGCTCGCCCGGGGCCAGCTGGTCGGGGTTCATGCCGAGGCACATCGAGCAGCCCGCGTGCCGCCATTCGGCGCCGGCCTCCTTGAAGACCACGTCCAGGCCCTCGGAGACGGCCTGCAGGCCCACGCGCGCGGAGCCCGGGACGACCAGCATCCGTACGCCGTCGGCGACTTTGCGGCCCCGCAGGATGTCGGCGGCGGCGCGCAGGTCCTCGATGCGGCCGTTGGTGCAGGAGCCTACGAAGACGGTGTCCACACCGATGGACCGCAGCGGCTGTCCGGCCTCCAACCCCATGTACTCCAGGGCCTTTTCGGCGGCCAGGCGCTCCGAAGCGTCTTCGTACGAAGCCGGGTCGGGGACGTGCGCCGAAAGCGGTGCGCCCTGGCCGGGGTTGGTGCCCCAGGTGACGAACGGCGACAGCTCGGCGGCGTCGATGACGACCTCGGCGTCGAAGACGGCGTCCTCGTCGGTCCGCAGCGTCTTCCAGTACGCGACGGCCGCGTCCCAGTCGGCGCCCTCGGGGGCGTGCGGACGGCCCTTGAGGTATTCGAAGGTGGTCTCGTCGGGGGCGATCATGCCCGCGCGGGCACCGGCCTCGATCGACATGTTGCAGATGGTCATCCGGGCCTCCATCGAGAGCTTCTCGATGGCGGAGCCGCGGTACTCCAGGATGTAGCCCTGGCCGCCGCCGGTGCCGATCCTCGCGATGATCGCCAGGATCAGGTCCTTGGCGGTGACGCCCTCGGGCAGCTCGCCGTCGACCGTGATCGCCATCGTCTTCGGGCGGGCCAGGGGCAGCGTCTGGGTGGCCAGCACGTGCTCGACCTGCGAGGTGCCGATGCCGAACGCCAGCGCGCCGAACGCGCCGTGCGTCGAGGTGTGGGAGTCACCGCAGACGACGGTGGTGCCCGGCTGGGTCAGACCCAGCTGGGGGCCGACGACGTGGACGACGCCCTGCTCGACGTCGCCCAGCGGGTGCAGCCGCACCCCGAACTCGGCGCAGTTCTTGCGCAGGGTCTCCAGCTGCGCACGGGAGACCGGGTCGGCGATGGGCTTGTCGATGTCGAGGGTCGGGGTGTTGTGGTCCTCGGTCGCGATGGTGAGGTCGAGGCGGCGCACCCGGCGGCCGTTCTTGCGGAGCCCGTCGAAGGCCTGCGGGCTGGTCACCTCGTGCAGCAGGTGCAGATCGATGTAGAGGAGGTCGGGCTCGCCCTCGGCGCGCCGGACGACGTGGTCGTCCCAGACCTTCTCCGCGAGTGTCCTACCCATCGCTTTCCCTCCGGCCGGCAAGCGTCCACCGACCCAACTAGAGATCTTGAGGAGCGGTGGCTGCCCGTCTCGGGCCCCTGAACGTCGTGATTCCGGGCGTCCACCGCCAGGCCCGTTGGTCTGCGGGCCGCTGTGTGATTCAAGGGTGGCGCGTTCCACGGAAAATTGAACTTGCGTTTCACAGAGTGAGACGTGAATATCGTTGCATGGACAACAGTAGCGGCGTCGGCGTTCTGGACAAGGCGGCCCTCGTCCTGAGCGCTCTGGAGTCCGGTCCGGCCACCCTCGCGGGTCTGGTCGGCGCGACCGGACTGGCACGACCCACGGCTCACCGCCTGGCCGTGGCCCTGGAACACCACCGCATGGTGGCACGCGACATGCAGGGCCGTTTCATCCTCGGCCCGCGCCTCGCGGAGCTCGCGGCAGCGGCCGGCGAGGACCGCCTGCTCGCGACGGCGGGCCCCGTGCTCACCCACCTCCGTGATGTCACCGGCGAGAGTGCGCAGCTCTACCGGCGCCAGGGTGACATGCGGATCTGTGTGGCCGCGGCGGAACGCCTGTCCGGCCTCAGGGACACGGTCCCGGTCGGCTCCACGCTCACGATGAAGGCGGGCTCCTCGGCGCAGATCCTGCTCGCCTGGGAGGAGCCCGAGCGCCTGCACCGGGGCCTTCAGGGCGCCCGCTTCACGGCGACGGCCCTGTCGGGCGTACGACGGCGCGGCTGGGCCCAGTCCATCGGCGAGCGCGAGCCGGGCGTCGCGTCCGTCTCCGCGCCCGTGCGCGGCCCCTCCAACCGCGTGGTGGCCGCCGTCTCCGTCTCGGGCCCCATCGAGCGCCTGACCCGCCACCCGGGCCGCATGCACGCCCAGGCGGTCATCGACGCGGCGGGCCGCCTCTCGGAGGCCCTGCGCCGCTCGGGCTGAGAGCAGGAGATCCGCTCCGGTCGGGAAGCGGCCGCCTCAACGCCGCGGCGACTTCTTCCCGACGGGAGCGGATCGCCCTTCCCCACGGCACCTAGGCGCGCACATCACCGCCCGACCGGTAGGCGAACCGGTCCTTCGCGTAGCGCCCCCGCTTCTCCAGCGGCACCTGCCCGTGCGCGGCGGCCAGCCCGAACGCCGGCATGTCCCCGTAGATCGCCTCGTACGACCCCTCCGGCACGACGTACGACTCGTGCCATATCCCGACCTGCCCGCGCAGCTTCCCGGCCCGCTCCTTGCGGTTGAGCCGCGCCCACACCTTGTGGTGGAAGGCGTCCGGCGCGGTCGCGTAGGCGTAGAGCTTGTCCTTGGACTCCCAGTACTGCACGACGTAGTACGTACGCGGGGATGCCGTCAGCAGCACCTTGGCCAGCAGCCCCCGCCCGGGGTCCTTCTCCAGTTCCCGCAGCATGCGCAGCATCGCGAGCATCACCGGCAGCCACAGGTGAACGGCCCGGAAGCGGTTGATGCGCATGCCGATCAACAGGACGACGACGTCGCCCTTCGCGTCGGCGGTCGTACGGGACACCATGACGTCCCCCCTCGTCGGTGAGCGGCACTATCCAACGGCCGGTGCTTGGATAGTGGCGGTATCCAAAGAGGAGCGCAAGACATGCGGCTCGCCGAGCTGAGCAGGCGCAGTGGTGTGGCCACCGCGACGATCAAGTACTACCTGCGCGAGGACCTGTTGCCGCCGGGCCGCCAGATCAACGCGACGACGGCGGAGTACGACGACGCACATCTGCGCCGGCTGCGGCTGGTCCGCGCGATGATCCAGGTCGGCGGACTCCCGGTGGCCACGGTCCGGGAGGTGCTGCGGAACGTCGACGACGAGTCCCTGGGGCGCACGATCCGGCTGGGCGCGGCCCTGTGGGCGCTGCCGCAGGTGCCGGAGCCGGACGAGGACGACGAGTACGTCCGGGCCGCGCGCCGGGAGACGGACGAGCTGCTGGACCGGCTGGGCTGGTCGAACGCGAGGCTGCTGACCACGATCTCCCCCGCCTACCGCTCCCTGGTGGTGGCGGTGGCCGCCTTCCGCCGGCTCGGCTACGACTGGGACAGCGAACTGCTCGCCCCCTACGCCGAGTTGATGCACGAGACGGCGAAGCTCGATCTGGACTTCGTGGAGACCCACCCGTCGGAGGCGGAGAAGGTGGAGACGGCGGTGCTCGGCGCGGTGCTGACCGAGCCGATCCTCCAGGCCCTGCGCCGGCTGGCCCAGGAGGAGGAGTCGGCCCGGCGGTACGGCTTCGAGTAGCGCCCGGCAGCCGGATTCGAGCGTCCGCCGCGCCTCCTGCTCCCGCTCCCCCGCTTGCCGCGCCGCCAGGTCTCAAGACAACCGGAAGAGCGGCCGCCGGTATGTCGTGCCCCGCTACATCGGCCCACGGCGGGTGACGCCAAGCGCCCACCTGTACAGATCCGGGACCTTGAACAAACGCTCAGATCCATCGGTGTCGAGCGCCTCCAGGAGCCCGGCCTCCTGCGCGAGGACGACGAGGTCCTCTTCGATTTCGCCCAGCGCCTCCTCGGTGACAGGCGTCCGGCCATACTCGCGCAGAGCCTCCGCCACCTGCCTGAGCTCTTGGAACTCTTCATCGAGCAGGGCGGACAAGGCCTTGTCACTCACGCTCTCGAGGCTGAGTGCCAGACTACGGGGCCGGAGGACGGAGCGGTCGTAACCGCTGCGCTTCTCCTCCGCTCGCTCCCAATCCAGCGCTGCGGCGAAAAGCTGGAGCAGTGCACGCGGTGAGTGGTCTCCGTTGCCGTCCGCCAGTCGGTTCCACACCCAGTTGGCGGTGAAAGCGGTGCGCTCACCTCGCATGCGCTCGCCCACCAAGGCACTCCAGGCGGCATCCACCTGCTCAGGACTCCAGGCCGCCACCTCCGTCGCGGGCAGGGCCGGGTCGAGCACCGCCAGTACGTCTGCGAAGGCGGAGGCGCGTACGGCACGCTTGAGGACGACTTTGAAGTACTCCTCTCGGTCCTCCCACTGGAGGCGGCGGGACAAGCCGAAGAAGTGGCTCTTGTTCTCGAAGCGGAGTCCCTGCCAGATGTCCTGCCGGACGAAGACCTTGAGACGAACCCTGTTCAAGCGAGAGGCGAGGTCGGCCTGCTTCGTGAGCAACCCGCTGATCGCAGCCGACCTGCGCGATCGCTGGACCGGCGAGTGACCGAAAGCCGTGTCCAAGCCGTCGAAGAGCAGGAGGAGGCCGTGGTCGCCACTCGCGTCCACACGGCGGAGCCAGTCACCACATCGAAGCGGGCCCATCGGGTCATCGAGGACTTCGAAGACCGCCTGCGTCACCGCGAAGTCACCCTCGTCAAGCTCGGTGAACGCCGGATGCGGAGTTCCGAGCTCTTGGGCCGGGGCGTGGGACTGATAGATGGCGAGCGCCATGAGCACCTGCCAGAAAGAGCCCCAGTCCAGGCCTCGCTGCTCAAGGGCGCCACCGACAGCCGCATAGTTGTCCGGGCCGAATGACCACGCTGGACGGCCCCTGTACTGATTCGGTGTCGTCACCAGCACCGGCTCCCATTCGGCCAGCTTTCCGGCCGCCAACCAGCGGAACAGGGCCGTCTTGCCCGTCCCTTTGCGGCCAAGGATCAAGGGCACATCGGGAGCGGCGGTCTCGTTGACCTGGCGTGTCACGACGTAGTCCTGCAAGAACTCATCGTGATCAAGGATTTCGGCCGTGCCGGTCGAGAACGACAGCTGCCGAAGCGCCTCGGCCTTGCTTTCGGAGGTCCGGTTCTGGACGGCGAGCGCAGGCGTAGGCTCAGGCACGATCTGAACGATCCAGTCGGCGATGCGGGCGTAAGGCGTCAGCTGCCCGCGCGACACTCCGACGGTGTCCGCGAAAGCCACCTCCGCGTTGTACGGGATCATGTGAGTGATCTCTTCGGCCGACAGACCCTGAGTCGCTTCACGCCGGGAGCCTGCGATCGCCGTCCACGCCTCCACCCACGATCTGGCGCGCTCGGCAAGGCGCGTGGCGCTGATGCCGGGCGGCATCGGTGACACGACGAATCGCGGCTCAGGTGTCATGACCTGGCCGGCCGTACTGCGCCGCGTCGTAGCGCTCAACAAGGCCTTGGTGAGCATCTCCGTGCCGGCTCGCGCCTGGGCATGGGGATGGAAGCAGATGACCGCCATGTCCGAGACGTCGAACAGCAAGGGCGCCGCAACGGGACTGACACCAGTTCTGGAGTCGATCAGAATGACGTCGGGCCGAAGGTTGGAGTCGCGTACGTCATCGATGAGCCGATGCAGCGCATTCGTACCCTCCCGGTACCAGATCTCCGGCTCCAGCGCCCGCAACTGAGCAGCGTAGGCGCTGTCGATCCGGCCGGCCGGCATGCAGTACAACCGCCCTGCGTCGTCTACGGGGATGAGGTGTTTGAGTGCCGAGCTCTCTTCTCCGAACTCGTACTGCAGCAGCGCTGACACCACTCCCTGGTCGGTGTCGACCTGATTCTCGATGCCGAACAGGGAGTCGAGGCCGGGTGCCTCCAAGTCCATGTCGATGCAGACAACGGTGAGTCCATGATCACTGCTCAGGCGACGCGCTACCGACACCAGCGCCGTACTGCGCCCGACGCCACCCTTGAGGCTGTAGAAGGTGACGACCGGGGCCGAATCAAGATCCTCGTCCAGGTCGCTGGCGAAGGTCACGGAAGGCAGGGTGCGGTCGGCGTCCTGGGCCCGCTCCAGGGCGGAAGTCCAGTGCGGTGCCCGGTCGCCAGCATCGTCACTGCCCAAGTCGCCGTACCACTCGGCTTCCGCCGGAGTGAGCAGCTCCCAGGTATGTACCTGGCGCAGCACATCATCATCGAGCGGTTCCACGACCTTGGCCTTCCGCTCCTCCGGGGTCCACGGCCCGAAGCCGTCACTCTCGGCACGCACCAGAAGGCCCCCGGCGTCACGTACGACGTGGACCACTGCCGAAGGGACGACCTCTCGTACGGCTGCCGTGATCTTCTCAGCGGAGTCATGGGCGGAATTCACGTCGGCCTTCCTCATCCGATCCACCTGCGGCCAGCGGATCCTCGTCGGGAGCTCGCTTGCCGGATACGCGTCGCCACCCAGCTTGCCAGCTCCCTTCCACCCTTGAGCAGGTCTTTCGGGTCGACGTCGGCAGGCAAACGGGCCTCGTAGCGGAGTTCAGTACCCCAATGGACCATGAACAGGTGGGCGTGTCCCGGCGGCGGCGGGAACTGAGCAGACTGCCACAACCCACGCAGGTTGTGTCCTTCGTGCCCGCTCCGGGGGAAGCGGATCCCGTTCAGTTGCAAGTAGGTCTTCAACCTGCACTCGACCACATAGCCGGCCAAGTAGACGGCTCCGAGATAGTGACCCGAGTCAGCCAGGGTCTTGGCCTCTGCCGCACGCACTCCGGCCACGGCCTGGTAGTCAGCCACGCGTTACCCCCCTCTACCCCTGCCGTACACCATCAGGTCTCCCCACCCGATGCGGCTTGGTGCAGCCGAGACGACGGAAGCCTCCCAGTTGAGCTGGGAGGCTTCCGTGCATACGTACCCCCGACCGGATTCGAACCGGCGCTACCGCCTTGAGAGGGCGGCGTGCTAGGCCGCTACACAACGGGGGCGTGGACTCTGCGTTTCCGCAGGTCCGAGCTGGTCTACCTGGACTCGAACCAAGACTAACTGAACCAGAATCAGTCGTGCTGCCAATTACACCATAGACCAATGATGGTTTAGACCAGTCAGTACCCCCGACCGGATTCGAACCGGCGCTACCGCCTTGAGAGGGCGGCGTGCTAGGCCGCTACACAACGGGGGCCCTAGCGATCCCGACGAGGTCGAGATCAGTACCCCCGACCGGATTCGAACCGGCGCTACTGCCTTGAGAGGGCAGCGTGCTAGGCCGCTACACAACGGGGGCTTTGCAGATAAGCTCTGCGAGCTGGCCTACCTGGACTCGAACCAAGACTAACTGAACCAGAATCAGTCGTGCTGCCAATTACACCATAGGCCACTGGAACTCAAGCCCCTACGGGGTTCTCGTTCTAGCTTGCTCCTCGGGGCTCCGGCCTTCCGGCCCGCTCCCCTCGGCGCAGGAAGAACATTACCTGAAGGTGGACGGGGCTCCAAAACGGGTATCGGCGCGGACGAGCGCCGGGAGTTCGGCGAGGGTCGAGATCCGGTGCGCCACGACCTCCCCGGCGGCCCGCGCGTAGGCCGCCCCGCGGTCGATCCACACCGACAGCAACCCGGCCTCGGCGGCGCCCCGCCCGTCGACCTCCGGGTGGTCGCCGACGTACGCCACCTGGTGCGGGGGCAGCCCCAGCGCCTCGCAGGACGCCAGGAAGGCGCCCGGCTCCGGCTTGGAGACGCCCAGCTCGGCGGCGCACAGCACGGACTCGAAGCGGTGGAGCAGGCCGAGCGTGCGCAGCTTGTGCTCCTGGACGGCGATGCTGGAGTTGGACAGCACCGCGTGCCGGTGGCTGGCCGCGAGGGCTTCCAGGGCGGGCAGGACGTCCGGGAAGACGCTCCAGGCGGCCTCGTAGTGCCCGATGTACCGCCCGAACCAGTCGTCGGCCTCCGCGTCGGTCAGGTCCTTGTCCAGGAAGACCCGCACCCGGTCGCGCCGCTGGTCCTGGAAGGTGGTCTCGCCGGCGGCGTAGCGCGCCCACTGCCGCTCGGTGATCTCCCGCCACCGGACCAGCGCGGCCTCGGCGCTGCCGTGGCCGGCGAGCAGCCCCTCCACCGCGAGGTGGGCCCGCATGCCCTCCCGGTCGGCGGTCGTGTAGTCGAACAGGGTGTCGTCCACGTCCCAGACCACGGCTCTGATCGTCATACGACCGACGGTACCGCCGCACCGGTCGGGACGCCGGGGAATCGGATCGTTGCCCGTCGGACGCCGTCAGGCCTGGTCGGAGGCGGGGTCCGGGGCCACGAAGAAGTCCGTCAGGAAGCAGGTGACCTCACCCGACGCCGAGCGGCCCGTCCAGGTGGGATAGCAGCCGTCGCCCCAGCCGGAGGTGAACGCGGCCAGGGTGTGGCCGCCGTCCGTGGACCTGACCAGGTACGGCCCCGGCGACCAGTCGCTGCTCTCGAACGCCTCCCACAGCGGCCCTTCCTCCTCCCGGGTCTCCGGGAAGGCCTCCTCGGCCGAGGCGTCGTAGAAGCAGCCCGTGCCGGCGTCGACGCCGTACCCGAAGAACTCGTCGTCCTTGAGCGTCGCGGGGTCCTGGCCAGGGAGCAGGGCCAGTTCCCAGGTGACGGCCGGCTCGTCCCGGATGACGAGGCGGGCGGCGGCCACGCGCAGGTGGGGCAGGTCGGACGGGGGCTCGCCGGGCCGGGTGAGGGTCGCGACGGCCGCTTCGACGCGGTAGCGGCCGGGCTCGACGGTGGCCGTGAACGGCTCGATGTCACCGCTGCCGAGGTAGACGAACGGGTCGCTCGCGACGACCCGGCCGGTGGGGAGGTCCAGTTCGCCCCCGTCGGCCACGTGGATCACACCCGTGGTCCCGGACTCGTAGGCGAACGTGCTGCCCGGGGTGAACAGCCAGGTGTAGTCCCGCGGACTCATCGGCATGACGGCGCCCTTCTCGATCGCGCTCGCTGTGCGAGCCGTGTGAGCCGAAACACTAGTGCGACCCACTGACAGGCACGCCCGAGGGGCGGCAGCCCTACGGCCACCGCCCCTCGGGGACGCGCGCGCCTACGCCGTCAGCCTGGCCAGCGCAGCGTCGATGCGGGCCAGCGTCTTCTCCTCGCCCAGGATCTCCAGGGACTCGAAGAGCGGCAGGCCGACGGTGCGGCCGGTGACGGCCACGCGGACCGGGGCCTGGGCCTTGCCGAGCTTGAGGCCGTGCGCCTCGCCGGCGGCAAGGACGGCCTCCTTGAGCGACTCGGCCGAGGTCCAGTCCGCCGCCTGGAGCTTCTCGCGGGCGGTGCGCAGCAGGGCGTCGGAGCCCTCCTTCATCGCCTTGGTCCACGAGGCCTCGTCGGAGACCGGCTCCGGCAGGAACAGGAAGTCGACGTTGTCGGTGATCTCGGACAGGACCTTCAGACGGGTCTGGGCGTGCGGGGCGATCGCCTGCCACTTGGCCTCGTCGAAGTCCTCCGGCGCCCAGGGCGCGAACGGGGCCTTCAGCCAGGGGCGGCAGCGCTCGGTGAACTCCTTCACGTCCAGCATGCGGATGTGGTCGGCGTTGATCGCCTCGCACTTCTTCAGGTCGAAGCGCGCCGGGTTGGGGTTCACATCGGCGATGTCGAAGGCCTGGACCATCTCCTCGATCGTGAAGATGTCCTGGTCCGCGGAGAGCGACCAGCCCAGCAGGGACAGGTAGTTGAGCAGGCCCTCGGGCAGGAAGCCCTGCTCGCGGTAGAGGTTGAGGGACGACTGCGGGTCGCGCTTGGAGAGCTTCTTGTTGCCCTCGCCCATGACGTACGGCAGGTGGCCGAACCGCGGGATCTGCTTCGCGACGCCCAGCTCGATCAGCGCCTTGTACAGCGCGATCTGGCGTGGGGTGGAGGAGAGCAGGTCCTCGCCGCGCAGGACGTGGGTGATCTCCATCAGAGCGTCGTCGACCGGGTTCACCAGCGTGTACAGCGGGGCGCCGTTCGCACGGACGATGCCGTAGTCGGGCACGTTCTCCGGCGTGAAGGTGAGCTCGCCGCGGACCAGGTCGGTGAAGGTGATGGTCTCGTCCGGCATGCGGAAGCGGACGATCGGGGTGCGGCCCTGCGCCTGGTACTCCTCGACCTGCTCGGCGGTCAGGTTGCGGCAGTGGCCGTCGTAGCCGGAGGGCCTGCCGGCGGCGCGGGCGGCCTCGCGGCGGCTGTCCAGCTCCTCCTGGGAGCAGTAGCAGTGGTAGGCGTGGCCGGCGTCGAGGAGCTTCTGGGCGACGTCGGCGTAGATGTCCATGCGCTGCGACTGGCGGTACGGCGCGTGCGGGCCGCCGACCTCGGGGCCCTCGTCCCAGTCGAAGCCGAGCCAGCGCATCGCGTCGAGCAGCTGGTTGTACGACTCCTCGGAATCGCGGGCCGCGTCGGTGTCCTCGATGCGGAAGACCAGGGTGCCCTGGTGGTGCCGGGCGAACGCCCAGTTGAACAGGGCGGTGCGGACCAGGCCCACGTGGGGGTTACCGGTGGGCGAGGGGCAGAAACGGACGCGTACGGAGCCGGGTGCGCTAGCCACGCTTGACAACCTTGTTGGTGAGAGTGCCGATGCCTTCGATGGTGACGGCGACCTCGTCGCCGACGCTCAGGGGGCCGACCCCCGCGGGGGTGCCCGTGAGGATCACGTCGCCGGGGAGCAGCGTCATGGCCTCGGAGATGTTGACGATCAGGTCCTCGATGGGGTGGATCATCTCGCTCGTGCGGCCGAGCTGGCGCTGTTCGCCGTTGACCGTGAGCTGGATGGTGAGGTCGTTCGCGGCGTCCACCGAGAGGTCGGTCTCCACCCAGGGGCCGAGCGGGCAGGAGGTGTCGAAGCCCTTGGCCCGGGCCCACTGCTTCTCGCGCTTCTGCACGTCGCGTGCGGTGACGTCGTTGGCGCAGGTGTAGCCGAAGATCACGTCCTTGACGCGGTCGCGCGGGACCTCGCGGCACAGGCGGCCGATGACGACGGCCAGCTCGGCCTCGTGGTGCAGCTCCTGGGAGAACGAGGGGTACTGGATGTCGTCGCCGGGGCCGATCACGGAGGTGGACGGCTTGAAGAAGGCGAACGGCGCGTCGGGCACCTCGTTGCCCAGTTCGCGCGCGTGCTCGGCGTAGTTGCGGCCGAACGCCACGACCTTGTTGGGGAGCACCGGCGGGAGCAGCCTGACCTTGCTCAGCGGCACCTTCGTCCCGGACAGCTCGAAGTCCGCGAACGGGATGCCCTTGATGATGTCGAGGACGAGTTCGTCCTGCTTGTCGCCCTCGACCGCGCCGAAGGCTACGTTCCCGTCGATGGAGAACCTGGCGATGCGCACGGGATCCTTGCGCCCCTCACTGAGAACCGGCGTACTGACGCCTCAGGTTATCGGAGCTATGCGAAGTTGTTCGCTTCCGGGGGCATCGCCGCAGGTCAGGGGCGGGTCACCGGGGCGCACTCGGGCACGGTCGCCCCACGGCGCCGGCCGGGGGACGCGGGGAACGCGAACGCGGCCGGAAGGGACCGTCGTGGTCCTTCCGGCCGCGCCCGGCGGAGCCGTCGGTCACTCGCCGGCCGGGGCCCCCGCGCCGACCGGGACCTCCATCAGGACGGTGCGCCTGGGGTTGGCCGTCTGGGCGGGGAGGTCGACGGAGTGCTCCGGCAGCTCGGGCGTCTGCAGTTCGCCGGCGTCCTTCAGGTGCGCCAGGGTCGTGCGCCGCGGGTTGGCAATCTTGCGGAACATCATCGTCGTCTTCACCGTTGTCGTCCTGTGGCCTCTGGTCGAGTGGTTGGCAGAGTCGTCCGTCTTGTAAAGCGTCAGGCTAAACATCCGATTCCCCGACGAAGACGCCAACTGCCCATGAGTCGCATGTGAGTTTGCTCACGAAGTCGCGGGCAAACCGGTCAATTCCGACCGGCAACCCGTCTTGGAGAAACGGACATTGACCCACTGAAGCCACCATTCCGCTCCTGATCATGGCGACTGGGACACAGGACGCCGCGCGGCGACTCGCACGAGTACGCCCGTTATGCCCAAGATCTGGTTCCACGGCTGGTAACCCGGCACTCACTGGCCGTCACGGAGGTCACAGCTCGGCCCACTGCCCTTGTTGGAGATCCTGCACTGTGCTGGAATTCCACGGACCGCCGCGGGATCGAACCGGCGCAGGGGGCGCGCACAGCGCCGAGCGGCGGCGAGACAGGGGGGAACCAGCGCCGGTCACTCAAGACCACCGGGGGGCGTATTCAGGGCGCTCTCCACAACGCCGACACCGTGTCCCTCCGTTCACGCGGAGGGGCGCCTGGTCCAGAGGTTGCGACGCTAGTGCAGGGACGTTTCAAGAGGGATGGCAGCGCTTCGGCGGAGCCGGAGCCGCACGGCGGGACTGGCCCCAAGGCCGTCAGCTCCTCGCCCCAGCACGCCCAGAACCCGGGCCCGGGCCAGGCCGCGGACGGCGGTGAGCGCGGCGGGCGGCCGGGCGCCTCGGCCTCGTCGGCCTCCGCGACCGCGACGCCCTCGGGCGACTCCGCGCCGACGGTGAAGCCCGTGCAGGGCCCGACCGGCACCGGTTCGCGGCTCGCCCTGCGCAACTGGCGCATCTCCACCCGCCTGGTGTCGCTGCTCGCGCTGCCGGTGGTCGCGGCCACCTCGCTGGGCGCGCTGCGCATCGACCAGTCCGTCGAGGACATCCAGCAGCTGGACAACATGAAGCTGCTGACGGAGATGACCAAGCAGGCCACCGAGCTGGCCCACGCGCTCCAGGAGGAGCGCGACCAGTCCGCCGGCCCCCTGGCGCACGGCGGCCTGAAGGCGAACGACTACCAGATCAAGGCCTACCAGCAGAAGACCGACCGGGCCCGCGAGAACTTCCTCGACTCCTCCGAGCAGATCGACGCGGCCAGCAAGGACGGCAATCTCCAGGGCGTCCGCGACGCGCTGGTCGGCCTCGCCAACCAGCTCGACGACCTCGCCAAGATCCGCAAGTCGGCCTACTCGTCCAAGGACAACGCGACCCAGACGGTCGAGTCCTACCACCGGCTCATCACCCAGCTGATCGGCCTCTCCCAGGACATGGCCGAGGCGTCCAGCAACCCGGAGATGATCTCGCGCACCCGCGCCCTGGCGGCCTTCTCCACCGCCAAGGAGTACGCCTCCGTGCAGCGCGCGATGATCGCCGCCGCACTGCCCGCGACCACCAGCACCAAGGGCGACCTCTCCGAGAACGACCGCCTCTACGGCCAGTCGGCGTACGAGAGCGAGGGCTCCGAGCTGGCGATCTTCCGGAAGATCTACGCCGGCCAGAACGCCGAGGAACTGCTCAAGCCGATCGACGAGGGCAACCCGACGATCGAGTCCGCCGACACCTACGCCAAGCGCTCCTTCGAGTCCCCGGACGGCCTCCAGCAGCTCCCCTCGCGGTCGTACAAAGACTGGGTCGACGACAGCTCGACCAAGATCGAGCAGATGAAGAAGATCGAGCGCACGCTCCTGGAGGAGATGGAGCAGAAGGCGCGCGAGCTGAAGAGCGCCACCCAGCGTGACGCGATCATCTCCGGTGCGCTGATCCTGCTCGTGCTCGGTGTCTCGCTGGTCGGCGCGTTCGTCGTCGCCCGGTCCATGATCCGCTCGCTGCGCCGGCTCCAGGAGACCGCGACCAGGGTCGCCCAGGACCGCCTGCCCGAGCTGGTCAAGCAGCTGTCGGAGTCGGACCCGCAGGACGTCGACACCTCCGTGGAGTCGGTCGGTGTGCACTCCCGGGACGAGATCGGCCAGGTGGCCGCGGCCTTCGACGACGTGCACCGCGAGGCGGTCCGCCTCGCCGCCGAGCAGGCCCTGCTGCGGGGCAACGTCAACGCGATGTTCACCAACCTCTCGCGCCGCTCCCAGGGCCTGATCCAGCGCCAGCTCTCCCTCATCTCCGAACTGGAGTCCCGCGAGGCCGACCCGGACCAGCTCTCCTCGCTCTTCAAGCTCGACCACCTCGCGACGCGTATGCGCCGTAACGGTGAGAACCTCCTCGTCCTCGCGGGTGAGGAGCCCGGCCGTCGCTGGACCCGCCCGGTCCCGCTGGTCGACGTGCTCCGCGCCGCCGCGTCCGAGGTGGAGCAGTACGAGCGCATCGAGCTGGCCGCCGTCCCCACCACCGAGGTGGCCGGCCGGGTCGTCAACGACCTCGTGCACCTGCTCGCCGAGCTGCTGGAGAACGCGACCTCGTTCTCCTCGCCGCAGACCAAGGTCAAGGTCACCGGTCACGCGCTGCCCGACGGCCGCGTCCTGATCGAGATCCACGACACCGGTATCGGCCTCTCCCCCGAGGACCTCGCGGCGATCAACGAGCGGCTCGCCTCGCCGCCCACCGTGGACGTCTCCGTCTCCCGCCGCATGGGCCTGTTCGTGGTCGGCCGGCTGTCCCAGCGGCACGGCATCCGCATCCAGCTGCGCCCGTCCGACTCCGGTGGTACGACCGCCCTGGTCATGCTGCCCGTGGACGTCGCCCAGGGCGGCAAGAAGCCCGCTCCGGGCAAGCCCGGTGCCCCCGTGTCCACGGGTGGTCCCGCCGCCGCGCAGGCCGCCGCCGGTGCGGCCGCGGCCCGGCGGCAGACCGCCGGCAACGGCGGCGCCCCGGGCGGTGGCGGTCTGCTCGGTGCCGGTCCGGGCCCGCGTGGCCAGGTCGGCTCCGCCCAGGGTCCCCGGGCCGCGCTGCCCGGCACGGGCCAGGGCGGCCGCCCCGGTGCGCCGGGCCCCCGTGGTCCGCAGGGCGGCCGGCCGGCTCCGGCCGGTGCCGGTGCCGGCGGCTTCGGCGGTCAGGCGCCGGGCGCTCCGCAGGGGCTCCAGGCCGCGAACCCGGGCGGTCCGCAGCAGGACGCCTTCGGCGGCCGTCGCCCGAAGCGGTCCGGCGGCGCCCCCGACCAGGGCCGTCAGCCCCAGCTCCCGCCGCGCGGCGGCCCGCGGGCCGAACTGCCCGGCGGTGAACCGCAGTCCCGCACGCCGGACTGGAGCGACGCGCAGGCCCCGCTGTCGCGTGCCTCGCTGGACACCCCGCGCGGCCACGACGAGCAGGACCCGGCGCAGACCGCGCACATGCCGCGCGTGGACGACCGGCAGGGCCCGGGCTCGACGGCGGAGATGCCGCGGATCGACGCCCAGGGACCGGCCGCGACCGGCGAGTTCCCGCGTGCCGAGCTGAACGGCGGCTCGCACACGGGTCAGTTCGCCCGCCCGGACCTCGCCCAGCAGAACGGCCAGTTCGCGCGGCCGGAAGGCGCTCAGAACACGGGCCAGTTCCAGCGCCCGGACAGCCTCCAGCAGACCGGCCAGTTCGCGCGGCCCGACGACCTCCAGCAGACCGGCCAGTTCCCGCGGCCCGACAACCTTCAGCAGACCGGCCAGTTCCCGCGGCCCGAGAGCCCGCAGGACACGGGCCAGTTCGGGCTCCCCGACGACGGCCGGCAGCAGGGCCGTTTCGACGGCGGCGACCAGCAGGGCACCGGCTCGTTCGTCCGCTCCGACGTGTTCGGCACGCCGGCGCCCGGGCGACGGGACCCCGGCGCCCAGCACACGGGCCAGTTCCCGGCCCAGCAGGCCCCGCAGGGGTACGACGGCGGCTACGACGGCAGCTCCACCGGGCAGCACGCTCTGCCCGGTCGCCAGAACCCCGGTCACACCGGTCAGTTCGAGCGCCCGCAGCCGGCCCGTGACGACTTCGGCGCCCCCCGTCCGCAGGCCCCGCAGCAGCGTCCGGTCCGCCAGGAGCCCGGCAACCGGGGCGCCGCCCAGGCGCCCGGTGACGGATGGGCCCTGCCGCCGGCCAGCAGTCCGGGTGACGGCCGTACCCCGCTGTACGACAGGCTGGAGACCAACTGGTTCCACGGTCAGCAGCAGGAGAACGCGCCCGCGCAGCAGCAGCCGCAGGCGCCCGCTCCGCAGCGTCCCGCGCCCGCCGGCAACAACGGCAGCGCCCACGGCAACGGCTCCTGGCGTACCTCGCCGAACGACGAACTCGTCCGGCAGGCCGAGCGCGTCCGTCAGCCCGCGGCCGGCGGGGTCACCACCTCCGGCCTGCCGCGCCGCGTCCCCCGGGCGAACCTCGTGCCGGGCACCGCACAGCAGCAACAGCACCAAAGCGGTCCGCAGGTCTCGCGCGCGCCGGACGACGTGCGCGGACGGCTGACCAATCTCCGTCGGGGCATCGCTCAGGGCCGTCAGGCCGGCAGCGGCCAGACCGGCAGCTTCCCGAGCCCCACTCACCAGCAGGAGCGTTAGTTGAGTCCGATGAGCCAGGCGGCACAGAACCTGAACTGGTTGATCACCAACTTCGTGGACAACACCCCTGGGGTGTCCCACACCGTGGTGGTCTCCGCCGACGGCCTTCTGCTGGCGATGTCCGAAGGCTTCCCCCGGGACCGCGCGGACCAGCTCGCGGCCGTCGCATCCGGTCTGACGTCCCTGACGGCCGGGGCGTCCCGGATCTTCGAGGGCGGCACCGTGGCGCAGACGGTCGTCGAGATGGAGCGCGGGTTCCTCTTCCTGATGTCCATCTCGGACGGGTCGTCGCTCGCGGTCCTGGCCCATCCCGAGGCGGACATCGGTCTCGTCGGCTACGAGATGGCACTGCTCGTCGACCGCGCGGGGGCGGTACTCACACCGGACCTGCGCGCCGAACTCCAGGGAAGTCTGCTTCACTGACCGCCCCCGGCACCACCCACCTCACAAAAACACCGTCCGGCCGCCACAATCCCCCCACCGGCCCCGTCAGACGGCTTGACTGACCGACTTGCTGTCCCGCCCGGAGGATTCATGACCCCGCCCACCGCCCATCATGATCCGTACGCGGAGCCGTACGGGGACGAGGGCGACCAGCCGCTGGTGAGGCCGTACGCCATGACCGGCGGCCGGACCAGGCCTCGCTACCAGCTCGCCATCGAGGCGCTGATCAGCACCACGGCCGACCCGGCAGCGCTCATCGGGCTGCTCCCGGAGCACCAGCGCATCTGCCACCTGTGCCGCGAGGTCAAGTCGGTCGCGGAGGTCTCCGCACTGCTGGCCATGCCGCTCGGTGTGGCCCGGATCCTGGTGGCCGACCTCGCCGAGGCCGGCCTGGTCGCCATCCACCAGCCGGGTGGGGACGAGAACAACGGTGGCGCTCCGGACGTGACGCTGCTCGAAAGGGTGCTCAGTGGACTTCGCAAGCTCTGACGGGGGCCGGGCCACCACCTCCGCGAAGATCGTGGTGGCGGGCGGCTTCGGCGTGGGCAAGACCACGTTCGTCGGCGCCGTCTCGGAGATCAACCCGCTGCGCACAGAGGCCGTCATGACGTCCGCTTCGGCCGGCATCGACGACCTCACCCACACCGGGGACAAGACCACCACCACGGTGGCCATGGACTTCGGCCGCATCACCCTGGACCAGGACCTGATCCTGTACCTGTTCGGCACCCCCGGCCAGGACCGCTTCTGGTTCATGTGGGACGACCTGGTCCGCGGCGCCATCGGCGCCGTCGTCCTCGTCGACACCCGGCGCCTGGCCGACTGCTTCCCGGCGGTCGACTACTTCGAGAACTCGGGCCTGCCCTTCGTCATCGCCCTCAACGGCTTCGACGGCCAGCAGCCCTACACCCCCGACGAGGTCCGCGAGGCCCTGCAGATCGGACCGGACACCCCGATCATCACGACGGACGCCCGCCACCGCGCGGACGCCAAGAGCGCGCTGATCACCCTGGTGGAACACGCCCTGATGGCACGCCTGAAGTAGCACTCAAGTACGACGGTCCGTACGGCAGTTGTCGTAAGGGGTTCGGAGCCGACTGTGGCCTTTGACACGGTCGGCTCCGGTGTTCATAACAGTTCGGCAGAGGAATCGCCCGGCATCACCACGCGACGCGGTCGTGCGGTGCCGCTGTGCGCACGAACGCCCCGCCTTTTGGCGGGGCTCGCTCTTTATGACCGTTTTATCTGGCGCTTACAACCGCTCCATCCCCACGTTCCCACTGTTTGGAAGTGCACTGGTCCACGTGCTGGAATGCCTGAACTGCCCAATGGTCAAAGACGTACTGAGTGCGTACCGAGTACGTACTGGTGGTCGATGGCGAACCGGGCTCTGAGAGACTGCGGCACGACGTAGGTGCCGACCGCCGAGAGGTTGTTGGTCGAGTGAGGCGAAGCAAGAACGGTCCCGAGCCGTCGGCGCGGGGCAACTTCACCCCGCCGCCGCGCGCTGCGGCGCCCACCCCCGTTCCCGCTGCGGAACCGGCGGCCACGCCCGCGCCGAGCGGCGGCCGTCTCTCCCCGCGGAACTGGCGGGTGCCGACCCGGCTGAACGCGATCCTGCTCATACCCGTGGCCGTCGGCCTCGTCATGGGCGGCTTCCAGGTGAAGAGCTCGATCGACACCTGGCAGCAGGCCCGCGACGCGGAGAACACCGCCCGTCTCGTGCGCGCCGCCCTCACCTACGCCGACGCGCTGGAGAGCGAGCGCGACGTCACCGCGGCACCGCTGCTGCTGAACAAGAAGGACACGGACAGCAAGGCGCTCGTCGACAACGCCCGCAAGGCCACGGACCAGGCCGCCGACGCCTTCGACGAGGCGACGAAGAGCATGCCCGCCACGTCGGGTCTGCAACGCCGGCTGAAGCTGTTCCGCGAGGCCGAGCCCAAGCTGGCGCAGCTGCGGCAGATCGCGTACACCTCCAAGGCGACCGGCGTGCAGACCGAAGAGGGCTACGTCGAGGTCAGCCACCCCCTGATGGAGTTCGCCAACGAACTCGGTCTGGGCACCGGAAACATCACCTCCTACGGCCGTACCGTCTACGCCATCTCCCTGACCAAGGCGGCGCTGTCGCTGGAGCGGTCGATCGGCACCCACCTGCTGGTCAAGCCCGGCCCGGACGCCCCGAACCTCGCGACCCAGCGGGTCTCCCTGTCCAGTTACGCCTACCTGGAGCGCATCGCCCGGGAGGAGTACCTCGGCGGTGGCACCGAGGCCGACGCGCAGAAGCTGAGCGACGCCGAACAGAAGATCAAGACGGACGCCGCCGCCATGGTCCAGAAGGCCAAGGCGCGCAACCCGCAGTACGTCGCGCCGCCCTCCGAGCTGACCCAGCTCGTCACCGCGGTCGCCACGATGAAGGACACCAGCACCGCCACTCGCGACCAGTTGGCGGCGGGCGGCATCACCGCCGACAACTGGTGGGCGGTCAACACGCTCAAGTACAAGGCGTACCGCCAGATCGAGTCGGACATGGCCGACAAGGCGGTGAACGAGGCCTCGGCCATCGCCGACGACGCCAGGACCTCGGCGTTCATCACCGGTGCCGTAGTCGTGGTCGCCCTGCTGCTGGCCTTCATCCTGGCCGGTGCGGTGGCGCGCCAGATGAGCCGCTCGATGCGCCAGCTCCGCAACGCCGCCTTCGGCATCGCCGAGCAGCGGCTGCCGATGCTGGTCGACCAGCTCTCCCGCACCGACCCCGGACGGGTCGACACCCGGGTCGCGCCGATCCCGATCACCACCAAGGACGAGATCGGCGAGGTCGCCCGCGCCTTCGACCAGGTCCACCGCGAGGCGGTCCGGCTCGCTTCCGAACAGGCCCTGCTGCGGGGCAACATCAACGCGATCTTCACCAACCTCTCGCGCCGCAACCAGTCGCTGATCGAGGGCCAGCTCACCCTGATCACCGACCTGGAGAACAACGAGGCCGACCCGGACCAGCTGGAGAACCTCTTCAAGCTGGACCACCTGGCCACCCGTATGCGCCGTAACGGCGAGAACCTCCTGGTCCTCGCCGGCGAGGAGCCCGGCCGCCGCTGGGACCAGCCCGTGCCGCTCATCGACGTGCTGCGCGCCGCCTCCTCCGAGGTGGAGCAGTACGAGCGCATCGAACTGTCGGGCGTGCCGGAGGCCGAGATCCACGGACGCGCGGTCACCGACCTCGTGCACCTGCTGGCCGAGCTGCTGGAGAACGCCACCACGTTCTCCTCCCCGCAGACCAAGGTCCGCGTCACGGCGACCCGTCTGCCCGACGGCCGTGTGATGATCGAGATCCACGACAAGGGCATCGGTCTGACCGCCGAGGACTTCGCGGACATCAACCACAAGCTGGCCAACCCGCCGACCGTGGACGCCGCGATCTCGCAGCGCATGGGCCTGTTCGTGGTCGGCCGGCTGTCCGACCGGCACGGCATCCGGGTCCAGCTGCGCCCCTCGGGCGAGCAGGCCGGCACGACGTCCCTGGTCATGCTGCCGGACGCGATCACGCACGGTGGTGGCGGCGAGGCCCCGCTGGACCGCGAGGAGTTCACCGTCTCGCAGATCATCCCGGAGCAGCAGTTCCAGGGTGAGAACTTCGGCCAGCAGCAGCCGATGCGCACCGCCGCCGAACTGGGCTTCGACGACAGCCAGTACCCGCAGGTCCCCGACGACATCCGCGACCTGGACCCCGTGGGCCGCTCGCTGATGCGCGAGGAGCGCCGCGCCGCCCTGGAGGCCCAGAACCACGGCCAGCAGCCCGCCGAGCCGCGGCAGGAGGCCACCGAGGCCCCCGCCGGGTACACGGACCCGTTCACCGGGCAGCAGCAGGCGTACCAGGAACAGCAGCAGCAGCAGTCGTACGAGGCTCCGGCGTACGAGGAGCGGCCGCAGCAGACGTACGAGGAGCAGCGGCAGCCGCAGCACGCGTCGTACGAGCAGCGGTACGAGCAGCCCTACGACGAGCAGTACTACGCGCAGAACGGCGAAGTGCCGCAGCACGACGGTTTCTCCGCGAACGGCGGCTACCCGGAGCCCGCGTCCGCGTATGCGGAGCCTGCCCAGACGGCGCCGTACCAGGACGACTGGCCCCAGCAGGACGGCTACCAGAACGGCTACCCGGCCCAGTACGCTCCGGAAACGGAATCCTCGCAGGCCGCTGACGCGAGTGAGCGGAACCGCGTAGGCTTCGACCGTCCGGGAACGGCCTCTCCCGCCGCGCACGCGCTGACCGACGCCGGGCTGCCCCGCCGCGGTGCCCCCGCGAGCGGCTCCCACGGCACCGGCTCCGCGAACGGCACGGCCCGCGCGCAGCAGGAAGCGCCGGCTCCCGCACCGGGGAACGCTCCGGGGACGGGCGGCCAGAGCGACTGGCGTTCGGCGAACGACGAGCGGTGGCAGCAGGCCGCGCAGCTCCGGAAGCCCAAGGCAGGCGGGGTCACCGCCTCGGGCCTGCCGCGGCGGGTGCCCAAGGCCAATCTGGTCGAGGGTTCCGCCGAAACCACCCCCCAGGGAGGCCCACAGGTCTCCCGCGCCCCGGAGGACGTCCGGGGCAGGCTGAGCAACCTGCGCCGGGGCGTCCAGCGCGGACGCAGCGCAGGCAGTGAAACGAACGGCCAGGGCTTCGGTCCTGACAGCACCTACAACCAGGAGCGTTAGTGTGAGCCCGATGAGCCAGGCGGCACAGAACCTGAACTGGTTGATCACCAACTTCGTGGACAACACCCCGGGGGTGTCCCACACGGTGGTGGTCTCCGCCGACGGACTCCTTCTGGCGATGTCCGAAGGCTTCCCCCGCGACCGCGCCGACCAGCTCGCGGCCGTCGCCTCCGGTCTGACGTCTCTGACGGCAGGCGCCTCCCGGATCTTCGAGGGAGGCAGCGTGAATCAGACGGTTGTGGAGATGGAGCGGGGATTCCTCTTCATCATGTCCATCTCCGACGGTTCCTCGCTCGCGGTCCTGGCCCACCCGGAGGCGGACATCGGCCTCATCGGGTACGAGATGGCCCTTCTGGTGGACCGCGCGGGCACGGTCCTCACCCCGGATCTCCGCGCGGAGCTTCAGGGAAGCCTTCTCAACTAACAATCGGACGGTGCGTATTCGCGTCCCGGGGCCGTAAGGTTTCGGGACGCGGTTCCCCAGGGATGGGTGCCCGGCGCAGTCGGAGGAGGAGAAAGTGGCAACACCCCCAGGCGGTTCGTCTTCGGGCAACTGGTCGTACGGCCCTGCCCAGGGCCAGGGCGACGGTTCGGCGAACCCGTACAACTTCCCCTCCGCTCCCAGCCACCGGCAGCCGTACGCCCCGCAGGGTCCGGGCCCGTCGCCGTACGACCAGCCTCCGGCGCCGCGCATCCAGCCGGTCCAGCCGCAGCGCCGCCCCGAGCCGGCACCGGCTTCGGCGTCCAACAACCCCTTGGTGCGTCCGTACGCCATGACCGGCGGCCGGACCCGCCCGCGCTACCAGCTCGCCATCGAGGCGCTGGTGCACACCACCGCCGCTCCGCACCAGATGCAGGGCCAGCTGCCCGAGCATCAGCGGATCTGCAACCTGTGCCGGGAGATCAAGTCGGTGGCCGAGATCTCGGCCCTGCTGACGATCCCCCTCGGCGTGGCCAGGATTCTCGTCGCCGACTTGGCGGAGGCGGGCCTGGTCGCCATCCATCAGCCCGGCGGCGACGAGAACGCCGGCGGCCAGCCAGACGTGACACTGCTCGAAAGGGTGCTCAGTGGACTTCGCAAGCTCTAGCGGCGGTCCTTCCCGCTCCACCACCTCCGCGAAGATCGTGGTGGCGGGCGGCTTCGGCGTGGGCAAGACCACGTTCGTCGGCGCCGTCTCGGAGATCAACCCGCTGCGCACAGAGGCCGTCATGACGTCCGCTTCGGCCGGCATCGACGACCTCACCCACACCGGGGACAAGACCACCACCACGGTGGCCATGGACTTCGGCCGCATCACCCTGGACCAGGACCTGATCCTGTACCTGTTCGGCACCCCCGGCCAGGACCGCTTCTGGTTCATGTGGGACGACCTGGTCCGCGGCGCCATCGGCGCGATCGTCCTGGTGGACACCCGCCGTCTCGCCGACTGCTTCCCGGCGGTCGACTACTTCGAGAACTCGGGCCTGCCCTTCGTCATCGCCCTCAACGGCTTCGACGGCCAGCAGCCCTACACCCCCGACGAGGTCCGCGAGGCCCTGCAGATCGGACCGGACACCCCGATCATCACGACGGACGCCCGCCACCGCGCGGACGCCAAGAGCGCGCTGATCACCCTGGTGGAACACGCCCTGATGGCACGCCTGCGCTAGCGCTCCTTCACGAGGGGCCCTTTCCGTCCGGAGAGGGCCCCTTTGTCGTACCCCGGTGCCACACTGGCCCCGGATGTGGTCGAGGGGGCGGACGATGAGCGCTGAGGCGGCGGCATGACGGCTGGGGACGCGCGGGCGTATTTCGACGCGGATGCTTACGCCGATCCGGTGATGGCGGAGCTTCCGCTGGACCTCTCCGGCGTTGACGTCACCGTCGTCCGAACACACCGCAGCCCCGCCTCCCACAAGGGGCGGCGGGGCTGGGGTCGCGTTCGAGAGGCTCAGTGCCAGCTGTGCGGCGCCCGGAAGCCCGGCTCCCGTTCCAGGCGGCGCCAGCCTGCCCTGGGGCGGATCCGGTGGGTGGCCGAAGGCTCGGGGCGGGCGGCGGCGCGGGCCAGGAGGATGGCCGTGATGGCGGCGACCTCCTCGGGCTCGGCGTGGCCCTTCTCGACGCGGATGTCAGCAGTGCTCATGGGTGTCAGTCTCCCTGAGAGAGGTGTCCGCCGGGTTACTGCGGAGGGTTGCCGTGCTTGCGGGAGGGCAGGTCGGCGTGCTTGGTGTGCAGCATCGCCAGGGACTTGATCAGCACCTCGCGGGTCTCGGCGGGGTCGATGACGTCGTCGACCAGGCCCCGCTCGGCCGCGTAGTAGGGGTGCATCAGCTCGGACTTGTACTCCTTGACCATCCGCGCGCGCATGGCTTCGGGGTCCTGGGCCTCGGCGATCTGCCGGCGGAAGATGACGTTGGCCGCGCCCTCCGCGCCCATCACGGCGATCTCGTTCGTCGGCCACGCGTAGGTGAGGTCGGCGCCGATCGACTGGGAGTCCATGACGATGTAGGCACCTCCGTACGCCTTGCGCAGGATGAGCGAGATCCTCGGCACGGTCGCGTTGCAGTAGGCGTACAGCAGCTTCGCGCCGTGGCGGATGATCCCGCCGTGCTCCTGGTCGACGCCGGGGAGGAACCCGGGGACGTCCAGGAACGTGACGATCGGGATATTGAAAGCGTCACACATCTGGACAAAGCGCGCAGCTTTTTCACTCGCCTCGATGTCCAGCACGCCCGCCAGGACCTGCGGCTGGTTCGCGATGATGCCGACCACCTGGCCGTCCAGGCGGGCGAGGGCGCAGATGATGTTGCGCGCCCAGCGCTCGTGGACCTCCAGGTACTCGCCGTCGTCGACGATCTCCTCGATGACCTTGGCCATGTCGTAGGGCCGGTTGCCGTCGGCCGGGACCAGGTCCAGCAGCACGTCGCCGCGGCGGTCCGCCGGGTCGGTGGAGTCGACCCGCGGCGGGTTCTCGCGGTTGTTCTGCGGGAGGAGCGACAGGAGGTAGCGCACCTCGGCGATGCACGTCTCCTCGTCGTCGTACGCGAAGTGGCAGACACCGCTCGTCTCGGCGTGGACGTCCGCGCCGCCCAGGCCGTTCTGGGTGATCTCCTCGCCCGTGACGGCCTTGACCACGTCCGGGCCCGTGATGAACATCTGGGACGTGTCGCGGACCATGAAGACGAAGTCCGTCAGCGCCGGGGAGTAGGCCGCGCCGCCCGCGCACGGGCCGAGCATCACGGAGATCTGCGGGATGACACCGCTGGCCTTGGTGTTGCGCTGGAAGATGCCGCCGTAGCCGGCGAGGGCGGAGACGCCCTCCTGGATGCGGGCACCGGCGCCGTCGTTGAGCGACACCAGCGGGGCACCGGCCGCGATGGCCATGTCCATGATCTTGTGGATCTTGGTGGCGTGGGCCTCGCCGAGGGCGCCGCCGAAGATCCGGAAGTCGTGGGCGTAGACGAAGACCGTACGGCCCTCCACCGTGCCCCAGCCGGTGATGACACCGTCGGTGTACGGCTTCTTGGCCTCCAGGCCGAAGCCGGTCGCCCGGTGCCGGCGCAGCTGCTCGACCTCCTGGAAGGACCCGGGGTCGAGGAGCAGCTCGATCCGCTCCCGCGCCGTCAGCTTGCCCTTGGCGTGCTGCGCCTCGGTCGCCTTCTCGCTCGGCCCCGCCAGGGCCCGCGCACGGATCTCGTGCAGTTCGGCGACCCGTCCGCGCGCGTCCGTCGGCTCACCGGTCGGCTCACCCGTCGTCTCTTCCAAAACGGTCATGTAGCGACCTTACGAAGGACCCGAAGAAAAGCGAGCCGTCGACTCCGTACAGTCTCCAGCCCGTTTTCCTGGTGCCAGTGAACAGAACCATGGCGGCATGCAGGCATTCCGACTGCTCAGGAGGGCGTCTCGTTGTAGGGAGACCACAAAGCCGTCAGCCGAGAGTCAGCTCACATTCGTGGGTGGCACATGCCATCCCCGGAGTGACACGGAGCCTCAGACGGCGGTCGGCCGAAAGGACCTCGACGCTGTCGTCGGCCCGGGTCACCGCGCGCACCGGACGCTCCCAGACCAGCTCCAGCGGGGCTCCGGTGCGGGGCGGCTCGCTCACGCGGAGGGTGGCCGTACGACCCCGGTGTACGACGAGCACGCTCGCACCGGCCGACACGGTCAGGTCCCCCACCGTACCGGCCCGCCAGAAGTTCCACGCCATCAGGCCCAGCCGGGGGACGGCGACGGCCTGGTGGCCGGCGTCGTTGGCGAGGACGGACAGCCAGTGCCGGTCGGCGGCCCGCGCGGCGGTCTCGGCGCGGGAGGCGCCGGGCAGCAGGACGTAGGCGTAGCGGGCGGCCTCGGGGTCGGTGCCGTGGTCGAGCCAGAGGGTCTGCCATCGCCGGGTGCGCCGTTCGTCCGTGCTGGTGGTGTTGATGTCGGACCAGGCGCCGGTGCGGTCCTCGCGGAGGGTGCGCAACTCGCCTCCGTACGGCAGGATCCAGCCGCCGTGCTCCTCCAGGTGGGCCCAGTTCCGTCCGCGTACGAAGCTCTGGGTGCCGTTCTCGCCCAGGTTGCGGCTGTCCACGACCGTCTCCACCGGGACGCCGTCGGCGCAGGAGATCCCGGCGCCGAGGCAGACCACGGCGTCGTCGAGGAAGAACCAGGACTTGTGGGCCTGGAGGGTGGAGCCGAGGCCCTTGAGGTGCTGGCCGACCGCCGCGTACGTGCCGTCGGTGGTCCCGCCGACCCAGCGGACGTCCGGCTTGGGGGCGCCCCACTCGCCGCCGGCCCGGTCGGGGAGCCGCTTCGTGGACACGGTGGTGCCGGGCAGCCGGTACCAGTCGACGGTGGGCCAGTACCAGTCGGTGTACTGTTCGCCGCGGCCCCGGGGCCACCAGGAGAGCATGCCGGAGCCGGTGTGCCAGCCTCGTGGGTTCTCGCCGTTGCCGCACTCGTAGTGGGCGATGCGGTCGCTGGCCATGGCGAGGGCGGCGGTGAAGCGGGGGGTGCGGTGGACGGCGCGGTCCATGGCCGGGAAGAGGCGGTGACCGAGGGGTTCCGGGGCGGCGGGTGCGGGCGAGGCGGCGATGGCGTGCAGCCGCGCGAGATCGGCGACGTCGAACTGACGTGACGTCAGCATCGGTACGGTGGTGTCCCGTTCGATCCACCCCTTGATCCGGCCGTGCCACCGCTCCCGTTCGGCCGGGCTCGCGCCGTCCGCGAGGAGGGCGATGGCGGCGATCAGGGCCTGCCCGTGGTAGTGGTCGCCGCGCAGCACGTGCTGGTCGTCGCTGCGCAGGTGCCCCCGGCTGATGGCACGTCCGTTGACGCAGTCCGTCACCAGCCCGTCGTGGATCAGGGGCGCCCAGGCGTGCTCGACGCCGTCCAGGATGTTGCGCCGGGCGGGGTCGGTGACCTCCCACTCGGACCCGGCGAGCAGTGCGAACAGCCGCCCGAGCCCGTCGAGCAGGACCTGCCCGTACGTACCGGAGTAGGCGACCCAGGTGTGCTGGACGAACGAGCCGTCGGCGTAGAGGCCGTCGCCCCGCGTCACGTAGGGGAAGACGGGCGAGAGGGCGTCACGCGCGAGGGAGATCTTCTGCGGACTCCGGCCGAGGATGCCGCGCAGGGCGACCGAGCGGCACAGGTCGACGCGGTTGGCGCCGGTGGAGGTGCCGGAGTAGTCGGTGAGCATGGCGTCCGGGACGAAGTGGTCGACGGCCGCGCAGGCCGCCGCCACCCGTGCGGGGCCGGCCTGCTCGTACAGGGCGGCCGTGATGTCCGTCAGCAGCCGGGGGCTGCCGATCTGCCACTCCCACCAGTTGCCGTAGCGGGTGGTGGCGGGGTTGTAGACGATGGCGGAGAGGTGGTCGAGCCCGCGCAGTACGTCGGCGAGGAGGCCGGGGTCGCCGGTGGACCCGGTGCCGGCCTGGACGTACGCCTGGGTCATGGTCCACAGCCGGCCGTAGCTGAAGGTGATGCCGGAGGGCGGGTCGAAGGGATGCCCGGGCCAGAGGGAGGCGGGTCCGGGCTCCATGCCCTCCCGGAACTCCCGCGCCTGCTGCCCGAGGAGGGCGAGCCGGGAGGCGTACGGCTCGGCGGCCGGGTCGTATCCCGCGCCCAGCGCGATGCCGAGCCAGCGGAGGCGCAGCGCGTCGTACGGGTCGTCGGCCGCCCGCGCGCCCGGCGCCGGGGCGGCGGCGAGGGCGGCGGCCAGCAGCAGCGCGCGTCGGGTCATGCGCATGGGCCCGGTCACCGCCCTCCCCTCGGTTCCCGGCTCAGCAGCCGCCGCAGTTGTAGTAGAGGACGTCCCAGTGGTTGCCCTCGTCGGCGTAGATGTTGCCGGAGCCGGACTGGTACTGCGGGGCGCCGTCGCCGCGCAGGCCGATGTAGCTGAAGTTGTTCTTGATGTACGACGTCACGCACGTGTTCTTGCCGTAGTCGAGCTTGTAGCCGTTCCAGTGGGAGTAGGTGCCGGAGGCGTGGCCGGTCTCGGTGCCGCCGGTGATGTTGAGGGCGCAGCCGCTGGCCCGCTTGAGGGTCTGGGCGCCCTGGGCGGTGGCGAGGTTGAGCTGCTCGAAGGACGTACAGGTGGAGTTGTAGCGGTCGGAGCAGTTGCCCGAGGACGACCACGTGATGCCGACGTCGCGGAACATCTGAGTGGCGGTCGCGTGGCTGATCTTGGTGACGGCGAAGGCGTCGGTGGCGGTGCCGAGGACGGCGACGCCGGGGGCGACGACGAGGGCGAGCGCGGTGAGCAGCGAGCGGGTCTTGAGCGGCTTCATGGGGACCTTTCCTGCGGTGGGCCGTGCGTCCTGTGGGTCGGCTGTGCAGGTGGTGCAGCCAGATGGTGCCCGAGCGATCGACCGGTGCGCCAGAGGGCGGAACCGGTTACTCGACGCGCGCACGCAAACACGCTGCGGATGATGTTGAAAACCGAACCGAATGGGTCTACTGTCTGTCTCGCAGGTTGGTTTAACGTTCAACAAGAACCACAAGGAGCACGCCATGGGAATCTTCAGCCGCAAGGACACCACCTCCGCCCCCGCCGCGCAGGCCGCCGCCGGCCCCGACCTGACCGCGCTGACCGGCGACTACACGATCGACCCGTCCCACAGCACGATCGGCTTCGTCGCCCGGCACGCCATGGTCACCAACGTCAAGGGCGGCTTCCAGGACTTCACCGGCACGCTCCACCTCGACGGCGCCGACCCCACCAAGTCCACGGCCACCCTCGACGTCCAGATGGCCAGCATCGAGACCGGCAACACCGACCGCGACGGCCACCTGAAGTCGTCCGACTTCTTCAAGATCGACGAGCACCCGGTCATGACGTTCCGCTCCACCAAGGCCGAGTCCCTGGGCGGCGACGACTACCGCATCACCGGCGACCTCTCCCTGCTCGGCGTCACCAAGCCGCTCACCATCGACCTGGAGTTCAACGGCGCCGCGAAGGACCCGTTCGGCAACGAGCGCGTCGGCTTCGAGGGCAAGGCCGAGATCCTGCGCTCGGAGTGGGGCCTGACCTGGAACGCGGCGCTGGAGACGGGCGGGGTCCTGGTCTCCGACAAGATCAAGCTGGTCTTCGACATCTCGGCGATCAAGAACGCGTGAGCGTCCCGCAGCCGGCGGAGGGTTGGCAGGGTGTCCGTCGGCAACAGGTGACCCTTGGTCCGCTCGCTTCCCGGCCAGGGTCGGGCTTCCGCGAGGTGAGTCAAGGGCGCGTTCCGTGTCGCCTTCGGCGATGGCCCTCCGGGCCACCTTTGACACACCTCGCTCCAGCCCGGGGAAGAAGCGAGCGAGCGGCCCCAAACAGCGCTGGCCCAGCGGCAACGGGCCCCCACGGCAACTGGGTCCGCACCGTCGGCAAGGGCACGCGGACGCGCCTCGCCTGCACGCCGGGCCGGTTCGGCGGCTTTCCGCCGGGGCCGGGGGCTCGTATCGGGCCCCTCGCTCAGTGATTGGCGGATTTGTTCCAGGGGTCGCCGAAAAAGGGGCAGGTCAATCGGCTGGTCGGGCAGCGGGAGTGGCCCAAATCCGCCAATCACCGGTCTCTTGTGACCTGCGGGGCTCATGGGACGCCAGCCCCTCCCCCCTCTCTCTCACCCACCCACCGCAAGCCGCCAAACCCACCCGGCGTGCCGGCGAGGCGCGGGGGCGTCCGTTCGCCGACGGGGCGACGCAGCCCCGGTAGCCGCGAACCCCGCTCGGGCCGCCGTATTTCCGGGCCGCCCGCTCGCTTCTTCCCCGTGCTGGAGCGGGCCGGGTCAAGGGTGGGCCGGAGGTCCATCGCCGAAGGCGACGCGAAGCGCCCTTGACGCGGCTCGCGGAAGCACGACACCGGCCAAGAAGCGGGCGGCCCAACAGCAACCGACTCAGTAGGCGCTCACCGCAGCCGCCCTGGAACGGCCACCTCATCACCCCGCACCGCGAACTCGCACCACACGATCTTGCCGGGGCTCCGCTCCCCCACCCCCCACTTGTCCGCGAGGGCCGCGACGAGGAGCAGACCCCGGCCGTGTTCCGCCTCCGGAGTCGGCTCCGGAATCCGCACCTCCCCCGGACCGCTGTCGTGCACCTCGACGCGGAGGACACCGTCCGTGTGCAGGGTGAGCCGGAGCAGGAAACCCCGGCCTGCGGGCACGCCGTGGAGGAGCGCGTTGGTCGCCAACTCGCTCACGCAGAGCAGTACGTCGTCGCTGCGCTCGGCCGTGGCCCAGTCCGCCAGTGCCTCATGGGCGAACTCCCGCGCGAGCCGTACCGACCTGCGGTCACGGCGGTAGAAGGTCTGGCGTGTGCGGGGGTGTCGGGGTTCTGCGTTCATGCGGCGAGTGTCACTGTGCGTCACTACACTGGGTCAGTGAGTGAGGTCGTAGTTCTGATTGCTACGAGTCCACTACGAGAGCTTGGCGTGCGTACGGGGGAAAGGAACGGCCATGCACGTGGCATCGAGGCCCAAGAAGGTCGGTTCGTGGTACGCGGTCGGCGCGCTGGTGGCGCACTTCCGCAAGAAGGCGCGCCTCACACAGGAACAGTTCGCGGAGTCGGCGAACCTCGCGGTCGACACGGTGCGGTCGATCGAGCAGGGGAGGCTGGCCCTCCAGCCGGATCGCGCCGAGCAGTTCGACGAACTCCTCGACACTGGCGGGGCGTTAGCGGTGGTGGTGGCCAAGCTGCCGGTCCGGGACCGGATCGTCCAGTTCGCGCAGGGGCTGGTGGATCATGAGCAGGAGGCGGTCGGCATCCTGTCGTACCAGACCCAGATGGTGCCGGGTCTGCTGCAAACCCGGGAGTACTGCCTCGCCGCCTTCGACTCCCGCTATCCCGCGCTCGGGAGCGAGACGGCCGAGCAGTGGGTGAACGCCCGCATGGAACGCCAGTTGATCTGGCAGCGGGATTGTCCGCCCGTTGGCCACTTCATCATGGAAGAGAGCATCCTGCGGCGACAGGTCGGTGGGTCGGCGGTGATGCGGGAGCAGATCCGCCAGATCCTGGAATACACGGAACCGGTCCACATGAGCGTGCAGATCATGCCCATGAATCGGATGCCGCACGCGGGGCTCGCGGGTCCGATGACCCTGCTGGAGACACCCGAGCACGAACGTCTCGTCTATCTGGAAGTTCAGCGCGCGAGCTTCCTCGTAGATGACCCGGAAGAGGTCAGCGACTATCACTACAAGTATGGAATGCTGCGGTCACAGGCCCTCTCTACGGAGGAGAGCGTGCGCCTCCTGAATGGACTGCTAGGAGAGTCATGAACACCGCAGCACTGGCATGGTTCAAGTCCAGCTACAGCAGCAACGAGGGCGGCGACTGCCTAGAAGTAGCCACCACCCCCACCACCATCCACATCCGCGACTCCAAAACCACCGCCGGCCCCACTCCCGGCCCCACCCTCACCCTCTCCCCCGTCACCTGGACCCGTTTCCTCGACGGCATCACCCGCTGAGCAGCGGCACGCCGCCACTCAGAACCCCCCGCCGAAGTCCCCACCCCCACCCCCACCCCCGTCGCCGAACCCACCCCCGTCACCGAAGCCGCCGCTGAAGTCGCCGGGGTCGAAGTCGGTGCCGGAGACGTCGCCGCCCTCGTAGCCTCCCCCGCCGAAGTCGCCGTATCCGGTGCCGTAGTCGGCGGCGTAGGCGGGGGTCGCCATCACGCTGCCGAGCAGGGTGCCGACGAGGAGGCCGGGGAGGAGGCCGCCGCCGAAGTAGCCGCCGGCCCAGGGGCCGTAGGCCGGGCCCGCGTCCCAGTAGGGGCGGCGGCCGTAGTCGGTGTCGACCTCGCGGATCACGGGGTCGCGGCCGTCGGCCAGACGGGTGGCGTCGGCCGCGCAGACCGGGACCTGGCGCGGGGCGCCGCCGGGCGGGGTCCAGGTGGCGTCGGAGACCGAGGGGCCGTGCCGGGGGTCGAAGAAGCAGGGCGGGCGGCGTTCCGGGAGCGGGCGGCCCTCGCGGCGGGCGGCCAGTTGGGCGAGGGAGAAGCGGCCGTCCTCGACCGCCTCGGTGACCGACCGGACGTCCTCCGGTTTCCGTGCCGCGGCCATGCGCTGCTTGGCGGTCTCGTAGGCGTCCAGCGCGCGCTCGTAGTCGGCGCGCATCGTGTCGTCGGCGCCCGCTTCCGAGGGGTGGAAGTCCAGGCGGTCGAGTTCCTCGCCGAACGCGGTGATGTCCTCGTCCACGACGACCCGCAGCCGGTCCAGGGCGGCCCGCTGCTCGTCCTCGCGGCGCCGGCGGTTGCGGCGGACCAGCGCGTAGGCGCCCCCGCCGGCTGCCACCAGGACGGCGGCCGTCGTGATCAGTGCGGTGGTGGAGGCGCCGCCGCCGTCGGCCGAGCCGCCCCAGCTGCTGGGGGCGTGGCCGCCCATGTTGGCCAGGGCGCGGTCGGTGAAGTCGGCGAGCTGGGCCTTGGCGTCCTCGCCCTGGACGCTGGTGACCAGGTTCTGCCGGGCCGTGGCCGACATGACGGAGGAGTCGGCGCGGGCGTCGAAGCGGTCGCCGAGGCGGATGCCGTAGAGACCGGTGACGCCGGTGGCGGAGCGGAGGTCGGAGAAGAGGTTCGCGGTGGGGTAGCCGGCCGGGAGGACGGCGATGAACAGGGGTTTGTCCGCGTCCTTGATCCGGGTGGCGAGCGTGTCGGCGTCGGCGGCGGAGAGCTGGTCCCGGGCCGCCGGGTCGACGTAGACCGGGCTCTTGCGCAGGGCCTGGGCGATCGTGGAGACGCTGGTGTCCGCGCTCGCCCCGGGCGCGAACAGGGTCGCCAGCACCAGGGCCAGGACGGCCAGGAGCAGGGCGGGGAGGCTTCGGGTCCGCGGCACGGCCTTCATACCTTGAAACTACCCGAAGCCTCACCAAACCGGTCACTCATGCTCCGTGGGGATCAGGCCGCCCGGTAGGCCTCCGCCAGCTTCTCCACCGCCTTTCCGTACCTGCCGGTCAGCAGCAGGTGGTCGGCGTCGGCGAAGGGCTTTGCCACGGCGGCCGTGAGGTGGCCGTCCGCCTTCTGCTGGACGAGCAGCCGGGCCTGGGTGACCAGCGCGCGGCCGGTGCGGTCGTCGCGGTGCCGCTCGGCCTTCGCCGCCCGGACGGCGAGGTCGCGCAGGGTCGCGGTACCGCCCTTCGGGACGTCGGTGCGGGTGGTCAGGCCCCAGCCGTACGGGAACTGCGGGTCGTACGCCGTGTCGCCCACGTTGATCGGCAGCTGCGCCTCCGACCTGGGCCAGGTGACCGGGAGCTGTCCGGTGAAGGGGCGCTTGCCGTAGAGGACGTCGGCGACGCCCTCGCCCTCGGTACCGGGCAGCCAGGAGGCGACCAGGGCGTCGATCTCGTCCAGCCGGTCGCCGACGAGCTGCGGGCGGCCGGAGACGATCAGCACCGCGCACTTCATGGCCGCGCACACCTTGTCGACGGCGGCCCGGTCGGCGGCGGACAGGTTCAGGTCGTGGCCGTTGCCGACGTCGCCGACGCCCTCGGCGTACGGGGTCTCGCCGACCACGACCACCCCGACGTCGTAGCCGCCGGTGGGAGCGGAGGCGTCCTTGGAGTAGGTGACGTCCCCGCCCGCCTCGCGCAGACCCTGGAGGATGGTCGTACCGGGGACGGTGTTCCCGGAGGCGCCCTGCCAGGTGAGGGTCCAGCCGCCGGTCTGGTTGCCGATGTCGTCGGCGTTGGACCCGGCGACGTACACCTTCTCGCTCTTCTTCAGCGGCAGCAGCCCGCCCGCGTTCTTCAGCAGCACCTGCGACTCGGCGGCGGCCCGGCGGGCGACCTCCCGGTGGGCCGGGGAGCCGATGGCGGAGGCCCTGCTGGTGTCGGCGTAGGGGTGCTCGAAGAGGCCGAGCTGGAACTTCTCGGTGAGGATGCGGGAGACGGCGTCGTCGATCCGCTTCTCGCTGACCCGGCCCGCCTTCACCTCGTCGACGAGCGTGCCGCTGAACTCCTTGTAGGTGTACGGCACCATCATCATGTCGACGCCCGCGTTGACCGAGGTGCGGACGTGGGACGCGTAGTCGCCGGGCAGCTGGTCGATGGCGTTCCAGTCGCTGATGACGAAGCCGTCGAAGCCCATGCGGCCCTTGAGCACGCCGTTGATCATGTCGCCGCGGGCGTGCATCTTCACCGCGCCCTTGCCGTCGCCGGCGATGTCGAGGGAGGAGTACGACGGCATGACCGTGCCGACGCCCCGCTCGACGGCCGTGCGGAACGGCGCGAGGTGGATGTCCTCCAGCTCCTGGCGGGTGACCTTGGTGACGCCCTGGTCGATGGTGTACTTCCCGGTGGTGGAGGAGCCGTAGGCGGTGCCGCCGTCGCCGACGAAGTGCTTGGCCGTGGCGAGCACCTTGTCGGCGCGCTTGAGGTCCTTGCCGTCGGCGCGGCCCTGGAGGCCCTGGATGACGGTCTCCATGGAGTCCACGAGTGCCGGGTCCTCGCCGAAGGACTCGTAGGAGCGGCCCCAGCGTTCGTCGCGGCTCACGCACAGGCAGGGCGCGAAGTCCCAGGGGACGCCGGTCGCGCGGACCTCGGCTGCCGTCACCGCGCCCGTCTGGTAGGCCAGTCGGGGATCGCGGGTGGCGCCGATGCCGACGTTGTGCGGCATGACCGTGGCGCCGGAGAGGTTGTTGTGGCCGTGGACCGCGTCGACGCCGTAGATCAGCGGGATCTGGAAGCGTGTCGCCTGGGTCCGCAGCTGGAAGGCGTCGATCATCTTCGCCCACGCCTCGGGCGTGTTGGGCGTGGGCGTCGAGCCGCCGCCGGAGAGCAGGGAGCCGAGGGCGTAGGCGGCGATGTCGTTCGGCTGGGACATCGCGCCGCGTTCGGCCTGGGTCATCTGGCCGGCCTTCTCCGCCAGGGACATCCGGCTCAGCAGGTCGGCGACCCGCTTCTTCACCGGCAACTTGGCGTTGAGGTACGGCAGTCCGTGCGCGTCGATCACGACCTGCGGGGTTTCGGCGGGGGCCTTCGCGCCGGTGACCGTGAGCTTCAGGGGGACGGTCTCGGCGGGTTCGGCCGCCCGGTCCCGGCGGGTGGGTACGGCGATGGTCCGCTCGGTGCCGGAGGCGGTGCCGGCCGGGAAGGTGAGGGTGCCGGAGACGGGTGTGTAGTCCTGGCCGGCGGTCGCGGTGCCGTCCCCGGTGGCGTAGGTGACGGTCACGGGGTCCGTGAGGGGCTGCTCGCCGGTGGTGGCCACGGTGACCTTCACCTTGGCCGTGCCGCCCTCCTCGACCGGGTGGACGGGTGCGTCGGTGGTGACGGTGGCGCGCAGTGCCTGGTCGGCCCTGCCGTACAGCTCCACGCCGTCCATGGCGAAGTCGCCCTTGACACCGGCCGGGAGGGTCAGGGCGTAGCCCCACATCTCCTTCAGGCCGAGGACGTGGTCGATGCCGCCGACGGGCTGGTAGTCGGTGCGGTAGGTGAAGTCGGTGAAGGGGAGCTGGATCTGCTTCCAGCCGGTGAAGTCGTCGGTGAAGGAGGTGGTCCACAGTTCGGACGCCTCGCCGTCGGCCCCGCCGTCCTTGATCTCGAAGGCGATCTTCTTGCCGTTGTTCCGCCCCTCCCACCAGAACCGTATGCCCTGGTGGGCGGACCAGTCGTGGGCGGGCGCGGTGGCGGCGAAGTCGTGGGTGAAGCCGCCGTAGCCGCTGATGTCGTAGCCGCCGGCGAGGACCTTGCCGCCCTCGGGGGCGTCGGCGCGGTCGGCGAGGCGGAGCGTGGGCGGGTCGTCGGAGTCGCCGCCCCAGGTGAAGATGCCCTCGGCGGGCTGGGAGGCGAAGGGCACCTCGCCCTCGAAGCGGTCGACGGGTACGGGGGCGGGCTCGTCGGCGGCTCGCGCGGTCGCCGCCCAGGGCAGCAGACCGGCGAGGAGTGCGGCGGAGGCGAGCAGGGCGGTTCTTCGCATGGACCTTCCCTCGGCTCTCGTGGTTCACTCAGGGCTTAGCTCACGCCGTGAGTTAACTAGGGGCACACACCCCCGTCAAGACGACCCGTCAGCTCTGCCGATCCGAGAGGAAGGGCGACGCACCATGAGGAGATCCCCCCGCACAGTCCGGCTGTTGCTCGCCGGGCTGCTCTCCGCAGCCGGTCTCAGTGTGGCCGTACCCCCCGCGCACGCGGCCGGTGAGCAGGTGACCGCCTGGCTCACCACCACAGACGACTCCGCCGGCCGGCATGTCGTGCGCGGCCTGCAGCCGCAGGCGCCGTTCGCCTTCCAGTCCGGGACGGGCGGGAGCGGCGAGAACATCACCGTCGACGAGAACACCCGCTACCAGACCTTCACCGGCGGCGGCGCGTCCTTCACGGACACCGCCGCCTGGCTGATGAACAGCAGCGGGGCGCTGTCCCAGGCGACCCGGGACGCGACCATGCGCAAGCTGTTCTCGCCGACCGACGGCATCGGCCTGTCGTTCCTGCGCAACCCCATGGGCGCCTCCGACCTCGCCCGCTACGGCTACACCTACGACGACGTGCCGGCCGGGCAGACCGACCCGTCCCTCGCGAAGTTCTCCCTCGCGCACGACCTGGTCGACGTCGTCCCGCTCACCCGGCAGGCGCTCCAGCTCAACCCCTCCCTGACCGTGATGGCCTCGCCGTGGACCGCGCCGGCGTGGATGAAGGACAGCGGCTCGCTCAACGGGGGCTGGCTGAAGGCGGAGGACTACGGGGCGTACGCCTCCTACTTCGTGAAGTACCTCCAGGCGTACAAGGACCAGGGGATCAACGTCTCGTACGTCACCGCGCAGAACGAGCCGACCTGCTGTTCCGGCTACCCGTCGATGAGCTGGAACGCGAGCGGCCTCGCCTACTTCACCAAGAACGAGCTGCTGCCGAGGCTCCAGTCGGCGGGCCTGACCACCAAGGTGCTGGCGCACGACTGGAACTGGGACGTCTACGACTCGTACGCGGCCCAGACCGTGGACGACCCGGCCGTCCGCAACCACCCCAACTTCGGCGGCATCGCCTGGCACGGCTACGGCGGTGACATCGCCAAGCAGACCACCGTGCACAACCAGTACCCCGCGCTGGACGCCTTCGGCACCGAGCACTCCGGTGGCACCTGGATCGCCGACCAGCAGCGCGAGGACATGTCCAACATCATCGACTACACCCGCAACTGGGCGAAGTCGGTGACCAAGTGGTCGCTGGCGGTGGACCAGAACATGGGCCCGCACAACGGCGGCTGCGGCACCTGCACCGGCCTGATCACCGTGCACAACGGCGACGGCGCGAGCGGGACCGTGGACTACACCGTCGAGTACTACGACATGGGCCACCTGACCAAGTTCGTCCGCCCCGGCGCCCAGCGCATAGCCTCCACCGCCTCCACCACGGTGCCGAACGTCGCCTGGCGCAACCCGGACGGCAGCAAGGCGCTGATCGCCTACAACGACTCCTCGTCGGCCCGGACCGTGACCATCAACTGGGGCTCGCAGCACGCCACTTACTCGCTGCCCGGCAACACCTCGGCGACCTTCACCTGGTCCGGCACCCAGTCCGGCGGCGGCGCCAGGACGGGAGCCTTCGTGGGCCTCGCCGGCAAGTGCCTGGACGTGGCGGGCGGTTCGAGCGCCAACGGCACGGCGGTACAGCTCTACGACTGCAACGGCAGCGCGGCCCAGCAGTGGACCGTCCAGGCCGACGGGTCGATCCAGGCGCTCGGCAAGTGCCTGGACGTGACCTCCGGTTCGACGGCGGACGGGGCCAAGACGCAGTTGTACGACTGCAACGGAACCGGTGCCCAACGGTGGTCGTACAACGCGTCCACGGGTGATGTGGTGAACACGGCGGCGAACAAGTGCCTGGACGTCACCGACAACTCGTCGGCGAACGGGGCCCGGGCCCAGATCTGGTCCTGCACCGGTGCCGCCAACCAGAAGTGGACCCTGCGGTGAGGCGGTAAGGCGGAGACCATGCGACGTACGGGGGCCGTGGCGGCGGGGATCGTCGGCGGGACGCTGCTGCTCAGCGGCTGTGGCGCCGTCGACCTGCCGCTCGCGGGGGTGCGGGCCGCACCGGACGGGACGCCGTACGCCGTGTTCCGGCCGTGCGGTGACGACGGCTATCAGGGCCCGGACCTGGACGGGCGGGCCCGGGGCGCCCGGAAGGGGCCCGTCGCCACCGGGTGGGACACGCGCGAGGAGGGGCTGCGCGGCGACGCCGACTTCCCCCTCTTCGACCCGCCCGCCGCCTGGCACGCCCGTCACCGGGGCGCCCAGCACCTCCTGCCCCGGCACCGGTACGTCCTCCGGTTCGGGCACTACACCGGCGGCGACTCCTACAACGGGGTCGTGGAGTTCACCGGCGAGCAGATCGACCGGCTGAAGCCCGGCCAGGTATGGGCGGACGGCCGGGCGATGAGCCTCACCGCGTTCGAGCGGCTCGCGGCCGACTCGTGCTGAGCGGCGCCCGTCCGGCGGCTGGGGGACGATGAAGGGGGCCGGCCCCCAGCCGGCCACCCACCAAGGAAGCGGGATCATGCGCGAGTTCCTGGTCGAGATCACCACCTCGGTGCCCGACGGCACCCCCGCGGGCCGACGACGAGGCGCGCCGCGCGAGCGGATCCTCGGTACGCTGCCGCTGCGACCCTGGACGCAGCTCACCGTCACTCCGCTGGAGTCCCGTCCGAACGACCCCGGCCGTAGCTGACGGCCGGTGACCTGGAGCCCCCATGACGACACCGCAGGACCTGTTCCTCGTCAGCCTGGACGTACCGGGCGAGCGCCCCGTCGAGCAGGGCGATCTGTCGCTGGCGCTCGCCGGGGCCGAGCTGATCGACCTGCTCGGCGCCCGGGCGCTCACCCTGGACGGTGAGCGCATCGTGCCCGGCCCGGTGCTGACCACGGGTGACCGGCTGCTGGACGAGGCCGGGGCGAGGCTCGTCCGCGAGGAGCCGTACGAGACGGTCGAGGACTGGCTGTGGCGGCGCGGCGAGGGGCTGGCCGTGGCCTACCGGGACGTCCTGGAAGCCGACGGGCAGCTCACCGGCAGGCGCCGGCACTGGTGGCCGGGCCGGGGCGGGACCGAGGCCCCGGCCGACACGGCCGCCCGGCGGCACGCGACCGACCGCTGGGACTCCCACGACCCGGTGCTGACGAGCCTCGCGGGCACGCTGGGCATCGAGCCCGACCGGACAACCTCCTCCGGGCTCGACGACGAGGCGGTGATCACCGTCCTGGCGGCGGTGGGTGACGCGGTGACCGAGCTGGAGGCGGTGCGCGAGCGGCGCCGCATCGAGAACATCGCCTTCGACAACATCTGGCGGGCGCCCTGAGCGGCACCGGACCGGCCGGCGGGCCTCACAGGATCAGCTGGCCGATGCCCAGCAGGTTGCCCTCGCTGTCCCGGAACCACGCGCCCCGCTCGGCCCGCGCGCCCTTGCTCGGGTAGTTGCCCTCGATCTCGGCGATGCCGTCCCGGGTGCGGAAGCCGGGCACGTCGACCTCCTGGAACTCGACGCCCCGGCGGCGCAGCTCGGTGACGGCCGCCTCGATGTCGTCCACCTCGAAGGCCATCTGGGTGAAGGTGCCGGGCGAGGCCCCCGTCGAGCGGAACACGACGAAGTCCGCGCCCGCGCAGCGGTACAGCAGCCCGCCGGGCCGTTCGTCCACCGGGTACAGGCCGAGCTTCTCGGCGTAGAAGCGGCGGGCCCGGTCCAGGTCCCGGGCGGGCAGCCGGGTCGCGACGCGGGCCCGGGACAGCACGTCTTGGGTTGGTGAGGTCATGCCTCCACTGTGGCTACTGAGCGGGCTCCACGCCCGCGCGGAGGAGGCCGTACGTGTACGCGTCCTCCAGGGCCTGCCAGGAGGCGGCGATGACGTTCTCGGCCACACCGACCGTGGCCCACTCGCCGGAGCCGTCCGAGGTGGAGATCAGCACCCGGGTGGTGGAGGAGGTGCCGTGCTTGCCCTCCAGGATGCGGACCTTGTAGTCGACCAGGTCCAGCTTGGCGAGCTGCGGGTAGATCTTCTCCAGGGCCACGCGCAGGGCGCGGTCCAGGGCGTTGACCGGGCCGTTGCCCTCGGCGGTGGCGACGATCCGCTCGCTCTTGGCCCACAGCTTGACCGTGGCCTCGTTGGCGTGGGTGCCGTCGGGCCGGTCCTCGACGATGGCCCGCCAGGACTCGACGTCGAAGTACTTCAGCGGCCGGCCCTCGGCCTCCGCGCGCAGCAGCAGCTCGAACGAGGCGTCCGCCGCCTCGTAGGTGTAGCCCTTGAGCTCCCGCTCCTTCACCCGCTCGACCACCCGGCCGACCAGCTCCCGGTCGCCGCTCAGGTCGATGCCCAGCTCCTTGCCCTTCAGCTCGACCGAGGCGCGGCCCGCCATGTCGGAGACGAGCATGCGCATGGTGTTGCCGACCAGCTCGGGGTCGATGTGCTGGTACAGGTCCGGGTCGACCTTGATGGCGGAGGCGTGCAGGCCGGCCTTGTGCGCGAAGGCGGAGACGCCCACGTACGGCTGGTGGGTCGACGGCGTCAGGTTGACGACCTCGGCGATGGCGTGGGAGGTGCGGGTCATCTCGCGCAGCCGGCCGTCGGGCAGCACCTTCTTGCCGTACTTCAGTTCCAGGGCGGCGACCACCGGGAACAGGTTGGCGTTGCCGACGCGCTCGCCGTAGCCGTTGGCCGTGCACTGCACATGGGTGGCGCCCGCGTCGACGGCGGCCAGGGTGTTGGCGACCGCACAGCCGGTGTCGTCCTGGGCGTGGATGCCGAGCCGGGCGCCGGTGTCGGCGAGGACGGTGGCGACGACCGCGTGGACCTGGGCGGGGAGCATGCCGCCGTTGGTGTCGCAGAGGACGACGACGTCGGCGCCGGCCTCGGAGGCGGCGCGGACGACCGCCTTGGCGTACTCGGGGTTGGCGCGGTAGCCGTCGAAGAAGTGCTCGCAGTCCACGAAGACCCGGCGGCCCTGCTCGCGCAGGTACGACACGGTGTCGCGGACCATCTCCAGGTTCTCGTCCAGGGTGGTGCGCAGCGCGAGCTCCACGTGCCGGTCGTGCGACTTGGCGACCAGGGTGATCACCGGGGCACCCGAGCTGAGCAGGGCCTTGACCTGCGGGTCCTCGGCGGCTGTGGTGCCGGCGCGGCGGGTGGCGCCGAACGCGACGAGCTGGGCGTGCCGGAAGTCGATCTCCGCTTGCGCGCGGGCGAAGAACTCCGTGTCGCGGGGGTTCGCGCCGGGCCAGCCGCCCTCGATGAAGCCCACGCCGAAGTCGTCCAGGTGCCGGGCGATGGCGAGCTTGTCCGCGACGGTGAGGTTGATGCCCTCGCGCTGCGCGCCGTCGCGCAGCGTGGTGTCGAAGACGTGGAACGAGTCGTCGAGCTCGCTGGTTGCCGTCTCGGTCATGTCTCAAGGCTCCTGTGGGAAATCTTCGGTCTTTACCGGAATGACCGGCTCCACCGTTCCTCCATGCTCCCTCGCGCTCCGTCACCGGCTGAGGGTGGGCCGGAAAACGAAAAAACCCCTCGCGGGTGCGAGAGGTCTGCGCGCGGGTCGAGGACGACGGTGGCCACCCGCACCTGGTCGTACGAGGTGGTCACTGCGGACCGGCGCGCCTGCTGCCAATAATCATGGCGAACGAGAGCACGGGGGCAGTCTGGCACAGCTCCGCCCCCGGCTCACCGTCCGTCTCAGGATGCGGGCGTCAGCGTGGAATCCTCGCCGGCCCTCACCCGGGCCAGATCCAGGTCCTTGGTCTCCCGCATGGTGACGTACACCACGAGGGACACGGCGGCGCAGCCGGCCACGTACCAGTAGAAGCCGGACTCGATGCCGCCCTTCTTGAACCACAGGGCGACGTACTCGGCGGTGCCGCCGAAGAGGGCGTTGGCGATGGCGTACGGCAGGGCGACACCGAGCGCGCGGACGCCGGTCGGGAAGAGCTCGGCCTTCACGCAGGCGTTGATGGAGGTGTAGCCGGTGACCACGACCAGCGCCAGCAGGGCGAGGCCGAGGGCGGGCCAGTAGCCGTCCGCGTGCCGGAGCAGCGTCATGATCGGCACCGTCAGGAACGTGGAGCCGACGGCGAAGGTGATCAGCAGCGGGCGGCGTCCGATGCGGTCGGAGAGGGCGCCCGCGAGCGGCTGGAGGCAGGCGAAGACGATCAGCGCGGTGAAGGAGACCAGCGTGGCGGTCTCCTTGGACAGCCCCGCCGAGTTGGACAGGTACTTCGTGAGGTAGGTGGTGTACGTGTAGTACGCCACCGTGCCTCCCATGGTGAGGGCGATCACCAGGAACGCCTCCCGCTTGTGCCGCCACAGCGCCCGCAGGGTGCCGCGCTCCTCGGAGTGCGAGGTGTCCTCCTCGTACACCTCCGTCTCCAGCATGGTGCGGCGCAGGTAGAAGACGACGGCCGCGCCGAGCGCGCCGACGACGAACGGGATGCGCCAGCCGTAGCTGTGCAGGGCGTCGTCGGACATGGTGCGCTGGAGGACGATCTGCAGGCCGAGGCCGACGATCTGGCCGGCGGTCATGGACACGTACTGGAAGCTGGACGCGAAGCCGCGCCGCCTCGGGTCGGACGCCTCGGTCAGATAGGTGGCGCTGGCCGCGTACTCGCCGCCCACCGACAGGCCCTGGAGCAGGCGGGCGACGAGCAGCACGAGAGCTCCGCCGTAGCCGGCGACCCCGTAGGTGGGAGCGACGGCGATGAGGATCGCCGAGGCCGACATGAGCGTGACGGTCAGGGTCAGCGCCGCCTTGCGGCCCTTGCGGTCACCGACCCTGCCCAGCAGCCAGCCGCCGACGGGGCGCATGAAGAAGCCGACGGCGAAGATGCCGGCGGTGTTCATCAGCTGGGCGGTGGGGTTGCCGCTCGGGAAGAACGCGCCGGCGAAGTACGTGGCGAAGCTCGCGTACACGAACCAGTCGAACCACTCGACCATGTTGCCCGCCGAGCCGACCCAGATCTTCTTCCAGTGTTGTCGTCCCATGGGCCGTTACCTGCCCGCCCGCGGAGGAAACGATTCCGATGCGCCGCCGGACGTGCGCCGCTAGGGGGTCGCGGCGAGCCCGTCCTCGATGAACTCCCGGACGTGCGAGAGGACTTGGCCCCGGTCCGTGCCCCGCAGCCCGATCGCCACGTGGATCGAGAACCCGTCCAGCAGCGCGCGCAGCCGCGCCGCGAAGCGGTCCGCGTCCACCGGGCGGAACTCCCCCCGCGAGACGCCCTCGGCGATCAGCGCGACCAGGTCGCGGTGCCACGCGCCCTCGATCGCGGCCTGCCGGGCACGCGCGTCGTCGTCGGCGTTCTGCGACCGGTTCCAGACCTCCAGCCACAGCGTCCAGTGCGGGTCGCGGTGGCCGTCGGGCACGTACAGGTCGACGTAGGCCGACAGGCGTTCCCGCGCGGTACCGGGACCGGCCAGCAGGCGGCCCCGCTCCGCGCCCAGCCGGCCCTCGCTCCACTCCAGCGTCCGAAGCAGCAGCTCGTCCTTGGAGCGGAAGTAGTACAGCAGGTGGCCGCTGCTCATGCCGACCTCGCGGCCCAGCCCCGCCATGGTGAGTTTCTCCAGACCGCGCTCGGCGATCATGTCCATGGCGGCGGCGAGGACCTCCTCGCGCGGCGGCGCGTTCCTGCGTGCCCGGCCCGCACCGGTCATCTGCTGCTCCCGTGTGTGTCAGACCCTCGGCTGCTGCTGCGTGACGCAGTGGATACCGCCCCCGCCCGCGAAGATCGTACGCGCGTCGACCAGCGTCACCGTCCGCTCCGGGAACAGGCGCCGGAAGATGCCCGCGGCGATCTCGTCGCGCGGGTCGTCGAACCCGCACAGCACCACGCCGCCGTTGCAGAGGTAGTGGTTGATGTAGGAGTAGTCGGCCCAGTGGCCGTCGGCTTCCAGGGCGGCCGGCGCGGGTACCTCCACGACCTCCAGGCGGCGGCCCCGGGCGTCGGTCGCCGACCTCAGCAGGCCGATGACCTCCTGGGTGACCTCGTGGTCGGGGTGGGCCGGGTCCGGCTGGTGGTGGGCGACCACGACGCCCGGCCGGGCGAACGCGGCGACGATGTCGACATGGCCGAGGGTGCCGAAGCCGTGGGGAGGGTAGTCGCCGGTCAGGCCGCGCGGCAGCCATATCGCCTTGCTGGTGCCGAGGTGGGCGTGGATCTCCGCCTCGACCTCCTCCTTGGTCCAGTGCGGGTTGCGCTCGGGGCCGAGCTGCACGGTCTCGGTGAGCAGCACGGTCCCCTCGCCGTCGACGTGGATCGCACCGCCCTCGTTGACCAGCTTCGAGGCGTACTTCCTGGCGCCCGCGAGGCCGGAGACATACGCGCCGATCCTGGAGTCGTGCTCCCAGCGGGCCCATTCCTGGGCGCCCCAGCCGTTGAACGTCCAGTCCACGGCGGCCAGTCGGCCCCGGCCGTCGGTGAGGAAGGTGGGGCCGATGTCCCGCATCCAGGCGTCGTCCAGGTCCCGCTCGACGGTGTCGACGCCGGGGCCGAGCAGCGCCCGAGCGTCCTGCGACTGGCCGGGGCCGCACACGACCGTCACCGGCTCGAAGCGGCGGACGGCGCGGGCCACGGACGCCCACGCGGTCCGGGCGGCGGCCAGGTCGTCCGGGTCGTCGAAGGTGGGGTTGGGGCTCGGCCAGGCCATCCAGGTGCGCTCGTGGGGCGCCCACTCGGCGGGCATGCGGAAGCCGTCGGCGGCGGGGGTGCTCATCGCGCGGGTCCTTAGAGGAAGTAGAGGCGGTTGAGGGAGACGGACTCGGCCGGTTCCGAGCGGATCGGCTCGCCGTCGAGGGTGACCAGGCCGGTGCGCCGGTCGACGTCCACCGCTCCGGTACGGGAGTTCAGGCGCAGGTCGGCCGGTCCGATGCCCCGGGTGCCGCGCACGGCGACCCTTCTGCGCCGGGTCGGCATCCGGTCGTTGCCCTGGTCGACGGCCGCGCGGGCGACGAAGGCGACCGAGAGGTCGGCGGCCGTGGCGCCGTACGCCCCGAACTGCGGGCCCAGGACGAGGGGTTCGCAGGTGTCGGTGGCCGCGTTGGGGTCGCCGACCACGCCGTACGCCGGGAATCCGGCCTTGAGGACGAGCTGCGGCTTGGCGCCGAAGTACTCCGGGCGCCACAGCACGATGTCGGCGAGCTTGCCCACCTCGATCGAGCCGACCTCGTGCGCGAGGCCGTGCGCGATGGCCGGGTTGATGGTCAGCTTGGCCAGGTAGCGCAGGACGCGCGCGTTGTCGTCGCCCTCGCCGTCGCCCTCCAGGGGCCCCAGCTCGGCCTTCATCTTGCCGGCCATGGCGAAGGTGCGGCGGACCGTCTCCCCGGCCCGGCCCATGCCCTGCGCGTCGGAGGAGGTGATGCCGATCGCGCCCAGGTCGTGCAGCACGTCCTCGGCACCCATCGTGCCGGCGCGGATCCGGTCGCGGGCCATGGCGGCGTCGCCGGGCAGGTCGGGCTTCAGGTCGTGGACGGAGACGATCATGCCGTAGTGCTCGGCGACCGCGTCCCGGCCGAAGGGCAGGGTGGGGTTGGTGGAGGAGCCGATGACGTTCGGCACGCCGGCCATCTTCAGCACGTTGGGCACGTGTCCGCCGCCGCAGCCCTCGATGTGGAAGGCGTGGATCGTGCGGCCCTCCAGCACCCTGAGGGTGTCCTCGACGGACAGGCACTCGTTCAATCCGTCGCTGTGCAGGGCGACTTGGACGTCGTGTTCCTCGGCGACCCGCAGGGCGGTGTCCAGGGCGCGGGTGTGGGCGCCCATGTCCTCGTGCACCTTGAAGCCGCTCGCCCCGCCCTCGGCCAGGGCCTCGACGAGCGGAGCGCCGTGGGAGGACGAACCCCGGCCCAGGAAGCCGATGTTGACCGGCCAGGCGTCGAAGGCGTTGAAGGCGTGCCTGAGCGCCCAGGGCGAGTTGACGCCGACGCCCCACACCGGGCCGAACTCCTGCCCGATGACCGTGGTGACGCCGGAGGCGAGGGACGCCTCCATGATGCGCGGCGACAGCAGGTGCACATGGGTGTCGACGGCGCCGGCGGTGGCGATCAGCCCCTCGCCGGAGACGATGGAGGTGCCGGTGCCGACGACGACGTCCACGCCGTCCAGGGTGTCGGGGTTGCCGGCCCGCCCGATCGCGCTGATGCGGCCCTCGCGGATGCCGATGGACACCTTCCTGATCCCCTGCACCGCGTCGATCAGGACGACGTTGCTGATCACGACGTCGCAGGTGTCCCGGACGGCGGCGGCCTTCAGGTGCAGTCCGTCGCGGGCGGTCTTGCCGAAGCCGGCCAGGAACTCGTCGCCGTACCGCTGGGAGTCGGACTCGACGCGGACGGTGAGCCCGGAGTCGCCGAGGCGCACGCGGTCGCCGGCGCGGGGGCCGTGGGTGGCGGCGTAGGCGTGCGGGTCGACGTGGATCGACCGGCTCACCTCGCGTCCCTTCGAGCGGCTCATCGCTCCTCGCCTCCTTCCGGTGTCGCTCCCAGGTATCCGCAGGCGGCGGCCCTGCGGAGGGCTTCCTCCTTGGCGCCGGGCGCGTCCAGCGGGCCGTCGACCAGTCCGGCGAAGCCGATCGCGATCCGCTCGCCGCCGATCGGCACGAGCCCGACCTCCTCGCTCTGCCCCGGTCCGAAGCGGACCGAGGATCCGGCGGGTACGGCGAGCCGCATGCCGTAGGCCCGCTCGCGGTCGAAGTCGAGGCGCGGGTTGGCCTCGAAGAAGTGGAAGTGGGAGGTGACGGAGACCGGCACGGTCGCGGTGTTGGTGACGCGGAGCCGGAGGGCGGGCTCGGGGTCGGCGTGCTCGGGGCCGGGGAGCAGGGCGCCCGGGGCGTCCGGGCCCAGGCCTCCTCCTGCTTCGCGGGGGGACCCCCAGCCGATGGGGTCGGAGACGACCGCGAGGCGGGAGCCGTCGTCGAAGACGGCCTCGACCATCACCTCGGCGACGACGTCGGCGACACCCGGCAGGACGTCCTCGGGACCGAGCACCGACCGGGCCGCCTCGACGGCCTCCGCGAGCCGTTTGCCGTCGCGGGCGGCCTCGCAGACGGTGTCCGCGATCAGCGCGGTGGCCTCGGGGACGTTCAGCCGCAGACCGCGTGCCCGGCGCGCCCGGGCCAGCTCGGCGGCCCCGAAGAGCAGCAGCCGGTCGCGTTCCGTGGGGGTCAGTCGCACGGCACGGCACCTCCTTGCCTTCCTGATTAGAGCAACACTCTAAACAGGTAATCCAAGGAAGAGAAGCATTGACCGGGCATTGGACATACTTCGATTGAGCAGCGCTCTAGCATGGCCAAGCGATAGGGTGCCCAACGAAAAGCGCCCCGAAGGGGTGCGGGGAACCGCGTGACCAGCCGAACTGGACCCGCGGACGCCCGGCACCCCTCGGGGGCGCTTCAGGCCGCGCTCTTAACCGACCCGGTGCATCCAGCCGTGCTTGTCCTCGGTCAGGCCCCGCTGGATGCCCAGCAGAGCCTCGCGCAGGCGGCTGGTGACCGGGCCGGGCGTGCCGTCGCCGTGGGACCACTGGTCGGTCTTGGTCTTGACGTGACCGATCGGCGTGACCACGGCGGCGGTACCGCACGCGAACACCTCGGTCAGCGCACCGGACGCGGCGTCCTCGCGCCACTGCTGGAGGGTGATCACCCCTTCCTCGGCGGTGTAACCGAGGTCACGGGCGACCTGGAGGAGGGAGTCACGGGTGATGCCCTCCAGGATGGAGCCGGTGAGCGACGGGGTGACGATCCGGTCGCCGTAGACGAACGCGACGTTCATGCTGCCGCTCTCCTCGACCTTGGTGCGGGTGACCGCGTCGAGGTAGACGACCTGGTCGCAGCCGTGCGCGGCGGCCTCGGCCTGCGGCAGCAGGGACGCGGCGTAGTTGCCGCCGGTCTTGGCGTCGCCGGTGCCGCCCGGGACGGCGCGGACGTGGTCCTCGGAGACCCAGATGGTGACCGGCTTCACGCCGCCGGCGAAGTACGCGCCGGAGGGGGAGGCGATCAGCATGAACAGGTACTCGTTCGCCGGGTGCACGCCGAGCGCGGCCTCCGTGGCGAACATGAACGGCCGCAGGTAGAGGGAGGCCTCGCCGCCGTGCGGCGGGACCCAGTCGGCGTCCTGGGTGAGCAGCGCGTCCAGCGCGGCGATGAACAGCTCCTCGGGCAGCTCGGCCATGGCCATGCGGCGGGCGGAGTTGCGGAAGCGTCGGGCGTTGGCCTCGGGACGGAACAGCGCGACCGAGCCGTCGGGCTGGCGGTAGGCCTTCAGGCCCTCGAAGATCTCCTGGCCGTAGTGCAGGACGTGCGTGGACGGGTCCAGGGAGATCGGCCCGTACGGAACGAGCTGGCCGTCGTGCCAGCCGCGGCCCTCGGTCCACTTGATCGTCACCATGTGGTCGGTGAAGTGGCGGCCGAATCCCGGTTCGGCGAGGATCGCCTCGCGTTCCGCGGCGGCGAGCGGGCTGGCGGAGGGCTTGAGCTCGATCGTGGGCGTCGTCATGAGTGATTGTCCTTCACCGGTTGTAGTGACGGGCCGCGCGCACACCTCCCGGTCGTCGGTGCTAGGACGTCCGAGCATTCCCTCATATCGCGGCTCCGCGTTCGATTATCGCGCGGGGGCGGTAGCGGACGGAATCGGGGTGAAGCGGCCCAAGGTTCGATGGTGGCACCCGGCGAGGCACAGGAAAAGCCGCCGGGTGCGGTGGCGACCCGGCGGCTCGGTGCAGCGCGGCGGGTCAGCCGGCTACGCGTACGGCGAGCGCGTCGCCGATCCCGGAGGTGGAGCGGGCCGGCTTTCCGGCGCGCTCGGTGAGGTCGGCGGCGACCGCCGCGTCGATCCGGTCGGCCTCGGTGTCGTAGCCGAGGTGGCGCAGCAGCAGGGCGACGGACAGGACGGTGGCGGTGGGGTCGGCCTTGCCCTGGCCGGCGATGTCCGGGGCCGAGCCGTGGACCGGCTCGAACATGGACGGGAACTCGCGGGTGGGGTTGATGTTGCCCGAGGCGGCCACGCCGATGCCGCCGGAGACGGCCGCGGCGAGGTCGGTGATGATGTCACCGAAGAGGTTGTCGGTGACGATGACGTCGAACCGGCCCGGGTCGGTGACCAGGTAGATGGTCGCGGCGTCGACGTGGATGTAGTCCGTGGTGACCTCGGGGTAGTCCTCGGCCACCTTGTTGAAGACGTTCGTCCACAGGTGCCCGGCGAAGGTCAGCACGTTGTTCTTGTGGACCAGCGTGAGCTTCTTGCGCGGGCGGGCCTGGGCGCGCGCGAAGGCGTCGCGGACGACGCGCTCGACACCGTAGGCCGTGTTGACGGACACCTCGGTGGCGACCTCGTGCGCGGTGCCCTTGCGGATGGTGCCGCCGTTGCCGGTGTACGGGCCCTCGGTGCCCTCGCGGACGACGACGAAGTCGATCTCCGGCTGGCCGGCGAGCGGGGTGGCGACACCCGGGAGCAGCTTCGACGGACGCAGGTTGACGTGGTGGTCGAAGGCGAAGCGGAGCTTGAGCAGGAAGCCGCGCTCCAGCACGCCGGACGGCACCGACGGGTCGCCGATGGCGCCCAGCAGGATGGCGTCGTGCTGCTTGAGGGAGTCGAGGTCGGCGTCGGTGAGGGTCTCACCGGTGGCGTGGTAGCGCTTGGCGCCGAAGTCGTACTCCTTGGTCTCCAGCTTCACATCCTGCGGCAGGACGGCGGAGAGGACCTTCAGACCCTCGGCCACGACCTCCTGGCCGATGCCGTCACCGGGGATCACTGCGAGATTGATGCTGCGAGACATGCGGGCACCCTACTCCTCGTCCCAGGTGATGACACGCACCGTCCGCCATACGGACACCCGGACAGGTTGCCGGTGTCCTCCCGTCGGTCGACGTTCACCCGTGCGCGGCAAGGATGTCGGGCACCGGTGGAACGTTCCGGGACATGGACACTCCAGACGTCGGCATCCCCCGCCCGCTCGCCGAGCGGCTGAGCATGGCCGAGCAGTACGAGTACCTGCGCGGTCGCATGGTGCGCCGCCGCACGCTGGTGACGGCGGGCGCGGTGGCGGGCGGTCTGCTGACCGGCTGCGGCACCGCGGCCGGCGCCCGGCCGGGGCCGGCCGGATCGGCCACCTCGCGGGTGCCGGGCTCGGCGGTCGCCCCCTTCGGCCGGCACCTCGCCTTCGGCTCCGACCCCCGGACGCGGATGCGGATCTCCTGGCAGGTGCCGTTCGCGGTGAAGCGGCCGTACGTGCGGGTCGGCGCGCGCCCCGACGACCTCGGGCGCCGGGTCCCGGCCGAGATCCGCCCGCTGCACACGCCCGGGGTGGAGGGCGTGCGGCCCGCGCTGGAGCAGTACTACGTACACGCGTCCGTGGACGGCCTCGCGCCCGGCACGACGTACTACTACGGCGTCGGCCACGACGGCTGGGAACCCACCGCCCCCGCCCACCGCGCGGTCATCGCCTCCTTCCGCACGGCGCCCGCGCGTCCGGAGCGCTTCGTGTTCACGGCCTTCGGCGACCAGGGCGTGGGCCGGGCCGCGCACGCCAACGACGATCTGGTGCTGCGCCAGAAGCCCGCCTTCCATCTGCACGCCGGGGACATCTGCTACGCGGACGTCAGCGGCACGGGCCGGACGACGGACGGCTACGACCCCGCCTTCTGGGACCTGTTCCTGAAGCAGAACGAGCCGGTCGCACGGTCCGTGCCGTGGATGGTGACCACCGGCAACCACGACATGGAGGCCTGGTACTCGCCGGACGGCTACGGCGGCCAGCTCGCCCGCTTCTCCCTGCCGGAGACCGGATTCGACCCGCACGGCACACCGGGCGCCTACGCGTTCGCCTACGGCAACGCCGGCTTCGTCGCGCTGGACGCCAACGACGTGTCGTACGAGATCCCCGCCAACCTCGGGCTCAGCCACGGCCGGCAGACGGCGTGGCTGGACCGGACGCTGCGGCGGCTGCGCGCGGCCGACGGCATCGACTTCGTGGTCGTCTTCTTCCACCACTGCGCCTACTCCACCTCGCGGCACGCCTCGGACGGGGGCGTCCGGCGGGAGTGGCTGCCGCTGTTCTCGAAGCACCGGGTGGACCTGGTGATCAACGGCCACAACCACGTGTACGAGCGCACGGACGCGATCAAGGACGGCGCGGTCGGCCGGGCGGTGCCCGTCGGCGGTTCCACCGACCCCCGCCGGGACGGCACCGTGTACGTCACGGCGGGCGGCGGCGGCCGGGACCTGTACGGCTTCCCGTCGGGCGTCGAGGACAGCTACGAGGGTCACGTCACCCGGCACCGGGCGGTGGAGACCTTCGCGTGGACCAAGGGCGGGGACCGGGTGCCGGAGACGGTGGAGTGGTCGCGGGTGCGCTACACCGGCTTCTCGCTGCTGTCGGTGGAGGTGCGGGCCGGCACGACGCCACGGCTCGCGGTGTCGGCGCTGGGCCAGGACGGTCGGCGGATCGACCACTTCGAGGTGCGGCACGGCGGATGAGGGCCGCGCCGCACCCCGTCGGGGTGCGGCTCCCGGCCGGTGGTCCGGCTCAGTGGCCGGTCTCGCCGCCGTTGTCCCGGCGGTCCAGGGCGCGCTGGAGGGCGGCGGCGGCGTTCTTGCGGTCGGACTCGCTCGTGCGGGACACGTGGCGGACTCGGCGGCGGACGGTCGTCTCGGCCATGGCGATCGACTCCTTCGGCATACGTGGAGCACGGCAAGAAGGGGGTTACGAGACGCCGGAAGGGGCGGGGAGCACCGGCCGCAGGGGTTGCCTGCACGGGGCCCGGCTCACGACCGCCATTCGCTGGATCGAGCGAGACGTTCGGCTCCTACAAAACTAAGGGAGTGGTCCGTGTCTGTCTGCACAATTACTCGGACTTCCTACTATCTGAGACGGCGGACTGGATCACACCGACCTGAGCTGGGCTTTCGTGCGTCCGGGGGAACCTTGGCCAAGGGAGCGCAGGACGCGGATCAGGGCCCGTACGGCGGGCGTGGCGGCCAGTGCCCTGGGCAGGGTCGTCGCCTCCCGCACCCCTGCCCTGGCCGAGGGCGAGGTCGTCTTCCACCGCCAGGGCTGGCGCACCCACGCCGTGGTCCGCCCCGAGGAGATCCGCCGGATCCCCCACCACCCCGGCGTCCCGCTGTCGGCGTACCTGAGCGTGCTCGGGGGCACCGGGCTGACCGCCTACGTCGCCCTCACCCGGATCGCCCGGCTGCGGGAGGGCGAGGACCTGTTCGTCTCCGGCGCGGCGGGCGGGGTCGGCACGGCCACCGGCCGCTTCGCCCGGCTGCTCGGCGCGGGCCGGGTGATCGGCAGCGCGGGCACCGCGGAGAAGGTCGCGTACCTCACGCGGAAGGCCGGCTACGACGCGGCCTTCGACTACCGCACCGCCCCGGTCGACGACCTCCTCGCCCGGGCCGCCCCCACCGGCGTCGACGTCTTCGTGGACAACGTCGGCGGCGACCATCTCGGCGCGGCGATCGGCGCGCTGCGCGAGCGGGGCCGGGTGGTGCGGGTCGGCACGATCAGCCAGTACAACACCCCGGACGCGCCCCCGGTGCGGTTCGACCACGCCGATATGGTGGAGAAGAGCCTGCGTATCGAGGGCTTCCTGGTGAAGGACCACCTGGACGCGCAGGAGGAGCTGTACGACTTCGCCGTACCGCATCTGCGCAGTGGGGCGCTGTTCGCGGACGAGACCGTGATCGACGGGTCCGAGCGGATCGTGGAGGCGTTCCTGCTGATGCTGCGCGGCGGCAACGTCGGCAAGATCCTGGTCCGCGCGGTCTGACCGCCGGTGTCAGAGGACGTCCCCGTCCCGCCAGTCGAAGACCAGTTCCCCGTCCGGGTCGAGCACGCCCCGCACGTACAGGCCGCCTTCCTCCTCGGGCAGCCGGACGATCCCGTCCGGCGAGAGGGCGTGCACCCGCCCGGCCCAGCGCCGCCAGCCGCGGGCGGCGTACAGCGGCGCTCCCGCGTCGCTCGCGGAGAGCGCGCCGAGGTCGTAGGCCCGGTCGACCACCCGCTCCAGCTCGGCCATGACCCGCCCGCCGAGCCCGGTCCGCCGTACGTCGGCCCGCACGGCGACGGCCTCCACGTACCCCGTCCGCAGCCAGCGCCCCCGGTGCCGCACCCGCCGCATCACGACGGCCCCGTGAGCGGCGAGCCCTGCCCCGTCCCGGACGAGCACGTGCATCCCGCCCAGCCCGTGCTCGAAGTCCGCGTCGGAGAGGTCCCCGTCGAAGGCGTCGTCCAACAGGCCGCGCACGGCCCGGAGTTCGGCCGCGTCCAGATCGGCGGTGTGAGCGAGCCGCAGGGTCATGGCGCCAGTATGGCGCGGCGGACGTCCCGGGCGCCGTCGACGATCAGCACGGGCACGTCGAGGCGGGCGCATGGGAACGGCCCGGGGAGTCCGCTCGGTGTCGGGCTTCCCGGGCCGTGCTCGGGGGGGCTGGTCAGCCCATGTGCGGGTAGGTGTAGTCGGTCGGCGCGACCAGGGTCTCCTTGATGGCGCGGGTCAGCGTCCAGCGCAGGAGGTTCTGGGGGGCGCCCGCCTTGTCGTTGGTGCCGGAGGCGCGGCCGCCGCCGAAGGGCTGCTGGCCGACGACCGCACCGGTCGACTTGTCGTTGATGTAGAAGTTGCCCGCGGCGAAGCGGAGCTTCTCCATCGTGTACGCCGCCGCCGCGCGGTCGTTCGCGATGACCGAGCCGGTGAGGGCGTAGTCCGACACCGACTCCATCTGGGTCAGCATCTCGTCGTACTTGTCGTCCTCGTAGACGTGCACCGCGAGGATCGGGCCGAAGTACTCGGTGGTGAACACCTCGTTCTCCGGGTCGGTGCACTCGATGACGGTCGGACGGACGAAGTAGCCGACCGAGTCGTCGTAGCTGCCGCCCGCGACGATCGTGCAGGACGGGTCCGCCTTGGCGCGGTCGATCGCGGCCTTGTTCTTGGCGAAGGCACGCTCGTCGATCACGGCGCCGATGAAGTTCGACAGGTCGGTGACGTCACCCATGGTGAGGTAGTCGACCTCGGCGGCGAACTCCTCCTTGAAACCGCTGTTCCAGATCGACGCCGGGATGTAGGCGCGGGAGGTCGCGCTGCACTTCTGGCCCTGGTACTCGAAGGCGCCCCGGGTGAGGGCCGTCTTCAGCACCGCGCGGTCGGCCGACGGGTGCGCGACGAGGAAGTCCTTGCCGCCGGTCTCGCCGACCAGACGCGGGTAGGAGCGGTACTTCTCGATGTTGTTGCCGACCGTCTTCCACAGGTACTGGAAGGTCTTGGTCGAGCCGGTGAAGTGGATGCCCGCGAGGTCCCGGTGCTCCAGGGCGACCTTGGAGACCTCGATGCCGTCGCCGGTGACCAGGTTGATGACGCCCTTGGGCAGGCCCGCCTCCTCCAGCAGCCGCATGAGGAGGACGGCCGCGTGGGTCTGCGTCGGGGACGGCTTCCAGACCACCACGTTGCCCATCAGGGCGGGGGCGGTGGGCAGGTTGCCCGCGATGGCCGAGAAGTTGAACGGCGTGATCGCGTAGACGAAGCCCTCCAGCGGGCGGTGGTCCAGGCGGTTCCACACGCCCGGGGAGTTCGCCGGGGGCTGCTCGGCCAGGATCTGACGGGCGTAGTGGACGTTGAAGCGCCAGAAGTCGACCAGCTCACAGGGGGTGTCGATCTCGGCCTGCTGGGCGGTCTTGGACTGGCCCAGCATGGTGGAGGCGGCGATCGTCTCGCGCCACGGGCCGGCCAGCAGCTCGGCGGCGCGCAGGATGATCGCGGCGCGGTCGTCGAAGGACATCGAGCGCCAGGCCGGCGCGGCGGCCAGGGCCGCGTCGATGGCGTCCTTCGCGTCCTGCTGGGTGGCGTGGCGGCCGGTGCCGATCACGGCCTTGTGGTTGTGCGGCTGCACGACCTCGAACGGCTCGCCGCCGCCCAGCCGCTTCTCCCCGCCGATCGTCATCGGCAGCTCGATCGGGTTCTCGGCCAGCTCCTTGAGCTTGGCCTCCAGCCGGGCGCGCTCGGGCGAGCCGGGGGCGTAGCCGTGCACCGGCTCGTTGACGGGGGTGGGGACCTGGGTCACAGCGTCCATGAGATCCGTAACTCCTTGTACGTGAGCGGGTGTGCGGGCTCAGCCCTTGCTGACCATGCTGCGGAGGAAGAACCGGAGGTTGGCCGGCTTCTCCGCCAGGCGGCGCATGAAGTAGCCGTACCAGTCGGTGCCGTAGGCGGTGTAGACGCGCATGCGGTGGCCCTCGGCGGCCAGCCGCAGATGCTCCTCGCCGCGGATGCCGTACAGCATCTGGAACTCGTACTCGTCGAGCTTACGGCCGGCCTTGTGGGCGAGCTCCTGGGCGATGGCGATCAGCCGCGGGTCGTGGGACCCGATCATCGGGTAGCCCTCGCCCTCCATCAGCGTCCTCAGGATGCGCACGTAGGCCTTGTCGATCTCGTGCTTCTGCTGGTAGGCGACCTCGGCCGGCTCCTTGTAGGCGCCCTTGACCAGGCGGACGCGGCTGCCGGACTCCGCGAGGCGGCGGGCGTCTGCCTCGGTGCGGAAGAGGTAGGCCTGGATGACGCAGCCGGTCTGCGGGAAGTCCTTCCGCAGCTCCTCGTGGATGGCGAACATCGAGTCGAGGGTGGTGTGGTCCTCGGCGTCGAGCGTCACGGTGGTACCGATGGCGGCGGCGGCCTCGACGACCGGCCGGACGTTCGCGAGCGCCAGTTCGTGGCCGCCCTGAAGCGCCTGGCCGAACATCGACAGCTTGACGGACATCTCCACGCGTTCGCCCAGCCCCAGGTCCTTGAGGTGGCCGATCAGCTCCAGGTAGGCGTCCCGGGCGGCGGCGGCCTGCTCGGGGGTGGTGATGTCCTCGCCGACGACGTCCATCGTCAGCTCCAGGCCCTTGGCCGTGAGGTCCTTGATGATCGGGACGATGTCGGCCACGGTCTCGCCGGGGATGAAGCGGTCGACGACCTGCTTGGTCACCGGGGCCGCCGAGATCAGGCGTCGCATCCGGTCGCTGCGCGACGCGGCGAGAATCACGGGACCCAGCACGGGGCACCTCCACAGACAAGCACCAAATACGGCCATCACCCGACGATTCGGGTACGGCACGGAGAACCACCGTGAAACCTATGGATCTCTCCGATCGTCGGCCATCGACAGCTGTCACGCATCCGTGCCCGGGATCTCAGACAGATGTATGAAGGCGGCCGGGAAATGGGGGAGAATGCCCGGGTGGCGGCTGAATTCAAGGCGGACTACCAGGAGCTGGTGGACGAGATCTCCGAGCTGCTGGGGGTGCCGGCGACCCTGGAGAACCGTGACTTCGAGCTGATCGCCTTCGGTGCCTACGACAGCGAGGACGAGCTGGACCCGACCGCGCTGGACCCGGTGCGCACCCGCTCGATCCTGACCCGGCGCTCCACGGCCACGGTCCGCGCCTGGTTCGAGGGCTTCGGCATCACGCGCGCGACCGGACCGGTCCGCATCCCGCCGAGCCCGGAGGCCGGTGTCTACCGCGGCCGGATCTGTCTGCCGGTACGCCACCGGGGCGTCGTCCTCGGCTACGTCTGGCTGCTGGACGGCGATCCCGGGCCGACCGACGCCCAGCTCGCCGCCGCCCTGGGGGTCGCGGGCCGGATCGGCGCGCTGCTCGCGGACGAGGCGGAGGCCGGAGCGGGGCTGAGCCGGGAGCTGCGGGCCGTGCTCACCGCGGAACGCGGCTGGCAGCGGGACATGGCGGTGGCCGAGCTGCGCACCGCGCTGGGGCCCCGCGCGGACGGCCCGCACACGCTGGTCTGTGTGGCGCCGTGGCCGTCGGCCGATCCGGACGACGCGCCCGCCCCCCGTACGATCCCGCACGCCACGGCGCTGTGCACGCTGCCGTGGGGCGCCTCGGGACAGAGCCTCGCGCTGCTGGTGCGGCTGCGGACCACGGAGTCCAGCACCCCCGCGCTGGCGGCGGCCGCGCGGCTGCTGAAGGAGGCCGACGGGGCCGGTGGGGCGTCGGGCGGCGCGGCGCGCGGGGCGGGGGCCCGGGTGGCGGCGGCGGTCGCGGCGGGTCTCACCGCCGGGGCCCGGGCCGCCGGGGTCACCGGCTGCGCCGCCGGGGTCGGCGAGCCCCGCACCGGTCTCACCGAGCTGGGCACGGTCTGGCAGGAGGCCTCGGCCGCCGCGCGGGCCGCGCTGGCCGAGCCGCGGTTCGGGCCGGTCGCGCAGTGGGCGCGGATCGGGGCGTACCGGCTGCTGACCGCGCTGCCTCCGGAGGCCGCGCACGACCGGGTGGTCGGCCCGCTCCTCTCCCCCGTCCACCGGGAGCTGGCCCGTACGGCCGAGGCGTACCTCGACTGCGCCGGGCAGGCCGGCCGCACGGCGGCGGAGCTCGGCATCCACCGCCAGACCCTCTACTACCGCCTGTCCCGCGTGGAGCAGCTGACCGGTCTGGACCTGGACGACGGGGAGGACCGGCTGCTGCTGCACATGGCGCTGAAGCGGGCGCGGCTGTGACGCCCTGGCGCGGTCAGCTGCCCGCGGCAGACCGTGGTCAGCTGCCCGCGGCCTGCCGGATCACCCGCCGCAGCCCCTCGGTGAGCTGCTCGGCGGTGGTCGCCGTGCCGGGGTCGAAGAGCCACTGGACCATGAGGCCGTTGAGGAGGGTCTGGTAGAGGCGCCCCTCGGTGTCGATCGTCTCCTCGTCCAGGTCGCACTCCGGGACGCCGTTGAACAGCGGGACGAGTCCGGCACGGCCTTCCTTCTGGGCCTCGGCGAGCAGCTTGCGCACCTCTTCGAGCCGGTCGTCCTGGAACATCAGCTCGAAGCTGAGCAGCCAGATCGCCCGTGACGCGGGCACGGTCCGGATGATCCCGGCCCACACCTCCCGGAAGCGCTCCAGCGAGCCCGGGAGCTGGGTCATCTCGCCTTCCAGGCCGGGGTCGAAGCGCTCACCGACCTCTTCGATCAGCGAGATGTACGCCTGCACCAGCAGCGCGTCCTTCGAGCCGTAGTGGTAGCCGATGGACGCCAGGTTGGTGCCCGACTCCTTGACGACGTCACGCGCGGTGGTGCGCAGGAAGCCCTTCTCCAGCAGGCAGCGCTTGGCGCCTTCGAGCAGATCCTCACGGTGTCCCATGGCCCCACCCTACCCCGCGATCCATACAGCCGTCCTAGACACATGACCTATACATTCGTCCTAGACAACGCTCGTACAGTCCTCGGCATGACGATGAACCCGACGAGCACCACCGACCCCGCCGACGCCGGGAACGCACCCGCCCGCGCCGGCCGCCGCGAGTGGACCGCGCTCGGCGTGCTGATGCTGCCGCTGCTCCTGGTCTCGATGGACGTCTCGGTCCTGTACTTCGCGACCCCCGCGATCAGCGCCGACCTGCGCCCCAGCGGCACCCAGCAGCTGTGGATCTTCGACGTCTACGGCTTCGTCCTGGCCGGCCTGCTGCTGACGATGGGCTCGCTCGGCGACCGCGTCGGCCGCCGCAGGCTCCTCCTCATGGGCGCCGCTGCCTTCGGCGCCGCCTCGCTCCTCGCGGCCTACGCGAACAGCGCCGAGACCCTGATCGCGGCCCGCGCTGTCCTCGGCATCGGCGGCGCCACCCTGATGCCCTCCACGATGGGCCTGCTGCGCACGATGTTCACCGACCCGGCCCAGCGGGCGAAGGCGATCGGCATGTGGTCCGGCGTGATGACCGGCGGCATCGCCCTCGGCTCGGTGATGAGCGGCGTCCTGGTCGAGCACTTCTGGTGGGGCTCGGTCTTCCTGGTCAACCTGCCCGCGATGGCGCTGCTGCTCCTCCTCGGCCCGGTGCTGCTGCCCGAGTCGAGGAACCCGGCGCCCGGCCGCTTCGACTGGCCGAGCGTCCCGCTGTCGCTGGCCGCCGTGCTCCCCGTCGTCTACGGCCTGAAGGAGATCCCCTCCGAGGGATGGAACCCGGGGTACGTCGTCTCGATCACCGTCGGACTGCTGTTCGCGGCCCTGTTCGTCCGGCGCCAGCGCACCGGCACGTCACCGCTGATCCCCCCGGCCCTCTTCCGGGGCCACGGCTTCACGCCGTCGCTGGTCCTGACCCTCGTGAGCGCGTTCGGGATGATGGGCTCGGCCATCTTCACCACCCAGTACCTCCAGTCCGTCCTCGGCAAGAGCCCGCTGGAGGCGGCCCTGTGGAGCCTGCTGCCGTCGGTCCTCATCGGGGTCGCCGGACCGGTCACCGCCCAGCTCGTCCAGCGGGGCCTCCACCGCGGACACGTCGTCGCCTGCGGCTTCGCGGTCAGCGCGGCCGGCTACGTCCTGCTCGCCCTCGTCGGTACCGACTCCCTGTGGCTGGTGCTGGCCGCCGCCGGCGTCCTCGCCTGCGGGGCGGTCATGGTGATGTCCCAGCTGACCGACCTGGCGATGAGCGCGGCACCGGTGGAGCGGGCGGGCACCGCCTCCTCCCTCCTGGAGACCGGCACCGAGTTCGGCGGCGCGCTCGGCATGGCGGTCCTGGGCTCCATCGGTACGGCGGTCTACCGGCACGCGATGCCGGCCACCGCCCCGGCCGAGGCCCGCGAGACCCTGGGCGGTGCGCTGGCCGACGCGGCACGGCTGCCGGGCCGGACCGGGGAGACCCTGCTCGCGACGGCACGGGAGGCGTTCACCAGCGGAATGCGGGGCGCGGCCGTCGCGGGCGCGGTGGTCCTGGTGCTGGCGGCGGTGGGAGCGGCGCTGACACTGCGGAGGATCGAGGCCGGGCGGCAGTAGGCGACGGACAAACGCCGGGCGGGCCGAGGTATCCCTCGGCCCGCCCGGCGTTGCGGTACAGGTGGCTCAGACGAGGTTCACCGAGCGGGCGGACGTCGCGCCGATCTCGGAGGCGACCTCGGCCAGAACGGCGGAGCCCACCGTGTCGTCGACGGTCAGCACGGCCAGCGCCTCCCCGCCCACGGCCGCACGGGCGACCTGCATGCCGGCGATGTTGATGCCCGCCTCACCGAGGATGCGGCCGACGGTGCCGACGACACCCGGGCGGTCCTCGTAGCGCAGCACGACCATGTGGTCGGCGAGCGCGAGGTCGACGTCGTACTCGCCGACCGCGACGATCTTCTGGACGTGCTTCGGGCCGGACAGCGTGCCGGAGACCGACACCTCCTCGCCGGTGCCAAGCGTGCCGCGCACGGTCACCACGTTGCGGTGGTCGCCGGACTCCGAGCTGGTGGTGAGGCGGACCTCGACGCCGCGCTCCTGCGCGAACAGCGGGGCGTTGACGTAGGACACGGTCTCGTCGACCACGTCCTCGAAGACGCCCTTGAGCGCGGACAGCTCCAGCACCTTCACGTCGTGCTGGGTGATCTCGCCGTAGACCTCGACGTCGAGGCGGACCGCGACCTCACCGGCGAGCGCGGTGAAGATGCGGCCGAGGCGCTCGGCGAGCGGCAGGCCGGGCTTGACGTCCTCGGCGATGACACCGCCCTGGACGTTGACGGCGTCCGGCACCAGCTCACCGGCGAGGGCGAGGCGGACGGACCGGGCGACGGCGATACCGGCCTTCTCCTGCGCCTCGTCCGTCGACGCGCCCAGGTGCGGGGTGCAGACGACCTGGTCCAGCTCGAAGAGCGGGGAGTCGGTGCAGGGCTCCTTGGCGTACACGTCGAGGCCGGCGCCGGCGACCCGGCCCTCCTTCAGCGCCGAGTACAGCGCCGCCTCGTCCACGATGCCGCCGCGCGCGGCGTTGACGATGCGGACGCTGGGCTTGACCTTGCGCAGCGCCTCGTCACCGATGAGGCCGAGGGTCTCGGGGGTCTTGGGCAGGTGGACGGTGATGAAGTCGGAGACCTCCAGCAGCTCGTCCAGGGAGAGCACCTTGACGCCCATCTGCGCGGCCCGCGCGGGCTGCACGTAGGGGTCGTAGGCGACGACCTTCATGCCGAAGGCGGACATGCGCTGCGCGACGAGGGCACCGATGCGGCCCAGGCCCACGACACCCAGCGTCTTCTCGGCCAGCTCGACGCCCGTGTACTTGCTGCGCTTCCACTCGCCGTTCTTCAGCGCGGCGTTGGCCTGCGGGATGTTGCGGGCGGTGGAGAGGATGAGACCGCAGGCCAGCTCGGCGGCGGTCACGATGTTGGAGGTGGGGGCGTTGACGACCATCACGCCGGCCTTGGTGGCGGCGGAGACGTCGACGTTGTCCAGGCCGACACCGGCCCGGGCGACGACCTTGAGCTTCTTCGCGGCGGCGATGGCCTCGGCGTCGACCTTGGTGGCCGAACGGATCAGGATCGCGTCCACGTCGGCGATGGCCGGCAGCAGCTCGGAGCGGTCCGCTCCGTTGCAGTGCCGGATCTCGAAGTCCGGACCGAGTGCGTCGACGGTGGCAGGCGACAGCTCTTCAGCGATGAGTACGACGGGTTTCGAGCTCACGTGAGTCCTCACATGTGCGATGCGGACGGCCGTCCCGACGGCCGCAGGCGGAGGAGGGGCTAGCCGCGGAAGACGCACGACGCTGTGGGCCTGACGCGTGTTGTGCAGAAGCATAGTGGCGCGGCGGGCGTCGTATTGCGCCTCCGCGGAAGGATCACCCGTCCGGGGCTGGACGGGTTGGACAACAGGGGCCGGAGCAGTCCGCCCCGGCCCCTGTCAGCGGGCTTACGCCTCTTCGTTCACCCAGCTCATCAGCTTGCGCAGCTGCTTGCCGGTGGTCTCCAACAGGTGCTCGGAGTCCTGCTTCTTGTACTCGTTGTACTTCTTCAGACCGC
>NZ_JBIRJA010000013.1:233177-285681 GCF_044329325.1 Streptomyces sp. NPDC017676 | reverse complement strand
ACGAGATCGGCATGGGCGACAACATCTGGCTCGGCGACCGCGACGCCGTCCGCACCCCCATGCAGTGGACCCCCGACCGCAACGCCGGCTTCTCGTCCTGTGACCCGGGACGCCTGTTCCTGCCCGCGATCATGGACCCGGTCTACGGCTACCAGGTCACCAATGTCGAGGCGTCCATGGCCTCACCGTCCAGCCTGCTGCACTGGACCCGCCGCATGATCGAGATCCGCAAGCAGAACCCCGCCTTCGGTCTGGGGTCCTACACCGAGCTGCCGTCGTCGAACCCGGCGGTGCTCGCCTTCCTGCGCGAGTACGAGGACGACCTCGTGCTGTGCGTCCACAACTTCTCCCGCTTCGCCCAGCCCACGGAGCTGGACCTGAGCCGGTTCGGCGGGCGGCACCCCGTCGAGCTGTTCGGCGGGGTCCGGTTCCCGGCGATCGGCGAGCTGCCGTACCTGCTCACCCTCGCGGGACACGGCTTCTACTGGTTCCGGCTGCGCAGGGAACCCGTATAGCGCGGGCCCGGGCGGGGCGGTGCGGCGTTTCCACCGCCCCACCCGGGGCACGCATCAGTAACACCCCGACGCCCCCCGGGGAAAGGACGTGACGCCCATGGCGGAAACGGTCACCTCTTCCGGCACCACCGGTTCAGTCCTCGCCTCGCTCGACCCCCTGCTGCGCACCTGGCTGCCCCGGCAGCGCTGGTTCGCGGGCAAGGGCCGCCCGGTCACCGGGTTCACCCCCGTGTCCGTGACCGAACTGCTGCCGCCCGACGGCCGGCTGGGCCTCTACCACCTGCTGGTACGCGTCCACCAGCCCCCCGTGCCCGGCGCCCCGCCGCACCCCGGTGACTGCTACCAGCTCCTCATAGGCGTGCGCGAGGCGCTGCCGCCCCGGCTGGCGCCCGCGCTGATCGGACACGTGACCGAGGGCCCGCTCGCCGGACGCACGGTGTACGAGGCCCTGTACGACACCCGGCCCGCCGAAGTGCTCCTGGAGGCCTTGCGCACCCAGGCCCGCATCGGCGGGCTGTGCTTCGAACGGGACCCGGCGCAGGAGATCCGGCCCGGCCTCGTGCCCCGGCTGATGACCGCCGAACAGTCCAACTCCTCCGTGGTCTACGGAGATACGTTCATCCTCAAGCTGCTGCGCCGGGTGGTGCCCGGCGTCAACCCCGACCTGGAGCTCCCCCTCGCCCTGGCCCGCGAGGACTGCCCGAGGGTGCCCGCGCCGACGGCCTGGCTGCACGCCGAGGTGGCGGCGGACACCTACGTCCTGGCCGTTCTCCAGCCGTTCGTGAGCGGCGCCGCCGACGGCTGGGAGCTGGCGCTGCGCGAACTGGCCAAGGGCGAGGACTTCGCCGCCGAGGCCCGCGCGCTGGGCCGGGCCACCGCCGAGGTGCACACCGCGCTCGCCCGGGCCCTGCCGACGGTCACCCTCGGCCACGCCCAGCTGGAGGCGCTGGTCGACGGCATGACCGAGCGGCTGGCGGCGGCCGTGCAGGCGGTGCCGGCGCTGCGGCCGTACGAGCGCGGGCTGCGCTCGGCGTACCAGGCGCTCGGCACGCTCGCCGCCGAGGGCCGCACCTGGACCGCCCAGCGCGTCCACGGCGATCTGCACCTGGGCCAGTGCCTGCGCTCGCCGTCCGGCGCCTGGTCGCTCATCGACTTCGAGGGCGAACCGGCCCGGCCACTGGCCGAGCGGCGCATGCCGCAGCCGCCGGTGCGGGACATCGCGGGGATGCTCCGCTCCTTCGACTACGCGGCCCACTCGGCGACCCCGCCCGCCCCGGACTGGGCGCACACCTGCCGGGCCGCCTACTGCTCCGGGTACGCGGAGGTGGCCGGCCGCGATCCGCGTACCGACCCGGTGCTGCTGCGGGCCTACGAGACCGACAAGGCGGTCTACGAGGTCGTCTACGAGGCCCGGCACCGGCCCGACTGGCTCCCCGTGCCGCTGAACGCGGTGCGCCGCCTCGCCCTGCCCGACCAGGAGGCTCGTCCGTGACCCCCAAGGGACACAAGGAATCCAAGGCCCACAAGGAAGCCAAGGCCAAGAAGGAGTCCGCGGCCAGGAAGGAGGCCGCCGCCAGGAAGCCGCCCGCGCGGGAGGTCCCCGCGCAGGCGGCGGCCCCCGCCGCGGAGGCGCCCGCGCAGACCCCGGCCGCGGAGATCCCGGCGCAGGCCCCCGCCGTGCAGGTCCCCGGGCCGGCGCCGGCCCCCGTCGCGGAGGTCGCCGTGTCCCCGGCCGTCGACGCCGGGGACCGCGCACGGCTGCTGCACGGCACCCACCACGATCCGCACTCCGTGCTGGGCGCGCACCCGGTGCCGGGCGGGGTCGCCTTCCGCGCGTTCCGCCCGTACGCGCGGGCGGTCACCGTGGTCTCGGGCGAGCTGCGGGCGGAGCTGCACGACGACGGCGACGGCTTCTTCTCCGGCCTGCTCCCCCTCACCGAGGTCCCCGGCTACCGGCTGCTGGTGACGTACGACGGCACGGTGCACGAGACCGAGGACGCCTACCGCTTCCTGCCCACCCTCGGCGAGCTGGACCTGCACCTGATCGGCGAGGGCCGGCACGAACAGCTCTGGCAGGCGCTCGGCGCACATGTCACCACCCACCAGGGCGTCACCGGCACCCGGTTCGCGGTATGGGCGCCGAACGCGCGGGGCGTGCGGGTCACGGGCGGGTTCAACTTCTGGGACGGCACCGGTTTCCCGATGCGCTCGCTCGGCGGCACCGGGGTCTGGGAGCTGTTCGTGCCGGGCATCGGCGAGGGCGAGCTGTACAAGTTCGAGATCACCCGCCCGGACGGCTCACGCACCCAGCGGGCCGACCCGCTGGCCCGCCGTACCGAGGTCCCGCCCGCCACCTCCTCGATCGTGCACGCCTCGCACCACGAGTGGGGTGACGACGAGTGGCTGGCGCACCGGGCGGACACCCCGGTGCACGAGGCCCCCTTCTCGGTCTACGAGGTGCACCTGCCGTCCTGGCGCCCCGGGCTGACCTACCGCCAGCTCGCCGAGCAACTCCCCGCATACGTGAAGGAGATGGGCTTCACCCACGTCGAGCTGATGCCGGTCGCCGAGCATCCCTTCGGCGGTTCCTGGGGCTACCAGGTCACCGGGTTCTACGCGCCGACGGCCCGGCTCGGCACCCCCGACGACTTCAAGTACCTGGTGGACAAGCTGCACCAGGCCGGCATCGGGGTGCTGATGGACTGGGTGCCGGCGCACTTCCCGCGCGACGAGTGGGCGCTCGCTCAGTTCGACGGGCGTCCGCTGTACGAGCACCACGACCCGCTGCGGGCCGCGCACCCGGACTGGGGCACGCTGGAGTTCGACTTCGGCCGGCGCGAGGTGCGCAACTTCCTCGTCGCGAACGCCGTGTACTGGTGCGAGGAGTTCCACATCGACGGGCTGCGCGTGGACGCGGTCGCCTCGATGCTCTACCTGGACTACTCGCGCGAGCCGGGCCAGTGGACGCCGAACGAGCACGGCGGCCGGGAGAACCTGGACGCGGTGGCCTTCCTCCAGGAGATGAACGCCACCGTGTACCGGCGCTGCCCGGGCGTGGTGACCGTCGCCGAGGAGTCCACGGCCTGGGACGGAGTCACCCGGCCCACCCACCACAAGGGCCCGAGCGGCTTCGGCGGCCTCGGCTTCGGCCTGAAGTGGAACATGGGCTGGATGCACGACTCGCTCCAGTACATGAGCCACGACCCCGTGCACCGCGCGTACCACCACCACGAGATGACGTTCTCGATGGTGTACGCGTACAGCGAGAACTACGTCCTGCCGATCTCCCACGACGAGGTCGTACACGGCAAGCGGTCCCTGGTGTCGAAGATGCCCGGCGACTGGTGGCAGCAACGCGCCGACCTGCGCGCCTACCTGGCCTTCATGTGGGCCCACCCGGGCAAGCAACTCCTCTTCATGGGGCAGGAGTTCGCGCAGGGTGCCGAGTGGTCCGAGGCGCACGGCCCCGACTGGTGGCTGCTCGACCCGGCGTACGGCGCCGAGGCGGACCACCGGGGAGTGCGGGACCTGGTCCGGGACCTGAACGCGGTCTACCGGGCGACCCCGGCGCTGTGGCAGCGGGACACCGACCCGGCGGGCTTCGAGTGGATCACCGGGGACGCGGCGGACGACAACGTCTTCGCGTTCCTGCGCCACGACGCCGAGGGCACCCCGCTGCTCGCGGTCTCCCACCTGGCTCCGGTGGTCCGCCACGACTACCGCCTCGGGGTGCCGGAGGAGGTGCCGGCCTGGGTGGAGGTCCTGAACACCGACGCGGCCCGCTACGGCGGCGGCGACGTCACCCACCCGGACGTCGTCAAGCCCGAGCCCCAGCCCTGGCACGGCCGCCCGGCGAGCATCCGGCTGACCCTGCCCCCGCTGGCGACGGTGTGGCTGCGCCCGGCCTGACCCGGCCTCTGCCCTCCGCCCCGCCCCGCGCCTACGCTCGGCGCCCGGTGGGGCGGAGGTGGAGGACATGCGGCGGGTCGTGGTGGCTCTGGGCGCGGTGGCGGCCCTGACGGGCTGTGCGCAGGGCAGGGCGTGCACCCAGGCGGACATGGAGTCGGGCGTCGCCGTGCTGTGGCGGCCCGCGGACTTCGGTGAGCAGCGGGACGCGGTGACGGTACGGCTGTGCGTGGACGGCGCGTGCGAGGAGCGGGCGTCCGGCGACCCCGGGGACCCGCTCGCCAGGGTGTCGGTGCGGCTGCCGGACGACATCGGCGCGGGCCCGGTGCCGGTGCGGCTCACGGTGGCGTCCAGGAAGGACGGCCGGGTCGTCGTCCGGGACAGCACGCGGGCGCGGCTGCGCGAGCGGCACCCCAACGGCCGCTCCTGCCCGCCCACGGCCTGGACGGCGGCCTTCCGGGCGCGTCCCGGGAAGGGGCTGACGTCGGCCGAGGACATGGACCTGCGCACGACGCCCGGCGCCGCGGAGGAGCGGCACGGAAGCGATCCGTCCGGCTCTTGAGGAAAGGCGATCAGGGCCGAGCGGGGGCCCGGCGGCCGTCGCCCCGGGCCCCCTCCGTCCCCACCGTCACTCCGTGTCGGCCAGACCCGCCGGCAGCGGCCCCGTGTGCAGCACCCCGAGCCGCTGGGTGGCCCGGGTCAGGGCGACGTACAGGTCGCTCGTGCCGTAGGCGCCCGGCTCGACCACCAGCACGGAGTCGAATTCGAGGCCCTTGGACTGCCGGGGGTCGAGCAGGACGACCGTCCGCGTCAGGTCGGGCTCGGCGCCGGCCGTGACGCCGTCCAGGCGGGCGGCCAGGGCGCGGTGCAGACCGCGCGGGGCGATCACCGCGAGCCGGCCCTCGGCCGGGGTGAGTTCGGCGACCGCCTTGGCGACCGCGCCGGGCAGGTCGTCGGTCACCCGCCGCACCCAGGGGCGTTCGCCGGTGGAGCGGACGGAACTCGGCGGTGCGAAGTCCGGGTTCCCGGCGCGGACCACGGCCGCCGCCAGGTCCATGATCTCGGCGGGGGTGCGGTAGTTGACGCCCAGCCGGGTGTGCTCCCAGCGGTCCTCGACGTAGGGGGTGAGGATGTCCGCCCAGGAGCCGACGCCGGCCGCCTCCGCCGTCTGGGCGGGGTCGCCGACCAGGGTCATCGAACGGGTCGGGCTGCGCCGCATCAGCAGCCGCCAGGCCATCGGCGACAGTTCCTGCGCCTCGTCCACGATGATGTGCCCGAACGCCCAGGTGCGGTCGGCGGCGGCCCGCTCGGCGGCGCTGCGGTGGTCGGCCTCCTCGTGCCGCTCGGCGAACCGCTCCGCGTCGATGATGTGGTGCGCGGACAGCACCTCGGAGGCGTCCGGGTCGTCCTCCTCCTTGTCCTCGAACTCATAGGTCCGGGAGGCGTAGGAGACGTCCAGGACGCCCTGGGCGTACGCCACCTGCGTCTCGCGTTCGCGTTCGGCGCGGGCGCGCGCCACCCGGTCGTCCTCGCCGAGGAGCTCGGCCGCCTCGTCCAGCAGGGGTACGTCGGCGACGGTCCAGGCGCGGGTCACCGGGCGGCGGATCGCGTCGGCGTCCTCCTTCGGCAGGTAGCCGTCGGGCTCGGCGAGGAAGTCGGCGACCAGCCGCTGCGGGGTGATCCGGGGCCAGAGCCGGTCGATGGCGTCCCAGACCTCGGGGTTCTCGGCGATTTCGTCGCGGATCTGGGTGATGTCGGAGGCGTCGAGCAGGCTGCTGCCGTCGTAGGGGTCGGTGCCCACGCGCTCGGCGTACAGCTCGGTGAGCGTGTTGAGGATGTGCCCCTCGAAGTACTCGCGGGCGGCGTTGTGGGGCAGCTTGGCGGCGCGGGTGCGCTCGCGGGCGACGTTCACCAGGCCGTCGTCCAGCATGAGCACCTCACGGTCGTGCTCGATCGCGATGACCGGGTCGGGCAGGGCCTGCCGGTCGCGTACGACGGCGGCGAGCACGTCGGCCATGCCGGCGCGGCCCTTGACGGCGGCGGCCTCGGGCGGGTCGGCGGCGGTGGCCTTCACGCCGGGGAACAGCTCGCCGACCGTGGCCAGCAGCACCCCGGTCTCGCCGAGGGAGGGCAGCACCTCGCCGATGTAGCCGAGGAAGGCCGGGTTCGGGCCGACGATGAGGACGGCGCGGCGGGCCAGCAGCTCGCGGTGCTCGTACAGCAGGTAGGCCGCGCGGTGCAGGGCGACCGCGGTCTTGCCGGTGCCGGGGCCGCCCTCCACGACCAGCACACCCCGGTGCGGCGCCCGGATGATGCGGTCCTGGTCGGCCTGGATGGTCTGCACGATGTCGCTCATCCGGCCGGTGCGGGCCGAGTTCAGCGCGGCCAGCAGGACGGCGTCGCCATTGTGGTCCTCGTGCCCGGTGCGGGTGGCGTCGCCGAGGTCGAGGATCTCGTCGTGCAGGGAGGTGACGGTCCGGCCTTCGGAGGCGATGTGCCGGCGGCGGCGCAGGCCCATCGGGGTGTGGCCGGTGGCCAGGTAGAAGGGACGGGCGACGTCGGCCCGCCAGTCGATGAGGACGGGCGTGCGCTCGGCGTCGTCCTCGCGCAGCCCGATCCGGCCGATGTGGTGCTTGGTGCCGTCGGCGAGGTCGATCCGGCCGAAGCAGAGCGAGCCGTCCACGGCGTTCAGCGCGGCGAGCAGTCCGGAGCGCTCGGCGACCAGGATGTCCCGCTCCAGCCGGGCCTGCATGGGCTTGTCGCCCTGGGCGAGCGCGTCGGCGACGGAGGTCTCGGCCTCGCCGCGCAGCACGTCCACGCGCGCGTACAGTCCGTCGATGAATTCCTGTTCGTGCCGGATTTCATCGTCTGGAAAGTCGGTGTTTGACAATTCCGCTCCCGCCCGGATATACTGTGTTCAGTGAATTACTCCGTGACTCTTCCTCAATGAAGTCACGAATCATTGAATATACGCACAGCAATCCCCCGAGCGCAATTGCTCAGGGGATTTTTTGATGGGCGGGACCGGGTCTACAGCGGTGCCGACACCACGCCCGCCGACTCCTCCACCTCCATCAGCGAGGCGCTGTGCCGTTCCTCCTCGAACTTCCGCCGCCCGCCGCGCAGACCGAAGAGCCGCTTGGTCAGGGCGATGTAAAGGACCGCGAGGATGTTCAGCACCAGCGTGGCGATCTTCAGCCAGCTGATGTGCTCGGTGAGTTCGTAGATCTCCAGCGGGAGGAAGGCGGCCGTCGCGACCACCGTCAGATACTCCGCCCAGCGCTTGGCGTACCAGAGACCGACGGCCTCGATCAGCTCGATGAGCGCGTAGGCCAGCAGAAGTCCGGCGACCAGCAGGAGGGTGGAGTGCCGGTAGCCGAACGCCTTCTGGACGGAACCGATGACCGGCGAGTGGTCCAGGTCGTAGTGGAAGTGCCGGAAGACCGGCCGGAAGACGTCCAGGTACTCGTCGAACAGGCGGCGCACCGCGTCCTGGCTGTTGCTGAACTTCCACACCGCGATCGCGACCAGCACGATGAACACCCCGCGCAGGGCCCGCTCGACGGCGAGGAAGCGCAGGACGAACAGGTCCCGGAGCACCGTGCCGCGCGGCACCAGCGGCGCGTCGGCGGCCGGACCCGAGCCGTGCGGCTCGCCGAGCACGAAGTCACCGCAGCGCAGGCACCGCCAGACGTCCCCGAGCGCGGTCCGCGCGTGCAGCCGGACGCGCAGCCGGGGGTCGTCCGGCGCGTAGGTCACATGGCCCTTGCGCGCGCAGGTCCGCCGGTCCCAGTCGATCTTCATCCCCCATGCCTCCGCACTCGTATGGACACCAACCGTACGGACGTCGTACACGAACGTGCCGTTCCGGTCGGCCCGGAACGGCACGGACGAGGGGAGCGGTCGGTCACTCGGCCGCGCTGTCCACCAGCTCCCTCTCCTCGGTCGCGGTCTGCGGCGCGCCGGCCTCGCGGCGCGGCAGCAGGACGGCCACCAGGACGGTGCCGACACCCAGGATCACCGCGCCGACCAGGCTCGTGCGGGCGACCGCGTCGGAGAAGGCGGAGCCCACCGCGTCGGCCATCTGCCGGGCGCCGGCGGCCAGCTCACCGGCCTGCTGCTTGAGCTGCGCGGCCTGCTGCGGGTCGCTCGCCTGCTGGGCCCGCGCGGCGGCCTGCTGCGCCTTCTCGCCGATGCCCTGCGCGACGGCGTACCCGGCGCCGACCGAGTCCTGTGCGGTGTCCAGGGCGCTCGCCGGGAGCTTGCTGCCGGCGGTGGCGTCGCTCAGATGGTCGCCGTAGGAGGTGGCGAGCAGGGAGCCGAGGATCGCGATGCCGAGCGAGCCGCCCAGCTCCAGCGAGGTGTCGTTGACAGCGCCGCCGACGCCCAGCTCGGACTCCGGGAACGCGCCCATGATGGCGTCGGTGCAGGGCGAGAGGGCGAGGCCGATGGCGAGGCCCAGGATGACGAGGGGCGCCACGAAGTCTCCGTACGTGGAGCCCGCGTCCACCCGGGTGAGCAGGGCGAGGGCGGTCGTACCGCCGACCATGCCCGCGCTGACGGTCCACTTCATGCCGACGCGCGGGGTGAGCCAGCCGGTCAGCGCGGAGCCGACGAAGACGGCGCCGGCGAGCGGGAGCATGCGCACACCGGTCTCCAGGGCGTCGTAGCCGAGGACGAACTGGAGGTGCTGGGTGAGGTAGTAGAAGGCGCCGAAGACGGCCAGGAAGAACAGGGCGACGGCGAGGTTGGAGCCGGCGAAGCGGCGGCCGGTGAAGCGGCGCACGTCCAGGATCGGGCGCGGGTGGCGCAGCTCCCACAGCACGAAGGCGACCAGACCCACACCGGCGGTCACCGCCGCGGCGACGGCCTTGGTGCCCCAGCCGAAGTGCGGACCCTCGATGATCATGTAGACGAGCGCGCCGGTCCACAGCACCGACAGCAGCCCGCCGACGTAGTCGACGCGGTCGTGGTGGCCGGCCCGGGACGGCGGCACGAGGACGAGGGCGGCGACGATCGCGACGGCCGCGACGGGCACGTTGATCAGGAAGGTCGAGGACCAGCCGTGGTCGCGCAGCAGGGCGCCGGCGACGACCGGTCCGGCGGCGATGGCGAGCCCCGCGGTGGCGGTCCACAGGGTGATCGCCTTGGCCCGCTCGGCGCGGGGGAAGGTCGCGGCCAGCAGGGACAGCGTGGCCGGCATGATCAGCGCCGCGCCGACGCCCATCACGGCCCGCGCCGCGATGACGGTGGCCGCGCTGTCGGCGAGGTACCCGAAGACGCCGCCGCCGCCGAACACCACCAGGCCGAGGACGAGCGCGCCGCGCCGGCTGTACTTGTCGCCGATGGCGCCGAGCAGCAGCATCAGCGCGGCGTAGGGGACGGTGTAGCCGTCGATCACCCATTGCAGGTCGGCGCTGGAGAGCCCGAGGTCCCGGGTCATGTCGGGTGCCGCGACCGTGAGGGCGGTGTTCGCCATCACGATGATCAACAGGCTGAGGCAGAGCACCAGCAGCGCCCACCACCTCCGGGCGTAGGGGCGGTCCGTCCTTCCGACCGGTTCGGTCATGACGAGTCGCATGGCAGGGGTCGCCTTCCTCGGGTACGCGACAGGACTTGCACAATGGCGTGCAATTGCACAACCATGTGCAATGTACGTCGATGCACAACGCTGTGCAAGTCGACCGGAAGACGCCCGGCAAACCTCCGGGGAGGCACAATGACCGCCATGACCACGGGTAACACCAGCCGCGCCGACGCCAACCGGCGCCGCATCCTCGACGTCGCCCTCGCCGAGCTGCTGCGCGACCCCGACGCCTCCATGGACCAGATCGCGCGCGCGGCAGGAGTCGTACGACGGACGGTCTACGGCCACTTCCCCAGCCGGGAGGCGCTGATCGGCACCCTGGTCGACGGAGCGGTGCAGGCGCTGGCGGACGCGGACGCCCGGGCCCGTGCCGGAGTGACCGACCCGGCGGAGGCCGTGGCCCGCTCGGTGCTCGCCCTGTGGCCGGTCGCCGACCGCTACCGGCTGCTGATCGCCCTGGCCCAGCGCACGGTCACCGTGCAGGGCATCCGCGAACGCCTCGCGCCGCTGCGCGAGAACAAGATCCGCCTCCTCCAGCGCGGCCTGGACGAAGGCGCCTTCAGCTCCCCGCTGCCCGCGCCGGCCCTGGCGTACGTGCACGAGCAGATGCTGTTCGCGGTGATGGAGGCGGTGAACGACGGGCTCCTGACAGCGGAAGAGGCGGGCCGCTCCGCCACGGTCGCCGTCCTGACCGCGGCGGGCGTACCCGCCTCACGGGCCACCGAGCTGGTGGCCGAGGTGTCGTAGCAATGGGGTGTCCGGGCGGAAAGAGGAAAGCCGGGCGGCTGAGGCACGGGGGAGCCTCAGCCGCCCGGCGGCGGCACCCGAACGCCCGGCCCGGGTTCAGGCGGGGCCGGACGTCCGGAACTACAGGGTGGATCAGGCCTTGGCGAGTTCCTTCTCGCCGTCCTCCCGAGGCTCGGGAACCTCCTTCACCTCGGACCCGCCCTCATCCAACAGGGTGGTCTCGTCGAACGGCAGCTCCCCGGCCAGCACCCGCCGCACCCGGACCTTGTCGATCTCCTTGGTCCACGTGCCGACCAGCACCGTCGCGACCGCGTTGCCCGCGAAGTTCGTCAGCGCCCGCGCCTCGCTCATGAAGCGGTCGATGCCGACGATCAGCCCGACCCCGTCCACCAGCGCCGGCTTGTGCGACTGCAGACCGCCGGCCAGGGTGGCGAGGCCCGCACCGCTGACACCGGCCGCGCCCTTCGAGGCCAGCAGCAGGAACAGCAGCAGCGGGATCTGCTCGCCGATCGACATCGGCGTACCCAGCGCGTCCGCGATGTACAGCGACGCCATGGTCATGTAGATCATCGTGCCGTCGAGGTTGAACGAGTACCCGGTCGGCACGGTGATGCCGACGACCGGCCGGCTGACGCCCAGGTGCTCCATCTTCGCGATCAGCCGCGGCAGCGCGGACTCCGACGAAGAGGTCGACAGGATCAGCAGGAACTCCCGGGCGAGGTACTTGAACAGGGAGAAGACGTTCAGGCCCGCGACGACCCGGAGCAGCGCGCCGAGCACGATGAAGACGAACAGGAAGCAGGTGACGTAGAAGCCGAGCATCAGCACGGCGAGGCTCTTGAGCGCGTCGATGCCGGCCGAACCGACCACCGCCGCGATGGCACCGAAGGCACCGATCGGCGCCGCCCACATCACCATGGACAGGATGCGGAAGACGAGCCGCTGGATGTGCTCGATGCCGCGCAGCACCGGCTGTCCGGCCGAGCCCATGGCCTGGAGCGCGAACCCGGCGAGCAGGGCCACCAGCAGCGTCTGGAGCACCTGGCCCTCGGTGAACGCGGAGACGAACGTGGTCGGGATGATCGACAGCACGAAGTCGACGGGCGGCAGCGCGTCCGGCGACACCTGGTCGTGCCCGGTCGCCTTGATGGCGTTGGTGATGTGCAGCCCGTCACCGGGGTGCAGCACATTGCCGACGACGAGCCCGATGGCGAGCGCGACGAGCGACATCACGAGGAAGTAGCCGAGGGCGATACCGCCGACGGCGCCGACCTTGGCGGCCTTCCGTACCGATCCGATGCCGAGCACGATCGTGCAGAAGATGATCGGCGAGATCATCATCTTGATCAGGTTCACGAACCCGGTGCCCAGCGGCTTCAGCTCCACCGCGGCATCGGGCCAGATCAGGCCCACGCCGATGCCGAGCGCGACCGCCACGATGACGGCGATGTACAGGTAATGGGTCCGGTCCCGCTTCACGCGGGGTGCGGCAGGTGCCGTATCGGGGGTGCTGGCGGCCACGACTGCCCTCCTTGACGTCTTCGTCGGCGAACAACCGGCGTGCGGCTCACGTCCGGGCGTTTCTGGGGAATGCCGTGACTATCTCCCGGCCTGTGAGGGCGGTCACCCTTCCGTTCATTTAGTTCACGCTTAACCGGAGAGGCACACTGCTGACATGCGCGTACCCACCCTCCCGCGGCCCCGGAGCCTGGCCGGCCAGCTGTTCGCCATGCAGGCCGTGCTGATAGCGGTGGTGGTGGCCGGGTACGCGCTGTTCACCTACGTCAGCGACCAGCGGCAGGCCGAGGACGCCGCCGCCCGGCAGGCCACGGCGGTGGCCCGGTCGATCGCCGACTCCCCTTCGGTCCGCGAGGCGATCCGCACCCCCGACCCCACGGCCCGGCTGGAGCCGTACGCCCTCCAGGTCATGCGGGACGCCAACGTCGACTTCGTGACGATCATGAACCCGTCCGGCATCCGCTGGACCCACCCCGATCAGAACCAGATCGGCAAACGCTTCCTCGGCAACATCGGCCCGGCCCAGCACGGCCGTACCTTCACCGAGACCTACACCGGCACGCTCGGCGCGTCCGTCCGCGCGGTGACCCCCATCTCGGACAACGGCCGGATCGTCGGCCTGGTGAGCGCCGGCATCAAGGTGGAGACGATCAGCGCCCGGGTCCAGGACCAGGTCACGGCCCTGCTCGGGGTGGCGGGCGTGGCGCTGCTGCTGGGCGCGGTCGGCACGTACGTGATCAACGCCCGGCTGCGCCGCCACACCCACGGCATGAACGCCACCGAGCTGAGCCGGATGCACGACTACCACCAGGCGGCGCTGCACGCCGTCCGCGAGGGGCTGCTGATGCTGGACGGCCGGTACCGGGTGGCGCTGATCAACGACGGCGGCCGGGACCTGCTGGGCGTGGGCCCGGAGGAGGACGTGGTCGGCCGCTCGGTGGCCGACCTGGGTCTGCCCGCCCCGCTGACGGGCGCCCTGCTGTCCTCGGAGCCCCGGGTGGACGAGGTGCACCTGACGGCGTCCCGGGTGCTGGTCGTGAACACGTCCCCGGTGTCGGGCGGTGAACAGCGGGGCACGGTCGTGACGCTCCGCGACGTCACCGAACTCCAGTCGCTGATGGGTGAGCTGGACTCGGAACGGGGCTTCACCCAGGCGCTGCGCTCACAGGCGCACGAGGCGGCGAACCGCCTGCACACGGTCGTCTCCCTGATCGAGCTGGGCCGGGCCGAGGAGGCCGTGGAGTTCGCCACGGCCGAACTGGAGCTGGCGCAGGCCCTGACCGACCAGGTGGTGGCGGCGGTCGGCGAGCCGGTGCTGGCCGCGCTGCTGCTGGGCAAGACCGCGCAGGCGAACGAGCGGGGCGTGGAGCTGGTGGTCTCGCCGGACAGCCGGCTGGACGACGGTCTGCTCCCTCAGAGCCTGTCCGCCCGCGACCTGGTGACCATCCTCGGCAACCTGATCGACAACGCGGTGGACGCGGCGCAGGGCAGCGCGCGGGCCCGGGTGACGGTGACGGCGTACGCTACGGCCGCCGAAGTGGTGCTCCGCGTCTCGGACACCGGCCCGGGGGTCGACCCCGCCCACGCCGACCTGGTGTTCCAGCGGGGGTTCTCCACCAAGCCGGCCGAACCCGGGGGGCGGGGACTCGGGCTGGCCCTGGTCCGGCAGGCGGTGAACCGCCACGACGGCACGTTGACGGTGGCCGAGGCGGAGGAGAGCGGAGCGGTGTTCGAGGTGCGGTTGCCGTTGCGCACGTCCACGGGCGGCGCCCGATGACGCACGAGGAGCAGCCCATCCGTGTCCTCGTCGTCGAGGACGACCCGGTGGCCGCCGACGCGCACGTGATGTACGTCGGCCGGGTACCGGGCTTCGTCGCGGTCGGGAAGGCGCACACGGGGGCGGAGGCACGGCGCCTGCTGGACCGCACGCCGGTGGACCTCCTGCTGCTGGACCTGCACCTACCCGACGTCCACGGCCTGCAACTGGCCCGGTCCCTGCGGGCGGCCGGGCATCACGCGGACGTGATAGCGGTGACGTCCGCGCGCGACCTGGCGGTGGTACGGGAGGGGGTCTCCCTGGGCGTCGTCCAGTACGTCCTGAAACCGTTCACCTTCGCGACGTTGAGGGATCGGCTGGTCCGTTACGCCGAGTTCCACGCGGCGGTGGGCGAGGCGAGCGGCCAGGACGAGGTCGACCGCGCCCTGGCGGCCCTGCGCGCCCCGACACCGGCGGCCCTGCCGAAGGGTCTGAGCGGGCCGACGCTGGAACGGGTGACGTCCGCGCTCCGCGAGGCGTCTGCGGAGGGCCTCACGGCGGCCGGCGTGGCCGAGGCGGTGGGCATCTCCCGGATCACCGCCCGGCGGTACCTGGAGCACCTGGTGGACGCGGGAAGGGCCGGCCGGAGCCCGCTGTACGGGCAGGTGGGTCGGCCGGAGCTGGTGTACCGGTGGGTGTCTCAGGGACGGTGAGGGCGGCTGCGGCTGCGCGGGCTTGGGCGGCTTTGTCGGAAGCGTTGCCGCGGAGGTACGCGTTGGCAGCCGAGAGCCAACAGCTCTCCGCGTCGACGGGCTCGTCGGCGGCCATATGAGCGAGGGCGAGATTGTGGAGACTCTTGCCCACCCCGTACCAGTTCTCGTTCTCCCGGAAGATGGTCATCGCCTCGCTGAAGGCCTCGAACGCCTCTTGGACTCGGCCGGTCTCCAGTAACGCGAGTCCGAGGTTGTTTGATGCGTTGCCCTCACGCAGGCGGTCTTTCGTCGCCCGATGCAGGTGACGGGCCAGGACCAGGGCATCAATCGATTCCTGCATGAGACCCACTGCCCACAGGGCGACGCCAAGGTTGCTCCACGCCGTGCCTTCATGAGTGAGATCGTCACCGATCACGAACAACTCGCAAGCACGAGCGTGAGCGTCGATCGCCTCCCATGAGCGACCCGCGTCCTGCAGGTCCAGTCCGAGGTTGCCCCAAGCAATGGCCTCGCGATGCGGGTCCCCATCGGCCTGATGCAGATCGCGGGCCCGCAGATGGGCGTTGATCGCCTCTGGTAACCGACCCACTTTCCGCAGCGCCAGCCCAAGGCTGTTCCATGCATTGCCCTCCACCAAGGCATCACCGCTGCGGCGTGCGGTCTTCAATGCTGCAGTGGCCACGTCAACCCAGTCGTCGAAGTACCGTCGCCAGTCCAGGTATTCCACCAGGCACTCGCCCAGTCGAGCCGCGGTTTGAGCGAACCTCTCGTGGTGTCCCCACTGCACCGCAACCACCAGTCCCGTACGCTCGCTGTCCAGCCAAGCCAACGCTTCGGCCCGGGTGGCGAAGCGCGTCGGCTCAGGTTTCCCGGGGAGCCACTTCAACCGATCATCCGCCGCTTCCGCCCACCGGTGGTAGTGGATCAGCACCCGCTCCCGCGCAGCATCCCGCGCCTCTGGGTCCTTAGCCAGCTCGCCAAGCCCGAACGCACGTACCAAGTCGTGCATCCGCCAACACCCACAGCCCTTTCCCCGCTCCACCAGGTGCGCTCGGACCAGAGCCTTGAGCCCCGCTGCGGGTGGCTCCGTCCCTCCAACCAGCACGGCGGCAACCTCCTCGGTCACCTCGGGTCCCGGCGCGAGGGCGAGCAGGCTGAGCAGGCGTGCGTGCTCGGCCGGGAGTCTCCGGTACGAGAGGTTGAAAGCGGCTCGCAGGTTGCGGTGACCGTCGTCCAGGGCGTCGAGCCGCTTGCATGACGTACCCAACTCGTCGGCGAGTTCCGCGACCGACTTGCCGGGATCCTCCGCCAACAGGCTCACTGCGATCTGCAAAGCCAGTGGCAGGTACCCGCACAGCCCAGCCAGCCGTGACGCCGCCTCCGCCTCCTCGACAACCCGGTTGTCCTCGGGGTCGGCGATACGCAGGGCCCGGTCGAGGAGTTCATACGCCGCCTCCGGCGTCAACTGATCCAACGGCACCAGCCGCGCCCCCAGCTGAGCCAGCCGATCCCGCGAGGTGACCAGCACCCGGTGCCGCGAGCCCCCCGGCAGCAACGGCCGCACCTGCTCCGGCGACGACGCGTTGTCGGCGAGGACCAGCACCGCCTCCCGCTCGGCCAGCACCGACCGGTACAACCCCGCCCGTTCGTCCGCTGTGGCCGGAATGTGCTCCGGCTCCACGCCCAGCGCCCGCAGCAGCGACTGCAACGCCTGGTCCGCCGTGACGGGAGCGTCGTCGTAGCCGTGCAGGTCGACGAAGAGCACGCCGCCCGGAAACCACCCGGCCTCCCGCGCCGCGTACGCCGCCCGCACCGCCAGCGCCGTTTTGCCGATGCCGCCGAGCCCGGAGACGGCGGTGACGAGGACGGCCTGTTCACCACCCGGGCCCGAGGGATCGAGCGCGGCCCTCAGCTGGCCCAGCTCCTCGTCCCGGCCCGTGAATCCAGCGGCCGGCGGTGGCAACGCGTCCAGGGCCGTTGGCGCCGGTGCCTGCTGCCGGTACTCCGCCTTGCCGATAACCGGCCCCCGGAAATCCCCGCCCCGGAAGTCGACGACATCGCTCACCCGGTCCCGCCCCCAGCCCCGAACGGCACGGCGTACCGCACCACGCACACCCCCAGCCCCACGACCGCGACCGCCTCCAGCACGGACACGACCACCAGCCCGACCGAGGCGCCACCACCCGCCCAGTACACGACGAGCGCGCCCGATGGCACGACGCAGAAGGCCAGCAGGTCCACGACGCACTGCGTGACCTTTCGGGAGACGCGCCGGGAGTCTCCCCGGTGCGCGGCCTCCCACCTGAAGACCTCGCCGCCCTCCGCCTGGGCCAGTGCGGCGAGCCGGGGCCCCAAGTCTCCCCGCACGTACGCCCCGATCGCCGAGATCTTGTGATCGTTGACGAGGTACGTCCAACCGAGGACCACGCACACCGGCGGCAGCGCCAGCAGCATCGCCGGCTGCTTGGCCTGGGCCGCCGCCGCGATGACGGCCGCCACCACGGTCAGGGTGACGTACAGCAGGTTGTCCCGGAAGCCGATCCGTGTCTTCTGCTCGTCCTTGACGGCCTGGTACTCGGTGAGCAGCAACTGCCCCACGGTGACGTCTCGTTCCGGCACGTAAGCCCCTTCCCCCGGCAGTACCGGCAGTACCTTATGAGTGTGCCGGAGACTCAGCCCACTGTTCTCGTCCTCACCGCGCTGCCCCTGGAATACGCGGCTGTGCGGGCGTACCTCCCGGAGCGGGACGAACGCGTCCACCCCAAGGGGACCCGCGTCGAGACGGGCCGGCTGCCGAACAGTTCCTGGCACCTGGCGATCAGCGAGCTCGGAGTGGGGGCCGAACGTGCCGCCGCGCTCACGGCCCAGCTCATCGACTGGCTGCACCCCGAGGCCGTCTTGTTCGTGGGGATCGCGGGGAGCCTGAAGGACGACATCGAGATCGGCGATGTCGTGGTGGGCACCCAGGTCTACGAGATCCACGGCGGCAAGCAGGCCCACGACGGTTTCAAGGTCCGCCCGAGGGCCCTGCCCGGCTCCCACGCGCTGGAGCAGGCTGCGCGTTCCGCGGCCCGGGACCTGCCGGACGTGAGGGTGCACTTCGCGCCGATCGCGACCGGTGACGTGGTACTGGCCGACTCCAGGTCCGACGTCGCCCGGCACATCGAGGCCCACTACAACGACGCGGGCGCCATCGAGATGGAGGGCTCCGGAGCGGCCCAGGCGGCACACCTGAGCGGACAGGTGGACGCCCTCGTCGTGCGGGGCGTCAGCGACCGCGCGGACCGCAACAAGCGCCGGGCCGACGCGGGCGGCTCGCAGCAGCGGGCGGCCGCGCAGGCGGCGACCGTGGCGGTGGCGATGCTGCGCAAGCACCAGCCACGCCGGACCGGGCGCGCCGACTCCGAGGAGGGACCCCAAGGGGGGTACCGGGGCGACCACATCGACTTCCGGGGCGGGACCTTCTACGGGCCCGTCATCGGCAAGCAGGCCGGAAGCCGGTAAGGGCACGGTCCACGGCCCGGTCCCGCGCGCGACCGCCACCCTCCCGCCGCGCCCCCTCGGCTTCACCGGCCGGTCGGCGGAACTGGACCGCCTGCTCCCCCACCTCGCGCCCGGCGAGGAGGACACGACCGCGCTTCCCCTGCTCATCTTCGCCGTCACCGGCATGGGAGGCATCGGCAAGACGGCGCTGGCGGTGGAGGCGGCGCACCGGGCGTGCGCGAAGGGCTGGTTCCCGGGCGGGACGCTCTTCGTGGATCTTCGTGGGTACGACGACGACCCGGTCACGGCCGATCAGGCGATCCTGGCCCTGCTCGACGCGCTCGGCGTACGGGACCGGGACCTGCCGCCGACGACCGAGCGCCAGTACGACGCGTACCGCGCACTCCTCGCCGAACGGCGGAACCGGACACTTCTGATCCTGGACAACGCGTCGGACCCGTCCCAGTACGTGCCGCTGCTGCCCGGCACGGACCGGCACCGGGTGCTCATCACCTCCCGGGACCGCCCCGACGCCCTACCGGTACGGCTGATCGACCTTGAGACGCTCGATCCGGATGACTCGGTCGCCTTGGTGACGCACGCCCTGCACAGCACCGACGAACGCGACGAACGCCCGGCACGCGAGCCTGCCGCACTGCGTGAACTGACGGACCTGTGCGGACACTTGCCCCTGGCACTGCAGATCGCCGCAGGAATGCTGCGTCGGCGCCGCCATCGGGACGTAGCGTCCGTGGTCACGGAGATCCGGGATGCCGGAGACACGACCGCTGCCCTCGACCACGGCAGTCCCGGAGCGGACCTCTACGGGCGCTCACTCGTGCTGCGCCCTGTACTGGAGACCTCCTACCGCCGACTGCCACCCGACCAGGCTCGGCTGCTGCGCCTGCTCTGTCTGGCTCCGAGCGCAGAGACCGGAACGGAGGCGGTCGCGGCCCTCGCGGACCTGAGCACGCAGTCCGTGCTGTCACTGCTTGATGACCTGGCCGCCACACATCTCGTCGCGCCGGTTCGGGGCGGCGTCGGGACGGCTTCTGTGGTGCGGTGGCGATTGCATGACTTGGTGCGGGGGTTCGGGGCAAGTGTGGTGGCCGGGGATGCGGGGTTGCGGGAGGAGGGGGAGACGGCGCGGGAACGGGTGCTGGAGTTCTACTGGCGGTGGGCGGATGCGGCCGACGACCGGTTGCGGTGGCTGCCGGGGATGGTGGAGCCGGAGCGCTTCAAGGAGCGGGGGCAGGCGCTGGCGTGGCTGGACGGGGAGCGCGCGAGCCTGGTGGCTGCGGTGGAGTGGGGGCGGGAGGAGCGGTTCGCGCGCGCGGCGGTACGGCTGGCCCAGTGTCTGGGGGAGTACCTGCTCTGGCGGCGACATTTCGATGACTGGATCACGGTTGCGGAGGCGGCGCGGGACGCCGCTCGCCTCGCTGGGGACAGGCTGGGCGAGGCCATCGCGTGGGACCACCTAGGCCTCGCCCTGACGTCGGCGAACCGGGTGGAAGAGGCGATCGACGCCCACACCCGCGCCCGCGACCTTTACCAGGCTGCCGGGAGCCGCATCAGCGAGGCAAGCGCGTGGAGCAACCTGGGAAACGCCCTGTGGAATGGCGACCGGACGGAAGAGGCCATCGATGCCTTCGCCCGGGCCCGCGAGCTGTTCCAGGCAGCCGGGGACAGCCACGGCGAGGCCAGCGCATTGGACGGCCTCGGCCTCGCCCTGACGTCGGCGAACCGGGTGGAAGAGGCGATCGACGCCCACACCCGCGCCCGCGACCTCTACCGGACCGCCGGGAACCGCCACGGCGAGGCCATCTCCTGGAACAATCTCGGCATCGCCCTGCAGGTGGCGGGCCGACTGGAAGACGCGATCGAGGCGTACGGCATGTCCCTGGAACGTCGCCAGAGATTCGAGGACTGGTACGGCGAAGGACAGACCCTCTACAGCCTGGCCATCGCCCACGAGGCAGCCCACCGCCCCGCCGAAGCCCACACCGCCTACCTTCAGTCCGCCGAGGCCTTCACCCGCGCCAACGCTCCCGACCGAGCCGCCCAAGCCCGCGCCTCGGCCGCCGAACTCCCGGACTGACAGCTCCACCTCACCCCACCCCCACATACCCCCCAGCCCCCCGCCAAGGAACCACCGCCCACATCCGCGTCCCACCTCCAGGCTCCCGCGCCTCCCCGAACCCCCACTCCCCCTCACACGCCCGCACCACGCACCCGAGCACCCGCAGCGCCGCCCGCCTCCGCGAGTCGCAGGCCGCCGTCAGCCGGGGATGGGTGTGCCGGGGGTGTCCGTCGTAGACGATCACGCGTACGTCGCCGTCCCGGTACCGCAGGGACAGGTACACCTCGCTGTCCGGGGTGAACTTCCAGGCGCAGCCGACCAGTTCGGCCACCACCTGGACCACCGCGTCCGTCATGTCGGCCAGCCCGTGCGTACGCAGGACGACCCGGGCAGCGGCACGGGCGACGCGGGGGCTGGTCGGTCCGGCGGGCAGTGTGAGGCTGTAGGCGAGCGCGGCGGGGGACGGCGGCGGTGCCTGCGGTTCGCCGGTGGAGAGGGGACAGGCCGAGACGGTGACGGGTGCGGACACGGTGACTCCTCCAACAGGTGCAGGTGAGGGTGGTTTGCGCATGAGCCGACGGCTCGACCGGCGCCCGGTGGCCTGTCTCCCTGGCGCGGGCCCACCCCTCCCAGGGGAGGAGAACGCGGGCAGGCTCGCGCGATGCGCTTCCGGCGGTGCCGGGTCGTAAGCGGCTCGTCACCGACTGTAAGGCATTTTAGGAGTACGTGTACTACTCTTCGCCGAAGTCTGTTGGACCGATCAGTCACGCCAGCGGCAGACTGTCCCCGTCACACGGCCGAACGGGAGGACGGATGCCACCGAGGAGCGCTCCGACGGAGCGTCAGCGCCGGCTCGGTGCCGAGTTGCGCAGGTTGCGGGTCGCGGCCGGGATCACCACAGAGCAAGCCGCCGCACTTCTGGGCGTCCCGCGCACGAACGTGCCGAACATGGAATCGGGGCGTTCCGGCATCAGCGCCGAACGCGTCCGAACCCTCGCGGACAACTACGGGTGCGCCGACCAGGCTCTGGTCGAGGCCCTCGCCTCCATGGCCACGGGGCGACAGAAGGGCTGGTGGGAGGCATACCGGGGCCAACTCCGAGACGCCTTCCTGGACATCGCCGAGATGGAGTGGCACGCCACACGCCTACGCATCGCCGTCACCGTGCACCTGCCGGGGCTGCTCCAGACCGACGACCATGCCCGAGCCGTCTTCGAGGCAGTGATCCCACGCCTTCCCTCGGACGAGGTCGACATCCGCGTCGCCCACCGGATCGACCGACAGCAGGTGCTCGACCGCCCGAGCCCTCCGGTGCTCGACGTGATTCTCCACGAGGCCGCCCTCCGCATGGAGTTCGGCGGTGCCGCAGTCGCGCGGCGCCAGCTGGAGCACCTGCTGCTCATGTCCGAGCGCGAGACCGTGACGTTGCGGGTCATCCCGTTCAAGGCGGGTGGCTTCCCGGGGGCTGGGCAGTCCGTCGTCTACGCCGAAGCGGCTGTCCCCCGCCTCGACACCGTGGAACTCGACAGCACGCACGGCCCGGAGTTCATCGACTCGGAGGTCCAACTCGGCAAGTACCGAGCCCAACTGGACGCAGCCTGCACCGTGGCGCTCACGCCGGAAGACTCCCGCGACTTCATCCACACCTTGGCCCACGACCTCTAGGAGAGCCGCCATGACCGACGTCAACTGGGAAGAACCCTTCTGCGGAGAGGGCGCCAACTGCTTCCGCATAGGCACCGACCCCGAAGGCAACGCCTACATCGCCCTCTCCGGCCAGGAGGACCGCGCACTCGTCGACTCCCGCGAAGCCCTCCGCGCGCTCATCCGGGAGATCAAGGCCGGCAAGGCGGACCATCTCCTGTAGCCCGCCGGGGATCAATCCCGCGCAGACACATTGACCTGACTAGACCACTCCTCTTACCTTCACACGGCAGTCATCTCCGCGCCACCCCCACGTGTGCTCAGGAGGTCATGCCCGTGCGTCCCACCGCCGCCCACTCCCGCCGCCTCCCCCTCTCCCTCCTCCTCACCGCCGCTCTCGCCGCCACCGCCCTCACCGCCTGCGGCAGCGGTTCCGGCAGCAGCCCGGACACGGTCAAGGTGTCGTACAAGCAGTCCACCGACAACTCCGTCAAGGTGATGGACACCTACCTCGCCGGGATCAAGAAGCAGTTCGAGCGCGAACACCCCGGCAAGAAGGTCGAGTTCGTGCCGATCAAGGCCCCGGACTCGGAGTACTACACCAAGCTCCAGCAGATGCTGCGCTCCCCGCGCACCGCCCCGGACCTGGTCTACGAGGACACCTTCCTCATCAACTCCGACATCACCAGCGGGTACCTGAAGCCGCTCGACCCCTACCTCGCCAAGTGGCCGGACTGGGGACAGTTCATCGACACCGCGAAGGCGGCGGCCAAGGGGCAGGACGGGAAGACGTACGGCGTCCCGGACGGGACCGACACCCGCGGCCTCTGGTTCGACAGGCGGGTGTTCAAGAAGGCCGGACTGCCGTCGGACTGGCAGCCGAAGACCTGGGACGACGTCCTCGCGGCCGCCCGGACCATCAAGCGGAAGGTGCCCGGCGTCATCCCGCTCAACGTCTACACCGGCAAACCGGCCGGCGAGCGGGCCACCATGCAGGGCTTCGAGATGCTCCTGTACGGCACGGGCGACGGCACCCAGGACCCGCTGTACGACAGCGGCAGCAAGAAGTGGATCACCGGGTCGCAGGGCTTCGAGGATTCGCTGGAGTTCGTCGAGACCGTCTACCGGGACAAGCTCGGCCCCGACGTCTCCGACGCCCTCGACCCGAACTTCAACACCACCGTCAACGGCGAACTGCTCCCCCAGGGCAAACTCGGCATCGCCCTCGACGGCTCGTGGCTGCCGCAGGCCTGGCTGCCGGGCAGCGGGCACGAGTGGCCGGACTGGTCCCGGCAGTTGGGACTCGCGGCCATGCCGACGCAACACGGGCAGGCGCCCGGCAAGGTGAGCATGTCCGGCGGCTGGACCTGGTCCATCCCGGCCAAGGCGGCCAACCCCGACCTCGCCTTCGAGTTCGTCCGGACGATGCAGACGAAGGACAACGCCCGCAAGTGGTACATCGCCAACTCCGGCATCGCCGTCCGCAAGGACGTCGCCGCCGATCCGAAGTACGCCGGTGCCCAGCCCGGCATCAAGTTCTTCACCGACCTGGTGGCGAGCACCCACTACCGGCCCGCGTACCCGGCGTACCCGAAGGTGTCGACCGCCGTGCAGGAGGCCATGGAGGCGGTCACGACCGGTGACCTGTCCGTGGAGAAGGCGGCGGGCGAGTACGACGCCACGGTCAAGGACGTCACCGGCGGCCAAGTGGTCTGGAAGTGAGGCGCCGGAACCCGGCCCTCCGGGTCCTCCCGGTCGCCCCCGCCCTGGTCCTGCTGCTCCTGTTCCTCGCCGGGCCGATCGCCTACTGCGTCTGGATCGCCTTCACCGACCTCCAGCTCACCGGCCAGGCCCACTCCTCCTTCGTGGGCCTCCAGAACTTCCGCCGGGCCTTCCAGGACGACGCGTTCCTGAACGCCGTCTGGCTCACCCTGGTGTTCACGGTGCTGTCCTCGCTCGTCGGGCAGAACACCCTCGGACTGGCCCTCGCCACGCTGATGAAGCGGGCGTCGAAGCCCGTCCGCACCCTCACCGGCGGGGTCGTCGTCACCGCGTGGGTGCTGCCGGAGGTCGTCGCCGGGTTCCTGCTCTACGCGTTCTTCCGGCGCGAGGGCACCCTGAACGCGATCCTGGACTGGCTGCACCTGCCCCGCCAGAACTGGCTGTTCACGCTGCCCATCCTCGCGGTGTCCTTCGCCAACGTCTGGCGCGGGACGGCGTTCTCCATGCTGGTGTACTCCGCCGCCCTGGACGAGATCCCCGCCGAGATCACGGAGGCCGCCGAGGTGGACGGGGCCGGCGGCTGGCGGCGGCTGTGGCACATCACGCTGCCGATGATCCGGCGCTCCATCGGCACCAACCTCATGCTCAACACCCTCCAGACGCTCTCCGTCTTCGGGCTGATCTGGGTGATGACCCGGGGCGGGCCCGGCGACCGGAGCCAGACGCTGCCGCTGTTCATGTACGAGCAGGCGTTCCAGAACAGCATGATCGGGTACGGCACAGCGGTCGCCCTGCTCCTGCTGGTCGTCGGCTCCCTGTTCTCCGTCGTCTATCTGCGGCTGCTGCGGACGGAGGTCTGATGGCCCGCAACCGTGCCTCGCGGCGGCTCGCCGCCGATGTCTCGCTGCTGGCGGTGGCCGCCGCCTTCGCGCTGCCCCTCGCCTGGGTGCTGCTGTCCGCCGTGGACCCGCACGCCGGCCTGCGGGTCAGGGTCCCCGACGGCCTCACCCTGGCCAACTTCGACGCCATCCTCACCCCGGACATCACCTACACCCCGCTGCTCAACAGCCTGATCCTGTGCGGGGGCGCCACGGCGCTGACCGTCGGCTGCGCCGCCCTCGCCGCGTACCCGCTGTCCCGGTTCCGGTCCCGGCTGAACCGGCCGTTCCTGCTGACGATCCTGTTCGCGACGAGCCTGCCCATCACGGCGATCATGGTGCCGGTGTACGCCCTGTTCGTCCGGGTGAACCTCATCGACACCCTCCAGGGCACCATCCTCTTCTTCGCCGCCTCCCAACTCCCCCTCGCCATCTGGTTGATGAAGAACTTCATGGACGGCGTGCCGACGGAGCTGGAGGAGGCGGCCTGGACGGACGGGGCCTCGGCCGCGCAGTCCCTCGTCCGGATCGTGCTGCCGCTGATGGGGCCGGGGCTCGCCGTCGTGACCGTGTTCTCGTTCGTGATGATGTGGGGGAACTTCTTCGTCCCGTTCATGCTGCTGCTCACCCCGGAACAGATGCCGGCCTCGGTGAGCATCAACGACTTCTTCGGCAACCGGGGCATGGTGGCGTACGGCCAGCTCGCCGCGTTCTCGGTGATCTACTCGACGCCGGTGATCCTGCTGTACGTCCTGGTGGCCCGGCGGCTGGGCGGCGGCTTCGCCCTCGGTGGCGCGGTCAAGGGGTGAGCTTGGACGGCGGTCGAGCGGTGGACCGGCGGGGTGTTCCGCCCGTTGCCCGCCGAACGGCCGGAACTGTGCGTTCCGACAATCCGTGGTCCTGGCTGAACGGACCGTAGCCACCCCGTCCCCGCACCCCTAGCTTGTGCCGGGTGCGCCAACCCTCAGCTTCTCGGTTCAACGCCCCGGCGGCCCGCCGGCTGCGTGTCGCGCTCGGCATGGGCCCCGAGCACGTCGCCTACGGCATGCGGGCCTCGTACGGGCTGCCGTATGTCACACCCGATCTGGTGATCGCCTGGGAACGCGGTGCCGTCAGCCCGGGCCATGCCGAACTGACCGCTCTCGCGGGCGTGCTGTGGTGTTCTCCGGGCGAACTGCTCGCCCGCCCGCGGACCCTGGGCGAGCATCGCCTCGCCCGTGCCGTCGCGCCCGAGGACGTCGCCCGTGCCGTCGGCATGGACGTGCGCTCGTACCTGCGCATGGAGGAGAGCGGGCGGTGGCGGGGCGACGAGCGCCAGTCGGCCGCGCTCGCCCAGGTCCTCGGACTCGCCCTGCCCGACCTCGTCGCCGTCACCGGCCGCGAGGCACCCCTCGCCGACCTGCTGCACAGCGCGGTGACCACCCGCTGGCGGGCCTATGTGCGGCCGGTGCGCAAGCGGGTCCCCTGGACCCGGACGTCCTCGAAGGCACGCTCCAAGAGCTCCACGAGGACTACCAGGGGCACATGGCCGCCACCCTCAGCTGGGGTGGCGGCGGCAGGAGCGCCAGCGAGTCCGGGCGGGAGTTCCTGGACCGGATCGTGGAGAACTTCTGGACGGCGGTGGAGAAGCGGACCGCCTAGAAGACCGACTCCGCCTCGTCCATCCGGTCCTTCGGCACGGTCTTCAGCTCGGTGACGGCCTCCGCGAGCGGCACCATCACGATGTCGGTGCCGCGCAGTGCGGTCATCCTGCCGAAGTCGCCCCGGTGGGCGGCCTCGACGGCCTGCCAGCCGAAGCGGGTGGCGAGGACACGGTCGTACGCGGTGGGGACGCCGCCACGCTGGACGTGACCGAGGATGACCGGCTTGGCCTCCTTGCCCAGGCGCCGCTCCAGCTCGTACGCCAGCGCGGTACCGATGCCCTGGAAGCGCTCGTGGCCGAACTGGTCGATCTCGCCCTTGCTGTAGTCCATGGTGCCCTCGGCGGGGTGGGCGCCCTCGGCGACGCAGATGACGGCGAACTTCTTGCCGCGGGCGAACCGCTCCTCGACCATCTTCACCAGGTCGGCGGGGTCGAAGGGCCGCTCGGGCAGGCAGATGCCGTGGGCGCCGGCGGCCATGCCGGACTCCAGGGCGATCCAGCCTGCGTGCCGGCCCATGACCTCGACCACCATCACCCGCTGGTGGGACTCGGCCGTGGTCTTCAGGCGGTCCATCGCCTCGGTGGCCACGCCGACGGCCGTGTCGAAGCCGAAGGTGCGGTCGGTGGAGGAGATGTCGTTGTCGATGGTCTTGGGCACGCCGACGACCGGGAGGCCGGCGTCGGAGAGCATCCGGGCGGCGGTCAGGGTGCCCTCGCCGCCGATCGGGATCAGCGCGTCGATGCCGAACTCCTCGACCATGTCGGCGGCGCCCTCGCAGGCCTCGCGCAGCCGGTCGCGCTCCAGCCGGGAGGATCCGAGGATGGTGCCGCCGCGGGCCAGGATGCCGCTGACCGCGTCCAGGTCGAGGGTGCGGTAGTGGCGGTCGAGCAGACCCCGGTAGCCGTCCTCGAAACCGATGACCTCGTCGCCGTACTGCGCCACCGCCCGGTGCACGACCGACCGGATCACGGCGTTCAGGCCGGGGCAGTCGCCGCCTGCGGTGAGAACTCCGATGCGCATCGTGCTGTGTCTCCTGCTCGCTGTCGGTGCCGGTGAGCCGCTGTCGATTCTTTCACGTCCACCGGGCCAGTGAGATCCTGACGGGCGCCTTATCCTTCGAGAGGGGTATTGTCAAGAGGGTTCTGCTCACCTCGGTGAGCGATTTTTATGCCGCAGAGGCGACGAAAGCGACATGAGGAACGGAGTGGACACGTGACGCGCAGCGTGTACGTGACCGGGATCGACCGCGGTGACGGACGCCAGGTCGTGGAGCTGGGGGTCATGGAACTCCTGACCCGGCAGGTCGACCGGGTGGGCGTGTTCCGTCCGCTCGTCCACGACGGCCCGGATCGCCTGTTCGAGCTACTGCGGTCCCGGTACCGCCTCGCGCAGGACCCGGCGACCGTCTACGGCATGGACTACCACCAGGCGTCCGCGCTCCAGGCCGAGCAGGGCACCGACGAGCTGGTCTCCGCCCTGGTGGACCGCTTCCACCTGGTGGCCCGGGACTACGACGTGGTCCTCGTCCTCGGCACCGACTACGCCGGCACCCAGCTCCCGGACGAGCTGTCGCTGAACGCCCGGCTCGCCAACGAGTTCGGCGCCTCGGTCATCCCGGTGGTCGGGGGCCGCAAGCAGTCCGCCGAGTCCGTGCTGGCCGAGACCCGCAACGCCTACCGCGCCTACGACGGCCTCGGCTGCGACGTGCTCGCCATGGTCGCCAACCGGGTGGCCCGCGAGGACCGCGACGAGATCGCCGAGCGGCTCGCCGACCGGCTGCCGGTGCCGACGTACGTGGTCCCCGACGAGCCGGCCCTGTCCGCCCCGACGGTCGCTCAGATCGCCCAGGCTCTCGGCGCGAAGGTGCTCCTCGGTGACGACTCCGGACTCGCCCGGGACGCCCTCGGCTTCGTCTTCGGCGGCGCGATGCTGCCGAACCTCCTCGGCGCCCTGACCCCGGGCTGCCTGGTCATCACCCCGGGCGACCGCGCCGACCTGGTCGTCGGCTCGCTCGCCGCGCACAGCGCCGGCACCCCGCCGATAGCCGGTGTGCTGCTCACCCTGAACGAGGTGCCGAGCGAGGAGATCCTCACCCTCGCCGCCCGCCTCGCCCCCGGCACCCCGGTGCTCTCGGTGCCCGGCAACAGCTTCCCCACCGCCGAGCAGCTGTTCTCCCTGGAGGGCAAGCTGAACGCGGCCACCCCGCGCAAGGCGGAGACCGCGCTCGGCCTGTTCGAGCGGTACACCGACACCACCGACCTCGCCCGCCGGGTCTCGGCGCCGAGCAGCGACCGGGTCACCCCGATGATGTTCGAGCACAAGCTGCTGGAGCAGGCCCGCTCCGACAAGCGGCGGGTCGTGCTGCCGGAGGGCACCGAGGAGCGGGTGCTGCACGCGGCCGAGGTGCTGCTGCGCCGGGGCGTGTGCGACCTGACCCTGCTGGGCCCGGTCGACCAGATCCGCAAGAAGGCCGCCGACCTCGGCATCGACCTCGGCGACACCCAGTTGATCGACCCGGCCACCTCCGAGCTGCGCGACTCCTTCGCCGAGAAGTACGCGGCCCTGCGCGCCCACAAGGGCGTCACGGTCGAGCTGGCCTACGACGTCGTGTCGGACGTCAACTACTTCGGCACCCTGATGGTCCAGGAGGGCCTGGCCGACGGCATGGTGTCCGGCTCGGTGCACTCCACGGCGGCCACCATCCGGCCCGCCTTCGAGATCATCAAGACCAAGCCGGACGCCTCGATCGTCTCGTCCGTGTTCTTCATGTGCCTGGCCGACAAGGTGCTGGTCTACGGCGACTGCGCGGTCAACCCGGACCCGGACGCCGAGCAGCTCGCGGACATCGCCATCCAGTCGGCGACCACGGCCGCGCGGTTCGGCGTGGAGCCCCGGATCGCGATGCTGTCGTACTCGACCGGTACGTCCGGGTCGGGCGCCGACGTCGACAAGGTGCGCGAGGCCACCGAGCTGGCCCGCTCGCGCCGGCCCGACCTGAAGATCGAGGGCCCGATCCAGTACGACGCGGCCGTCGAGCCGTCCGTCGCCGCGACCAAGCTGCCCGGCTCCGAGGTCGCCGGGCAGGCCAGCGTGCTGATCTTCCCCGACCTCAACACCGGCAACAACACCTACAAGGCCGTGCAGCGCTCGGCCGGCGCGATCGCCGTCGGCCCGGTGCTCCAGGGTCTGCGCAAGCCGGTCAACGACCTGTCCCGGGGCGCGCTCGTCCAGGACATCGTCAACACCGTCGCCATCACGGCGATCCAGGCCCAGAGCCCCGCCCAGACCCCCAGCGAGAAGGCGTCCCAGCAGTGACCTCCCCCACCCGTGTCCTCGTCCTCAACTCCGGCTCCTCGTCCGTGAAGTACCAGCTGCTGGACATGCGGGACAGCAGCCGGCTCGCGGTGGGCCTGGTCGAGCGGATCGGCGAGCAGACCTCCCGGATCGAGCACACCTGCGTCACCGGCGGCGACACCCGTGAGCACACCGGGCCGATCGCCGACCACGACGCCGCCCTCAAGGCGGTCGCCGAGGAGCTGACCCGGGACGGCCTGGGCCTGGACTCGCCCGAGCTGGCCGCGATCGGCCACCGGGTGGTGCACGGCGGGATGTTCTTCACCGAGCCCACCGTCATCGACGACGAGGTGCTCACCGAGATCGAGCGGCTGATCCCGGTCGCCCCGCTGCACAACCCGGCCAACCTCACCGGCATCCGCACCGCGCGGGCGCTGCGCCCGGACCTGCCGCAGGTCGCCGTCTTCGACACCGCGTTCCACACGACGATGCCGGAGCCGGCGGCGCGCTACGCGATCGACCCGAAGATCGCCGACCGCCACCGCATCCGCCGCTACGGCTTCCACGGCACCTCGCACGCGTACGTCTCCCGGGAGACCGCGCGGCTGCTGGGCAAGGACCCGTCCGAGGTCAACGTGATCGTGCTGCACCTGGGCAACGGCGCCTCCGCCTCCGCGGTGCGGCAGGGCCGCTGCGTGGACACCTCCATGGGACTGACCCCCTTGGAGGGGCTGGTGATGGGTACGCGATCCGGTGATCTGGATCCGGCCGTCATCTTCCATTTGGCCCGGGTTGGGGATATGTCCATGGACGAGATCGACACTCTTCTCAACAAGAGGAGCGGTCTGTTCGGTCTGTGCGGGGACAACGACATGCGGGAGATCCGCCGCCGGATCGACGAGGGCGACGAAGAGGCCGCGCTCGCCTTCGACATTTACATTCACCGGATCAAGAAGTACATCGGTGCCTATTACGCCGTGCTCGGCACGGTGGACGCGGTGGCCTTCACCGCCGGGGTCGGCGAGAACGCGGCACCGGTGCGGGAGGCGGCGATCGCGGGGCTGACGGGCCTGGGCCTGGCGGTCGACCCGGAGCGGAACGCCGTGCGCGGCGGCGGACCGCGGCTGATTTCGCCGGAGTCCGCCCGGGTGGCGGTCGCGGTGGTGCCGACGGATGAAGAACTGGAGATCGCGACGCAGACCTACGCACTGGTCGGAAAGAACAACTGAATGGCACCTGAGCGGTGCGGCACTCATTTGTATCTTCCGCCAGACGGAATATTCCGTAGCGAAACAAACCGATAGGATCGCCCCATGCGCCGTTCGAAAATCGTCTGTACTCTCGGCCCCGCGGTCGACTCCCACGAGATGCTCGTCGCCATGATCGAGGCGGGCATGAACGTGGCCCGGTTCAACTTCAGCCACGGCACCCACGCCGAGCACCAGGCGCGGTACGACCGCGTCCGGGCCGCCTCCAAGGAGACCGGCCGTCCCATCGGCGTCCTCGCCGACCTTCAGGGCCCGAAGATCCGTCTGGAGACCTTCGCCGAGGGTCCGGTCGAGCTGGAGCGCGGTGACGAGTTCGTCATCACGACCGAGGACGTGCCGGGTGACAAGCACATCTGCGGTACGACGTACAAGGGGCTGCCGGGCGACGTCTCGCGCGGCGACCAGGTCCTGATCAACGACGGCAACGTCGAGCTGAAGGTCCTGGACGTCGAGGGCCCGCGGGTGAAGACGATCGTCATCGAGGGCGGTGTCGTCTCCGACCACAAGGGCATCAACCTGCCCGGCACGGCCGTCAACGTGCCCGCGCTGAGCGAGAAGGACGTCGAGGACCTGCGCTTCGCCCTCCGCATGGGCTGCGACCTGGTCGCGCTGTCCTTCGTCCGGGACGCCAAGGACATCCACGACGTCCACCGCGTCATGGACGAGGAGGGCCGCCGCGTCCCCGTCATCGCCAAGGTGGAGAAGCCGCAGGCGGTGGAGAACATGGAGGACGTCGTGATGGCGTTCGACGGCGTGATGGTCGCCCGCGGTGACCTCGCCGTCGAGTACCCGCTCGAAAAGGTCCCCATGGTGCAGAAGCGCCTGATCGAGCTGTGCCGGCGCAACGCCAAGCCCGTGATCGTCGCGACCCAGATGATGGAGTCGATGATCACCAACTCGCGTCCGACCCGCGCCGAGGCCTCCGACGTCGCCAACGCGATCCTGGACGGCGCCGACGCGGTCATGCTGTCGGCCGAGTCCAGCGTGGGCGCGTACCCGGTCGAGACGGTCAAGACCATGTCGAAGATCGTCACCGCGGCCGAGCAGGAGCTTCTCTCCAAGGGGCTCCAGCCCCTCGTCCCCGGCAAGAAGCCGCGCACGCAGGGTGGTTCGGTGGCCCGTGCCGCCGCCGAGATCGCCGACTTCCTCGGCGGCAAGGGCCTGGTCGCCTTCACGCAGTCCGGTGACACCGCGCGCCGGCTCTCCCGCTACCGCGCGATCCAGCCGATCATCGCCTTCACCACCGACGAGGGCACCCGCAACCAGCTCACCCTGAGCTGGGGCGTGGAGTCGCACGTCGTGCCGTTCGTGAACACCACCGACGAGATGGTCGACCTGGTGGACCAGGAGATCGCGCGGCTCGGCCGGTTCGAGACGGGCGACACCCTCATCATCACCGCCGGCTCGCCCCCCGGGGTCCCCGGCACCACCAACATGCTCCGCGTCCACCACCTGGGCACCCAGAGCAAGTGACCCGTCCGGCAAGGGTCTTGTGAGGTGCCGAGGGCGCCCCCCGCGACGGGGGGCGCCCTCGGTGTTGTGCGGCTCCCGAACTGGCTTGTACGACCGCTCAGTCGGTCGTGTACACGTGCATGCCGGGCACGTGCAGGTTGCCGCCGAACTGAGCCGCCTGGACCACCTTGACGTTGGTGAAGTAGATCAGCGGGATGTTCAGCGGCGGCGGGCTGTCGGGGCTGAAGGTCACCGGGATCAGCCCGAACAGGTTGCCGGAGATGCTCTCGGTGTACATCACCGTGTCGCCGCCGGTGATGGTGGACGTCGAGCCCTTGGCCGCCTGGACGTGGTACGTCTTGTTCGCCTGCTTGTCCTTCACCGTCTGGTGCAGGTCGCCGATGTCGGTGCCGCCGGAGATGACGTACTTCAGCACCTTCTTGGTGGTGCCGTTCGCCGTCTTCACCTCGACGATCCCCTGGTAGTCGGCGCCCTTGAGGAGCAGGGAGCTGGCGTTCAGGTACCAGGGGTCGTCCGCCACCAGCACCTTGTTGTCGACGCCGCCCACGTCGTCCGTGGCCACCGGGCAGTCGTCGGCGGAGGCGGACTCGCTCGCGGACGGGTCCGGCGTGTCCGCCCCGGTCGCGTCACCGGCCGCCTTCGTGGCGTCCCCGGCCGTCCTGGAGACGGTGCCGGTGGTGCCGTCGACGGTGTCCTTGACCGTGTCCGTGGCCTTCTTCACCGTGTCCTTGACGGTGTCGGAGGTGCCGCCGGACTCCTTGCCTCCGCCGGACTCCTTGCCGCCGCCCGACTCCTTGCCGCCGCCGGACGAGGTGTCCGTGGACGGGGTGTCCGTGGCGGACGACTGGGACGCGGACGGCGTCGGGGCCGGCGTCTGCGACGACGTACCGGAGTCCTTGCCGCCGCCGGTGAGGAGGTCACCGAGCGTGTCGCCGATGGTGTCGAGGAGGGTGCCGCCACCGCTCTGGGTCTGCGACTGCGTCGGCGTGGTCGTGCCGGCGCCGGCGGAACCCGAACCCGAGTCCGACGAACCGGAGCCCGAGGAACCGGAGCCCGAAGAACCGGAGCCCGAGGAACCGGAGCCCGAGCCGGAGTCGGAGGACCCCGAGGTCGCGGTCGGCTCGGGCGTGTCCCTGCCGTCGGAACCTGAATCCGACGAAGAGGTGCCGCCCGACTCCTGCGTCTTCCCGCTCCCGGTGGTCTCCGACGGCGACGGCGCGGCCGTCGTGCTCTGGGACGGGGACGGCGACGGTGAGGCCGAGGGGTCCTTGGAGCCGTCGTCCAGCGCCTTCACACAGTCCTTGTACTCGTCGGCCGTCAGGCTCTTCGCCGACGTCGACGGGGCCGGGCTGCCGTTGTTGTCGGCGAGGGCGAGCGTGGAGGTGAAGCCCATGCCCATGAGCACCGCCGTGGGCATGGCCACCGAGGCTATCGCCTTGCCGGCCGGCATGTGGAACCTGGTGAACAGCGGCTTTCTGGGGGCCGCGTGGCGGGGCCCGGTTCTCGCGCGGGACCCGTCCACGTCGGTCCCGCGGGTCACCTCGTCAGCCGGCACTGTGCCTCCCGTTCGCCCCGTTGGCCGGGCTCGTTCCTGACAGGTCGTTCTCCCACGGCGCCTTGTACGGCCCGGCCGGGCCCGCGTCGGCCGCCGGGGCCGTGCCCTGGTGCGGCAGCGGAGCCGTGTCGGGGGTACCGCCCTCGTCCGGGGTGGCCTCGGCCGGCGGCTGCTCCTGCGGAGGCGTGCCCGGCGCCCAGGCCACGGCCAGCGCTCCGCCGACCAGGGCGAGCAGGAAGCCCATGACGAAGCCGCCGAAGTTGGACACGGGGATGGACACCAGCGCGAGCAGGATCGCGGCGACGCCCGCGAAGGTCCGTACGTGCTTCTGGAACCAGAGGCTGATGCCCAGGACGATGAGCAGCACACCGATGATCAGGGACCCGGCTCCCGCGGTGGTCGCCATGGCCAGCGTCAGGTGTCCGAGCTGGAGGTGGGCGTACGGGAAGTACATGATCGGAAAGCCGCCGAGCATGACGAACAGACCGGCCCAGAACGGCCGCGTACCCCGCCAGGCGCGGAACTGCAGCCTCCGGCGGGTGAACTGGCCGGGTGCGGCGGCAGGAGTCTCGGCGCTCATGGAAAACAGCTCCCTGGTGCGGCGTTGCTGTGGTGGTGATGTGTGCCGCGCGTGAGGACGCGGCCGGAGTGTTGACGGGCGGGGGCGCCACCGGCTCCCCCGCCCGTCAGCGAGTGCTTAGTAGCACTCCTTGACACCCGTCGACAGCGACATCTTCAGGCCGCTGAGCTTGAAGGTTCCGGCGGTGGTCGCCCACGCCGTCTGCTTCACGTCGGACAGCGTGGCCTTGTCGGCCTGCTGGGCGAACCCGTACGGGTTGGACTGCTCGCCGCCGCCCTTCATGCCCGGACCCTTGGAGGCGTCCTTGGCGGCCACACCGATGTCGATGTTCTCGAACGTCGCGTCGGCGTTGAGGTCGGCGACGTCGATGTAGATGTTGTCGGCCTGGACCTTCTCGGCGCCCGCGCCACCGGCCCGCAGGATCAGGCTGACGTTGCCGAAGATCGGCACGTCGGGCGTGACCACGGACTGGCACAGGTTGGTGATCTCGGCGTGCTTGAACGCCGAGACGGCCACCGGGTGCGCCGTCTTCTTGCCGTCCAGCGTGTAGCCGCTGTCGATGGCGCCGTACTGCGAGAAGCCGGTGCCGACGAGCTGGTCGGCGGACACCTTGAACGACTGGCCGGACACGCTGAACGAGGCCGCGAGAGCGCCCTGCGCGAGGGCGACACCTATACACGCCGTGGCGGCCACGCTGGGCACCATGACCACAGCGAACCGCTTCCATCTGGTCCCGCCACGCACCTGGGACTCCATATTTCCTCCTTCTCGGACGTACATCTCCTGGCCCGGGCTCGCCCCGAATCAGCGGCTCAGCCGGGCAGGGATGGGAGAAGTGCTACGTCCTCGGGAAGGAGAGCGCCCGCGCTCGGAGGCGCGAACCGCGCCCGAATCACCGGCGATCACCCCCGAGCGACAACCACTGGTCGCGCCTGACACGCATCACGCACAACCCTGCTGGGCAGGCTTCGCCGGCCGGCGAAGACCCCCCTGCCCTAGACCCGGCGCCACTGCCGCCGGCTCTGCTCGGTGGGGACCCAGAGTCTCCCGGTGACCCGACCGGCTGCCGGGGTACGGGAATGGACCGAGCGTCGCCGATCGTGGTGCATTCTCGGCCTGGACACAAGGGGGTTCGTTACTGGCTAGTAACGGGGGGATAACCGGAGGACGACCGACCGGTCTCGGAGGGCGACGCTCGGTGGCATCGAAGGGCAGAGCAAAGCCGTTGATCCCTGGACGAATCCAGACAGACCAACGGCCTCGATTTACTCGGAGTAACAGCGGCCGCGATTACCAAGATTTGGCAAAGTGCGGCCGCCGTGATGTCCCGTCGGCAAACCTTTCACCCCGGCATCACAAGCCGTGGCGTTTAGCGACTGGTCAGAACAGGGCGCGCGCGAGCGCCCTGCGTGCGCCCACCACGCGCGGGTCCTCCTGGCCCACGACCTCGAACAGCTCCAGCAACCGGAGCCGTACCGCCTCCCGGTCGTCGCCCGCCGTGCGCTGCACGGTCTCGATGAGCCGCCCGAAGGCGTCCTCGACGTGCCCGCCCACCAGGTCCAGGTCGGCGGCGGCGATCTGCGCCTGCGGGTCCTTCGGCTTCTCGGCCGCCTCCTGACGCACCTTCTGCGGGTCCATGCCCTGCACCCGCTGGAGCAACTCGGCCTGTGCCAGGCCCAGTTTGGCCTCCGGATGCGCCGGGTCGTCGGCCAGCACGTTCTTGTACGCCTGGACGGCCCCGCCGAGGTCGCCGGCGTCCAGCGCCTGCGCGGCGGCGTTCAGCGCGGCGTCGTACGGCCCCTCGGTCGACGCGGCCCGCGGGGCACCGCCCGGCTCCGCGTCCGGGTCGACGGTCAGACCGGTCAGCCCGAAACGCTGCTCGGCGACCTCCACCAACTGGTCCAGGGTCTGCCGGATCTGCTGCTCGCCGGCCACCCCCTGGAAGAGCGGCAGCGCCTGGCCCGCCACGACGGCGAACACGGCCGGGATGCCCTGGATCCCGAACTGCTGCATCAGCATCTGGTTGGCGTCGACATCGATCTTGGCGAGGAGGAAGCGCCCGTTGTACTCGACGGCCAGCCGCTCCAGGACCGGGCTCAGCTGCTTGCAGGGCTGACACCACTCGGCCCAGAAGTCGATGACGACCGGGACTTCGGCGGAGCGCTGCAGGACGTCCCGCTCGAAACCCGCCTCATCGACGTCGATGACGAGATCGGCCGGGGAGACGGCCCCCGTCCCGCCCTGCCGGGCCGCTTCGGCGCGCGCCTGCTCCGCCTTGGCCTTGGCCTCCTGGGCCGCCTTCACCGCGGCGAGATCGACGACACCGCTCATGGACATGTTCCGTGGCTGCATGCGTCTATCCTCCCCCGATCCCGCGTCTGATGGAAAAATCGATGTGCGGCGCCGGGTCCCCACCCCACGCCTGGTGGTCGTCGCTCGCGTACGTCCCTCGCGAGCTTTCGCTACGACCCGTAGCGTAATGCCATGAGGGCACCGCGCGACACCACACCCCGGTGATCTCCCTCACGACCGCACAGATCCCGCCGGTTATGGTCGGGGGATGCAGAGCCGCACTCCCGCCAGCCGTACCGGACGCCCGCGCAGCGCCGCCGCGGACACCGCGATCCTGGCCGCGACCCGGGAGGCCCTGGTCGAACTCGGCTGGTCGAAACTCACCCTGGGAGACGTCGCCACGCGGGCCGGGGTTGCGAAGACGACGCTCTACCGCCGTTGGGCCGGCAAGAACGAGCTGGTCGTGGACGCGGTGGCGGAGCTCTTCGACGAGCTGGAACTCCCCGACCGCGGCAGCCTCGCCGCCGACATCGAGGGCGTCGTCCTCCAGTTCGCGGCCATCCTGGCCCGACCGGAGGCCAAGAGCGGCCTGATGGCGGTGGTCGCCGAGGCCACCCGCGACGACGCCCTGCGCGAACGCATCCGCGCCTCCATCGTGGACCGCCAGATGCGGCTGGTCCTGGCGGGCCGCGCCCGGGCCCAGCGCCGCGGCGAACTCCCCCCGGAACCGGACCCCGGGGAAGCCACCCGCACGGTGGACCTCATCTTCGACGTGGTCGCGGGCGCGGTGGTCCACCGCACCCTGGTCAGCGGCAAACCGGCGGACGAGAACTGGGTCCGCAGCTTCACACGCCTACTGCTCCAGGGCCTCACGTCCCAGCCGACCGAGCAGGAGTCGACGGCACCTTCCTGACCGGCCGAACGCGAGTCGCCGGCCACCTCACGGCCGGCCGAGCAGGCGGCGACGGCCATCTCACGGCCGGCCGAGTCGGGTGGTGGGTGGGCACAGGCCGGGGGTGCAGGGGGCGGAGCCCCCTGGGGGCCGGCCCGGCCGAGGGCACTAGAAGCCGGCCGGCTCCGTGTACACCCCCCACTCGTCCCGCAGCACCCCGCAGATCTCCCCCAGCGTCGCCTCGGCCCGCACGGCGTCCAGCATCGGCTCGATCATGTTGGCCCCGGACCGGGCCGCGGCGAGCATCGCGTCCAGCGCCCCCCGCACAGCCGCCTCGTCCCGCGCCGCCTTCCGCTCGGCGAGCACCCGCACCTGCTCCCGCTCCACCTCATGACTGACCCGCAGGATCTCCAGGTCCCCGGTGACGGACCCGGTGTGGACGTTGACGCCGACGACCTTCTTGTCCCCCTTCTCCAGCGCCTGCTGGTAGCGGAACGCGGACTCCGCGATCTCCCCGGTGAACCACCCGTCCTCGATCCCGCGCAGGATGCCGGACGTGATGGGCCCGATCGGGTGTCGCCCGTCCGGGTGAGCCCGCAGCCCCCGCTCCTTGATCTGCTCGAAGATCTTCTCCGCGTCCGCCTCGATCCGGTCCGTCAGCTGCTCGACGTACCAGGAGCCGCCCAGCGGGTCGGCCACATTGGCGACGCCGGTCTCCTCCATCAGCACCTGCTGCGTGCGCAGCGCGATCTCCGCGGCCTGCTCGGAGGGCAGGGCGAGGGTCTCGTCGAGCGCGTTGGTGTGCAGCGAGTTGGTCCCGCCGAGCACGGCCGCCAGCGCCTCCACCGCCGTACGCACCACGTTGTTGTACGGCTGCTGCGCGGTCAGCGAGACACCCGCGGTCTGCGTGTGGAACCGCAGCCACTGCGCCTTCTCGGACTTCGCGCCGTACACGTCCCGCATCCACCGCGCCCAGATCCGGCGCGCCGCCCGGAACTTGGCGATCTCCTCGAAGAAGTCGACGTGCGCGTCGAAGAAGAAGGACAGGCCGGGCGCGAAGACGTCGACGTCGAGACCGCGGCTGAGCCCCAGCTCGACGTACCCGAACCCGTCCGCCAGCGTGTACGCCAGTTCCTGCGCGGCCGTGGATCCGGCCTCCCGGATGTGGTACCCGGAGACGGAGAGCGGCTTGTACGCCGGGATGCCGGCCGCGCAGTGCTCCATCAGGTCGCCGATCAGCCGCAGATGGGGCTCGGGCTGGAAGAGCCACTCCTTCTGGGCGATGTACTCCTTGAAGATGTCGGTCTGGAGGGTCCCGTTGAGCACCCCCGGATCGACGCCCTGCCGCTCGGCGGCGACCAGGTACATGCAGAAGACCGGTACGGCGGGCCCGCTGATGGTCATGGAGGTCGTCACGTCCCCCAGCGGGATGTCCTTGAACAGCACCTCCATGTCGGCGGCCGAGTCGATGGCGACCCCGCAGTGGCCGACCTCGCCGAGGGAGCGGGGATCGTCGGAGTCCCGCCCCATGAGCGTGGGCATGTCGAAGGCGACGGACAGACCCCCGCCTCCGGCGGCGAGGATCATCTTGTACCGCTCGTTGGTCTGCTCGGCGTTGCCGAACCCGGCGAACTGCCGGATCGTCCAGGTGCGGCCGCGGTAGCCGGTCGGATGGAGCCCGCGCGTGAAGGGGTACTCCCCGGGCCAGCCGATCCGCTCGAATCCCTCGTACGTGTCGCCCGGCCGGGGCCCGTACACGGGCTCCACGGGGTCGCCGGAGAGCGTGGTGAAGTCCGCGTCGCGCTTGCGCGCGGCGTCGTAGCGGGCCTGCCAGCGGCGGCGGCCCTCCTCGATGGCGTGAGCGTCCATACCCTCGAATTTACTTGGACGTCCTAGTAAATGTCGATGGCAGACCGCCGCACGGCATCCGTACGGCGGTACCCGCTACGCCTTGGCGACGGCCGGGGCCTCGTCGGCGACCCGGGACTCCAGCTCGCGGCTGATCTTCCGCTCGACGAAGAACGCGGCGGTCGGGATCGTCCCCGCCAGCAGCACCCAGAGCTGACGGCCGACCGGCATCTTGGCCTTGGAGCCCAGGTCGAACGCGAAGATCAGGTAGACGACGTACAGCCAGCCGTGGGCGATGGCGACGACCCGGGTGAAGTCGGCGGCACCGTCGACGTCCAGCCCGTACTTCGCGATCATGCTCAGGCAGAGCAGCACCAGCAGTACGCCGGTGGTGTAGGCCATGACGCGGTAGCGGGTCAGCACGCTTTTTTTCATGGAGCGAGCGTAACCACCCGTTCCGGGAGATCTTGCCCCGGGTCACTGCTCCTCGAAGTCGTGTGCCGCGATCCGCAACGGTCGCAGCAGCGCGAAGATCTCCTGGCACTCCTCGGCGTCGTACGCCCCGAGCCCGAAGTCCATGGCCATCAGGTCGCGGGTGGCCGCGTCGACCACCTCGCGCCCCTTGTCGGTGATGACGGCCAGCGTGCCGCGCCCGTCGTTGGGGTTGGGCCGCTTGGCGACCAGCCCGGACCTCACCAGCCGGTCCACCGTGTTCGTCACGGACGTGGGATGCACCATCAACCGCTCGCCGATCTTGGACATCGGCAGCTCACCGGCCTTGGAGAAGGTGAGCAGCACCAGCGCCTCGTACCGGGCGAACGTCAGCCCGTACGGCTTGACCACCGCGTCCACCTCGGAGAGCAGGATCTGCTGGGCCCGCATGATCGAGGTGATCGCGGCCATGGACGGCACCTTGCCCCACCGCTGCTTCCAGAGTTCGTCGGCGCGGGCGATGGGGTCGAACGGGAGGCTGAGAGGCTTCGGCACGTCATCAGACCCTACCGGCCGGTCATATGCCGGTCAGCTCCGTCTCGCCTTTCGGTCCCCGGCCGCTCACGAACGTGTGCCGGCGGCCCGGCGCGGGTCGCCGGACCAGGGGCTCGGCAGGCGGTCGCGCCCGCGCGCCCGCCCGCGGATCCCGGCCGTCCGGGCGGTCAGCCGCGCCCCCGCCGCCGCAGATGGTGCCGGACGGCCCGCTGGGCGACCGGGCCCAGGGACTCCACCGCGGCCACGAGCGCGCCGAGCTGTTCCAGGGCGTCCAGCGCCGCGTGCGCCCCGGCCTCGTCCACCCCCTCGTACAGCTCGATGCCGACGAACGACGCGGCCACCGCCCGCGCCAGACCGGCCGGGTCGGCGAACTCACCGAAGGGGGTCGTCGCCAGCACGCGCCGGAGCACCTGCTCGATCTCGGTGATCCACAGCCGCAGCCCGTCGGCCGTCGCGGGACCCAGTGCCGCGTGCGTCGGAGCGCCGGCCAGCAGCTGGCCGAGCAGGGCCACATGGCCGCCGGCCCGCTCGTGCTCGTGGATCTCGCGGCCGACGGCGAGCAGCTCGGACAGCGAGTCCACCGCGGCGAGGCGCTCGCGGTACCGGGCCACGGCCTTCTCCGCGCCGTACCGGCAGGCCGCGGCGAGCAGTTCGTCCACCGATCCGAAGTGGTAGAAGACCAGCGCCTGGTTGACCCCGGCCGCCGCCGCCACCGTACGGGCCGACGTCTTGGCGATGCCCTGCTCGGTGAGCGTCCGCAGCGCGCCCTCCAGCAGCTTGGTCTTGGTCTCCTGCGCCTTCGCGGTCTCCGGGCTCACGCGCGCGCCTCCTCCCGCACCGGGCGCAGTCCGGGCCGCACGCCATGGGCGCGGACGTCGGTGTACGACACCGTGAAGGAGCCCTCGTAACCGAAGAGCGGGCCGAACCAGCGGTTCACCACGCGCACACGGACGCGGAAGCGGCCGGCCGTCTCGTCGTACGACTCCCGTACCTCGGCCGTCGCGCCGATGAGTTCGGGGACGCGGACGTCCACCGGGCCCTCCCGGAACCGGTGCGCTCCGGAGCGGATGAGCAGGGAGGCGTCGGGCTCGGCGTGGAAGTGCAGGTCGGTCGCGAGGTGCTGGTGGGTGCCGAGGTAGTCGAGGACCCGGTCGCCCCCGGGGCCGAGCACCATCTGGGCGTCGAAACGGCGGGCGCGGCCGGGCAGGTGGAAGGTGCGCACGAAGCTCACCGTCTCACGCCCGAAGCTGTCCCTGTAGGGCACGTTCTCGATCACGAAGGGCACGTTCCGGCCGGCCCTCGGGACCAGGATGTTCCGGGTGGCGCCCAGGGTGAGGAACGGTTTCACGAAGGCCGGTCCGTGCCAGATCCGGTCCATCACGCCCCGGCCGGTGCAGGCCTCGCCGCCGGCCAGGCCCACCGAGAAGCGGCGCCGCAGGGCGGGGTGCAGGCGCTGGAACGCCGGTCCCATGGCGGTCTGGAAGATCGAGGTCATCCGTGCTTCTCCAGGGTGCGCAGGAGGCGGGGCGCGCGGGTGCGGGTGGCGGGGGCGCGCAGGCAGCGGCGGGCGGCCGGGGTGCCGGCGAGCGGTGCCTTGAACAGGGCCAGCCAGACGCCGAGCAGGAGCAGGAGCGGGCAGAGGTAGGCCAGCGAGTCCGCGAAGGGGCCGGACGGGCCGGGGAGCGAGCCCCGTCCCAGTCCGGTCAGACACAGGGCGAGGAGGACCGCCCGGACCGTCAGTTCCGCCAGCCAGCGGTACAGGGCCCGCTCGGGGGTGATGCCCCGCTCCAGCCAGAGTCGGAGCCGGTCGAAGGACCAGGCGGTGGCCCAGCCCATGAGCGGGCGGAGCAGCAGGCGGTCGGCGAGGGCGCCGGGGGCTCCCCAGCGGGGGCGGTAGTCGTAGCCGGTGAGGAAGCGGACGCCATGGGCGTCGGGGACGTAGCGCCAGTAGCCGCTGCCCTCCGCGATCAGGGAGAGCGGGTGCGGGGAGGAGAAGCGCAGGGCGGAGGTCCGGCTGCCGTCGGGGCGCTCCTTCTCGCCGGCGGCCACGCCGGTGCCGGAGACCGTGAGGAACGGCAGCACGCGCGTGGCGTACCGGAACCGCTGCGGCTCGCCCTCCGCGCGCGGGAGGTACTCGATCTCGGTGAAGCGCAGGTCCCAGCGCTGGTGGCGGGCGGGGTCCTGGGTACGGGCCCATAGCTCGTCGAGGTCGGCGCGAATGTGCGTCTCTATGTAGAGACCCATGTGTTCCCCCACGTGAGCCCGGAGTTTGAGCGACTGCTCAAATCGTCTGCGCCGAAAGTACACCGTTTTGAGCGGTCGCTCAAAGAGCTGGCACGAGAAAACCCCGGCCCTGGGACCGGGGTTTCGGCCAACGGGCCGCTCTACTGGGCGAGGTGCCGTTCGACGGTCTCCACCTTCGACGTGAGCCCGTCGGTCACGCCGGGGCGGATGTCGGCCTTGAGGACGAGCGAGACCCGCGGGGCACGCGCCTCGACGGCGGCGACGGCCCGCTTGACGACGTCCATGACCTCGTCCCACTCGCCCTCGATCGAGGTGAACATGGCGTCGGTGCGGTTGGGCAGGCCCGACTCGCGGACCACGCGCACGGCGTCGGCGACGTACTCCCCCACGTCCTCACCGACGCCGAGGGGCGTCACGGAGAAGGCGACGATCATGCGTTCACGACCCCTTCCTTGCGGGCACGGGCGGCGATGACGGCGTCCTCGGCCTCGCGGCGCAGCTTGCGCTCGGCGAAGAAGCCGCCGGTCGGCAGCACCGAGAGGACGAAGTAGAGGGCCGCCGTCTTCAGCGACCACTTGGCGCGGTTCCAGGCGTCCGCCCAGAAGATCACGTACAGGATGAAGAGGACGCCGTGGACCCCGCCCATCACGGGGACCGCGTTGAAGTCCGTGGTCCGCTTCAGCACCGAGCACAGGAGCAGGATCAGAAAGGACACGGCCTCCGGGGCCGAGACCAGTCGGAGACGGCGGAGGGCGGTGGCGGTCTTGATGTCCACGGGTCACCTTCGGTGGGAGAGTCGTTTGTGAACGCACGCACAAGCGTTCCCCCATTGTGGCAAACCGCGCCCTTAGGGGTCCGCTCAGGGTGGGTCTCCACCCATGGGCCCTGTTCCGTCCACCCGCCCGGCCGCTACTTTCACAGCGTGGCGATGTTCCGGCTCCAGGGGAGCAAGGTCCTCGCCGTCGACATGACCGGGGACGCCGTGAAGGCGAAGAACGGCTCGATGGTCGCGTACGACGGGCGGATGGCCTTCAAGAAGCTGAGCGGTGGCGGCGAGGGGCTGCGCGGGATGGTGACCCGGCGGCTCACCGGTGAGCAGATGACGGTGATGGAGGTGAAGGGACACGGGACCTGCTGGTTCGCGGACCGGGCGTCCGAGATCAACCTGGTGAGCCTCCAGGGCGACAAGCTCTACGTCGAGGCGGGCAACCTGCTGGCCACGGACGCGGGGCTCAGAACGGGCACGACGTTCACGGGCCTGCGCGGGGCCTCGCAGGGCAACGGCCTGTTCACGACGACCGTGGAAGGCCACGGCCAGGCGGCCATCGTCTCGGACGGCCCGGCGGTCGTGCTGCGGGTCACGCCGCAGTACCCGCTGACCGTCGACCCGGGCGCCTATGTGGCCCATCAGGGCAACGTCCGGCAGTCGTTCCAGTCCGGTGTGACGTTCCGCACGCTCCTCGGGGAGGGCGGCGGCGAGGCCTTCCAGATCCGCTTCGAGGGCGACGGCCTGGTGTACGTGCAGCCGAGCGAGCGGAACACGATCGCGGGGGACCTGTGAGATGACCTTCCGAGAGATCAACTCCAAGATGGTCGAGGCGACGGTGGCGCCGGGGCAGCGGCTGTTCAGTCAGCGCGGCGCGATGCTCGCCTACAAGGGGGACGTGTCCTTCACGCCCAACGTCCAGGGCGGCCAGGGCGGGCTCATGTCGATGATCGGGCGCCGCGTGGCCGGCGAGGCGACCCCGCTGATGACCGTGGAGGGCAGCGGCACGGTCTTCTTCGGACACGGCGGCCACCACGTCCATGTGATCACCCTCACCGGCGACACGCTCTACGTCGAGGCCGACCGGCTGCTCGCCTTCGAGGGCACGCTGCGGCAGGGGACGATGTTCATGGGCTCCCAGGGCGGCGTCATGGGCATGGTGCGCGGGCAGGTCACGGGCCAGGGCCTGTTCACGACGACCCTCCAGGGACAGGGCGCGGTGGCCGTGATGGCGCACGGCGGCGTCTTCGAGATCCCGGTCACCCCGCAGCGCCCGGTCCATGTCGACCCCCAGGCCTACGTCGCCCACCACGGCGACGTCCGCAACAAGCTGTCCACCGCGCTCGGCTGGCGCGACATGGTGGGCCGGGGCTCCGGCGAGGCCTTCCAGCTGGAGCTGAGCGGCAACGGCACGGTGTACGTCCAGGCCTCGGAGGAGAAGCTGTGAGCACCTACGGAACTCCGGGCGCCGGGCCGGTCGTGCACGACCCGGTGACGCTGCCCGCCGACGACAACGTGAACAAGTACACCTTCTGTGTGGAGCTCAAGGGCGGGCAGTGGTTCCTGCAGAAGGGGAAGATGATCGCCTACTACGGGACGATCGAGTTCAACGGCATCGGGCACGGGCGACTCGACCGACTTGTCCGTACGTCGTTCCATTCGCCACTGCACGCGAGCGACTGGGTCGTGGCCGAGGGCTCCGGCAAGATGCTGCTGGCCGACCGGGCCTTCGACGTCAACTCCTACGACCTGGACGACGGGAACTTGACCATTCGCGCGGGCAACCTGCTCGCTTTTCAGCCAAGTCTCGCGCTCAAGCAGTCGATCGTGCCGGGTTTTCTGACCCTTATCGGAACCGGAAAGTTTGTGGCGGCATCTAACGGGCCGGTGGTGTTCATGGAACCTCCGATCCGGGTCGACCCCCAGGCGCTCGTCGGGTGGGCCGACTGCCCGTCCCCGTGCCATCACTACGACCACGGGTACATGGCGGGTGTACTGGGCGGTCTGCGTGCGATGACGGGCCTCGGCGGGGTCTCCGGGGAGGAGCACCAGTTCGAGTTCGTGGGCGCCGGGACGGTCCTTTTGCAGTCGACGGAGACCCTTATGGCCGAGGCGGCCACGGGGGCGGTTCCTCCCGAACCGGGAGTGCCCGGCGGTGGCGGAACGGCGCCAAGCGGACACGGTTCGCAACCATCGGGCGTACCGCGCCTTCCCGGACAGCTGGGGGACCTCCAGCGTCGCTTCGGGCTGTGAGCGGTAGTCTGCGGAGTGTGACGTCGAACGCGTGCGCACTGTCACACCACCCGAAGTAGTTCGTCATTCAACTTCTTAGGTAGACTTCATTCATGGAGACCGAGACGGCCACGCGCTGGCTGACCGATGCGGAGCAGTGCGCTTGGCGCACCCACCTGGAGGTCAACAGGCTGTTGACGTACCAGCTCGAAAAGGATCTGCAGCCGTTCGGCCTGACAATGAACGACTACGAGATCCTGGTGAACCTGTCCGAGTCGGAAGACGTGCGGATGCGGATGAGCGACCTCGCCTCCGCGACGATGCAGTCCAAGAGCCGGCTCTCGCACCAGATCACGCGTATGGAGAACGCGAACCTGGTGCGCCGCGAGAACTGTGACACGGACCGGCGAGGACTCTTCGCCGTGCTCACGGATCACGGCATGGAGACGATGAAGAAGGTCGCGCCGCACCATGTCGCATCGGTGCGCCGGCACTTCATCGATCTGCTGTCGCCGGACGCGCTGATGGAACTGGACAAGGCACTGAAGCCCATCGCCGAGCATCTAAGGGGGCAGCGGGGACGCCCCTGAGCCGGACTCGTCGGCTCGGGGTGCGGTAGCCGGGCGGGGGTGGGCACGCTCACCGGCGCCGGCCAGGCGCAGCGCCCATCCGTACCGTCCCCGCACAGGGGCTGCGGCAGTCGGCCGATCGCCAACCCGGCCGCCGCCCCCGCCGAGCTTCCCGCGTTCACCGCCATGTCCACCATGCCCCGGTCCGCGTACGGGCGCCCTCCAGGGCCGATTCGTCGGCCCCGGAGGCCGTCGTCAGGGCCGGGGCGATGAACGCTCCCGCGCAGGCCATGGCCGCCGCGAGAGCCCCCAGGACGGACGCCAGGCCCGCGGTCGCGAGCACGACGGTGCCGGGGACGGCGTAGGACCCGGTGGCGTGCGTGACGGACGGCAGCGCCGCGAGCGAGACCATGCCGTAGGACAGGCGGGCCGTCAGGGCTGCGGTGGAGGTGCGGCGCGCATGCGGAACGCGCAGGACGGCGGCGTACGAGGGCCGCGAAAGGCGTGTGAACCCGGGATCGCGGGGCCGGCCGGCCCGTCCCGCACGGAACGCGTCCACCCCGCCTCTGGTGATCCGCCCGCCCCCTCAGCCCTCCGTGAGCCCCGCGACCAGTTCGTCCGCCGCGCGGTACGGGTCCAGTTCGCCGGTGACGATGCGTTCGGCGAGGGCGCTGAGGCGGCGGTCGCCGTGCAGGTCGCCGATGCGTTCGCGCAGGGCCGTGACCGCGATGGTCTCCACCTCGCGGGCCGCGCGGGCCTTCCGGCGCTCCGCGAGGATCCCGCGCTCCTCCATCCAGGCGCGGTGCTTCTCCAGGGCCTCCACGACCTCCTCGACGCCCTCCGCGCGCGCCGCGACCGTCTTCACGATCGGCGGACGCCAGTCGCCGGGGCCCCGGGCCTCGCCCAGGCCCAGCATGTGGTTCAGCTCGCGGGCGGTGGCGTCGGCGCCGTCCCGGTCGGCCTTGTTGACGACGTACACGTCGCCGATCTCCAGGATTCCGGCTTTCGCCGCCTGGATGCCGTCGCCCATGCCGGGCGCCAGGAGGACCACGCTGGTGTCCGCCTGGGAGGCGATCTCCACCTCCGACTGGCCCACACCGACCGTCTCGACCAGGATCACGTCGCAGCCGGCCGCGTCCAGCACCCGGATGGCCTGCGGGGCCGCCCAGGCCAGGCCGCCGAGGTGGCCGCGGGTCGCCATGGAGCGGATGTAGACGCCGGGGTCGGAGGCGTGCTCCGACATCCGGACCCGGTCGCCGAGCAGGGCGCCGCCGGAGAACGGCGACGAGGGGTCGACGGCCAGGACGCCGACCCGCTTGCCCTGCTTGCGGTACGCGGTGACGAGCGCGGAGGTGGAGGTGGACTTGCCGACGCCCGGCGAGCCCGTCAGGCCGACCACGTACGCGTTGCCCGTCAGGGGGGCCAGCGCCGCCATGACCTCCCTCAGCTGCGGGGACGCCCCCTCCACGAGGGAGATCAGCCGGGCCACGGCCCGCGGCCGGCCTTCCCTGGCCTGGGCCACCAGAGAGGAGACGTCCTGCATCACAGCTCCGTTCAGTTCACCACGTACCGGACACCGGCGTACCGGAAACAGACCCTCGGGGTCTCAGGCCTTCGGTACCCGCACGATCAGCGCGTCACCCTGGCCCCCGCCGCCGCACAGCGCCGCCGCGCCGACGCCGCCACCGCGCCGCTTGAGCTCCAGCGCCAAGTGGAGCACGAGCCGGGCGCCGGACATACCGATCGGGTGACCCAGCGCGATCGCGCCGCCGTTGACGTTCACCTTTTCCGTGGACACGCCGAGGTCCTTCATTGACTGCACGGCGACGGCGGCGAAGGCCTCGTTGATCTCGATGAGGTCCAGGTCGGAGACCTCCAGACCCTCCTTCTTCAGGGCGTGCTGGATGGCGTTCGACGGCTGGGACTGCAGCGAGTTGTCCGGGCCGGCCACATTGCCGTGCGCGCCGATCTCGGCGAGCCAGCTCAGGCCCAGCTCCTCCGCCTTGGCCTTGCTCATCACGACCACGGCCGCCGCGCCGTCCGAGATCTGCGAGGAGGAGCCGGCGGTGATCGTGCCGTCCTTGGCGAAGGCCGGGCGCAGCTTGGCCAGGGACTCGACGGTGGTGTCGCCGCGGATGCCCTCGTCCTTGCTGAACAGCACCGGCTCGCCCTTGCGCTGCGGGATCTCCACGGGGGTGATCTCGGCCTCGAACAGGCCGTTCTTCTGGGCGGCGGCGGCCCGCTGGTGGGACAGGGCGGCGATCTCGTCCTGCTCGGCGCGGCCGATGCCGAGGCGGGTGTTGTGCTTCTCGGTGGACTCGCCCATCGGGATGTTCTCCCACGGGTCGGTCAGGCCGTCGTAGGCCATCGCGTCGAGCATCTGCACCGCGCCGTACTTGTACCCTTCGCGGGTCTTGGGCAGCAGGTGCGGGGCGTTGGTCATGGACTCCTGGCCGCCCGCCACGACGATGTCGAATTCACCCGCGCGGATCAGCTGGTCGGCGAGGGCGATGGCGTCGAGGCCGGAGAGGCACACCTTGTTGACGGTCAGCGCCGGGACGTTCATCGGGATGCCGGCCTTGACGGCGGCCTGGCGGGCCGGGATCTGGCCGGCGCCGGCCTGGAGCACCTGGCCCATGATGACGTACTGCACCTGGTCGCCACCGATCCCCGCACGGTCGAGGGCGGCCTTGATCGCGAAGCCGCCCAGGTCGGCTCCGGAGAAGGACTTCAGCGAGCCCAGCAGCCGCCCCATGGGCGTCCGCGCGCCCGCGACGATCACCGAGCTGGTCGTTCCAGAAGATCCAGAAGACATGAGGTGCGATCCCCTTCCAGCTGCACACAGCCGAGGAGTGAACGAGGGTTTACTTCGAATGTACTGAGCGGTTGGACATGGCGTCACCGGCCCGCCGGTGTGATCGCGCGCACGTTGCGTAACCATCCGGGGAGCGCTGCACTGAATCCATGCTGACGCGAATCGACCACATCGGGATCGCCTGCCACGACCTCGACGCGACCGTCGAGTTCTACCGGGCCACGTACGGCTTCGAGGTGTTCCACACCGAGGTCAACGAGGAGCAGGGCGTGCGGGAGGCCATGCTCAAGATCAACGAGACCTCGGACGGCGGCGCCTCCTACCTCCAGCTGCTGGAACCGACCCGCGAGGACTCGGCGGTCGGCAAGTGGCTCGCGAAGAACGGGGAGGGCGTCCACCACATCGCCTTCGGCACGGCGGACGTCGACGGGGACGCCGCGGACATCCGCGGAAAGGGCGTCCGGGTGCTGTACGACGAGCCGCGACGGGGCTCCATGGGGTCGCGGATCACCTTCCTTCACCCCAAGGATTGCCATGGCGTTCTGACAGAACTGGTCACTTCGGCCCCTGTTGAGTCACCTGAGCACTGACCCCCGTACATAAGGGCCGGTAGGGTTGGGGGCGGTCGTCCCTGAAACGGGGACGGCCGCATGCCGGGGTCCGGGTTTCGGGGGACGAGCGTCGGGGCAACAGCCCGTGCTCCGCCGTCTGTCTGACACCATTCCCCGGGGGCCCCGTTCGGCGGATGGACGGAGCTCGTTGGAGAAGCTGACCAGGGGACGGATGGGACCGCGCAGTGCGGGGCTACGAGAGCCAGGAGCGAGAGCCGGCGGCTGACGTCGACCACCTCTCTCGGTTCGAGGCCGAGATGAAACGGCTGAGGACCGAGCGCGAGAAGGCGATCCAGCACGCCGAGGACCTCGGCTACCAGGTCGAGGTGCTGCGCGCCAAGCTGCACGAGGCGCGGCGCACCCTCATGACCCGGCCCGCCTACGACGCGGGTGACATCGGGTACCAGGCCGAACAGTTGCTCCGCAACGCCCAGATGCAGGCCGAGCAGCTGCGCCAGGACGCCGAGCGGGAGCTGAGCCAGGCCCGTGCGCAGACCCAGCGCATCCTCCAGGAGCACGCCGAGCAGGCCGCGCGGCTCCAGGCCGAGCTGCACCAGGAGGCGGTGACCCGGCGCCAGCAGCTCGACCAGGAGCTGGCCGAGCGCAGGGCGACCGTCGAGTCGCACGTCAACGAGAACGTGGCCTGGGCCGAGCAGCTGCGCGCCCGCACCGAGCAGCAGGCCCGCCGGCTGCTGGAGGAGTCCCGCGCGGAGGCCGAGCAGGCGATGGCCGCCGCCCGCGCGGAGGCCGAACGGCTGACCCGGGAGGCCCGGGAGCGGCTCCAGAGCGAGGCCGAGTCGGCGCGCGCGGAGGCCGAGCAGATCCTGCGCCGGGCCCGCACGGACGCCGAGCGGCTGCTGAACGCGGCCTCCACGCAGGCGCAGGAGGCCACCGAGCACGCCGAGCAGCTGCGGACGGCCACGGTCACCGAGTCGGACGCGGCGCGCCGGCAGGCCGCCGAGCTGAGCCGGGCCGCCGAGGAGCGGATGACGGCGGCCGAGGAGGCGCTGCGCAAGGCGCAGGCCGAGGCCGAGAAGGTGGTCACGGAGGCGAAGGAGGCCGCCGCCAAGGCCCTCGCCACCGCCGAGGCCGCCAACGAGACGCGGACGCGCACCGCCAAGGAGCAGGTGGCCCGGCTGGTCGAGGAGGCCACCAAGGAGGCCGAGCACACCAAGTCCGAGGCCGAGCAGCTGGTCGCGGACGCCCGCGCCGAGGCCGAGAAGATCGTCGCCGAGGCCGCCGAGAAGGCCCGCTCGATCACCGCCGAGGAGACGGCCACCCAGCTGTCCAAGGCCGCCAAGACCGCCGAGGACGTGCTCAACAAGGCGTCCGAGAACGCCCAGAAGACCACCAGGGCCGCCGCCGAGGAGGCCGAGCGGATCCGTTCGGAGGCCGAGGCCGAGGCGGACCGGCTGCGCGCCGAGGCGCACGACATCGCCGAGCAGCTCAAGGGCGCGGCGAAGGACGACACCAAGGAGTACCGCGCCAAGACGGTCGAGCTCCAGGAGGAGGCCCGCCGGCTGCGCGGCGAGGCCGAGCAGCTGCGCGCCGACGCGGTCGCCGAGGGCGAGTCGATCCGTGCCGAGGCCCGCCGGGAGGCGGTGGCGCAGATCGAGGAGGCGGCCAGGTCCGCCGAGGAGCTGCTGGCCAAGGCCAAGGCGGACGCCGACGAGCTGCGGCAGACCGCGACCGCCGACAGCGAGAAGGTCCGCACCGAGGCCATCGAGCGGGCCACCGGTCTGCGCCGGCAGGCCGAGGAGACCCTGGAGCGCACCCGCAAGGAGGCCGAGCGGCTGCGTGCCGAGGCCGCCGAGCAGGCCGAGACGGTCCGGTCGGACGCCGAGAAGGCCGCGCGGGACCTGCGCGAGGAGACCGAGAAGGCCGTCGAGTCCCGTCGCGCCGAGGCCGCCGAGGAGTTGAGCCGGCTTCAGACCGAGGCACAGGAGCGGCTGGCGTCGGCCGAGCAGGCGCTGACGGACGCCCGCGCCGAGGCGGCCCGGATCCGCCGGGAGGCCGCCGAGGAGACCGAGCGGCTGCGCGCGGAGTCCGCCGAGCGGATCCGCACGCTCCAGCAGCAGGCCGAGGCCGAGGCCGAGCGGCTGCGGGACGAGGCCGCGTCCGACGCGTCCGCCTCCCGGGCCGAGGGCGAGGCCATCGCCGTACGGCTGCGGTCCGAGGCGGCCGCCGAGGCCGAGCGGCTGAAGGCGGAGGCCCAGGACACCGCCGACCGGGTGCGCGCGGAGGCGCAGGCCGCCGCCGAGCGCCTCGGCACCGAGGCGTCCGAGACGCTGGCCGCCGCGCAGGAGGAGGCCGCCCGGCGCCGCCGCGAGGCCGAGGAGCTCCTCGGCGCCGCCCGCGAGGAGGCCGACCAGGAGCGGCAGCGGGCCCGCGAGCAGAGCGAGGAGCTGCTGGCCTCCGCGCGCAAGCGCGTGGAGGAGGCGCAGGCCGAGGCCACCCGGCTGGTGGAGGAGGCCGACCGGCGCGCCACCGAGATGGTCGCCGCCGCCGAGCAGCACGCGCAGCAGGTGCGGGACTCCGTCGCCGGACTGCACGAGCAGGCGCAGGAGGAGATCGCCGGGCTGCGTTCGGCCGCCGAGCACGCGGCGGACCGTACCCGCCGGGAGGCCGAGGAGGAGGCGGACCGGGTCCGCGCCGACGCCTACGCCGAGCGGGAGCGGGCCAGTGAGGACGCCTCGCGGATCCGTCGCGAGGCGAACGAGGAGTCGGAGGCCGCGAAGGCGCTGGCCGAGCGGACGATGGCGGAGGCCGTCGCGGAGGCCGAGCGGCTGCGCGCGGACGCGGGCGAGTACGCCCAGCGGGTGCGCACCGAGGCGTCGGACGCGCTGGCCGAGGCCGACCAGGCGGCGGCCCGCACCCGTGCGGACG
>NZ_JBIRJA010000013.1:0-233080 GCF_044329325.1 Streptomyces sp. NPDC017676 | reverse complement strand
ACGCCCGCGAGGACGCCAACCGCATCCGCTCCGACGCGGCCACCCAGGCCGACACCCTCATCACCGAGGCCCGCAACGAGGCCGAACGGCTCCAGACCGAGACGCTCGCGGAGGCCGAGCGGCTCCAGACGGAGACCGCCGCGGAGGCCGAGCGGATCCGCACCGAGGCGGCGGAGACACTCACCGAGGCCACCGAGGCGGCGACCCGCACCCGTGCGGACGCCCGCGAGGACGCCAACCGCATCCGCTCCGACGCGGCCACCCAGGCCGACACCCTCATCACCGAGGCCCGCAACGAGGCCGAACGGCTCCAGACGGAGACGATCGCCGAGGCGGACCGGGTGCGTGCGGAGGCGCTGGGCGAGGCGGACCAGGTCCGTGCCGAGGCCGTCGCGAGCGCCGAGCAGTTGCTCGGGGAGGCGACCGACGAGGCCGAGCGGCTGCGGGCCGAGGCGGCCGAGACCGTCGGTTCGGCGCAGGCGCACGCGGAGCGGCTGCGGACCGAGGCCGAGCGGACGAAGGCGGAGGCGCGGGCGGAGGCCGAACGGGTGGTCAACTCCGCGCGCCAGGAGGCCGAGCGGACCCTGGACGAGGCCCGCAAGGACGCCAACAAGCGGCGTTCGGAGGCGGCCGAGCAGGTCGACAAGCTCATCACGGAGACCACGGCCGAGGCCGACAAGCTGCTCACCGAGGCGCAGCAGCAGGCGCTGAAGACCACCGCGGACGCCGAGTCGCAGGCCGACACGATGGTCGGCGCGGCCCGCAGCGAGGCCGACCGGATCGTCTCCGAGGCCACCATCGAGGGCAACTCCCTGGTGGAGAAGGCCCGGACGGACGCGGACGAGCTACTGGTCGGCGCCCGCCGGGACGCCACCGCGATCCGGCAGCGCGCGGAGGAGCTGCGCGACCGCGTCACCGGCGAGATCGAGGAGCTGCACGAGCGGGCCCGCCGTGAGGCCACCGAGACGATGAAGTCCACCGGCGACCGCTGCGACGCGCTCATCAAGGCCGCAGAGGAGCAGCTGGCGAAGGCCGAGGCGAAGGCCAAGGAGCTGCTGTCGGACGCCAACTCCGAGGCGGGCAAGGTGCGGATCGCCGCGGTCAAGAAGGCGGAGGGGCTGCTCAAGGAGGCCGAGCAGAAGAAGGCCAGCCTCGTCAAGGAGGCCGAGGAGCTGAAGGCGGAGGCGATCCGCGAGGCCCGGCGCACGGTCGAGGAGGGCAAGCGGGAGCTGGAGATCCTGGTCCGCCGGCGCGAGGACATCAACGCCGAGATCTCCCGGGTCCAGGACGTGCTGGAGGCGCTGGAGTCCTTCGAGGCCCCCACGGCCGGCAAGGACACCGGAGTCAAGGCGGGCGCCACGGTCGGTGCCCCCCGTTCGGGTGGCAAGTCGTCAGACAGCTAGCGTAAGAGGTACCTTCGGGTGTCTTCTGGGGGCTTTGCCCGACTCCTTGGCAAGCCGTCCGACGGTCAGCCACCCAAATGGGGTGCCATTCTCCAGATCAAAACCGTATCTGCTCGATGACACACCGCTTCGGCCCCTAGGATTCCCCTTATCACCTCACTCACCGGTCTCATTCGACAGGAACCCCATGAGCGACACTTCCCCCTACGGCTTCGAGCTTGTGCGGCGTGGATACGACCGCGCTCAGGTGGACGAACGTATCTCCAAGCTCGTCTCCGACCGTGACAGCGCTCTCGCCCGCATCACCGCCCTGGAGAAGCGCATCGAGGAGCTGCACCTCGAAACGCAGAACGCCCAGGCCCAGATCACGGACGCCGAGCCGTCGTACGCGGGTCTCGGCGCGCGGGTCGAGAAGATCCTGCGCCTGGCCGAGGAAGAGGCCAAGGAGCTGCGTGAGGAGGCCCGGCGGGCGGCCGAGCAGCACCGCGACCTCGCCGAGTCGGCGGCCCAGCAGGTCCGCAACGACGCCGAGTCGTACGCGTCCGAGCGCAAGGCCAAGGCGGAGGACGAGGGCGTCCGGATCGTCGAGAAGGCCAAGTCCGACGCGGCCCAGCTGCGGGCCGAGGCGCAGAAGGACGCGCAGTCCAAGCGCGAGGAGGCGGACGCCCTCTTCGAGGAGACCCGCGCCAAGGCCGCGCAGGCCGCCGCCGACTTCGAGACGAACCTGGCCAAGCGCCGCGAGCAGTCCGAGCGCGACCTGGCCTCGCGTCAGCAGAAGGCCGAGAAGCGCCTCGCCGAGATCGAGCACCGGGCCGAGCAGCTCCGCCTGGAGGCGGAGAAGCTGCGCACCGACGCCGAGCGCCGCGCCCGCCAGACGGTGGAGACCGCCCAGCGTCAGGCCGAGGACATCGTGGCCGACGCCAACGCCAAGGCCGACCGGATCCGTTCGGAATCCGAGCGCGAGCTGGCGGCGCTCACCAACCGCCGCGACAGCATCAACGCCCAGCTGACGAACGTCCGCGAGATGCTCGCCACGCTGACCGGTGCCGCGGTGGCCGCGGCCGGCACGTCGACCGACGACGAGTCGATCTCCCGGGGCGTTCCGGCACAGCAGTCCCGGTAGGTCCGGGTAGTCGTACGACCCTGAGGGGGCGGTGGGACCGGGTCCCGCCGCCCCTTCGGCGTTGCCGGGGCCTGGCGCCGCATTCCTGACTCCCCCGCGACGCATGGCCCCCTCCCACTGCCTGGGGGGAAGGCCCCGGAGCACGCACCGGGCCCGCGGGGGCGCCCTTCGGCGACGTCGGGAAGGTGACGGCAGGCCCTGGCGCAGGCCGTAGAGGGGTGGTTCCTTCGTGCCGTCGCCGTTGACGACGATCCAGGTGCCGTCCGCGCGCAGCAGTTGGGTGCCCCCGGCCAAGCGGTTGGTGGTGACCATGACGCCGTCGTCCTCGCCGATCCGGTCCCCGTCGGCGGTGTCGAAGGTCCACAGCCGGCCGTTCGGCCCGACGGCGACCCGGCCGGGGCCGGTGGAGACCAGCCCGGCGACCCCGTCGACCCCGGCGCGCCACAGCCGCCGCCCGTCGCCGAGGGAGGGGGGCTGGAGCATACCGCGCCCGCTCAAGTGGCAGCCGCCCCGAGCCCGTCTTAGCGTGGCCGCATGATCGAGCTGGACGGGCTGACCAAGCGGTACGGCGAGAAGGTGGCGGTCGACCACCTCACCTTCACCGTCCGGCCGGGCATCGTGACGGGGTTCCTCGGGCCCAACGGCGCCGGGAAGTCCACGACCATGCGGATGATCCTCGGGCTGGACCGCCCCACCGCCGGCGACGTGCGGATCGACGGCACGCACTACGACCGGCTCAAGGACCCGCTGACGTACATCGGCGCGCTGCTGGACGCCAAGGCCGTGCACGGCGGCCGGAGCGCCTGGAACCACCTCCTCTGCCTGGCGCAGAGCAACGGCATCCCGGAGCGCCGGGTGGCGGAGGTCCTGGAGACCGTCGGGCTGACCTCCGTGGCCCGGAAGAAGGCCAAGGGGTTCTCGTACGGCATGGGGCAGCGCCTCGGGATCGCCGCCGCGCTGCTCGGGGACCCGCGGATCGTGATGTTCGACGAACCGGTCAACGGTCTCGACCCGGAGGGCATCCACTGGATCCGGAACCTGATGAAGTCGCTGGCCGCGGAGGGCCGGACGGTGTTCGTGTCGAGCCATCTGATGAGCGAGATGGCGCTGACGGCCGACCACCTGGTGGTCATCGGGCAGGGGCGGCTGCTCGCGGACACCTCCATGGCCGACTTCATCCGGACGAACTCGCGGTCGTACGTGCGCATCCGCTCCCCGCAGCGCGAGCGGCTGCTCGACGTGCTGCACCAGGCCGGGATCACGGTCGTGGAGGCGGGCGGCGGGGCGCTGGAGGTGGAGGGCGGCAAGGCGGAGCAGATCGGCGAGCTGGCCGCGCGGTACGGGCTCGTGCTGCACGAGCTGAGCCCGCGGCAGGCCTCGCTGGAGGAGGCGTTCATGCAGTTGACGGCGGAAGCGGTGGAGTACCACGCGCAGGCCGGTCCGGGTCCCGTACCGCAGGACTGGGGCGCCGGCTGGAAGGGGGCCTGACACCATGGCGGCCGTACAGGTCATCCGGTCCGAGTGGACCAAGATCCGGTCGGTGGCGTCCACGGTGTGGACCCTGTCGCTGGCCGTGGTGGTCACCGTCGCCCTCGGGATGCTGATCTCCGCGCTGTCGAACCGGCAGTTCGCGAACATGCCCGCGCGGGAGCGGCTCTCCTTCGATCCCACGGCCGTCAGTTTCGCGGGCATGACCCTCGGCCAGCTCGCGATGATCGTGTTCGGGGTGCTGGTCGTCTCCACCGAGTACAGCACCGGCATGATCCGGGTCTCGTTGGCGGCCGTACCCCGGCGCGGCACCTTCCTGTTCGGCAAGGTCGCGGTGGCCGCCGCGCTCGCGCTCGCCGTCGGCATGGTGACGAGCTTCGCCGCGTTCTTCCTCGGTCAGGCCATGCTCGGTTCCCACCGGACCGCCATCGGCGACCCCGGCGTGCTGCGCGCGGTCTTCGGCGGCGGGCTGTACATGACCCTGATCGCGATGTTCTCCATGGGCGTGGCCGCGATGCTGCGCTCGCCGATGTTGTCCCTCGGCATCCTGATGCCGTTCTTCTTCCTGATCTCCAACATCCTCGGCAACGTCGACGCGACCAAGAAGGTCGGCCGCTTCCTGCCCGACCAGGCCGGCAGCAGGATCATGCGGGTGGTGCCGCGGGTCGCCGACGACACGCCCTACGGCCCGTGGGGCGGGCTCGGGATCATGGCGCTGTGGGTGGTCGCCGTGCTGGCGGGCGGCTACCTCCTCCTCAAGCGCCGGGACGCCCAGTAGACCCGGCCGTCACGCTTCGTAGTGCTCTGGCTTTACTTTCTTTTGGGCGGAACCGTCAGCGCCTCGATATCCTCCTAACCCTTACGGGGGCGTGTGCCCCGCTGTCCTGAACCTTTCGATGGGTGCGGAGCATGATCGAGGCTGTCGGCCTGACCAAGCGCTACGGCGACAAGACCGCCGTGTACAACCTTTCCTTCCAGGTGCGGCCAGGAGCCGTGACCGGCTTCCTCGGACCGAACGGCTCGGGCAAGTCCACGACGATGCGGATGATCCTCGGGCTGGACAACCCCACGTCCGGGTCGGTCACCATCGGCGGCTACCCGTACCGGAAGCTGCCCAACGCCCCCCGGCAGGTCGGCGCGCTGCTCGACGCCAAGGCCGTGCACGGCGGCCGGAGCGCGCGCAACCACCTGCTGAGCCTGGCCCAGCTCTCCGGTATCCCGGCCCGGCGCGTGGACGAGGTGCTCGGCGTGGTCGGCCTCCAGGACGTGGCCAAAAAGCGCTCCAAGGGCTTCTCGCTCGGCATGGGCCAGCGCCTCGGCATCGCCGCCGCGCTGCTCGGCGACCCGCAGGTGCTGCTCTTCGACGAGCCGGTCAACGGCCTCGACCCCGAGGGCATCCTCTGGGTCCGCAACCTGATGAGGGCCCTCGCCGCCGAGGGCCGTACGGTCTTCGTCTCCTCCCACCTGATGAGCGAGATGGCGCTGACCGCCGACCACCTCATCGTCATCGGGCGCGGACAGCTCCTCGCCGACATGAGCGTGCGGGACTTCATCTCGGCCAACTCGGCCGACTTCGCGCGCGTGCGCACGCCGGACACCGAGCCGCAGCTGCGCGAGAAGCTGACCTCCGCGCTCACCGAGGCGGGCGGACACGTGCTCCCCGAGCAGGACGGCGCGCTCCGGGTCACCGGACTGCCGCTGCCCCGGATCAGCGACCTCGCGCACGAGTCGGGCGTCCGGCTGTGGGAGCTGTCCCCGCACCAGGCCTCGCTGGAGGAGGCGTACATGCGGATGACGCAGGGCGCCGTGGACTACCGCTCGACCATCGACCAGAAGGCGGGCCTCCAGCAGCCGCTGCCGCCCGGCGTCCAGCCGCCGATGCCGGTGCCCGGCCAGGGCCAGCCCGGCTGGTACGCCCCGCCGTCGCCCCAGCAGGGCGGCCAGCCCTTCGGGATGCCTCCCGCGGGCCCGTACGGCGGCGCCCCGGCGGCCGGGTACGGCACCGCGGGCACGGCACCGGGTACGGCGCCCGGTGGCGCGGCGGGGGCGGCCAACCCCTACGCGCAGCCGAGCCCCCAGGCCCAGCCGCCGGCACCGGCCCAGCCGGCCGGGCAGGCACCGCAGGCTCCCTCCGCCGGTCCGGCGCCGCAGGACCAGCCGCCCGCCTTGGTCAAGGCCACGCCGGCGGCCCCGGCGAGCGCCGCCGCTCCGCAGACCCCCGCCGCCCCACCCGCCCCGCAGCAGGCGCCCGCGGCCCCCGCCACGAGCCCGGCCGCCGCTCCCGCCTCCGCCCCCGCCGACCCGACCCAGCCCGAGGACGCCCGATGAGCACCCACCAGCCCTCCATGCCGCAGGCCCCGGCCGCCGCGCCCGGCGGGCCGTACCCCGGCTACACCTCGCCCATCCCGGTCGTGCGCACCCACCTGGGGCACGCGCTGGCCTCCGAGTGGACGAAGATCAGGTCGGTGCGCTCCACGATGTGGACGATCGGCGTGTTCGTCCTGCTCGTCGTCGGTATCGGCCTGCTCGCCGGCGCGCTGGTCGAGGCCAACTCCGACTCCACCAGCCTGTCCGGCGAGAACCCGCTGTCGTTCGGCTTCTTCGGTCTGCTCCTCGGCAGCATCTGCATCATCACGCTCGGCGTGCTGACCACGGCTTCGGAGTACGGCACCGGCATGATCCGCACGACGATGACCGCGTGCCCCAGCCGGGCCCGGGTGCTCGCCGCCAAGTCGATCGTGTTCTTCGCGCTCGCCTTCGTCGTCACCCTGGTCACCTCCGGCTTCGTGGCCATGGTCCAGGCGTCCCTGCTGGGGAACACCGGCGCCCGCACCCCGACCGCCGGTGACTGGTTGAAGGCCACGGTCGGCATCAGCCTCTACATGGCGCTGCTCGGCCTGCTCTCGCTGCTCATCGGCTCGGTCATCCGGCACTCCGCGGGCGCCATCACCATCATGATCGGCGTGGTGCTCGCGCCGCTGGTGCTCGCGCTGTTCATGGTGACGGATTCGCTGGACAAGCTCCGCCAGTGGCTCTTCGAGTACTCGATCCCGAACCAGCTGAGCGTCTTCTACGCCAACTCGCTGACCGAGTCCGGCCCGTCCGGCTGGGACCCGCTGTGGATCATGATCGGCCTGACGGCGGCGGTGTACGCGGGCGCGTACGCGCTGCTCCTGAACCGGGACGTGTGAGGGCCGGGACGGGCAAGGGCCGGGACGGGCAAGGGCCGGGACGGTAGCCGTACGGCTCAGAACCTCGGCGCGTTACGGGACCGCTGCACCCGCGTGGTGCGGCGGTCCTTCGCGTTCCAGCAGGCCTTGTGCCAGTGCCGGCGGTCGTCGACGCCCGCGTATTCCGGCCAGGCCACCACGTGCGGGACGCCGGAGGGGATGAGCTGGTCGCAGCCCGGGCAGCGGTAGGTCTTGCCCTCCGCGCTGGCCCCGGCGACATGACGCACGCTCCACTCCTCGCCCTGCCAGCTCTCCGTCGACTGCCAGCCGCCGTACCGGCCGGCGGGGTCGTCCTCGGCGCTCCGGCCCGACGATCCGGCTGCCTTCGGTCGGTTGCGACGCGGGGACACGGGACACCTCTCGGGGCTATACAGGAAGCACGGCTCCATCCAGCCTACGCGCCATCGAGACGGGTACGCGTGGGGTACGCGTAGGGAACCAACCCGTACAAGTCCCCCTCCCCTGCGACCCATTCTGCAGACAATCCGCAAATCTCTTCGGCCAGGCCGTGTCCTGGGCACGTGTCAGACGGTTATGCCGGGTGGGGGAGCTCCGGGTCGGAGCCAAGGAAGCAGGAAATGCGATGCACGTAGGAAGTTTTGTGCTGGCGGCCCAGTTCCCGGGCCAGGGCCCCGGGGAGGCCCTGCACCGGGCCGTCCGCTCGGCGGAGGTCGCCGAGCAGTCCGGGCTGGACGCGGTCTGGCTCGCCGAGCACCACTTCGTGCCCTACGGCACATGCCCGTCCGCGGTCACCCTGGCCGCGCTGCTGCTCGGCCGCACCCGCCGCATCCGGGTCGGCACGGCGGTCAGCGTACTGCCCACGGCCCACCCGGTCGCCCTCGGCGAGCAGGCCGCGCTGCTGCACCTGACCAGTGGCGGGCGGTTCACGCTGGGCGTCGGGCGCGGTGGCCCCTGGGTGGACCTGGAGGTGTTCGGCGCGGGACTGGAGGCGTACGAACACGGGTTCCCGGAGTCGCTCGATCTGCTGCTGCGCTGGCTGGGCGAACCGTCCGTGGCGGCCTCCGGGGAGCGGTACTCCTTCCGCGAGGTGCCGGTCGTCCCCCGCCCGTCGGAAGCCCTGACGGACACGCCGGGCCCCGAGGTCGTCCTCGCCTGCACCTCACCGGCGAGCGTACGGCTGGCCGCGGAGCGCGGGCTGCCCATGCTGCTCGGCATGCACGTCGGCGACGAGGAGAAGGCCGAGATGGTCGCCCTGTGGCGGCGCTGCGCCCGCGCGGCGGGCCGGCCGGCCGAGGAGATCACGGGCGCCGCCCACGTCTCCGCCGGGGTCTGCCAGCTCGCCGACCGGCGCACGGACGCGGTGGAGACGCTGCTGAAGGCGATGCCCGGCTGGCTGCGGCAGGGCCTGGACGCCCATGTGACGGTGGACGGACGGGCGCGCGCGATGCGCGACCCGTACGCCTACACCGAACTGCTCTGCGGACTGCACCCGGTGGGCACCCCGCGGCTCGCCGCCGACCGGCTCGCGGCGACCTCGGAGCGCACCGGCATCTCCCGCTTCGCCCTCCTGGTGGAGGGCTCGGGCGACCTCGCGGCCACGGAGGAGAACCTGCGGCGCCTGGGCGCCGAGGTGCTGCCCCAGCTGCGCTGACCGGCCTCCCACGCGCAAGTCACCTGGGGGGCTTGCCGCCCCGGTCCTCAATGCACCTCCCCCGGCGGGTGGAGCGGCAAGCCGGCGGCTGTCCGTCTCGGCCGTACCGGAACCGCGCGTCAGCAGTCCCGGAGCTCCGGCGACTGGTTCAGCAACTGGCTGCGCACCGACGTGAAGCGGGCCAACGTCTCGTCCACCGAGGCGTCCAGCGGGAACACCGCCACGCGGTGGCAGTTCTGGAAGGCCAGCCGCACACCGAAGTGCCGCTGCAACGCGCCGCGTATCGCGTCACTCGCGAGCGCACGCAGCAGCTGACCGCGCGCCTGCTCGTCCGGCGGGGGCGTCTGGTTGTCGGCGAAGGGTCCGCCGTCCACCTTCAGCTGGGCCACCAGGGAGCTGATCATCTCCCATGCGTAGGGCAGGGAGGTCCGGACGCAGTCGACGAATGCTGCTTCGTCGACCTCGCCTCGCTCGGCCTGTTCGAGTAGGGCCGGTGAGACGTCGAGCGACATGGGTTCTCCTCTCGCACCCCCGAAGAGCAGGGGTTGCCGGACAGATAAGGGAGTTCGCGATTTCGAACACGCTCGGTACAGGGGCCGCAACCTCCCGTACCTACGGTAGGCAACGGTCGGTGACCACACCAGCAGAATGCGTATATGAACCGATCCCGTTACGCCCACAATCGGCCAGGGATGAACAAGAGTTTCAAGGGACAAATGGTGCGATCCACTGGGAGCTGGGCGGACGGATCGCGAGCACCGGCGGGCGTCGAGTAGCGTTGCCGACCATGCGTCTCGTCATTGCCCGCTGCTCGGTCGACTACGCCGGCCGGCTCACCGCCCACCTGCCCTCGGCCCCGCGACTGATCCTGGTCAAGGCGGACGGCAGCGTCTCCATCCACGCCGACGACCGGGCCTACAAGCCGCTCAACTGGATGTCGCCGCCCTGCACGCTGAAGGAGGGCACCGGCGAGGACGAGGGCGTGTGGACCGTCGTCAACAAGGCGGGCGAGAAACTGATCATCACGATGGAGGAGATCCTCCACGACTCCTCGCACGAACTGGGTGTGGACCCGGGTCTGATCAAGGACGGCGTGGAAGCGCACCTCCAGGAGCTGCTCGCCGACCGCATCGAGACGCTGGGCGACGGGTACACCCTCATCCGCCGCGAGTACATGACGGCGATCGGCCCCGTGGACATCCTGTGCCGGGACGCGGACGGCCAGACGGTGGCGGTCGAGATCAAGCGGCGGGGCGAGATCGACGGCGTGGAGCAACTGACGCGCTACCTCGACCTGTTGAACCGCGACCCGCACCTGGCCCCGGTCCGGGGCATCTTCGCCGCCCAGGAGATCAAGCCCCAGGCCCGCGTCCTCGCCACCGACCGCGGCATCAACTGCCACATCCTGGACTACGACGCCCTGCGCGGTATCGAGGACGACAAGCTCCGTCTGTTCTAGCGGCACGCTCCGCTCGTCCCGGCCGACGACCCGGGCCCCGTCTCCGGGCCCGCACCCCGTACCTCAGCCGCGCACCCCGCTCCACCGCCCTTCTTTCCTGCCGCCCGCTCCCTCTCCGCCGCCCACTGTCCCGCCCCGACGGCGCTCCGCCACCGCGGCGGGGACCGGCGGTGCCGAACCGGCCTGAGAGCGTCGGGCACCGCCGGTCACATCAGCGTGCCGGTCGCCCCCGGGGCCGTTTCCGATGCCGACGCGCTGCTCGACGTCCCACCGGCGGAGCCGTCCGTGCCGCCCGTCGTCGTGCCGCCGCCGGTGTCGCCGCCCGTGGTGCCCCCGGTGTCGCCGCCGGTCGAGCCGCCGCTCGTCGTGCCGTCCGTCGTGCCGCCGGTGCTCCCGGTGGTGTCGCCCGTCGTGCCGGTCGAGCCGCCGGTTCCGCTCCCACCCGTGGTCGTACCGCCGGTCGTCGTACCGCCCGTCCCGCCGCTCGTCGAGCCACCGGTCGTCGAGCCGCCGGTCGTCGAACCGCCCGTGGAGCCGCCGGTCGTACCGCCCGTCGTCCCACCGGTCGAGCCGCCGGTCGTGCCCCCCGTCGTACCGCCGCTCGACCCTCCCGGCTCCGGTGACTTGGACGGTGAGCCGGAAGAGGAGTGGGGGCCGGAGGGCTCGATGCTCTCCGACGGGCGGGACGGGGCGGCGGGCGGTGCCGGGTCGTCCGCCGTACCGTACGTGCCGTCGGGCCCCGGTGACGTGGGCCGGCTGCTGGCCGAACCGGTGTCGCCGGTGTCCGTCGGCCCCGTGCCCGGGCCGCCGTCGCCCATGTCCTGACCGGCGGACGGGTTGGCGTCGACCTTGCCGGCCGGGTTGCGGCCCGCGTCGTCGGGGGAGGTCATGCCGAGCGTGACGACCGTACCGAGCACGGCGGCGAGCAGCGCGCCGGAGCCGGCCGCCACCAGGTTGCGCCGGGCCAGGCGCCGGATGCCGCCCCTCGGCCGGGGCGCGGGGACCCGCTGGGTGACCGCGGTCTCGTACGGCGTCGGCGCCCGCTCCTCCTGCCGTACCTCCGCCGGCTCCTCCCCCACGGCCACCGGCGGGAGCCCGGGCGCCTCGCCCGAGCGGTCGGCGAGCAGGGCCAGGGCGCGCCGGCCCGCGACCGTGCCCCGCTTGTCGGCGAGGGCGCCGCGCAGCCCGCTCGACGCCTCCAGTTCGGCACGGGCCCGGTCGAGCTGGCCGGTGCAGAGCGCGAGTATGCCCAACTCGTGGTGGAAGTAGGCTTGTTCGGTCACCTCGCCGGACAGCCGGGAGGCTTCCGCGCCCGACCGCAGGGCCCGCTCCCAGGCGCTCCAGTGGAGCCCGGCGGCGAAGGCCGGCGCGGCCGTGCGGGCCAGCCGTACCGCGCCGCTCTCCTCGCCCTCGACGGGCGGCGTCGTGCGCGGTACGACGGCGGCGAGCGCGGCGAGGACCGCGCCGGCCTCCGCGCACACCCGCTCCGGGGTGACGGAGGGGTGGCCGGCCCACCAGGCGTAGTGCTGGGCGGCGGTGTCGGCGTGGCCGGGGGCGTCGTCGGCGTACCCGGCGGCCTCCAGCTGGGTCTGCACGCCGGCCGCGAGGCGGTAGCGGGAGCCGACCGGGGAGACCAGGCCGCAGCTCGCCAGCTCGCCGAGGGCGGCGTCCGCGTGGGTGTCGCCGACCAGCGCGGGCAGGTGCGCCTGGTGCGGTACCTCACCGCCGAGGGCGACGGCGAAGCGGAGGGTGGCGCGGGCGGAGGCGCTGAGCCGGGAGGCGAGCAGCGGGGCGGGGGCCGCGGCCTCGCCGAGGGAGGGCAGCGGGACCTCGTCCTCCAGGTCCAGGGGCGGATCGGCCGGCAGGCGCACGTCCTCGAAGACGCCGTACTCGTCGACCGCGCCGGTGCTGGCCCGCAGTTGGTCGCGCTGCCGGAGCAGGGCGCCGGCCTGAACGAACCGCAGGGGCAGCCCCTCGGACTCGAACCAGAGGTCGCCGGCCCAGTTGGCCTCCTCCTCGGTGAGCACCCGGCCGACGGCGCGTTCCAGGATCTCCACGCCGGCGGCGCGGTCGAGGCCGCCGAGGAAGACCTCCTCGACGTCGGACCCGGCGGAGGGCGCGGGCACGTCGGGGGTGGCGGCGAACAGGAACGCGCACTCGGGGGTGGCGTCGAGCAGTTCGTCCAGTGCGGCACCGCCGAACTCCAGGTCGTCCAGGACGACGACCGCGCCGATCTCCTGGACGCAGGCGAGGAGTGCATCCCGGTCGGGACGGTACCGGGGGGCGTCGTGGACGGCGTGGAACAGGTCGTGCAGGAGGTCGCCGGCCGTGCGGTGGAAGCCGCTGAGGCGGACCACACCGTCGGGGGCGAGGTCCAGGCAGTCCTCGGCGACCAGGTCGAGCAGGGCGGTGCGGCCGGAGCCGGCCGGGCCGGTGAGCCGGACCGAGCGCCCCCGGGCCAGGAGGCGGACCAGGCGCTCGCGTTCGTCCTGGCGTTCCAGCAGGGAGAGCTCCGGCTGGGCGGGGCCGGGCGGCACGGGCGGCAGGGCGGCGCGTTCCGTCCCGGCGCGCTCGGCGGCGGTGCGCTTGCGGGGCCTGCCGGGGAGCTCGGCCGGCGGGCAGGGCTCTATCTCGCTGCCGTCGACCGGATTGACGGTGAGCTGAAGGTCGCCGGTGACGAGCTGGGCCATGCGGGCGGGCACGGCCGGGCCCGCGGCGAAGTCGGAGCCGAGGGAGTCCCGGGGCGGGCGGCGGCCGTGCGCCTGGCCGTGTTCTTCGGAGCCCGGGTTGACCGGGTCGATCGGCTCGATCGGGTCCATGGGTTCAAGCCCCCCAAAAGCGTCGTGTGCCCGTGTTTGCGGCCCCTCCCGGCCTTGTCGCACACCGCGCTGTCGCTTCTGGTCCGGGCCCGCACGGTCGAGGGTTGCGAGGCGGCGGGCGACCGCACCCTAAACCTTTCCCCAGTGTCTCCGACAGGGCGGGGTGCCGTGCGGCCCGAGACGTCACGGTCTTGTGAGGATTGCGTATCTCGCTCCCCGTGCGTCACACCCGGGGCAGCGACTCCACCCCGATGCCGCCCTCGATGGCGAGGATGCGGTGCAGCCGGGTCGCCACCAGCAGACGCTGCATCTGCGGGGGCACGCCCCGCAGCACCAGACGGCGCCCGCAACGGCCGGCCCGCCGGTGGGCACCCATGATCACCCCGAGTCCGGTGGCGTCCCAGGAGTCCAGTTCGGACAGGTCGAGCACCAGATCGCCGACTCCGGTGTCGACGGCCGAGTGCAGGGCCGTACGGGCGTCCGCCGCGCTGCGGACGTCGAGGCGGCCCCCGACGACCAGCTCGGCGTGGTCGCCCCTGATGTGCATATGCGCTCCCCGTTGAGTGCGGTTGGCGTACTCGGTGACGATGCTGTGCAACGTCTGACTGTTCGGGTGGCGGTGCGGTTGCTGCTTGTAAGCGAACCGATACCGAATTCACCCCGGGGAGTGACACTCCCGGGGTGGTCGTGCGTGATCGGGTTGACTCAGTACCTGTAGAAGCCCTGCCCGCTCTTGCGGCCGATGTCACCGGCATCCACCATCCGGCGCATCAGCTCCGGCGGGGCGAACTTCTCGTCCTGGGACTCGGTGTAGATGTTGCTGGTGGCGTGCAGCAGGATGTCCACGCCGGTGAGGTCGGCGGTGGCGAGCGGGCCCATGGCGTGGCCGAAGCCCAGCTTGCAGGCGAGGTCGATGTCCTCGGCGGTGGCGACGCCGGACTCGTAGAGCTTGGTCGCCTCCACCACGAGGGCGGAGATGAGCCGGGTGGTGACGAAGCCGGCGACGTCCCGGTTGACGACGATGCAGGTCTTGCCGACGGACTCGGCGAACTCCCGCGCGGCGGCGAGGGTTTCGTCGCTGGTCTTGTAGCCGCGGACCAGCTCGACGAGCTGCATCATCGGCACCGGCGAGAAGAAGTGCACGCCGACGACCCGCTCGGGGCGCTCGGTGGCCGCCGCGATCTTGGTGATCGGGATGGCGGAGGTGTTGGAGGCGAGCACGGCGTCCTCGCGCACGAGCTTGTCGAGCGCGCGGAAGATCTCGTGCTTGACCTCCAGCTTCTCGAAGACCGCCTCCACCACGATGTCGGCCTCGGCGGCGGCGTCCAGGTCGGTGGTCGGGGTGATGCGCGCGAGGGCGGCCTCGGCGTCCTCGGCCGCCAGTTTGCCCTTGCCGACGAACTTGTCGTACGAGGCCTTGATGCCGTCGGTGCCGCGCTTCAGCGCCTCGTCGGTGACGTCACGCAGGACGACGTCCCAGCCCGCCTGCGCGGCGACCTGGGCGATGCCGGAACCCATGAGACCGGCCCCGATGACGGCGAGCTTCCGTGCCACTCCGACTCCCTATGAACGCGGTGAAAGGTCTGCCTCTCGGCGGACCATAGCGCTCCGGCGCCGCTGTGTGACCGGTAAGTAACGCGCGTCACGTCCCATTTGACGGAGATCACACCGGCAGGGGTACGGGGGCGGCGGCGGGTGAGTGGGCGTCAACCCGTACCGGTTCCGCGTGGCTCTTTCCGGCACCGCGGTCACCCGCGCGCCGATACGCTCCGTGTACGGACCGTCACACCGCGACCGCGAAGGGGGTGCCCCATGCCGATGCGCAGGGCGATCACCGGACGCAGCCAGGAGCCCCGCCGACGCTACGCGGAGGAACTCCGCCTGCTCCGCACCTCCAGGGGCCTGAGCCTGCGCGAACTGGCCAAGGCGGCCGGCTGGGACCCCTCGCTCTTCAGGAAGCTGGAGAGCGGGGAGACGCTGGGCGGGCCGGAGGTGGCGGAGACGCTGGACCAGTACTACGGGACGCCCGGACCGCTGCTGGCGATGTGGGAGATGGCGGTGGCGGACCCGACGCAGTTCAAGGAGCGGTACCGGCGGTACATGACGCTGGAGGCGGAGGCGGTGAGTCTCTGGCAGTACTCCGTGAGCGTCCTGCCCGGCCTGTTGCAGACGGACGCCTATGCACGCGAGGTGCTCGCACTCGGCGGCTACAAGGGCGCTCAACTGGACCAGCAGGTGACCGCGCGTATCGGTCGGCGGCTACTCCTGGAGGGCGAGGACGCCCCGCCGTTCCGCGCCCTGATCGCCGAGACGGCGCTGCGCACGCCGCTGCGCGACGAGGCGGCGTGGCGGGAGCAGTTGGACTATCTGCTGGAGGTGTCCGAGCGCCCCAACATCACTCTTCAGGCACTGCCGGACCGCTCGGGCCTGCACGGCCTGGTGAGCACCGACGTCATGTTCCTGCGGCTGACATCCGGCACTGCGGTGGCGTACACGGAGAACGCCCACCGTGGTGAACTGGTCGAGGAAAACGCCGCGGTTGAGCGACTGCAACGTGCGTACGACGCAATGCGCGACCAGGCACTCGGTCCCGCCGAGTCGCGGAAGTTCATCCTGCGAGTGTTGGAGGAAGTGCCGTGCGAGCCAGCGACATGACCGGCGTGACGTGGCGCAAGAGCAGCTACAGCAACCCCGACGACGGCGCCTGCCTCGAAGTCTCCGACGACCTCTCCCCCGCCGTCCCCGTCCGCGACAGCAAGGCCCCCGACGGTCCCGCCCTCCTCTTCGGGGCCGGGCCCTGGTCGTCGTTCGTCGCCGCCGTGCGGACGGGCACGCTCCGCTAGGGCTCGCCCCGGACGGCATAGCCGAGGACCTTGTCGCTCAACAGGTCCTCGATGTCGTCCAGCAGGACCAGGACCTCCCGTGACACTTCGGCCGGTTTGCGCCCGGCGAGCATCTCGCGGCCGATGGTGACGAAGACGGACTGGTGGATCCAGCAGATCTGACCGGCCATCAGGTCCGGCAGGGGATCGTCGGCGCCGGCGCCGGTCTCCTCGCGCAGGGCCGCCTCCAGGGTGTCGTGGATCTCCTGCTGGAGGCTCCACAGCCGGGAGCGCAGCGGCGGGGCCTCGTGGATGACGCGCATGAAGCGGTCGTAGCCCTCCATCAGGCCGACCCGGGGTGAGACGGCCTCGACCTCGCCGCGCAGTTCGCGCAGGACGGCGCGCGCGGCGGACTCCCCGGCGTCCCGGCCCCGGACCCAGCGCGCGAGCCGGTCGGCCACGCCGGCGGAGCGGTCGAAGAAGAGGTCTTCCTTGGCGGGGAAGTAGTTGTAGACCGTGTTGACGGAGACGTTCGCCGCCTCGGCGATCTCCGCGACGGTCACCGCCTCGAAGCCACGCTCCAGGAACAGTCCGGTGGCGACGTCCGAGATGTACTGCCGGGTCTGTCGTTTCTTCCGCTCCCTGAGCCCCTCTGCCATGCCCGCATCCTAACTTCGCTGCACCCCCTGAAAACTTGGAGTCGTTGCAAAATTTCAGGGACTCTGTTTTTCTGAGGGCATGCCAGCAGTCATCAGCACGGCGGGCCTGGCCCGCACCTTCCGGACGAAAGCCGGCCCCGTCGACGCCGTCCGCGGCATCGACCTCACCGTCCACGAGGGCGAGATCCTCGGCTTCCTCGGCCCCAACGGCGCCGGCAAGACCACGACTCTGCGGATGCTCACCACCCTGCTGAAGCCGACCGGCGGCGCGGCCACCGTGGCCGGCCACGACCTCGCGACCGATCCGGCCGGGGTGCGCCGGGTGAGCGGCTATGTCGCCCAGTCCGGCGGGGTCGATCCGCAGATCACCGTGCGGGAGGAACTGGTCACCCAGGGCCGGATGTACCGCCTGCCGAAGGCGGAGGCGGTCGCCCGCGCCGGGGAACTGGCCGCGGACCTGGGCCTCACCGGCCTCCTGGACCGGAAGACCGGCGCACTCTCCGGCGGTCAGCGGCGCCGCCTGGACATCGCGATGGCGCTCACCCACCGCCCGAAGGTGCTCTTCCTGGACGAGCCGACGACCGGCCTGGACCCCGCGAGCCGCGCCGACCTGTGGGACCTGGTCCGCCGGCTGCGCGACGCGCACGGTACGACCGTCTTCCTGACCACCCACCACCTGGACGAGGCCGACGCCCTCGCCGACCGCCTGGTGATCGTCGACCGGGGCACGGTCGCCGCCGAGGGCACCCCGGGCGCGCTCAAGCTCCGCTACGGCGGCTCGCTCGACGCCACCCTCCAGGACACCTTCCTCGCCGTCACCGGCCGCGGGCCCTCCCCGGCCGACACCGCCCCCGTCGCCGTCTAGGACCGGAATGCTTCTCCACGACACGGCCCTCGTCTACGGCCGCTATCTCCGTCAGTCCCTGCGCTCCCGCTTCGCCCTGCTCTTCGGCGTGCTGACGCCCCTGCTCTACCTGCTCTTCTTCGGCCCCCTGCTCACCGGTCTGCCCCTGGGCGGACAGGGCAGCTCCTGGCAGGTGCTGGTCCCCGGACTACTGCTCCAGCTCGGCCTGTTCGGCGCCCTGTTCGCCGGTTTCACGGTCATCATGGAGAAGGGGCAGGGAGTGGTGGAGCGGATGCGGGTGACACCGGTCAGCCGGCTCGCCCTGCTGCTCGGCCGGGTACTGCGGGACGCCACGGTGTTCGTCTTCCAGGCGGTGCTGCTGGTGCTGGCCGCGCTGGTGATGGGCCTGCGCGCGCCGCTGGCCGGCATCCTGATCGGTTTCGCCTTCGTCGCCCTGCTCACCGTCTCGCTCGCGTCGCTGTCGTACGCGCTCGGCATGAAGGTCCGCACCCCGCAGGAGTTCGGCCCGCTGATCAACATGGTGTCGATGCCGTCGATGCTGCTGTCCGGCCTGATGCTCCCGATGACCCTCGCGCCCGCCTGGCTGGACGTGCTGTCGCACTTCGTCCCGTTCCGCTATCTGGTGGACGCCGTCCGCGACGCGTACGTCGGCGAGTACACGAGCGCGCACATGCTCTACGGCGTCCTGGTGGCCGTCGGCTTCGCCGCAGCGGCCGTGACGGCGGGCACACGGGTGTTCCGGACGGCCGGGGCGTAACTACGCTGGCCGCATGGTCAACCTGACGCGCATCTACACGAGGACCGGCGACCGGGGCACCACCAGCCTCGGCGACATGAGCCGGGTGCCCAAGACGGACCTGAGGATCTCCGCCTACGCGGACGCCAACGAGGCCAACGCGGTGATCGGCACCGCCATCGCGCTGGGCGGCCTGGACGAGGAGATCGTCGCGGTCCTCACCCGCGTCCAGAACGACCTGTTCGACGTCGGCGCGGACCTGTCGACGCCCGTGGTGGAGAACCCTGAGTTCCCCCCGCTCAGGGTGGAGCAGTTCTACATCGACCGGCTGGAGGCGGACTGCGACCGCTTCAACGAGCGGCTGGAGAAGCTGCGCTCCTTCATTCTGCCGGGCGGCACCCCGGGCGCCGCCCTGCTGCACCAGGCGTGCACGGTCGTACGCCGGGCCGAGCGCTCCACCTGGGCGGCCCTGGAGGTGCACGGCGAGACGATGAACCCGCTCACCGCGACCTACCTGAACCGCCTCTCCGACCTGCTGTTCATCCTGGCCCGCAGCGCCAACCGGGAGACCGGAGACGTGCTGTGGGTACCGGGCGGGGAGCGCTAGCCCCGCTGGTCTAGTCGCCGGTCCGGCCGTCGATCTGCTCGCGCAGGATGTCGATGTGGCCGTTGTGCCGGGCCGTCTCCTCGATGAGGTGGAGCAGGATCCAGCGCAGGTCCACCGGATCGCCGTCGCCCCGCTTCACCTGTGCCCTGGTGTCCAGGTCGTGCGCGGCGACGAGTTCGTCGTGCCGGGCGGACTCCTCGGCGTACTCGGCGAGCAGCCGGGACAGGGGGACGTCGACGGCGATCCGCATCTCGCGGTCGGGGTCCTCGTCGGTCCAGGGACCCTCGTCCGGCTCCCCCAGGAAGACGACCCGGAACCAGTAGTACTCGACCCAGCGCAGATGGTTGATCAGCCCGCTCAGAGTCATCAGCGGTGAGCCGGGGAGGATCGCCTTCACGGCGTCCTCGTCGGAGAGTTCCTCGCACTTGGCGCGCGCGGTGGCGCGGACGTAGGTGAGGAAGGTGGTCAGCTGGGTGCGCTCGTCCCAGGCGGGAGGCGTGTCGGTGCGTGTCATCGCGGTGATGATGTCCCGGCGCCCGTCCCCGTGTCGACGGGATTTTCGGCGGCGCCGCCCTTCCGCTCCCGCTTGGGGAACAGCGTGTAGCTCGCCGCGATGACCACGTTGATGCCGATCACCCACAGCATGCGCTGCTGCCAAGCCCGCAGCGGACGGGTGTCCCCGCCGTCGCCGACGTACCAGACCGCGCCCTGGAGCAGGGCGAGGGCGACGGCCGAGGCCAGGATCCAGCGGGCGGCGACCTTCCACTCGTGGACGGTGCGGGCCGTGCCGTACCTGGGCGGCCGCACCGGGGGCGGGCCGCCGGCGAAGCGGTGGGCCGCGCGGGCGTCCGCCCACCTGATGGTGGAGTGGCCGAGGCCGACCGTGAAGCCGATGTAGACCGCGGCGAGGCCGTGCCGCCAGTCCGGTTCGGCGCCGTTCCGCAGGTCGACCGCGGTGACGGCGAAGAGCACGATCTCCAGGAGCGGCTCGGACAGCAGCAGGGCCAGACCGGTGCGCGGCATCCGGAACACGTACCGGAAGGCCAGTCCGGCCGCCAGCAGCACCCAGAACGCCACCTCGCAGGCGATGATCAGTCCGACGATCACGGTTCGCTCCCCTCGTCCACCCTTCCAGGCTCCCGGCCGGGGCCGCCGGTTTCGTCGTCGGCGCAGAGGAGACCGCGGTAAGCGAAAGTCGCACTCCAGGACCCTCCCCCGGACGCAGGCGACCCGCCCCCCGGCCGTGTTGGATGGGGGCATGCCCCTCGCCCTCCCCCGCCCGCACCGCGACGACCTGCGCATCGCCGTGGGCGGGCTGGTCGGCGGGGTGCTGCTGTGGGCGCTCGGCATTCATCCCCGTCTGGCGTCCGACGCGCTGGTGCTGTGGCACGCGCCCTGGGCACCGCTGGTGCCGCTGGCGGTGACCGCCGCGTGCGAGCCGCTGCGCCGCCTCCGCCCGCGCGTCGGGCTGCTGGTCGGTACGGCCGCGCTGGCCCTGGACACCGTGACCCTCGGCAGCATCGTCACCGTCGTGCTGTACACCGACCTGGTGTACGCGGCCGTCCTCTACGGCACCCCGGCCTCCGCCCGCCGCATCCCGTGGATCACCGGCATGCTGACGGTCGTCGGCGGGATCGTGCCGGCGGCGCTCTGGCGGGACCCGCAGGGGCTGCTGATCGGTGTGGGCGTCGGGGTGGTGGCGCTGGCCCCGGCCGCCACCGGCGCCCTGGTGCGCAACCACCGCGACGCCGCCGAGGCCGCCCGGCTGCGCGCCGAACAGACCGCACTGCTCGCCGAGGTGGACCGCACCCAGGCGGTCACCGCGGAACGGGCCCGGATGGCACGGGAGTTGCACGACATGGTCGCCAACCACCTGTCGGCCATCGCCATCCACTCGACGGCCGCGCTCTCCCTCGACGACCCGAAGACCTCCCAGGAGGCGCTGGCCGTCATCCGGGAGAACAGCGTGGAGGGGCTGGCCGAGATGCGCCGGCTGATCGGCATCCTGCGGGACAGCTCCGGGGACCGGGAGCCCGCCGCGTCCCCCACGCTGGACGGGCTCGGCGCGCTGGTCGACAGGGCTCGGGCGGGCGGCCTGGACGTCACGCTCGACGCCGGCCACGGCAAGGTGCCGGCGCCCGTGGAGCTCGCCGCCTACCGGATCGTGCAGGAGTCGCTGACCAACGCCCTGAAGCACGCGGCGAAGGGGCACGTCCGGGTCTCGCTGCGGCAGCGGGACGGGAGGCTGGACATCCGGGTGACCAGCCCCTACCGGCCGGGCGACGACCCGCGCGCACCCGGCTCCGGTTCCGGTCTGACCGGGATGCGGGAGCGGGCCGCGCTGCTCGGCGGCACGTTCGAGGCCGGACCGCAGGGCGCCCTGTGGGCCGTACGCGCCACGCTTCCGCTCACCGAAGGAGACCCCGCATGATCCGTGTCCTGGTCGCCGAGGACCAGTCCGCCGTCCGGGCCGGGCTCGTCCTGATCCTGCGCAGCGCGCCCGACATCGAGGTGGTCGGGGAGGCGGCGGACGGCGAGCAGGCGGTCGAGCTGACCCGGAGGCTGGGGCCGGATCTCGTGCTGATGGACGTGCAGATGCCCCGGCTGGACGGGGTGTCCGCGACCCGGCGGATCGTCGCCGAGCGGCTCGCGGACGTGCTCGTGCTGACCACCTTCGACCTCGACGAGTACGTCTTCGGGGCGCTGCGGGCGGGCGCTGCCGGGTTCCTGCTGAAGAACACCGAGGCGCGGGAACTGCTGGAGGCGGTACGGACGGTGGCACGCGGCGAGGGGATCGTCGCCCCGGCCGTGACCCGGCGGCTGATCGCCGAGTTCGCCGCGGCTCCGGCGCGGGAGACGGAGGCCGACCCGGCCGTGCTGGAGGGCCTGACCCGGCGGGAGCGGGAGGTGCTGGGCTGTATCGGCGAGGGCCTGTCGAACGCGGAGATCGCGGCCCGGCTGGACATGGCGGAGGGCACGGTGAAGACGCACGTCAGCCGATTGCTGGCCAAGCTGGAGCTGCGCAGCCGGGTGCAAGCGGCGGTTCTCGCCCGCGAGTTGGGCGTCTAGCTCGGCCTGCCCAGGAATGGTCCAGACCTATTGACGGGTGGTCCAGACCTTTCTACCCTCGCAGCACCGTGGGCATGAAGGCTCAGTCATGCCCCTGACACCCCCGATGACGAGGGAGGCGCAGCATGCGCTTCAGACACAGAGCCGCGGCAGGGTTCGCGACCCTGTTGCTCCCCCTGGCCGGCCTGGTCGGACTCGCGAGCCCCGCCCAGGCGGCGACGAACGCGACGGCCAGTTTCACCAAGACGAGCGACTGGGGCACCGGCTTCGGTGGTCAGTGGACCGTCAAGAACACCGGCACCAGCAGCATCAGTTCCTGGACCGTCGAGTGGGACTTCCCCTCCGGCACGTCCGTCACCTCCGCCTGGGACGCGGACGTCACCGGCTCCGGCACCCACTGGACCGCGAAGAACAAGTCCTACAACGGCACCCTCGCCCCGGGCGCCTCCGTCTCCTTCGGCTTCAACGGCGCGGGCTCCGGCTCCCCGTCCAACTGCAAGCTCAACGGCGACAGTTGCGACGGCACGACGGTCCCCGGCGACGCGGCCCCCTCCGCCCCCGGCACCCCGACCGCCTCCTCGGTCACCGACACCTCGGTGAAGCTCAGCTGGAGCGCGGCCACCGACGACAAGGGCGTCAAGAACTACGACGTCCTGCGCGACGGCACCAAGGTCGCCACGGTCACCACCACGTCGTACACCGACACGGGCCTGACCGCCGGCACCGACTACTCCTACACCGTGCAGGCCCGGGACACCGCCGACCAGACCGGCCCGGTCAGCGGCGCGGTCAAGGTGCACACCACCGGCGGCGGCACCACTCCCCCGCCCACCGGCGACAAGGTCAAGCTCGGCTACTTCACCGAGTGGGGCATCTACGGCCGCAACTACAACGTCAAGAACCTGGTGACGTCCGGCTCCGCGGCCAAGATCACGCACATCAACTACGCCTTCGGCAACGTCACCGGCGGCAAGTGCGCGATTGGCGACTCCTACGCCGACTACGACAAGGCCTTCACCGCCGACCAGTCGGTCAGCGGCGTCGCCGACACCTGGGACCAGCCGCTGCGCGGCAACTTCAACCAGCTCCGTCAGCTGAAGGCCAAGTACCCGAACATCAAGGTGCTGTGGTCCTTCGGCGGCTGGACCTGGTCCGGCGGGTTCGCGGACGCGGCCAAGAACCCGGCCGCCTTCGCCCAGTCCTGCTACGACCTGGTCGAGGACCCGCGCTGGGCCGACGTCTTCGACGGTATCGACATCGACTGGGAGTACCCGAACGCCTGCGGTCTGACCTGTGACACCAGCGGGGCCGCGGCCTTCAAGAACGTGATGTCCGCGCTGCGCGCCAAGTTCGGCTCGAACAACCTGGTCACCGCGGCCACCACCGCCGACGGCTCGGCCGGCGGCAAGATCGAGGCCGCGGACTACGCGGGCGCCGCCCAGTACGTCGACTGGTACAACGTGATGACGTACGACTTCTTCGGCGCGTGGGACGCCAAGGGCCCGACCGCCCCGCACTCCCCGCTCACCTCGTACGACGGCATCCCGAAGGCGGGCTTCACCACCGCCGACGCGATGGCCAAGTTCAAGGCGATCGGCGTGCCCGCGAAGAAGCTGCTCATCGGCATCGGCTTCTACGGCCGCGGCTGGACCGGCGTCACCCAGGACGCCCCGGGCGGCACGGCCACCGGCCCGGCGACCGGCACCTACGAGCAGGGCATCGAGGACTACAAGGTCCTCAAGACGTCCTGCCCGGCCACCGGCACCGTCGCCGGCACCGCCTACGCGCACTGCGGCAGCAACTGGTGGTCGTACGACACCCCCGCCACCATCGCGTCGAAGATGGCGTGGGCCAAGAACCAGGGCCTCGGCGGCGCGTTCTTCTGGGAGTTCAGCGGTGACACCGCGAACGGCGAACTGGTGAACGCGATCAGCAGCAACCTGTAAGAGCGAACGGCACCACACCCGCTCACCCTCCCCCGGGCTGCCGGGGGAGGGTGAGCGTGGCTACGCCACGTTCACCCTCTGTCCGGGCGGGGCTGCCTCAAGCCACGCGAGGAAACCGGTCAGCGCGTCTTCGCTCATGGCGAGTTCCAGGCGCGTGCCCCGGTGCGCACAGGCCAGCACCACCGCGTCGGACAGCAGCGCCAGCTCCTCCTCACCCTCGGGCAGCCGGCGGCCGGCCACCTCGATCTGGCCGCGCTCCAGGACGCGGCGGGGGCGGGGGGCGTAGGAGAAGACCCGGTACCACTCGATGCGGTCGCCGTTGTAGCGGGCGACGCCGTAGGACCAGCCCTTGCCACCCGTGTCCGGTTTCTCGGGCAGATCCCAGCGCAGCGAACAGTCGAAGGTGCCGCCGGAACGCTGGATCAGCCTGCGGCGCAGCCCGAACAGGAACAGTCCCACCACCACGAGCGCGACCACGATCCCGCACACAGTCAGAGCGAGGACCATCGGCACCGACCTCCTCGTCTCCTAGGTAGAACTGCTTCTACGACTGAGTAATGAAACGGAAAAAACACCCACATCTGCCTCAGCCGCGACCGGCACCGGATTGCTCCGGGCCGGCCGCGGCTGAGTGACGTCAACGTGGCGCGGCTGGTTCAGCGCGCCGTCGCAGCACGCAGTCGGACGTCCGCGCGGCGCTCGGCGACGGCGTCGCCCTCCGCCTTCGCACGCTCCAGTTCCCGCTCCGTGCGCTGGACATCGATCTCGTCCGACAGCTCGGCGATCTCGGCCAGCAGGGACAGCTTGTTGTCCGCGAACGAGATGAAACCGCCGTGCACCGCGGCGACGACCGTTCCACCTTCACTCGTACGGATGGTCACCGGGCCCGACTCCAGCACACCGAGCAGCGGCTGGTGACCGGGCATGACGCCGATGTCGCCGGACGTGGTGCGCGCGACGACCAGGGTGGCCTCGCCGGACCAGACCTGGCGGTCGGCGGCGACCAGCTCGACGTGCAGCTCAGCAGCCAAGGGTGGCTCCTCGGGTCACCACCCGGCAGGGGCGCCGGGTGTTGGGGTCAATTCTAGTGGGCGTGCGTGAGGGGGCGGGACGCACCCCGCCCCCTCACGACTCAGGCGAGTGCCTGACGTCAGGAGACGCCCAGCTCCTTCGCGTTCTTCTTGAGGTCCTCAAGACCACCGCACATGAAGAACGCCTGCTCGGGGAAGTGGTCGTACTCGCCGTCGCAGATCGCGTTGAACGCGGCGATCGACTCGTCGAGCGGCACGTCCGAGCCGTCCACGCCGGTGAACTGCTTGGCGACGTGGGTGTTCTGGGACAGGAAGCGCTCCACACGACGGGCACGGTGGACGACGAGCTTGTCCTCCTCGCCGAGCTCGTCGATACCGAGGATCGCGATGATGTCCTGGAGGTCCTTGTACTTCTGCAGGATCGTCTTCACGCGCATGGCCGCGTTGTAGTGGTCCTGCGAGATGTAGCGCGGGTCCAGGATCCGGGACGTGGAGTCCAGCGGGTCCACGGCCGGGTAGATGCCCTTCTCGGAGATCGGACGGGACAGAACCGTCGTCGCGTCGAGGTGGGCGAAGGTGGTGGCCGGGGCCGGGTCGGTCAGGTCGTCGGCGGGGACGTAGATCGCCTGCATCGAGGTGATCGAGTGACCGCGGGTCGAGGTGATGCGCTCCTGGAGGAGGCCCATCTCGTCGGCCAGGTTCGGCTGGTAACCCACCGCGGACGGCATACGGCCGAGCAGCGTGGAGACCTCGGAACCGGCCTGGGTGAAGCGGAAGATGTTGTCGATGAAGAACAGCACGTCCTGCTTCTGGACGTCACGGAAGTACTCGGCCATGGTCAGGCCGGCCAGCGCGACGCGCAGACGGGTGCCCGGCGGCTCGTCCATCTGACCGAAGACCAGCGCGGTCTTGTCGATGACGCCCGAGTCGGACATCTCCTCGATCAGGTCGTTGCCCTCACGGGTGCGCTCACCGACACCGGCGAACACGGAGACACCGTCGTGGTTGTTGGCGACACGGTAGATCATCTCCTGGATGAGCACCGTCTTGCCGACGCCGGCACCACCGAACAGACCGATCTTGCCGCCCTTGACGTACGGGGTCAGCAGGTCGATGACCTTGACGCCGGTCTCGAACATCTCGGTCTTCGACTCAAGCTCGTCGAAGTTCGGGGCCTTGCGGTGGATGGACCAGCGCTCGCCCTCGTACTGCTCGTCGACGTTCAGCACCTCACCGAGGGTGTTGAACACCTTGCCCTTGGTGAAGTCACCGACCGGAACGGTGATGCCGTCGCCGGTGTCGACGACCGGGGCCTGGCGGACCAGACCGTCGGTCGGCTGCATGGAGATGGTGCGGACCAGGCCGTCACCCAGGTGCTGGGCGACCTCCAGGGTCAGCGTCTTCTTCTCGCCCGCGTTGGCCGGGTCGGCGACCTCGACATGGAGGGCGTTGTAGATGTCCGGCATCGCGTCGACGGGGAACTCCACGTCGACGACCGGGCCGATGACCCGGGCGACGCGGCCCGTAGCCGTCGCGGTCTCAACAGTGGTGGTCATTTATCGGTCACTCCCCGCGGTCGCGTCGGCCAGGGCGCTGGCGCCACCGACGATCTCGCTGATTTCCTGGGTGATTTCGGCCTGGCGGGCCGCGTTGGCAAGACGGGACAGCGTGTTGATCAGCTCGCCCGCGTTGTCGGTGGCCGACTTCATCGCGCGCCGCGTGGCGGCGTGCTTCGAAGCGGCCGACTGGAGCAGCGCGTTGTAGATGCGGCTCTCCACGTAGCGCGGCAGCAGGGCGTCGAGGACGTCCTCCGCCGAGGGCTCGAAGTCGTACAGCGGGAGGATCTCGCCCTTCGGGTGAGCCTCCTCGGCGACCTCTTCGAGGCGCAGCGGCAGCAGCCGGGCGTCGAGCGCCGTCTGCGTCATCATCGAGACGAACTCGGTGAAGACGATGTGGAGTTCGTCCACGCCACCCTCGGCCGTCTCCTTCTCGATGGCCTCGATCAGCGGCGCCGCCACCTTCTTGGCGTCCGCGTACGTCGGCTCGTCGGTGAAGCCGCTCCACGACTCCGCGATCTTGCGCTCACGGAAGTTGTAGTGGGCCACACCGCGCCGGCCGACGATGTACGTGTCGACCTGCTTGCCCTCGCGCTCCAGGCGCTCGGTCAGCTGCTCCGCCGCCTTGATGGCGTTGGAGTTGAAGGCGCCGGCCAGACCGCGGTCGCTCGTGAGGAGCAGGACCGCGGCACGGGTCGGGTTCTCCGTCTCCGTGGTGAGCGGGTGCTTGGTGTTCGACCCCGTACCGACCGCCGTGACCGCGCGCGTGAGCTCCTGCGCGTACGGCGTGGAGGCCGCCACCTTGCGCTGCGCCTTGACGACGCGCGAGGCGGCGATCATCTCCATCGCCTTGGTGATCTTCTTGGTCGCGCTGACGGATCGGATGCGACGCTTGTAGACCCGGAGCTGGGCTCCCATGAGTCAGGTCCCTTCCTTACGTCACTTGGCGGCAGCGGCAGGAACGTCCTCGCCGAGCAGCTTGCCGTCGCTCGTCTCGAACTGCTTCTTGAACTCCGCCACGGCGTCGTCGATCGCCTGGATCGTGTCGTCCGACATCTTGGCGCCCTCGCGGATGGAGGTGAGCAGGCCCTGGTGCTTCCGGTGCAGGAAGTCCAGCAGCTCCTTCTCGAAGCGGCGGATGTCGGCGACCGGCACGTCGTCCATGCGGCCGTTGGTGCCGGCCCAGACGGAGACGACCTGGTCCTCGGTGGCCATCGGCTGGTACTGGTCCTGCTTCAGCAGCTCGACCATGCGCTGACCGCGCTCCAGCTGGGCCTTCGAGGCCGCGTCCAGGTCGGAACCGAAGGCGGCGAACGCCTCCAGCTCACGGAACTGGGCGAGGTCCACACGGAGGCGGCCGGAGACCTGGCGCATCGCCTTGTGCTGCGCGGAACCACCGACTCGGGAGACGGAGATACCGACGTTCAGCGCGGGACGCTGACCGGCGTTGAACAGGTCCGACTCCAGGAAGCACTGGCCGTCGGTGATGGAGATGACGTTGGTCGGGATGAACGCCGAGACGTCGTTGGCCTTGGTCTCGACGATCGGCAGACCGGTCATCGAACCGGCACCCATGTCGTCGGAGAGCTTGGCGCAGCGCTCCAGCAGCCGGGAGTGCAGGTAGAAGACGTCACCCGGGTAGGCCTCGCGGCCCGGCGGGCGGCGCAGCAGCAGCGACACGGCACGGTAGGCGTCGGCCTGCTTCGACAGGTCGTCGAAGATGATCAGGACGTGCTTGCCCTGGTACATCCAGTGCTGGCCGATGGCCGAACCGGTGTACGGCGCCAGGTACTTGAAGCCGGCCGGGTCGGACGCCGGGGCGGCGACGATGGTCGTGTACTCCAGCGCGCCGTTCTCCTCCAGCGCGCGGCGCACGCCGGCGATGGTGGAGCCCTTCTGGCCGATGGCGACGTAGATGCAGCGGACCTGCTTCTTCGGGTCGCCCGAGCGCCAGTTGTCGCGCTGGTTGATGATCGTGTCGACGGCCAGGGCGGTCTTGCCGGTCTGGCGGTCACCGATGATCAGCTGACGCTGACCACGGCCGATCGGGGTCATCGCGTCGACGGCCTTGTAGCCCGTCTCCATCGGCTCGTGCACCGACTTGCGCTGCATGACCGTGGGGGCCTGCAGCTCAAGGGCGCGGCGGCCGTCGGTCTCGATCTCGCCGAGGCCGTCGATCGGGTTGCCGAGCGGGTCGACGACACGGCCGAGGTAGCCCTCGCCGACCGCCACGGAGAGGACCTCACCGGTGCGCGTGACCGGCTGACCCTCCTCGATGCCGCTGAACTCACCGAGGACGATGGCACCGATCTCGCGCTCTTCCAGGTTCAGCGCGAGGCCGAGGGTGCCGTCCTCGAACTTCAGCAGTTCGTTGGCCATGGCCGAGGGCAGGCCCTCGACCTTCGCGATGCCGTCGCCGGCAAGGGTGACCGTACCGACCTCCTCGCGCGAGGCCGCGTCCGGCTTGTACGACTGGACGAAGTTCTCCAGCGCGTCCCGGATCTCCTCCGGCCGGATCGTGAGCTCCGCCATCTGGGTTCCCTGCTCTCCTTGTTGGGCCCGAAGTTTCACTTTGGGGGTCTGGGGGCGACCCCCAGGAATCCTCTGCACGGCCCAACCAGGGCCGTAAGTACGTACTGCTCTTCTCGAAATATCGAGTTGCTGCTAGCTCGCCATGCGGCGGGCGGCCTCGTCCAGCCGGTCCGCGATGGAGCCGTTGATGACCTCGTCACCGACCTGCACCCGGATCCCGCCGACGACCTCGGGGTCGACGTCGAGGTTGAGGTGCATCCGACGCCCGTAGAGCTTGGTCAGGGCGGCACCGAGGCGCTCGCGCTGTCCGTCGCTCAGCGGCACCGCCGAGGTGACGACGGCGACCACGCGGTTCCGGCGCTCGGCGGCCAGCTTGGACAGGGACTCCAGTCCCGTCTCCAGGCTACGTCCACGCGGCGCGGTCGCGAGGCGCGTCACCAGCCGCTCGGTGGCCGGCTTGGCCCGTCCGCCCAGGAGCCGGTGCAGCAGCTCGGTCTTGGCCGAGGTGCCGGCGGCACGGTCGGTGAGCGCGGCGCGCAGCTGGGTGTTGGAGGAGACGATCCGGCCGAACCGGAACAGCTCGTCCTCGACGTCGTCGAGGGTGCCGGTCTTCTCCGCGGCCGTGAGGTCGGCGATGTTCGCCAGCTCCTCCAGCGCGTCCACCAGGTCGCGGGGCTGCGACCAGCGGGACCGGGCCAGTCCGGACACCAGGTCGGCGGCGGTGCCGCTGACCTGGCCGCCGATCAGGCGCTGGACCAGCTGCGCCTTCGCCTCCCCGGGCTGCGCCGGGTCGGTGAGGACCCGGCGCAGGCCGGCCTCGCGGTCGAGCAGCGCGGTGACGGCCGCCAGCTCGTCCGCGAGCTTCGCGGCGTCGACGGACGTGGAGTCCGTCAGCGCGTCGAGACGCTCACGTGCGGCTGCCAGGGCCTCGCGGCTCGCTCCGTTCATCGCGCGGCCTCGGCCTTCTCCTCAAGCTCGTCGAGGAAGCGGTCGATCACACGGCTCTGGCGGGCGTGGTCCTCAAGGGACTCGCCGACGAGCTTGCCGGCCAGTTCGGTGGCGAGCTTGCCGACGTCCTGACGCAGCGCGGACGCGGCGGCCTTGCGGTCGGCCTCGATCTGGGCGTGGCCGGCGGTGACGATCTCCTCGCGCTGCCGCTGGCCCTCGGCCCGCATCTCGGCGATGAGCGCGGCACCCTGCTCCTGCGCCTCCTGGCGCAGGCGCGCGGCCTCGTGCCGGGCCTCGGCGAGCTGGGCCTTGTACTGCTCAAGGACGCTCTGGGCCTCGACCTTCATGGCGTCGGCCTCTTCGATGCCGCCTTCGATCGCCGCGCGACGCTCCTCCAGAACCTTGTTGATGTTCGGAAGCAGCTTCTTCCAGAAGAAGAAGAACACGATGGCGAAGGCGATGGTGCCGACGAGCAGCTCAGGACCAGCCGGGACGAGCGGGTTCTGCTCCGTCTCCTCGGCCGCCAGCTGTGCCAGGTTGGCGATCACATCAGTGCCTTTCGTCGATTCGTGTCAGGTAAGGGGTGATTACTTACCGAACACGAACGGCATAACGATGCCGATGAGGGCGAGCGCCTCACAGAAGGCGAAGCCCAGGATCTGGTTGGCGCGGATCAGACCCGCGGCCTCGGGCTGGCGGGCCAGGGCCTGGGTGCCGTTACCGAAGATGATGCCGACGCCGATGCCGGGGCCGATGGCCGCGAGGCCGTAGCCGATCGAGCCGACGGAGCCGTGGACACCAGCGGTGGCGGCGAGGGTCTCAAGAGCGGACATGCCGGATCTTCCTTCTCTTTACTGGACCGGTGGGGGTTGGCCACCGGACGTCTGGGGGTTGACGGGAGTGGTACGGCTCAGTGGTGCTCGGCGAGAGCGCCCTGAATGTAGGAGCAGGCCAGCAGTACGAAGACGTACGCCTGGACGGCCTGGACGAAGAGCTCGAAGCAGATCATGGCCATCGTCATCACGAAGGAGACGCCGGCGCCGACGACCAGCCAGCTGTTCAGCAGGTACCAGGAGGCGACGGTGAACATCACCAGCATCAGGTGGCCGGCGAACATGTTGGCGAAGAGTCGCACCGCGTGCGTGAACGGGCGGACCAGCAGGTTCGAGAAAAACTCGATGACCATGACCAGCGGCAGAACGGCACCGAGCGACTTGTCATAGCCCGTGACGTTCTTGAAGAAGCCGACGAAGCCGTGCTTCTTGAAGGTCAGCACGACCCAGGTGAGGTAGACGATCGCGGCGAGCACCGCCGGGAAGGCGATGACCGAGGACACCGGGAACTGGGCCAGCGGGATCACGGACCAGACGTTCATGATCCAGATGAAGAAGAACAGCGAGACCATGAGCGGGACGTACTTCTCGCCCGCGCGCTTGCCGAGCGTCTCGTACACGATGCCGCGGCGCACGAAGTCGTAACCGGCCTCGCCGACCATCTGGAGCTTGCCCGGGATGACCTTGGCCTTGCCGAAGGCGGCCCAGAAGAAGGCGACGATCAGCACGGTGGTGACGAGCGCGAGCAGCATCACCTTGTTGAACTCGAAGCCCCCGACCGTGACGAGCGGCTTGAACAGGAAGGACTGCAGGCCCGGGGCCGGGAAGCCGCACCCGTTGTCGGACATGACCCGACAACTCCAGTCAAAGGCGAGCTGGGTCTGGTCAGCACTCACCGCGGGCTCCTTCGGCGTGACGCATGGGTTCGGCAACCTCGTTGTGTCGGCGCGGCACACGGCCGCGGATCGGCACCGGACTGGTGTTACGGATGTGGGGGCGGCTGGGGGGCATCGAGCCTCGCGATCGAGCAGGCGTCAGCTCAGATGCCCGCGCCCGCGATGCCGCAGTTGGCACCGGACGATAGCAGGAGATCTCACAAGCCTTTATCCCGCCCCTACCCCTCACGGCTTCCGCCCTGTCTTCTCGGGCTTCTCACTCTTCGCGGAGTCCGGGTCGATGTAGAAGATCTTGGCCTTCATGTGCGCGCGTGCCTGCGCGGCCATCCACACGACGGTCGCGACGACGAGCGACACGGCGAACGTCTTCGCGTTGAAGAGTGAGGTGTCCTTGAAGACGGCGACGAAGATCAGGAGGAGCAGCAGCTGGGCGACGTAGAGCAGCAGCCCCATCGCCTGGAAGAGCTGCGGGAGCGTTTTTGCCGTCCACTGCAGCACGTAGAGGCCGATTCCCATGAACAGGATGGCCAGCACCGTGCCGACGACCGCGCCGAGCGCGCCCTTGCCCCCCGCGACCGCGGCGCTCACGGCGACGGCGATCACGCCGGCAGCCGCTGTGGGCACAGCGATCTGCGCAAGGTTCCGGACGTCATTGGACGGCATGGCGGCAACTCCGCTTTCACAGGGGGCAGGGTGTCGTCATGGACGAGCGTAGTCCCGGGCTGAGTGATCGAGACCTCACACCAATGGACCGTCGCACTCGGGTCCTTCGGTTCTATCCGGGGTTCTCGTGAACCGTATCACAAACTATTTGATGAGGTCTTTACCTGGTGGGTGTGCTCGCTGTCACACATGAGAGTGACAGTGCGCGTCTGTGCAAAAACCGCGCCCACTTGTCTGGTATTAGGGGCCTTTGCTCCCCCACGAGTTGGCAATGCTCTAGTCAGATTCTTACCTTGGCCGTCAACGGCGATCGAGGAATCGTGACCTGGCGCCGATCGCGGTAGCCCCGTTGACACCGGAGACACCGGCCGTGACCGGGGTCCGCTCCTCGCCGTCCGGAGCCTCCGCTTCCGTCGCGGTGGCGGCCTCCGCCGCCGCGGTGGCCTCGGGAGCCCGGCGCCGCCTCCGGTACCGCGGCGGCACGAACCGCTGGGCCCACACCGGCACGCGCGGGGTGAAGCGCGGGAGCAGCAGCAGGACCAGACCGACCGCGCTCAGGAAGACCACGCCCAGCACGATCCACATCGACGCCGAGTTGACCGAGTACGCCAGCGCCCCGAAGCCGATCAGCGCCGACCAGAAGTACATGATCAGCACGGCCCGGCTGTGCGAGTGGCCGATCTCCAGCAGACGGTGGTGCAGATGGCCGCGGTCGGCGGCGAACGGCGACTGGCCGCGCCAGGTGCGGCGCACGATCGCCAGCACCAGGTCGGCGGCCGGTACGGCGATGATCGTCAGCGGCAGCAGCAGCGGGATGTACACCGGGACCGTCTGGTGGACCGCCGCCTTCTCCGATCCCGCGTACAGGTTCAGCGCGTCCGGGTCCACCTGGCCGGTGATCGAGATCGCGCCGGCCGACAGCACCAGGCCGATGAGCATCGACCCCGAGTCGCCCATGAAGATCCGCGCCGGGTGCATGTTGTGCGGCAGGAAGCCCAGACACATGCCCATCAGGATCGCCGCGAACAGCGTGCCGGGGGCGGCGGCCTCGATGCCGTACGAGTACCAGATCCGGTAGGCGTACAGGAAGAACGCGCCCGCCGCGATGCACACCATGCCGGCTGCGAGACCGTCCAGGCCGTCCACGAAGTTCACCGCGTTGATCGTGATGACCACCAGGGCGACCGTCAGCAGCGTGCCCTGCCACTGGGTCAGGGCCACGTTGCCGACGCCCGGGATGGGCAGCCACAGGATCGTCAGACCCTGCATGACCATCACGCCCGCGGCGATCATCTGGCCGCCCAGCTTGATCAGCGCGTCGATCTCGAACTTGTCGTCCAGGACGCCGATCAGCCAGATCAGGGCCGCGCCGGAGAGCAGGGCCCGCGGCTCGTTGGACTTCGCGAACACCTCGTTGAGGTTGGTCAGGTGGTCGGCGACCAGCAGCCCCGCGCACAGCCCGAAGAACATCGCGATACCGCCGAGGCGCGGAGTGGGTTCCCGGTGCACGTCCCGGGCACGGATCTCCGGCATCGCCCCGGCCACGATCGCGAACTTCCGTACCGGTCCCGTCAGGAGGTACGTCACCGCAGCCGTGATGCAGAGCGTCAGGAGGTATTCACGCACGGGCTTCCCCACAGGTCTCGCTGGCCATCACAGCCCCACACCCTAGCGACGGACGCATATGGATGAGGACTTCCGGGTAGCGACGATGGTTGCACGAGTGGCTGTGCACCCCCGACGGCTACCCCGGTTCAGCCGGGATACGGCGGAAACTGGCCGGTGAGCGCGCGCGCCTCCTCCCGCGCCGCGACCGGCTCCGTCTCACCGCGCAGCACGCCCGCCAGCAGCGCCGCGATCCGCACCATCTCCGGCTCGCCCATGCCCTGGGTGGTCACCGCGGCCGTGCCCAGGCGCAGCCCGCGGCCGTCGCCGTGCGGCAGCGCGCAGCAGTCCAGCACCAGGCCGGCCGCCAGCAGCCGGCCGCGCGCGGTGCGGCCGTCCACGCCGAGCGGGGCGGTGTCGGCGGTGATCAGGTGGGTGTCCGTACCGCCGGTGGTGACGACCAGCCCCTCCGCCGCCAGGTGACCGGCCAGCACACGCGCGTTGGCGACCACCTGGTGGGCGTACACGGTGAACGCCGGGGTCGCCGCCTCGCCGAACGCCACGGCCTTGGCGGCGATGGTGTGCATCTGGGCGCCGCTCTGGGTGAAGGGGAAGACGGCCCGGTCCACGCGCTCGGCCAGCTCCGCGCCGCACAGGATCATCCCGCCGCGCGGACCGCGCAGCACCTTGTGGGTGGTCGCGCACACGATGTCCGCGTACGGCACCGGATTCGGCGCCGCTCCCCCGGCCACCAGGCCGATCGGATGCGCCGCGTCGGCGATCAGATAGGCCCCGACCTCGTCGGCGACCTCACGGAAGAAGGCGTAGTCGATGTGCCGGGGGTAGGCGATGGAACCGCACACGATCGCCTTGGGCCGGTGGTTGCGGGCGAGGTGGCGCACCTGGTCGTGATCGATCAGCCCGGTCTCGGCGTCGACGCCGTAGCCGACGAAGTCGAACCAGCGGCCCGAGAAGTTCGCCGGGGAGCCGTGGGTGAGGTGTCCGCCGTAGGGCAGGCCGAGGGCGAGGACGGTGTCACCGGGGCGCAGCAGGGCCGCGTAGGCGGCCAGGACGGCCGAGGAACCGGAGTGGGACTGGACGTTGGCGTGCTCGGCGCCGAACAGCGCCTTGGCCCGGTCGATGGCCGCGCGTTCGGCGACGTCGACGAGCTCGCAGCCGCCGTGGTGCCGGGCACCGGGGTAGCCCTCGGCGTACTTGTTGGCGAGCGCGGAGCCGAGGGCGGCGAGCACGGCCGGCGAGCAGAAGTTCTCGGCGGCGATCAGCTGGAGTGTGGTCGACTGCCGCTCCAGCTCGGCCAGGAGGATCTCGGCCATGGCGGGGTCCTGCCGGCGCAGGACGTCGGTCTCAAGGGAATGGGTGACCGACATGGCGGGCTCCCGGGCGGTCGGCGGTGACGTATCCCCAATGTAGGCCGCGCAGGTGCGGGTCGCCCGGTATTGCGGCCGCGCGCCCTACATCCGTGCCGGAACCCCGGTCAGCGCCGTCACCACCGGGTCCAGAGCGTCCCGTATCTCGTCGCCGATCGACCGGAAGAAGGTGAGCGGGGCGCCGTACGGGTCGTACACCTCGTCGGCCTCGGCGGTCGGGGCGAGCAGCCAGCCGCGCAGCGCCGCCGCCGCGCGCACCAGCGCCCGGGCCCGCATGACCACGCCGTCCTCCAGGGGCGGCAGGGTGGCCGGATCTATCGCCCGGACCAGGCGGGTGAACTCCTTCAGGGTGAAGGTGCGCAGGCCCGCCGAATGGCCCATGGAGATGACCTGGGCGCGGTGGTCGCGGGTGGCGGTCAGCACCAGGTCCGCCCTGATCACGTGCTCGTCCAGCAGCTCCCGGCCGACGAAACCGGAGGCGTCCGCCCCGAACTCGGCCAGCACGGTCTCCGCGTGGGACTCCATGGGCGCGCCCTCGTGGCCCCAGGTGCCGGCGCTCTCCACGATCAGCCCGCCGCCGAGTACGCCGAGCCGCTCCGCGACGAAGTGGCGGGTCAGCCGCTCGGTGATGGGCGAGCGGCACACGTTGCCGGTGCTGACGTGGAGGATGCGGAAGGTGTCGCGGGGGAACCCGAACGTCGTCGTCTCCTCCGCGCTGTAGCCCCCGCCGCCTATGCCGCGCCCCGCTTCAGGGGCCGTCAATTCGCCACCTCAAGGTCGGGTACGACCTTGCGCAGCTCCTCCGCGGAGAGCGCGCCCGCGCGCAGCAGCACCGGCACCTCGCGCGAGACGTCCACGATGGACGACGGCACGTTGCCCGGGGTGGGCCCGCCGTCGAGGTAGACGGAGACGGAGTCGCCGAGCATCTCCTGCGCGGCGTCGCAGTTCTCCGGCGCCGGGTGGCCGGTGAGGTTCGCCGAGGAGACGGCCATCGGGCCGACCTCGGTGAGCAGTTCGATGGCGACCGGGTGCAGCGGCATGCGGACGGCGACCGTGCCGCGGGTGTCGCCGAGGTCCCACTGGAGGGACGGCTGGTGCTTGGCGACGAGCGTGAGGGCGCCCGGCCAGAACGCGTCGACCAGCTCCCAGGCCAGCTCGGAGAAGTCCGTGACGAGGCCGTGCAGGGTGTTCGGGGAGCCGATGAGGACGGGGGTGGGCATGTTGCGGCCCCGGCCCTTGGCGGCGAGCAGGTCGGCGACGGCCTCCGAGGAGAACGCGTCGGCGCCGATGCCGTACACCGTGTCGGTCGGCAGGACCACCAGCTCGCCCCGGCGGACGGCGGACGCGGCCTCGCGCAGACCCGTCACACGGTCGGTCGCGTCGTTGGTGTCGTATCGCCGTGCCATGTCTAGCTGGCCTCCTCGTACACGTACTGCGGGGTTGAGAACTGGGGGGTGCTCACGGCAGCGCCTTGCGGGCGGTGGCGAACCGCGGGCGGTTGTTGAGGTCGGGGTGATCGGCCGCGTCGGCCCAGCCCCGCTCCTCGGTGAAGATCCACGGCACCTGCCCGCCCTGGGTGTCGGCGTGCTCGATCACGACGACGCCGCCCGGGCGCAGCAGCCGGTGCGCGGTGCGTTCGATGCCCCGGATGAGGTCCAGGCCGTCCTCGCCGGAGAACAACGCCATCTCCGGGTCGTAGTCACGGGCCTCCGGGGCGACGTACTCCCACTCGGTGAGCGGGATGTACGGCGGGTTGGAGATGACCAGGTCGACCTGGCCGTCCAGGTCCGGGAAGGCGGTCAGCGCGTCGCCCTGGCGCAGGTCGACGCGGGAGCCGGCCATGTTCTTGCGGGTCCACACCAGGGCGTCCTCGGACAGCTCCACGGCGTGCACGCGCGAGCGCGGGACCTCCTGGGCGAGGGCGAGCGCGATGGCGCCGGAGCCGGTGCACAGGTCGACGATGCACGGCTCGACCACGTCCATGGCACGCACGGCGTCTATGGCCCAGCCGACCACCGACTCGGTCTCCGGCCTGGGCACGAACACCCCGGGCCCGACCTGGAGCTCCAGGTACCGGAAGTAGGCCCGCCCGGTGATGTGCTGGAGCGGCTCGCGCTGCTCGCGCCGGGCGATGACCTCCCAGTACCGGGCGTCGAAGTCGGCGTCCTTCACGGAGTGCAGTTCGCCGCGCTTCACACCGTGCACGAACGCGGCCAGCTCCTCCGCGTCGGTGCGCGGCGAGGGCACGCCGGCGTCGGCCAGCCGCTGGGTGGCCTGGGCCACCTCCGCGAGCAGCAGGTTCACGCGAGTCCTCCGTGTCGTACTCGTGCTCGTGCGTGCGTACGGCTCTCAGGCGGCGGCGAGCTTCGCCGCCGAGTCGGCGTCGACACAGGCCTGGATGACGGCGTCGAGGTCGCCGTCCAGGACCTGGTCCAGGTTGTACGCCTTGAAGCCGACGCGGTGGTCCGAGATGCGGTTCTCCGGGAAGTTGTAGGTGCGGATCTTCTCGGAGCGGTCGACGGTGCGGACCTGGCTGCGGCGGGCGTCGGCGGCCTCCCTCTCCGCCTCCTCCTGCGCCATGGCGAGCAGCCTGGACCGCAGGATACGCATCGCCTGCTCCTTGTTCTGCAACTGGCTCTTCTCGTTCTGGCAGGAGGCGACGACTCCGGTCGGGATGTGCGTGATGCGCACGGCGGAGTCGGTGGTGTTGACGGACTGGCCGCCCGGGCCGGAGGACCGGTACACGTCGATGCGGAGGTCGTTGGGGTTGATCTCCACGTCGACCTCCTCGGCCTCGGGGGTCACGAGGACACCGGCGGCGGAGGTGTGGATACGGCCCTGGGACTCGGTGGCCGGGACCCGCTGCACGCGGTGCACCCCGCCCTCGTACTTCAGCCGGGCCCACACGCCCTGGCCGGGCTCGATCTGCCCGCGGGCCTTCACCGCGACCTGGACGTCCTTGTAGCCGCCCAGCTCGGACTCGGTGGCGTCGATGATCTCGGTCTTCCAGCCGATGCGCTCGGCGTACCGCAGGTACATGCGCAGCAGGTCGCCCGCGAACAGCGCCGACTCGTCACCGCCGGCGCCCGCCTTGATCTCCAGGATGACGTCCTTGTCGTCACTGGGGTCGCGCGGGACCAGCAGCAGGCGCAGCTTCTCGGTGAGCTCCTCGCGCTGCTTCTCCAGGTCCTTGACCTCGGCGGCGAAGTCGGGGTCGTCGGCGGCCAGCTCGCGCGCGGTCTCGATGTCGTCGCCGTTCTGCTTCCAGGAGCGGTACGTGGCGACGATCGGGGTGAGCTCGGCGTAGCGCTTGTTCAGCTTGCGCGCGTTCCCCTGGTCGGCGTGGACCGACGGATCGGCGAGCTTCTTCTCCAGCTCGGCGTGCTCGGCGACGAGTTCCTCGACGGCCTCGAACATCTTGGGCTCCTGTACTGCGGTGGTGGGAAGGGCGGGCGACCAAAAACGCCGGTCCCGGGCACACCCCCGCGAGGGCGTGACCGTGGACCGGCGAAATGGGGCTCGCTACTTCTTGGAGCCGGCGGCAGCCTTGCCGAAGCGGGCCTCGAAGCGGGCCACACGGCCACCGGTGTCGAGGATCTTCTGCTTGCCCGTGTAGAACGGGTGGCACTCGGAGCAGACCTCGGCCCGGATGGTGCCGGACTCGATGGTGCTGCGGGTGGTGAACGACGCGCCGCAGGTGCAGCTGACCTGCGTCTCGACGTACGCGGGGTGGATGTCGCGCTTCAAGGTGTCTCCTAGGTTTCGGGAGGGCGCCGGGTCGCTGCCGCGGGATGCGGAGGCGTGAACCGGAGCCGACGTACCAGTCTGCCAGGACTGGGGCCATCCCCCAAAACCGGGGGTGCGGTTGTTCTATTCCGGCTCGGGTGAGCGGTGGGTCCGCCCCAGGGAGGAGCCGCTCGGCCACCGTGTGCGGCCGCGGGTCGTCGTGGGTCGTCCGCGCGGTTCCCCGTGTCCCTAACCGGCGCTGACGACGCCCTTGGCCTCACCCGTTGCCGTGCCCTCCGTGGCCGACTTCGGGATCGGTCTGTCGTTCTTCAGGGCGTTCCAGACCAGTTGGGCCTTGGTCTTGGCCAGGAGGACGCGGTTGGGGTTGGCCGGGTCGTACTGGACCGGCATCGTCACCATCTTCATGTGGGACGAGCTGATGCCCTTCAGGCCGTCGGCGAAGTCGATCAGGGAGTTCACCGAGCCGAGGTCGGAGTCGGTGGTGACGGCCTTGGTGGCGGTGTCGGCGAGGTCGTACAGCTTCTTCGGGTTCGTGAGGACGCCGACGTGCTTGACCTGGTCGATCAGGGCCTTGATGAACGCCTGCTGGAGCTGGATGCGGCCCAGGTCGGAGCCGTCGCCCACGCCGTGCCGGGTGCGGACCAGGCCGAGGGCCTGCTCACCGTTCAGGGTGTGGGTGCCGGCCTTGAGTCTCAGGTGGCTCTGCTGGTCGTCGATGTCCTTGGTGGTGGTGACCCGGACCCCGCCGAGGTCGTCGATGAGCTTCTGGAAGCCCTCGAAGTCGACTTCCAGGTAGTGGTCCATGCGGATGCCGGTGATGGACTCGACGGTCTTGACCGCGCAGGCCGCGCCGCCGGTGGAGTACGCCTCGTTGAACATCACGCCGGACGCGGCGGGGTGGGTGGTGCCCTTGGTGTCGGTGCACCGGGGGCGGTCCACCAGGGTGTCCCGGGGGATGGAGACCACGCTGGCCTTCTTGTGGCCCTCGTACACGTGGATGATCATCGCCGTGTCGGAGCGGGCGCTGCCGTCGTCCGTGCCGCCGCCGAGCTTCTTGTTCTTGCCGGAGCGGGTGTCCGAGCCGAGGACCAGGATGTTCTCGGAGCCGTTGTCGACCTTCGAGGGCCGGTCGGTGCCGAGGGCCTGGTTGATGTCGACGCTGTGGAGGTTGCCGTTGAGCTTGAAGTACACGTAGGCGGCGCCGGTCCCGCCCAGCACCACCACGCCGGCCGCCGTCCAGGCGGTCGCGCGCAGGGCCTTGCGTCCCGCGCTGGGCGCCTTGCGGCGGCGGCCCTTGCCCCGGCGGCGCGAGGTCGTGCCCGGCTCGGATATGGCGGGCTGAGGCGTACTCTCGGCGGCCACTTCGCTCCTAGGTCTCGTGTGGTCGGTTACCCCCTGCGGTCAGGGTCAGGCGCGGTCGTCACCGCTCCATCGTCGCTCCGCCCGGTCAGACGGAGAAACTCGGGAAAGGGTTGCACGACGCACAGTGCCCACCGCGTACGGCGATGAGCACGCTGTGTAGTCATTCGGTGCGGGAGCACTGCGCTCACCTGCGCATTCAGGCCAGAAGGTCATCCGCCCGGAATCCGGTGCCCACCGGGGCCCCTGTGGCAAAGATCTCCCTTGCGTCCCTTTGTGCCGGAAGTCCGAACGGCAGAAGCCCGCCCCGTCACCGTGGACGGGGCGGGCTTGTGTTCTGTTGCCTGGGACGGACCGTCAGTCGCCGTTGCCGGGCGCCGGCGTCGTCTTCTGGATCTGCATCAGGAACTCGACGTTCGACTTGGTCTGCTTCATCTTGTCGAGAAGCAGCTCGATCGCCTGCTGCTGGTCCAGCGCGTGCAGGACGCGGCGGAGCTTCCAGACGATGGCCAGCTCCTCGTTGCCGAGCAGGATCTCTTCCTTGCGGGTACCGGACGCGTCCACGTCCACCGCCGGGAAGATGCGCTTGTCGGCGAGCTTCCGGTCGAGCTTCAGCTCCATGTTGCCGGTGCCCTTGAACTCCTCGAAGATCACCTCGTCCATGCGGGAGCCGGTGTCCACGAGGGCCGTGGCCAGGATGGTCAGCGAGCCGCCGTCCTCGATGTTGCGCGCCGCACCGAAGAACCGCTTCGGCGGGTAGAGCGCGGTCGAGTCGACACCACCGGACAGGATGCGGCCGGAGGCGGGCGCCGCCAGGTTGTAGGCGCGGCCCAGACGCGTGATCGAGTCGAGCAGCACGACCACGTCGTGGCCCAGCTCGACCAGGCGCTTGGCGCGCTCGATGGCCAGCTCGGCAACCGTGGTGTGGTCCTCGGCCGGACGGTCGAAGGTCGAGGAGATGACCTCGCCCTTGACCGACCGCTGCATGTCGGTGACCTCTTCCGGACGCTCATCGACGAGGACGACCATCAGGTGGCACTCGGGGTTGTTGTGCGTGATCGCGTTGGCGATCGCCTGCATGATCATGGTCTTGCCGGTCTTCGGCGGGGCCACGATCAGACCGCGCTGGCCCTTACCGATCGGCGAGACCAGGTCGATGATGCGGGTGGTGAGCACACCCGGATCGGTCTCCAGGCGGAGCCGGTCCTGCGGGTAGAGCGGGGTCAGCTTGTTGAACTCCGGGCGGCCACGGCCGTGTTCGGGCGCCATGCCGTTGACGGAGTCCAGCCGGACCAGCGCGTTGAACTTCTCGCGGCGCTCGCCCTCCTTCGGCTGGCGGACGGCACCGGTGATGTGGTCACCCTTGCGCAGGCCGTTCTTGCGGACCTGGGCGAGGGAGACGTACACGTCGTTCGGGCCGGGCAGGTAGCCGGAGGTCCGGATGAAGGCGTAGTTGTCGAGGATGTCCAGGATGCCCGCGACGGGGATCAGGACGTCGTCCTCGGCGACCTGCGGCTCGGCGATCTCGTCGCGGCCACGGCGGCCCCGGCGGTCGCGGTAGCGGCCACGACGGCCGCGACGGCCGCCCTCGAAGTCGTCGTCGTCCTGCGGACCGGTGTTGCGGTCCTGCCGGCCGCCGCCCTGATGCTGGCCCTGCTGCTGCCGGTCCTGGCGGCCGCCGCCCTGGCCCTGCTGGTCGTCGCCCTTGTTGCGGCGGTCGCGGTCCCGGCCGCGCTCGCGGCGGTCCCGGCGGCCACGGCCGTCGCCGTCGGCGTCGCCCTTGGCCTCGCCCTGCGGCTGCGACTGCTGCTGCGCGGGCGTCTCGGCCCTGGACTCGCTCCTGGCCTCGGCGGCTACGGCCTCGGCGCCGCCCGCGGCCGGGCTGCCCGTCTCTGCGGTGGCGCGGCGGCGACGGCGCTCTGCCGGGGCGTCGTCGGAGGCCGGCTGGCCGGGGATCTCGATCTGCTGCTGGGCCACGGCCTTCTCGGCGGGGACCTCGCTCTTGGCCTCGGCCTTCTTCGCCGTGCTCTCGCCGTTCTCGGCGGACTCGCCGGTGCGGGCCTTGGAGGTGGCCCGGCGCTTCGGCTTGGTCTCGGCGGCGGTGTCGGCCTTGGCGGCGGGGGCACCCCCGGCGGCCTGCGCCTCCTTGATGACCTCGATCAGCTGGCTCTTGCGCATCCGCGCGGTGCCCCTGATCCCGAGGCCCGAGGCGACCTGCTGCAGCTCGGCCAGCACCATGCCCTCAAGGCCGGTACCGCGGCGCCGCCGGGAGCCGGCACCGGTGGCAGGCGCGGAGGCGTCCGTGGCGGGCGCGGCAGCGGTCTCCTCGACACGTGCGCCCATCAGATCGGTGGTGTCGCTCACGAAGGGTCCTTCCCTGGAGCGGACGTCGGCCTGTCTGGCTCGGCGACCGGTTGTGCTGTCCGGCTACGGTCCTGTCTTCTGTGAACCGTGCCGGGGCGGTGGTCCGCCAAAGCGGCGGAAGAAATGTGCGGTGATGGCGCTTCCGCGAGCCGTGGCACCCAGTGTCACGTGGCGTGGTAGCACCGATTCCGAAGCGTGCCCGGCGGCCCGCTCAGTGCTCGCATACGACGTACTGCCCAGGTACGACGCAAGGAACACGGAGTGGCGCGGGAGGCTCCCGGAAGAATGTCTGTCCCGGACGGGGACACGAGGCACCTCGCCATGGTGGGGTCGGGTGCAGACTTGAGGTTAACACTACCGGATCCAACAAACATTCCCCCTCTCCAAATCCGGCAACCGTGTGTCAGGTCGCAAGCGGCAGCACGCTCGCTCCCTGGACGTCCAGGTCCAGCCGGTTGGCGGCCCATCCCTCACCCGCGAGGTGAGAGACCTTGTCGGCGCTCTCGGCGTCGGCCAGCGCCATGACGGTGGGCCCGGCGCCCGAGATGACGGCCGGGATGCCGTCGGCCCGCAGCCGCTCCACCAGCGCGGCGCTCTCCGGCATGGCCGGCGCGCGGTACTCCTGGTGCAGACGGTCCTCGGTGGCGGGCAGCAGCAGCTCGGGGCGCCTGGTCAGGGCCTCGACGAGCAGGGCGGCGCGGCCCGCGTTGGCGGCGGCGTCGACGTGCGGTACGGAGCGCGGGAGCAGGCCGCGCGCGGTCTCGGTCAGGACCGGCTTCCCTGGCACGAAAACCACCGGAACGATGGAACGGTGCGGCTCCATCCTGATGGCCCGGGCGGCGCCGGCCTCCATCCAGGACAGGGTGAAGCCGCCGAGCAGACAGGCGGCCACGTTGTCCGGGTGGCCCTCCATCTCGGTGGCCAGCTCCAGCAGCGCCGCGTCGTCCAGGCGGGCCTCGCCGCCTATGGTCACCGCGCGGGCCGCGACGATTCCGGCGCAGATGGCGGCGGAGGAGGAGCCGAGGCCCCGGCCGTGCGGGATGCGGTTGGCGCAGACGATCTCCAGGCCCCGGGGCTGCCCGCCCAGCAGGTCGAAGGCGGTACGCAGGGAACGGACGAGGAGGTGGCTCTCGTCCCGCGGCAGGGTCTCGCTGCCCTCTCCCGCGATGTCGATGTGCAGCCCGGAGTCGGCCACCCGGACGACGACGTCGTCGTACAGCCCCAGCGCGAGGCCCAGGGCGTCGAAGCCCGGACCGAGGTTGGCGCTGGTGGCGGGAACGCGCACCCGGACGGCGGCGGCGCGGAACGCTGGACCGGCCATCGCTCGTTGACTCTCCTTGAGCTGCGTGACTGTCGAAGACATTCGATACGTACGGGAGACCCTCAGGCCGCGCGGCCGGCGCGGCATCGCCCATGTGCGAGGGCATGTGCCACGGGCGGGGTTCACTACAGCCTATCGAAGGAAGGTTCTGTGGCGACATAGGGCGCACAGGAGGCGCACGATGCGTGTCGTAAGCCCCCTGTGCCCCCTGTCAGGGAGGTCCCGGACCGCCCCGGACCCGGAGCGCCCGGAGTCGGCACCCGGGCTCGGGCGCCGGCGCTCGGGCCGGTGCGGTGCGGTGCGGTGCGGTGCGGCTGGAGCCTAGGCGCCGGTGCTCGGGCTCGGGCGCCGGCGCGCTGGGCCCGGGCGCCTGTGCAACTGGGGCTCAGGAGCCTCGGCGCCCGGGCTCAGCTGCCTTCGCGCTCGGCTCGCGCACCCGAGCCCGCGAGCCCCGGCCCCGGTCCGGGTTCCGGCTCCGGTCAGGGATCCGGCTCCCGGCGCTCAGGCCAGACCGACTCAGACCAGACCCACTCAGGCCAGACCGACTCAGGCCAGGCCGAGGCGCTCGGCCGCGGTGGCCGCGTCGACCGGGACGGTGACCGGCTGCGGGGCGCCGGCGACGGCCCAGTCGGGGTCCTTCAGGCCGTTGCCGGTGACGGTGCACACGATGCGCTGGCCCGGGTCCACCTTGCCCTGCTCGGCGGCCTTGAGCAGACCGGCCACGGAGGCGGCGGAGGCGGGCTCCACGAAGACGCCCTCCTGCGCGGCCAACAGGCGGTAGGCGCGCAGGATCTCACGGTCCGTCACCTCGTCGATGGCACCGCCGGACTCGTCCCGCGCGGCCAGCGCGTAACTCCACGACGCGGGGTTGCCGATGCGGATGGCGGTGGCGATGGTCGACGGGTCCTTGACGACCTCGCCCCGCACGATCGGGGCACTGCCGGACGCCTGGAAACCCCACATACGGGGGGTCCTGCCGGAGATGCCGTCGGCGGCGTACTCCTTGTAACCCTTCCAGTAGGCCGTGATGTTGCCCGCGTTGCCGACCGGCAGGACGTGGATGTCGGGCGCGTCGCCGAGCATGTCCACGATCTCGAAGGCAGCCGTCTTCTGGCCCTCGATACGCACCGGGTTGACCGAATTCACCAGCGCCACGGGGTAGTTCTCGCTCAGTGCGCGCGCCAGGGTGAGGCAGTCGTCGAAGTTGCCGTCGACCTGGAGGATCTTCGCGCCGTGCACGAGGGCCTGGCCCATCTTGCCGAGGGCGATCTTCCCCTGCGGCACGAGCACGGCGGAGACCATCCCGGCCCGCACGGCGTACGCGGCGGCGGAGGCGGACGTGTTGCCCGTGGAGGCGCAGATGACGGCCTTCGCCCCCTCCTCCTTCGCCTTGCTGATGGCCATGGTCATACCGCGGTCCTTGAAGGACCCGGTGGGGTTGGCCCCCTCCACCTTCAGGTGGACCTCACAGCCCGTGCGCTCGGAGAGCACCTGCGCGGGCACGAGGGGCGTGCCGCCCTCACGGAGCGTCACGACCGGCGTGGTGTCGGATACCGGCAGCCTGTCCCGGTACTCCTCGATGATTCCGCGCCACTGGTGGGTCATTGCTGGTTACTCTCCTTCAACCCGCATGATGCTGGCGACACCCCGCACGGTGTCGAGCTTGCGCAGTGCCTCGACGGTCCCGGAGAGGGAGGCGTCGGAGGCCCGGTGGGTGACGACGACGAGGGAGGCCTCGCCGTCCTTGCCCTGCTGCCGAACCGTGTCGATCGACACGCCGTGCTCGGCGAAGACGGTGGCGACCTGGGCGAGCACGCCCGGTTTGTCGGCCACGTCGAGGCTGATGTGGTACCGGGTGACGACGTCCCCCATCGGGGAGACGGTCAGGTCGGCGTACGCCGACTCGCCCGGCCCGGTGGCGCCGTTCAGCCGGTTGCGGCAGACGGCGACCAGGTCGCCGAGCACGGCCGAGGCGGTGGGCGAACCGCCGGCGCCCGGGCCGTAGAACATCAGCTGCCCAGCGGCGTCGCTCTCCACGAAGACGGCGTTGTACGCGCCGCGCACCGAGGCGAGCGGGTGGCTGAGCGGGATCATCGCGGGGTGCACGCGCGCGGTGACGGCCGTACCGTCCGCGGACCGCTCGCAGATGGCGAGCAGCTTGATCGTGCAGCCCATCTCCTTGGCGGAGCGGAAGTCGGCGGCGGTGACCTCGGTCATGCCCTCGCGGTAGACGTCGTCGAGGCGCACGCGCGTGTGGAAGGCGATCCCGGCGAGGATGGCGGCCTTGGCGGCGGCGTCGAAGCCCTCGACGTCGGCGGTCGGGTCGGCCTCGGCGTACCCCAGCGCGGTGGCCTCGTCCAGGGCCTCCTGGTACCCGGCGCCGGTCGAGTCCATCTTGTCGAGGATGAAGTTGGTGGTGCCGTTGACGATGCCGAGCACGCGGTTGACCTTGTCACCGGCGAGTGACTCGCGCAGCGGCCGGATCAGCGGGATGGCACCGGCGACGGCGGCCTCGTAGTAGAGGTCGCGGCCGTGCGCCTCCGCGGCGGCGTGCAGCGCGGTCCCGTCCTGGGCGAGCAGGGCCTTGTTGGCGGAGACGACGGAGGCGCCGTGCTCGAAGGCGGTGGTGATCAGGGACCGGGCGGGCTCGATCCCGCCGATGACCTCGACCACGACGTCGATGTCGCCGCGTTTGACGAGGGCGGTGGCGTCGGTGGTGACGAGGGAGGGGTCGATGCCCTCACGTACCTTGGCGGGCCGCCGTACGGCGACGCCCGCGAGCTCCACGGGCGCCCCGATCCTCGCGGCGAGGTCGTCGGCGTGCGTCGTCATGATGCGCGCCACCTCTGAGCCGACCACTCCACAGCCCAGCAGCGCCACCTTCAGCGGACGCGTACGCATCATCCGACCTCGTTTCCTCTTACCGTCTACGGTTGGACCAGTCTCACTCACCGGACGGGAGTTTCTACCCTTCGTCCGGATCGTGAGACATCTATTTCATTTGTACGGGACGGCGAGACCGCAGATCTTCCGGCCCCTCCCCCGGGGCGGCCGTCCGGGTCACCCGACGTCGAGACGCAGGAGGTCCTCCTCCGTCTCCCGGCGGACGATCACCCGCGCCTCGCCGTCCCGCACGGCGACGACGGGCGGCCGCAGCACGTGGTTGTAGTTGCTGGCCATGGACCGGCAGTACGCGCCCGTGGCCGGTACGGCGATCAGGTCGCCCGGCGCCAGGTCCGAGGGCAGGAACGCGTCCTTGACCACGATGTCCCCGCTCTCGCAGTGCTTGCCGACGACCCGGGCGAGCATCGGCTCGGCGTCGGACGCGCGGGACACGAGGGCGACGCTGTACTCGGCGTCGTACAGCGCGGTCCGGATGTTGTCCGACATGCCGCCGTCGACGGAGACGTACGTGCGCAGCCCGTCGAGCGGCTTGACGGTCCCGACCTCGTACAGCGTGAAGGCGGTCGGGCCGACGATGGCGCGCCCGGGCTCGACGGAGATCCGGGGCGTGCGCAGCCGGGCGGCCTCGCACTCCCGCGTGACGATCTCGGAGAGCGCCTTGGCGATCTCGTGCGGCTCCCGGGGATCGTCGTCACTGGTGTAGGCGATCCCGAGCCCGCCCCCCAGGTCGATCTCCGGCAGCTCGACCCCGTGCTCGTCCCGGATGTCCTTCAGCAGGCCGACGACACGATGGGCGGCGACCTCGAAGCCCGACATGTCGAAGATCTGCGACCCGATGTGGGAGTGGATCCCGATCAGCTCCAGCCCGTCGAGCTGGAGGGCCCGCCGTACGGCCTCGGCGGCCTGCCCCCCGGCGAGCGGGATCCCGAACTTCTGGTCCTCGTGGGCGGTGGCGATGAACTCGTGGGTGTGCGCCTCCACTCCCACGGTGATCCGGATCTGGACGCGCTGGCGGGTGCCCAGCTCCTGGGCGATGTGGGCGACCCGCACGATCTCCTGGAAGGAGTCGAGCACGATCCGCCCGACACCGGCCTCGACGGCCCGGGTGATCTCCGCGACGGACTTGTTGTTGCCGTGGAAGGCGATGCGCTCGGCGGGCATCCCGGCGGACAGCGCGGTGGCCAGCTCGCCACCGGAACAGACGTCCAGGTTGAGACCCTCCTCGTTCAGCCACCGCACGACGGCCCGGGAGAGGAACGCCTTCCCGGCGTAGAAGACGTCGGCGTCCGGTCCGAAAGCGGTACGCCAGGCACGCGCGCGGGACCGGAAGTCGGCCTCGTCGAGGACGTAGGCGGGGGTGCCGAACTCCTCGGCGAGCCGGCTGACCGGAATCCCGCCGACGGTGACCACGCCGTCGTCGCCGCGCGTGACGGTCTGGGCCCACACCTTCTGGTCCAGGACGTTGAGGTCGGCGGGCGGCGCGGAGTAGTGCCCCTCGGGCAGGACGTCGGCGTGGCGGGGCCCGGCGGGGTGGGCGGAACGGCTCATGACGTGACTCTCAGACTCTCTGTCTCTCTCCGGGGCGCATCTGCTCGCGCGCCTCAGAGGTGTTCGGGTGCGTCGATGCCGAGCAGGGCCAGGCCGCCGGCCAGCACCGTCCCGGCAGCTTCGGCGAGGGCCAGCCGGGCGCGGTGGGCGGCCGAGGGTTTCTCCTCGCCGACGGGAAGCACGCAAGGCAGCAGAGGCAGCACGGCATCGGCGACGGTGACGAGATGCCGGGCAAGCCGGTCCGGGGCACGACGGGTGGCGGCCACGGCGAGAATGCGGGGGTGGGCGGCCAGGGGGGCCAGGAGGGGGGTGGGGGTGGCGACGGTGGGGGTGCGTTCGGCGTCGCCGGCGGTGGTGGGGACCGCGAGGGAGTCGGTGCCGGGGTTCACGGGGGTGAGGGGGGCCGGGCCGGCGTTCTCCGGAGGAAGGAGGTCGGCGTTGGCCTTCGCGCGGGTGGCGAGGGGGCCGGCTTCGGCGTGCGCGGGGGATCCCAGAGCGGGGAGGCAGGTGTCGGCGTTCGCAGGAGCGGCGAAGGGGCCGGCATCGGCGTGCGCGAGGGCTCCCAGTGCGGGGAGGCAGGTGTCGGCGTTCGCAGGGGCGGCGAAGGCGTCGGCATCGGCATCGGCCTGCGTGAGGGCTCCCAGAAAGCTGCGCCCACCGGCGCTCGCGGAGATCCCGAAGGGGTCGCCGGCAGCCTCCGTGGAAGCCCCCGGACGGCGTCCGCCACCCCGCCCACGGATGCCGAGCGGCCCGGCACCGGGAGGCGCGCCGAGTCCGACCGGGCCGGGCTCGGCGCGGAAGCCGAGGCGGGCGGCGTTGCGGCTGAGGGCACGGATGCGGGCGTGGGCGTACCGCACGCGGAACAGCGGATTGCTCTCCCGCTGGATCAGGTGATCGGCGGTGATCCGGGGCCGGTCGTGCGGGGCGGGGTGGAGGAGGGCCCACCGGGCGGCGTCGGGCCCGAGCGGGGCGGGGTCCTCCGGCGCGGGCACGGGCCGCAGATTGACGGGCTCGCCGTGCTCGACGGTGGCGCGCCCGCCCTGGGTGGCCACGAGGCGTACGACGGCGTCGGCGACGACCTCGGCGCGCACCTCGTACGGCACGCGCAGCTCGACGACCTGCCCGGCGAGGGCGTCCCCGTAGCCGTACCGGGTGCCCTTCTCCCGGATCTCCCGGACCAGCCCGGCGACGGGATCGACCTGCTCGTCGAGGCAGATGTTGAGGAACCCGCGCCCGGTGACGACGACGTCCCGGACGCCCTCGGCCTCGGCGAGCCGGGCGCGCAGGATCTCGGCGACCCGCAGCCCCGGCAGCCCGGCCGGCCGCGCGAGCTGGAGCGCGATGGTGGTGGCGAAGTCCCCGCATCCCCCGGGCCCCGGCTCGGTCACCACGGCCCGCTCGGGCACGGTCACACTCAGCTCCCCGTCATCGACAGCACGACGCACCGCGTGCAACACGGTGCGGGAGAGCTCGACGGGGGTCACGGGACAAGCGTAGGGGAGGAGGGGGGTGGGTACGCGAGGCGGTTGTCTCTAGCCGACCGCCCCTGCCCGGTCGACCCGCAGCCGTTCGCCCTGCCGGGTTGCCCCCGCCCGGTCGGCCCGCAGCCGGTCGCCCCTGGCCGGTTGTCCTCCCTACCCCCCGGCCCGGCCTACCCTCCGAAGGACATCCCACCCGGCACACCGTCGGAGAGACCGCCGTCCCGCGAGCCGGGACCGTCGAGCACCGCGGAGGGGAGTTCGGGAGCGGGACCGGCTCCATGGGCAGGAGAGCCCCCATCACAATCGAACTCTCCCTCACCACCCCCGCCCTGTTCTCCGCCACCGGGACCTCCCTCACCGGGGCTTCCCTCACTGGGACCTCCCCCGCTGGGATCTCCCCCGGAGCCCCCAGACCTCCCGGGCCTCCCAGGCCCCCCAGATCCCACAAGGCCCCCAGGCCCCCCAGACCCGATCCGCCGCTGCATGAGCTGCTTCACGAGCCGTACCAGCTCGGCGGGCTCGAAGGGCTTGGCGAGGAAGGCGTCAACGCCGACATCGAGGCCGGTCTCGACCTCGTACTGCGAACACGCGCTGATGATGGCGAGGGGCAGATGGTGCGTACGGGGATCGGCCCGGAGGCGGGCGGCGGTGCGGAGCCCGTCGAGCCGGGGCATGACGACGTCGAGCGTCACGACGTCGGGCCGCACTTCGTGCACCACGTCCAGACACTCGGCACCATCGGCCGCGGTCACGACCTCTAGCCCTTCCAGTTCGAGGTTGACCCTGATCAGCTGCCGGATGACCTTGTTGTCGTCCACAACAAGCACCCGACCCGAAGCGCCTGGCACAAGTCGAGAGTAGGTCCGGACCGGCCACCGCGTCCGGGTTTTCCCCACTTCCACCCCGTACAGGGGACCCGCCGACCCCGACCCGGGGAAACGGGTTCCTGATCACCCCGCCGGACCTGCTAATGTTCTACCCGTCGCCGCAAGCGAAAGCCCAGCGCCCGACACGCCCCCGTAGCTCAGGGGATAGAGCAACGGCCTCCGGAGCCGTGTGCGCAGGTTCGAATCCTGCCGGGGGCACCTTGGATTAGGTGCCCAAAGACCCCGTCACCAGCGGAAACGCTGAGGCCGGGGTCTTCGCGTATGTGCAGGCGTGTGCGGCTCGGAGCGGCCGTATGCCGGGGTCTGTGGACGAGGCGTGGACGGGATCTTGGAGCATTGCCGCAGGTGAAGTCCAGGAAACGGCGAAGCCCGCACCGACACCAGGCGCCCCCGCCCGGCACGGAATCGTCACGCAGCAGGGGCGGCCGACGGCCAAACCAGGAGTGCTGCCGACACCTCACCGCGGCCACCAACTCAGGCCTGAGCCCACGCCTGACGATGACGAGCAACGCTATACACCTGCTCCACCTGGTCGGCCGTGAGAACGCCTGAGAGCGGAGCAAGTGCCGATACCTGGCGCTCCTGGTACACCCGGACGTCGAGCTGTGTGGCGACCACTTTCAACTCGGTGACGCCGACGAAGACGAGCACCGGCTCCACCGGTACCGGGAAGTCGCAATAGCGCTCAAGCACTCGGGCGACCCGCTTGGCCTCTGCCCGGCTCTTGCGTGCGTAGGGCGCCGGTTTCCCGTGATCGACTTTCACCGAATCGTCCCCGACCCATACGGCCCGCTTGTAGTGGTGCTTCGTATTGATGGTGAACACTCCACCAGGCCCGATCAGTAAGTGATCGATATCCACCTTGTTGGCCAAGGGGATGGAGTGCAGGACGCGCCAGCCGTGGCGCCCCAAGCGGTTGAGCTCGGCTCCCACTCGGCGCTCCCCCGCCAGTCCCTTTCGCCAGGGGTCCCATTCCGAGGGCCGCCGCAGAAGCCGTGAGACGACTCGCCCCATTAGCCCCGGGCCGGATTCATCGAGCAGATCACGTATGGACTTCCCGGGAGGGTTGATGGCCAGGTCGTCGGTCGGCGTCAAAGGCGGCAGCATCGGACGCACCTGAGCCTCCGGGGCCCTGTCTGGTGAGACAGGCTCGGTGAGGTTCTGTAAGTGCTTCGTGAGCACGGCGATCACGTCGTCGCGGCACTCAGCCCGCAAGACCGTGATGTCCCCCGTCATGACGTCCACCCAACCGACCGCGGTCCCATCAGGCAGGTTGGCGTACAGACGATCACGCCCGTACCGCTTCCAGCGCGTGACGTGCAGTTCCACAAGGCCCCCCTGTGCTCCCGCGTTGACGTTGCAGATATGCCAGCAGCAAGCGAGACGAGGCCACAAGACCGCAGGGTACGCAGCTCGACTCAACTCGCCCTTTCCGAACGACGCATCGGCGCAGGTAGGGTCAAAACGCGGGAGGCCCCAGGCAGCATGCCTGAGGCCTCAGCGGGGGTGCAGGTTGTCTCACTCGTACTCGCGGAGCAGGTCCTCGATGCGCCGGTTGGCGACGTCCTGCCGTCCGTCGAGGCACTTCGCGTACCGGGTCAGCAGGACCTCAACGCTATTGCCGGCGCGCTCGGCAACCTCGGTGGGATCCACCCCCGCATTGAGCCACGTCGACAGCGCCGAGTGCCGAAGATCGTACGGCCTACTCGCGAGCGGCGAGGCAGCGACAGCCGGCGGAAGCGCCAGGAGCCGAGCCTCTTGCCACACGCGGTAGTAGGTCGAGGACGGGACGACCGAACCCTTCTCACTGAAGAAGAGCCGCCCGTCCTCCGCCGTGCCGAACGTGGCCAGGTGCTCGCGCAACACGGCGACGAGCTGGGGCGGGATGGGCACACGCCGAACGTCCTCAGTCGGTCGATTCTTGAGCCCGCGGTCGTCGTGGGTCTCCCCCGAGTCCGTCCACTGCTTGCCGACCGAAGGGCGGGTCCGGTGGAGCAGCGCCGATCCCCAGCCGTGCTCAGGGAGGACAAGGTCAGTCTCGGCCAGGCCAACCGCCTCAGCGGGCCGGAGGCCACCGAAGTACATCGCCGCGAACAGCCCGACGAGACGCCGGCCGCGAGCACGCCGGTAGCCGCCCACGTAGGACACCGCCGCCAGGAGGTTGCGGGCCTGTTCCGGGTTGGCGACAACGCGCGGATCGACCTGGTTCGAGACCTTGGGCTTCTGCCAGCGAACCGCCGTGATCGGATTCTCTCGGAGCTCACCCAGGTCGACCGCGTAGTTCGCAGCGTTGACGAGGGTCCGCCGCTTCCGCCGCACGGTCTCGGCAGCTGCCGCGGTGCCGTCGAGCTTGAGCTTCAGCCCGTCGAGCACCGCGCGGGCCGTTGCTGGTTCAGCGAGGTCCGCGAGTGGCCGGGAAGCCTTCGCCACCCAATGCAGAACGTTCCGGACGTCGTCCGGGACTTCCCGGTCGTCGGGCCCTGGCAACACGAAGGCCCAGTTGCGTAAGGCTTTACGGATCTCCTCGTCGGACGGTCGCCCTGCGCGCTCCGCCAGCAGTTCCATGGTCACGCTGGTCAGAGATTCGTTGATGCCGTCTCGCGTATTGGGTGCAGCGTGCGGCCACTTCATTGCGAGATATCTGAGGGCGAAGTCGTACCAGGACAATGGCGACTTCTTCTCTTCCATTGAAGCCGGAAGACCAGTTTCCGTGTCGAACTCTTCGCCGCCCCGCATGGCACTCATAAGCTTCGCTCGGTAGTGATCAGCGAGCGCCTTGGTGCGGAACGAGTCAGAGAAGACGTTGCCCGCGACGGACCAACGGACGCCGTAAGAGGGCGTCTTGGTGTCCCGCTTGCGTACACCCCAGACCTTGACGTCGAGAGACTTCACGCCGCCTCCTCCAGCTGCCGTAGCCACGAGGTGAAATCACTGCGCCAGACCCGAAGCTCACCGTTGGGGAGCTTGAATGCGGCCGGCCCCTGTCCCAGCTCGCGCCAGCGGTAGAACGTCCGGCGAGAAACGCCGCCCAGTTCGTCCAAGAGTTGGCGAACGGTCATCAGCTCGTCGCGGCGGGCGTCCATGTCGGCTCTCCTTCCGTTCCAGGGGCGGGTTCGAGGGATGCAGTCAGCCAGGCTTCGGCGCGGGAGAGGCCGGTACCGGCGAAGATCCAGTGGGCGAGGACTAGCGTCGTTTCGCCGTCCTGCGGGACGGCCGGAGCCGTCTGCGCGCGGCGCCATTCGGCGCGGGCGTCGCGGAGGGCTCCGAGGGTGGTGGAGTAGCGGCGGGACTTGGTGGAGAAGTGGCCGCGGAAGCCGAGCATGTGGGCCCAGGCGCGGAGCCGGAGGTCTGCCAGCTCTGGGCGTGCGCCGAGGGTCCAGGCGGTGCGGATCATGCGTCGGGCGTGTTCGGTGATCCGGGCTTGGGCCAGTTCGGCGAGGAACTTGATCGGCCAGTCGAGGGTGCCGGTCGCGGTTTCGGCTCCCTTGGTGGCGTACTTGGCGATGTATGCCGCGACGGCTCGTTCGGTCAGCTCCTGGCCGTCGTCGAAGTCGGCGGAGCGGATAGGGCGGACGTCGAGCTGGCGGCCGAAGACGAACGCGTGCGACCGGCCGTCGATCTCCGGTCCGTCGACGCGTGCGGCAGCGGCAGCGGCGCGGATGGCGTCGGTCAGCAGCTCGGTGGTGGCCCAGGCCGGTGGAGGCGTGTCGCCGCCTTCCGGGCCGTCGAGGCGGATGACGGCGTGGAAGTGGACGGCGCCGCGCTTCTGGTACTCGGCGACCTTGGCGAACGAGATCCGGGCGTGATCGCGGAAGTCGCGTTGCGTGAGGCCGACGCGCTTGGCGACCTCACGGCGGAGGTAGATCGAGAAGCGCCGCCAGAGGGCTCCGGCGTGCGCGTTCCAGAGCACGGCCGCTTCGTAGTCGTAGGTGTCCGGGTCGAGGGGCGAGCCCAGGGCAGGATCCGCTTCCTCGTGCCGGATGCCGCAGCGGCAGTCACCTCCGCCGGAGGGGCGATTGTGGACCGGCCCGAAGCCAGGGGCGGTGAAGGTGGCGAAGACACGTGGGTGTGTGCCGACCTGTTCCGGTGTGCCCTTGCCGCCCCGGAGACCTGCGGTGATCAGGTGGAAGGTGTCGCGGCGGTAGGTCTCGGCGCAGGCGGCGCAGCGGGTGGCGCGGCGGTTGTTGCAGCGGACGAGGAGCTGGCCGGCGGGCAGGACGCTGGAGTCGAGGTGGTGCAGGAGGCTGCCGATCTCGCCGGTCGTGGTGTCGACCTGGTACTCGGTGCGGTGGCCGTCGAGGCGTACGGGGTTGGTGCAGCCGCCCAGGCCGGAGAGTTGGCGTGCCAGCTCGGGCATGGTGCCGAGTGAGGCCAGCATGGAGAGTTCCGCCAGGGGCGGCGGAGTCTGCCGGGTGATGATGGGACTTCCTTTCGGCTGTTTCGGCGGTCGGGAGGGACGGCCCCGGGGCGACGGGATGCTTGGCGGCTTGTTGTCGCCCCGGTGGCCGGTCAGCGCTTGTGCACGTTGCTGACGAGGGAGCGCAGAACCACGGCGGCGATGGCCACGGAGACGGCCGAGATGGCGACCGCGGCCAGGAGCGCGGTGAGCACGATGCCGACGACGACCACGGCGGCCACGGCTCCGGCGCCGATACCCACGTACGGGGCGACCGGACGGCCGGCGGAGGGAGCCGGAGCCTGGATCTGCTGAGACGTGACGGTCATGGTCGGCAGGGTCGGGACGTCGGGGAGCTCGGGGCGCAGCATGGGGGACCTCCTTGTCACTTGTGGGTGCCGTTGACGACGTCGACCCCGGAGCGGGTGCCGGACTCGATGGCGGGGGCGAGGAAGGTGTGGGAGAGCCAGAAACCGAACAGGGCGATCACGACGGCGACCCAGAGGCGGACACCGAGGAACTTGATCGCGGCCCACGCGATGACGCCCAGGACGAAGACGAGCGGGAGCGAGACGGTCACAGGGGTCTCCTCAGCGGACGGCGCAGCGGTGGGTACGGGCGGCCAGTTCGGCGGCGGCACGGCTGTCGTAGTCGGTCGAGAAGCCGCAGCGCGGAGCCGTACAGGCGGCGGTGTGCTTCTCGCGGCCCCGGCCGTCGTAGTACGTGCCGACCTGAACGGGGCCGATGCGGATCACGTTGCGGAAGCGGCGTTTGGCGGCCATCAGCGGGCCTCCTTGTTGTCGCTGGTGAAGTCGGTGACGTGCTCGGCGAGCCAGCGCAAGATCTCGTCGCCCTCGTAGCTATCGGCGGTGAGGATCACCGGCTCGGCGATCAGTACGGCTTCGGTGAGGCGGTTCTGGCGGGTCAGCTCGGCGGCGCGTTTCAGCACGCGGAGCGTGGACGGGCGCATGAAGGGTGGTTCCTCCGTGGTCATGTGAGCTGTGCGGCGATGGCTTCAGCGAGTGGCAGCGGGACGCCTAGCCGGGCGCGAAGGGTCGGGGTGTCGATGGCGGATCCGGTCCGCGAGCGGTGCTCATCGGCGACCTTGCGAGCCAGGGCGACGAGGGCGGGCGGGACAGGGGCCGTCGAGGTCGGAGCCGGTTCGGTTTCCTTGGCGGGCAGTGCAGGGACTGAGGCGGCCGTGTGGGGCGTGGTGGCTTCCTGAAGCGGCTCTTCGCCTGGTTCATTGGAGCCGTGGACGAGCAGGGTTCCGCCGAGGAAGGCGACGGCCGGCCACCCGGCGACGAGGATGCGGAGCCAAGCCGGTACGTCGCCCAGGTCGAGGAGCCCGGCCGTGGCGACGTTGGCACCGAGCGACGCGGTCAGTGCGACGACGAACCAGCACCAGGCCGCCGCTCTCGTTCCGCCGGAACGGAGCCGCCGCCAGGCAGCGACCAGGAGCAGGTCCACGCTGATCGGGTAGGCCCACGCCTTCCAACCGGCCTGTCCGGCAGCGGCAGCCAGGTCGTGGAGGTGGGCGAAGGACAGGGCACCGGCGATGACCGCTTGGACCAAGACAGCGTCCACACGCACGGCAGGGCGGGCCATCTCTCTCCCTTCTTCGGGCATGGCGGGGGTAGGGACGTGGCGCGGGACGGCCGCGCCGGCCGTGAGATGGGTTCGGTTACTCGGTGACCGGCTTGGCGGTGGCGACTGGCCCCGAGGGCCCTGCGGGCGCAGGCGGGACGTACGGCCGGAAGGGCTTGAGCGCTGCTACGTCGGGGGTGATGTGCGCAGTTCTCCGACAAGCGGCCGCAGCATCGGCCAGGGACAGGTACGGAGTGCGGATGCGGGACCAGCCGCCGGAGGTGTCACCGGCCACGGCCAGGCCGGGGCTTTGTGCAGCAATGGCGCAGGCGGTGAGGGCTGCCTCAGGGGCGATGTCGCCCAACGCCATCTTGGCGGACGCTTCGTCGTTGACTCGGTGGCAGACACGTCCGGTGAGCTGTGCGCGGAGCATGGTCGCGCCCTTGCCCAGTTCAGCACCGAAGCGCTGCCCGCACACCTCCAAGTAGATCCCGGCAGCTCGGCCGAGCTGGGCGAGGCGGATGAGCTGGGTGACCATCTCGTCCCGCCGTTCCTCCTCCTTCCGCGTGGCGACGAGGAAGAGTTCGGCCACCTCGTCGATGAACAGGACGATGGGAGCGGGGCGCTCGCTCTCGGGCAGGCCCCAGATGTCCGAGGTGATCAGCTCATCCGGCGTGCCGGGCGTGATGCCCTGTCGGATCTTGATCAGGTCGTAGCGGTCCTCCATTTCCTTCACGAGCACGGGCAGCAGCTCGGCCGCCTGCTCCGGATCGGTTGCCAGGGCGGAAAGCCGGGCGGCGAACGGCGACAGCTCGACCCCGCGCTTGCAGTCGATGCCGACCAGGACCACGGGCTGAGCCGCCAGCTCGGTGAGCAGGTTCCGCAGGTACATGGACTTGCCGGACAGCGTGGCGCCGAGGACGAGTTCGTGCGGTACGGCGCGGTAGTCGCGTAAGAACGCGGTCGCGTCCTCTCGCAGGGCCACCGGCACCCGCAGCAGCCCGCCATCGACCCGACGGGGCATGCGGACCTTCCGCAGGACGTCGAAGCCGACGAGCCGCAGTTCGACGACACCGGGCTTGATCTCCCGGACGTACACGGCGTGCACGCCCCGGGCGTGCCGGAGCCGTTCGGCCGAAGCCGCCACATCCGCCGGCTCCTGCCCCGGTGCTAGCCGCAGCCGAACTCGCAGGCCCGTTGAGGTGGGCCGGATAAGGCCCCGGCGGGGCGGCACGGGCCGGACCTCACGGCGAGTCGTCGCTTTGACGGCCAGCGCCCACCATCGGGACGGCTCGACAGTCAGGCCGCAGGCGTCCATGGTCGAGGAGTACGAGGCCAGCAGCCGGGCCACCGAGACCGGGAGGCCGACTGTGGACCAGTACGCGGCCGGATGGGCGTGCCGGGCGTAGGCCGCGCCGCCTATCGCAGCGAGCGACCCACTCACCTCGGCAACCGTCATCAGGTCCGTCACGCGGATCAGCCCGCCTGAGCCATCGGGAAGGCGCCCGGCGTCACCGCGGTGGCCCGGTAGGCGATGCCGTGCCGCTGCTGGCCGTTGAACACGCTTTCCCAGGGACGGGCGACGAGGCCCGGCAGCGAGACCGGAGCGCCGACGGTCAGACCGTCCGTCACCCCGCTTTCGGGCACGGTGACCTGGATCAGCGACGACTCGCCCTCGTCGATGTAAACGACGCCGATGGTCATCAGCGCCTCACCGGTCACGGCGTCCTTGGCGATCTCACCGATCTGTCGGTCGCGCACCTTGGGGGCCGGGGCTTCGGTCAGCAGGATCGTGGCGGCCGAAGCGTCAATGCGGATCACACGCACAGAAGATTTCTCCTTCGAAGTCAGTCAACCGTCACCTGACAAGTTGACTTAGCAAGTTCGAAGCCAGGGATGCCAAGTTGACTTGTCAAGTGGAAACGTGGCCTCGCGACTCCGGGCCTGGATCAGCTCAGGCGGTAGGTGTCTTCGAGCTCCTGCCGGTCGGCAGGCAGCAGCACGTCAGAGACCTGCAACGCCTGCCCCGCGGCATCACACGCGACTACCAGGACGCTGAGAACAGGAACGCCGTCGGGGATGCCGAGAAGGCCGGCTTCACCCGCTTCTGGCAGCCGTGCCGAGACCCGTTCCGTCACATGGTCGAAGCGGACCTTCTTCCGCGACTCCAGATGATCACGCAGGCTTCCACCCAGGGCCTCACTGCTCGCCAGCTCCGTGCCGTCGACCAGGGCCGCGGGAAAGTAGGACGAGACGAGCTCGACAGCTTCGCCTTCCTCTTCGACGAGGAACCGACGCATGAGCACCTTGGCGCGCTTCGGCAGACCGAGCACGGAAGCGACACGGGCGGGAACAGGCACTTCGCCGACCTCCACGAGACGACCGGGAGTCCGCGACTCGTCGCGCTCCAACGTCTCACGGCCCCTGCGGTCCTTCTGCTCCGCGGCGGCCGGCCGCCCACGCACGATCGTGCCGAAGCCCTGGCGAGACTCCAGCCAGCCATCCCGCTTCAACAGCTCCAGCGCCCGCACGACGGTCGGGCGGGACATCCCGAAGGACTGCACCAGCTGATTTTCGCTGGGAACGCGGGTGCCGGGCGGATACGTACCGTCCTCGATGCGCCGCTGGATGGTCTGCGCGAGGCGTACGTACTTCGGTGCCTCCACCTCATACGCCATGAACGCCGCCCATCGAGATTGGCCAAGTCAACTGGTCAACCAGACTAGCGGGGCATTGCCATGCAATGTAATAGGGGGCGCTCCGGTCAGAGCCAGGCATCGGCCATCACGAAGGACACGACCGTGCCGCCGAAGGCGCTGGGCCCTGAGTGCCACGAGTCGGCGATGGAATCGACCAGCAGCAGGCCGCGCCCGTGCGCTTCCTCGGCGTCCGGCCGGCGCAGCCGCACGTTCGCAGGAAAGCCCGGGTTGTGGACCTCCACCCGAAGCGAGGCCCCGTCACGGAACCACTCCACCCGGACGAGCCACGGCTCATCGGACCGGCCGTAGAGGATGGCGTTGGTCACCAGTTCCGAGATCATCAGCACACAGTCGTCGACCGAGCAGGCCGGGCTGTAGGGCGCGATGAACTTCTTGAACCAGCGTCGAGCCCGGGGCACCGATTCAGGGGTCGGGTGCAGCGTCATCGCCCCGAGCCGGGGCGACTCCGGAGACGGGTTGCGGTCGAGCAAGTAGGCCATCCGTGCTCACTCCTTGCCGGTGCCGTCACAGTCGAGGCACCGTCGCTTCGATGTGGCACGGGCACGGTCGTTGACGGTGGAGAGCGCCAGCGTGGTGCGCGAGCTGACGCGCTTCCATCCGCGCCCCCGGCAACCCCGGCAAACTAAGCGCGCGTCCTGTTGCGGCCGCTGACTCGTCACGCCCGTGCCCCCTTCCGTAAGTGGCCTTGGCCACTTACTGGATAGTGGCATTAGCCACTTGCGAGGTGCAAGCGGTTCGACGCAATCAGACGAACCGTCAGGTGAGTGGGTAGCCCTGTTCGAAGGCCCAACGGTGAGGCGGGTACGTCGCCTCGGCGAACTCCAGCGGTCGGTCCTGGAGGTCGAAGACCACGTGATGAACCACCAGCACGGCCGAACCTCCCTCCAGCTGGAGGTCAGCCGCCTCCTCATCGGTCGCCGAGCGAGCGCACATGCGGTCTTCCGCGTAGCTTCCTTGACGTCCCGTCATGTTCTCGACGTACATCAGGGTGCCTTCTTGAATCCGCTCCGGGTCCATGAGCTTGGGTGCCTTCTGACCGACATCCGGCGCGAACCAGGAGGTGGACAGGGTGATGGGCCCGTCTTGGTTGTTGGTGACACGCCGCCGATGCACGGCCCGCCGGTCCTTCGTCAGCCCCAGCGCCTCGGCGACGTGGTCCGGCGCCTCCATCCAGCCGGCCGACGTGATGACCGCGTACTCACCAGGGGTGTAGATCTTCCCCGTCTGGCGAGCGCGCCCGTACAACTCCCGCGCACGGCGATTGACTTCCAGGCTCCGGACGTAGGTACCCGATCCCTGCCGCTTCTCGACCAGGCCCTGATGACTCAGCGCCTCCAACGAGCGGGCAGCCGTCGGCCTGGATACCTTCCAATCCGCCGCAAGTTGACGTTCCGAGGGGACCTCGTCCCCCGGTCGCAAGTCTCCCCGAAGAATCTGATCACGGATGAAGTGCGCGATCTGAAGATACTTCGGCTGAGCCTCCTCGATCTGAGGCATGTGCCCTCCTCGCTCAAGTGGCTATGGCCTCTAGCCACTATAGGGTGAGTGGCCAGTATTCGAACCCGTACGCTGGGCAGCATGACGCGGTTGATCGTCGCAGCAGGAGGAGGTGGCGACGCAGTCGCCGCCGCAATGCTTCACGCCGCCCTGTACGGCGACGCGGACCAGGCGGTGATCCTCACGTACGCGTGGGACCGCCTGCTCATCGACCCGGTACCGGGCCCACGAGGAGCCCGCGACTTCACCGGCCTCCAGCCGATCACCGCGGCCGTCTCGGCAGTGCCGGCCGATGCCCGTCCGATCGCACCAGCCGGTTCCACATTGCCGAGGCTCGCCGCGGAACTTCCGCATACCTTCGCACTCCTCGACCCACACCGAGGGGCCGAAGGCGTAACGCGTCAGCTGGAAGAACTGGTCAGTCACTTCGAGCCGGAGTCCATCGACCTCCTGGACGTAGGCTGTGACATCCTCGCGCGGGGCGACGAGCCGACGCTGAAGAGCCCTCTCGCCGATGCCCTCACCCTGGCTGCCGCCTGTCAGGTGAACGCGTCGGTCCGCCTGCTGGTCGCCGGTCCCGGCCTGGACGGCGAACTCTCCCCGGACGACCTACGTCCGATGCTCGGTTCTGTCGTCCACACCCTCACCACGGACGACGTGCAGCGGATCAGCACGGTCCTGGAGTGGCACCCCTCCGAGGCAACCGCGATGCTCGCCGCAACGGCCCGAGGCGTCCGGGGCACCTGCGAGGTCCGCGATGCCGGCCTCCCTGTGGCTCTCACCGACGAGAGCCCGCGGGTCCACGAGGTCGACCTGGACGAAGCGGTGAGCCGCAACAGCCTGGCCCGGGCCATCATGACGACGGCCGCCTTGGACGAGGTCGAGGCGCACAGCCGTGAGATCTGCGGTTTCTCCGAGATCGACTACGAGCGCAACAAGGCCGCGTGGCTGAAGGACCAGTCACCGGTGAAGCTGGACGCCGAAGCCGTGTTGCCGCAGCTGGACCAGTTCGAGGCGGACGCACGCAGCCGCGGAGTCACGCACACGACGTTCCGCCGCATCACCGAGGCTTTGAATCTCAACGGCTCGCAGCGCAGCACCCTGCGCCAGCTGCTCATCGACAGCCGCCCGGAGCAGTACGACGCGCCCTTGTGGCGCATCACTAGGACTGCCTGAGTAACAACTTTCTCTACTGGTTCAAGGCGGCTCGCTCCGCTCACCGCGCGCGGCCCGGCCCCCGGCCGGGCCTGCGCTCCTGTCTACGCCCCGCTCCAGCCCGGCCGGCGCCCGAGCCGCGCTCACAGCAATGAGCCACCTAACGCCAGAGACGAGGCACGCCATGGCTGGGGCGGTCGGCTCCACGGCTTTACGGAGCCACTTTGGCGCGAGCCTCGAAGATCATGGCCCCAACGTCGTGCTTTACCGGGCAGGTCCACAGACCGCCCGACGCGCCGCAAGCTTACGGGGCCATGATCACTCGCGCCAAAGCAGCGCCACCCCAAAGCCGCTCCACCGACCTCCGATCTTCGTCGCACTGGCCTCGTATCCTTAGCCGACGACGAAGGATGACAATCTGATGGACGAGTAATAATCCCTCGTAATGGCCCCAAGTAACCGTGGAAACCCTGATGAGGAGGAATGTGAAGCAGGGCGCGCAGGACCCCGTGGGCACCACCGGAGGCGGAACCACCGAAACCCCGGCTCCGTGGCCGGGGCCCGGAGACAGTGCGGCATGGGTACCACCGCAGCCACGGTCCGCAGACGCAGGCCAGGAGGCAGCCACTCTGGAGGTTTGCAAGGCCCGCGGTGCGCACACGCGCGACGAGGGCCCCCTACCGGGGCTCCGTCCCGCTGTGCAGCGCTCCTCCGTACGCGGCCAGGTCCTCGACGCCCTGCGCAACGCGCTGATGACCGGGGATCTGCGCCCCGGCGAGGTCTACTCAGCGCCCGCGCTCGGCGAGCGGTTCGAGGTATCAGCGACTCCGGTGCGGGAGGCGATGCAGCAGCTGACGCTGGAGGGCGCCGTCGAGGTCGTGCCCAATCGTGGTTTCCGGGTGGTCGAGCGCGACGCCCGCGAGCTGGCTGAGTTGGCCGAGGTGCGGGCTTTGATCGAGGTGCCGGTGATCCTGCGGCTGGCACGTACGGTGTCCTCCGAGCGCTGGGCGCAGCTGCGGCCACTGGCCGATGCCACCGTGCGCGCCGCATTTTCGGGCTGCCGGCCGACGTACGCCGAGGCCGACCGTGCCTTCCACCGAGGAGTGCTTTCCCTGTGCGGCAACGAACAGCTCGTCCAGGTCGCCGAGGGCCTGCACCGTCGCGTCCAGTGGACACTGATCGGTGGCTCCGGGCACACCGCACGGGCCGGCTTGATGGCCGACGCGGTGCAGCACAGGTCGCTGCTGGACGCGCTGATCAAAGGGGAGGCGCATACCGTGCAGCTACTGATACGTGAACACTTCCCGGGCGCTGCATGACGAGAAAAGCACCCATCGATGAGACAAAACGTAGCGACCATCGGCCGCTGATATGCGGCTGGACACAACGAAGCTCCCGGCCCAAGTGGAGCTGGCGCTAGCGGCTTGTAAGGGCGATCACTCGTCTCCGCGCGGGCCATCTGTGGGAGGCGATCTCCTGCCACTCATCGACCCACTGAGCGTTACGCTGCTGCCAGCCCGCTCGGCGACCTCAGTCGGGCACGTCGAACGCCCGAGTGTCGGAGGCCGTGAGGCCGAGCAGCGATGCGACCGCGGCCGGCTGGCCCCTGAACATGCCCGATCCCAGACCGGGCAGACCACGGCCAAACCCTCTCCGCTAACCTCGAACCTTCATGAGGTTCAATGCTGGCGAGGCTTCCACTTCCGCTACACCCTCAACGGCGCTTTGCAAATTCTGCCGTACGTCATCATCCGTAGATTGTTCAAGCGCTTCCACCAGTACGTAGCGGGCCACCTCGCGCGCGAATTCATCGAGCTTCACTCCGCGCGCAGAACTGGAATTTTTATCGACTTGGAACGATAGAACGTCCTCGTAGATTACAGCGCCGAATCTGTTAGTGAATTTCCTTTCTTGCCAGCGCACAAAACGCAGGTTAGGAATCCCCTCGGCCAGAGAAGCCACGATTTCAGAGTTCGAGAAAGCAACCCCACGAACCTTGGATTCCCGACCCACGACCAGGACAACATTCCCCGCCTCGGAAACCAGCCGTTCCATCTCGCAGAGCGCTTGCATCATGTCGACGCAGTACTGGATCACTGTCAAAAATCGGTTCTGGCGATTCTTGCGGTTGGATCCGATTTCCGTTCTAGCAGCAGGAAGGACGTTCCAGCCGATCTTCTCCACCGCAGGACGGTAGTTTTGGTGGTAGTTGAATACATTGATGTAGGGCGGAGATGTGACCACTAGGCCTGCGCACCTATCATCAAGGGGCACATTACGAGCGTCACCAGCAATCACCCGGGAAGAAACAGGGTCGGATGGGAAGTCAGCGATCAGGTCACGTACCTGATTCCAAGACTTCTGCACTTTCTTTCCATCCGTCTCCTTCTTGTCTCCCATACTCAGTAGCAAGGTAGTAGCGAAGACGCGCTCTAGATTCTGATTGACAGCGCCGCGATGCCCATCTAGCAGGTATGCGATGACATCTTCGATTTCTTCCGAGTCGCCGAAAAGCGTGTCTTGCCCCGCAGTCGAGACCCGCTCCATATAGGAGGTGGCTTCATCGACGATCTGTAGCCGCTGCTCACGAGGCAGCGAGGCAAGCTCTAGGATCCCAGATAGCTCCAACGCCGCAGGATTGATTTCGACACCAGCCGACGGAATACCTCTCCGAATGCATTCCAGGACAGTTGTACCACTACCCAGGAAGGGATCAACGACAATCCCGGAGCCAGGATAGTAGACGTCGAGAAGCTTGCTCACTAGGCCCGGAGTGAATTGGCCGCGCCACGGGAGCGCACTACGCCGTTCCCGCAAGAGCACGTCCAGATCGGCCTGTCCGATGAAGCTGCGGTCAAATTCGCGCTTTCGGATCGAACTGAAAATCTCCTCGACGTCCATACCCCTGCTTCCTAGAAATATCCCTTGGCGACAACGTCTTCCTCGTTCGGGTCTTTAGCCTCGAACAGCGACCTCAGATGATCGACGAATCGTTGGACGACATCATACCTGATCGGATTGCCCTCGATGAAATCGAGATATTCCGACCTTAGCTTCTTCCTTTTTGCTGCAGCCGAGTACTCTTTCCTCTTATGGGAGCCCAACCTCTTCCCGCGCAGAATCAACACCTCGTCAATGTCTGTACCAGCAGTACTGATGGGCGTCATATCGAGGTATTCGCAGATCAAGTAGTAACGGGCTGCCGGAACAGCAACCTTGAGGTCATGGGACGTGGCACTTGCCTCCTGGAACATTGTTTTATCCAGGTTAGTTTTGCATTCGGCAGCCACATAAGCCAGCCACAGATCCATACTGGATGAAGCTCCAGCAGGAAAGTCCGGCTTGAATGAAGCCTTCAAGTAAGCGCGCCTGCTCAGTGTGAAATCCTGATCCTTCCTCCTGACCTGCATGGAAATGCCACTGGTTGGCGCCGTAAGGGAGCTTGAAAAGTAGGCGGCAGCAAAAGCTCCGGCCGGCCCAGCGTACAAATCCTGCTCGGCCAGGGCGGGAATCACACGCGGATCAATCAGCCACGGCAAGAACTCCTCAATTATGGAGTTATCAATCTTCAGTTGCCCACGCTGCCTAAATAGGAAGTCCTTCTCGCTATCCCAGATTAGATCGAGTTCCACACACTTCTTGTAGTCATTAGTCAAATCAACCAGTTGACGCACAAGCTCATTGCCCGTTGCGTCAATCTTCGTCATGTCATCGACCCATGACTCATATCGCTCTATTGATTCTTCGACTGAAAACCTGTCTTCCTCGGGAAGCTTCGAGTTCTTCAGTAGTTCAACGAGCTTTGATTTGTGAGGCGTTGGGCGTTCTCTCGCAGGTGCCTCGGCGCTAGCGGCAGCCAGCGGCTCCGTCACTGCGGGCTTCGATGGCACCGCCCCAGATGGTTCAATGGACGCGAAAAGGGTCTCATCACTGCTCATGCAGGGAGCCTAGCGGCAGCTGCGCGAAGTCTGCGGTCCTTCCCTACAGTTGCCTAGCCGCCAGCTCGGCAGCTCGGCGTCACCCAGTCGGCTTGCTCTAGGCGTGCTGGCGCCTCGCTGCCCTGCACCAGACCAGGCTTCAGCTTGCACACTGGGCGACGTCTTGACGGCGTTGATGCCCGTGATCACGTTCCGTGTAGTGGACAGTCTGTGGACTGGACTGGTCCCCGTAGCCAGCCGTGTGCCCCTCACCTCCGGTTTTGGACGTTCGATACACGCCCTCCGGAGCCGTGTGCGCAGGTTCGAATCCTGCCGGGGGCACCCGTTATGAGGTGCCCAAAGACCCCGTCACCAGCGGAAACGCTGAGGCCGGGGTCTTCGCGTATGTGCAGGCGTATGCGGCCCGGAGCGGGCGTATGTCGAGGTCTGTGGATGAGGCGTGGATAGGATCTTGAAGCATCACCACAGGTGAGGGCCCGCGCCAACACCGGGTACCCCACCAGAACGGTCCGGCGCATCGACCTGACGGGCCACTACCTGCGCACTCCGAGCGACGAGCGATGCGACGGTGGTCGACAGCCTTCGAGGACACTCCGGCCGGCCTCGCCGCCATCGGCTCCGCCGCACTCAGAGCGCGTAACTCGGGAATTCCTCGACAGCCCACCGGCGAAAGTGGAGGATGTACAGCCCACAGCCCTCCATTCCTGCGGATAACCTCGACCGCTCGGCGAACCTTTTCCTGATTGCGCGACGGAACGTAAAGAACACACCCACCCCGCCGCAAAGCGCCACTATGGAGTTCCAACGCCTTTCCCTCGTACGCGCCCCGATGCAAGAAGCGAGTAAAGCGCGCCGGGAGGCTGTGCCGAGAGCCACTGGCGTCCAGGAGACGTGCTCCCTCCGGCCCGCACAGGAGGTGCACCCACGCCAGGTCAAACCCTGCGGCCTCCAGGTCCCGGCAGGCGGCATCTGCCTGTTCCAGGTCGTGGAACACAGCAACGACGCGCTGCATCGGGTAGAGATAGAACCGCTCCTCGTTCTTGCGCGGTTGCCCCATGTGGCAGACCTCCGTTTCCGCACAATCGGCCGTTGGTGGCTGCCGTTATATTCGGATCGCTTATCGCCGACTTGAACTGAATATCACCTTGGTTCGGCCATGCAGTACGCTCAACCGGACGAAGCGGGGCCGCGGTGTCGTCAGGGAGCCGTGCCCATCGACTGCGCGGGCCGATGGAACTGTGCCCCGGGCTCGCGGTGATGCGGCCCGGATGAGGCTCCGAGGTCCGTGGCCCCCTCGCACAGTTCGGGAGGAGCGGCACATCGGACTGCGCCTGGACGTCCCCACCCACGCGAATCGCTCGGCTGGGAAGACCCAGCCGAGCGCCTGTCTGAACTGTTTGCAACCCGCTCAACGCACCGTGTGCTGTGACGCTCCCTCGCATGTGTCCGATTCGCGCTCCACCTACCTGCTCCGGCCAACCGCACTCTGAGCCATGGAGCAGCGTCACGACCGTAGGGGGAGGTATGGCGAAGCGTCGAAGGCCGCAGCCCAGGGACGGCCGCGGCCGATTCACCAGGACCGGGATGCCGGTCTGGCTGGGCGTCGTGGTGGTGGTCGTCCTGCTGTACGCCTACGCCCGCTAGCATCGCCGGGGCGCAGACGGACCAAGAGCCGAGGTGCTCCCGGAGCAACCGCACCGGCGGAGGCGGAATCGGTACGACCCTCGCCTCACCGTGGGCCCGCTGCTTCAGCCGCGTCGGTCGTGTGCCTCACCGGAGTCCGTCCATGGCCTTGTCCCCCGTGGGGCGGGGCTCGGCCGGCTCGATACCGACCCAGCCCGACTCCGGAAGCGTGCAGTCGCAGCCGTCGGCGGTCGGGGCGGTCGGCGGCGTACGCGTCGGTCAGTGGGTGGGGAGACTGCTGGTGTAGACGTCCGTGCGGTTCTGTGGTGTGCCGGAGTGGGTTTTGGTGAGTACCGCACGTACTCCCTTGCCGTCTGCCACCAGGCCTTGGTAGTCGCCGAGGAAGTAGCCCCCGGCGTACGGCGCCTGCAGCCAGTCGAAGATCCGCGAGATCCGTCGTTCGGTGCGGAGCTTCGGGTTTCCGTGCCGGAGCGTGGCCAGTTGGTAGGCGGTGGGCAGGGTGGTGGTGTTGCCGGGCGTCAGGTAGCGCAGGTCGTAGTAGGTGAGCGCGACCGTGCCCTGCTCGGTGACCGCGATCGACGGTGAGAAGGCCGGGACGTCCTTGGGGCTGATCAGTACCGGGGTCCCCCAGGTGCGTCCGCCGTCGGTGGAGCGTACGAGCTGGACGGAGTCGAACTTTCCGCCGGAGAAGTCCGAGCCCTCGTAGGCCATGTACAGCGTGCCTGTCCTGGGGTCGACGGCCGGGCTCGGCAGGGTGGCCGCGGCGCGCAGCAGTTTGGTGGGGTCGTTCGGGTCGACCTCCGGTACGGAGGTGTCCCGGGCCACGGTGACCGGGGCGCTCCAGGTCCTGCCGGCGTCGGTCGAGGTGACCACCTGGTAGCGGGCTTTGACGACGGTGCTCAGGTCGTCGGAGTAGGTGATCCGGTCGAAGAAGTCGTACAGGGTGCCGGTGCGCCGGTCTGCGACGATCAGGTGGCCGATGGTCTGGGTGTTGGGCACGGTGCTGGTCTTGACGAACCGTCGGGCCTTGCTCCAGGTACGGCCGCCGTCGCGGGTGACGGAGATGTAGCCCGGGCCGTCGAGGGAGCTGGGGCCGGGTGGGTCGTTGTCGAGGCGGTTCCAGACCTGGTAGGCGGTGCCCTTGCGGATGGGGTCGGCGGTGAGTGAGGGCTTGTCGTTGAAGAACGGCTGCTCGTCGACGTGCGTGGTGGTGAGGTTCCGCCAAGTGCGGCCGCCGTCGCGGGACGTGACTGCCAGGACGGCGCTGCGCGTGCTCTTCGTGAAGTCGACACCCTCCCCGCCGGCGTAGACCGTGCCGTCGGGTCCGGTGCTCACCCAGGGGTCGGAGGCCCGTTCGTAGTCCGCGCCGCCGGGGGCGCACAGGCTGAACGGCAGTGTGCTCCGGTGGAAGGTGCGGCCGTCCGTGGTCCAGCCGGCCGCCAGGCCACGGGCGCCGCCGTCGTTCCAGCGGTCCTGCTGGAACACGGTGACCACGCGTTTGGGGTCACGCGGATCGACGGACAGGTACGGCTCGACCTCGGTGGCCGGGTAGACGATGCTGTCGGGGGACCTCGCTCCGATGGTGCACTTCGCGTACGGGTCGCCGTGGGACACCTTGACCAGTGGTGTGCCGTCGGGGTTGCGGTTGTGTGCTGCGGCGGGAGCCGTGCCGGTGACCGGGACGAGCAGGAGCGCGGCGGTGGTGACGGCGGTCAGGGGCAGGAAGGCGCGCATGCGGGATCTCCTCCGGGCCTGTCGGCCGGGCTCCGGGCTTGTCGGCCGGGGTACGGGGCCGCCGTCATCCGGGCGGCCTGGGCGCGGAGGCGTACCGGAACTGCGAGGGTCGGTGACTCCGCTTGGTCCTTTTCGGCGTTGCAGCCGGTGCCCTTGATGGGCCGAACGACGGAGTCATCCCGGGTTCGTTGAGGAGCATGGCGGAGCCGACCGGCGGATGCACCGTGCCGGTCGGCTCCTTGGTCGGGCCGTTACGGCGCCGTGTCGTGGGTCCCCCCGAGAGGGCCGTTGGCCGCGTGGTGGTTGACGATGCCGGTGGGATCGGCCTGGCTCATACGGTTGGTGGAGCGCGGGGGGTGGGGGCGGGCAGTGGCGCGATCATCGCCCGCACGGAAGGAGGACCTCAGCAGCAGCGTGGGCCCGTACGGGCTCGATCGAGGCGGGCGGGACTCTTCGTCCTTCTGTGCCTGTGCAAGACCTGTCGAGTGTCAACCACGCTCGTGGTCAGTACAGCTGGGAAACACATGCGGACGGGAAATGCGAACGGCCCCTGCCCCACCTCGCCGGGTGCATCGGCGTGACTGGTTGGCCGGCCGTGCGCCGATCGGTCAAGTGAGCGCCTGCGTGTGCGCAGAATCCTGGGCCTCGCCCGCGTGAAACGATCTGTCCGCCGGCGGTCGTGCAGTCGTCTCCGGAGATGTTCGGAGACGAGGCGGCCAGGGCGAGGCCCAGGGTTCTACGAACGCGCGTGACTTCCTCATGAGGTCCGCGAGGCCGCGTTGTGGCCGGGCAGGCCGGGGGTTGAGGAGGAGACCGGCTGTACCTGCGTTCAACTGGTGCCGGCGGACTGCTGCCCCGCGTCGTCTTCTTCGGCTGCCGCGCCTGGTTCTAACGCGGTTCGTGGGCCGCCGCCCGGCAGGCAGCGGTCGCGGCGCCGCCCGCCACTCCGGCTCCGGTCAGCCCGGTCACACAACCCTGGAGGTCTCCGACCACGCCACGGCCGCAGGCCGCAGTGACGGAGTCGGAAGCGGTGGCACCGGCCAGTTCGGCCATCTTTGTGCAGGCGGGGATGTCCGCCCGGGCCGCGGGAGCGGCGAGGACCGCGCCGCCGAGGGTGAGGGTCAGGCCGGTGAGGGCACCGGCGATACGGGTCGACGTGCGCATGGGACGCACCTGCCTTCTGGGTTGGCCGCGCGGTCCTGGTCCCGGTGGGGCGGATCCACGCGGTAGAGGCCGCCTGGCGAGGCTCGGTGAGTGGTGTCCCCGGCCGGCGGGCTCACGGACTGACCGCGCCTTTCTGCGTCGCACCCATCGAGCCGCACCGGGTCATGGCCGCCTGGTCGGAGGAGAGGGTCCCGGACCGGATGAGACTCGGACCTCCACTCGCGAGCCCCTCACTCCAGCGTCGCATCCTCTCCCCCGCCCGTCCTGGGCACCCGGGGCGGCCGCGCTGAGTAACTGCGTTTGCGCCAAGCCCGGTAGCCGGCCCGAAGCGCTTTCCCACGAGCTGCTGGACCGCCACTGCGGTGGCACGTCACGGCGCCCGCCTGCCACGACTCGCGTGTCTGCTCACCGTCACCCATTCTGAGTAAGAGGCCGTCCCTGGCACATCCCGGTCCATCCCGCAGGCCGGACCAGGGACACGCGAGAGGAGAAGGCCATGCGCACACGACGACTGCTTGGGCTCGCCCTCGCCACCGCGACCCTCGTCGGCATGAGTGCCGTCGGCGCCGTCACCGCTCAGGCAGCGACGTATCCGTCCATCTCGTCCGAAGAGTGCACGGCACAGGGCGGTACGGTCAGTGAGGGCGGTCCCTACCGCGGCCCCAGCTGCACGTTCCCCGACGGGCACTCGGAACGCATCACCTGAGCCAGGGGCCTGTGGTCCGGCAGATCCACTGAGCATGGCAGGAAGAAGGGGTGTGGCATGAGGCCTCCTGGCGTGCATCTGCGGGAGGTCACCGACGACAACCGGGATGCCGTTCGTGCCCTCCGCGTCCGACGTGACCAGAAACAGTTCGTCGCCTCCGTGTCCAAGTCGCTCAAGCAGGCGGCACAGAATCCGGAGGCGAATCCCTGGTACCGCGCGGTGTACGTCGGTGACGAGCCGGTCGGGTTCGTGATGCTGTCGTGGAAGCCGCCGGCTGGTCCCTACAAAGGGCGGCACTTCATCTGGCGTCTCCTCGTCGACAAGCGGCACCAGAGGCGAGGGATCGGCCGGGAGACCCTCACGCAGATCGCCGCCCTGGTGCGTGCGGACGGCGCCACCGAGTTGCTGACCAGCTACGACCCCGGCGAGGGCGAACCGTGGCCGTTCTATGAGAAGTTCGGCTTCGAGCCCACCGGGGAGATCGATGACGGCGAGATCGTTCTGCGGCTCGTCTTCCCCACCCGTTGAGCTCACAGGTCTACTCGTCGGTCCCTCCGCCCCGGGGTGACAGGAGTCTGGCCCGGGTTTCTCTCATGAAGTCGGGCTCGGACCATGGGGTGCGTCGGTGGCGTAGGTGGCGAATCTGTCTGTGGGTGTGGGGGCGGAGCAGCCATCCCCAGGGGGACAGTTCTCTTCTCATCGCCAGGAGGCAGATTTCCTGTTCCGGTTGGTTGTCGTAGGGGAAGTACGCCCTTCCGGACATTTCCGGGTCGGTCGCGACGGGGGGTGTGTTCCAGGCCTCCAGGCGGTGTGGGCCGGCATGGCGGCGGGTCTGCTGGAACAGGTCGGCGTACGCCTGACCGACGACGTAGGAATCCATGAGCAGCAGGTTCTGGTGCAGGTTGATCTTCGTGAAGACGTCGCTGATCTGCTGGGCCAGTGCCGCTCTGGTCGGTGGATCTGACGCGGGGCGGCATCTGATCAGGTAGGGGAGGTCTTCGTACGAGTGAATGACCTGGAGCGCCTCCGCGTACATACGGCTCTTCTGCTCACGGCGCTTGGCGTGCTGGTTGATCCAGTAGCCCATGAGTGCCACCAACGCGGTGGTGAACGCGGCCAGCAAAGTGGCCGTCGAGGCAGCATCCATCGTCGCCGGCGCCCGGGCAGGCGCCTCCCCCCTTCGCGCGACCAAGACCCTGAGGGCAGGTTCGGCAGGAGCAGGGGTCTGAGTAAAGAGCGCGAATCGGACAGGTTTGCCCGGTGGATGGGCGTACGTCCGTCCGTCGGCTTCCGATCGGTTTGGTCGAGGGAGCGGGGGAACCGGGCGCTGTGGACGGCGCCTGGATCAGGGACAGTCAGGCCGCCCGGGTCGTCCGTCGCGGTGATGCCGGTGTCGGCCTGTCGACAGGTGCGGACCGGCCCCTATACCCCTCACGCCGACCTCTTCCGTGACGCCGTCTTCTTCGCCGTCGTCTTCTTCGTCGCCGTGCTCCTCGCGTTCGCCGTGCTCTTCGCATTCGCCGTGTTCTTCGTGGAAGCCGTGCTCTTCGCGCTCGTCGCCTTCTTCGTGCCCTCCGCCGTCCTGGCCGTCGACTTGCGCGCGGGTGCCGCCTTCTTCGTGGCGGCCGTCTTCTTCGCCGACGTCGACTTCTTGCCCTCCGTCTCCTTCGGCTCGGCCCGGCCCTGGCGCAGCGGTCTGACCTCGGCCTCCTCGCCGGGGGACGGGGTGCCGCGGGACTCGCGGGCCGCGCGGACGCTGTTCTCCAGCGCGGCCATCAGGTCCAGCACCTTGCCGCCGGCGGCGGGCTCCGGGCTCTCGGGCGGGGCCTCGCCGGCGGCCTTCGCGGCGATGACCTCCTCCAGCGCCTCCCGGTACTCGTCGTGCAGGTCCTCCAGGTCGACCTCGCCGAGGGTGTCCATCAGGGCGTCGGCGAGGTCGAGTTCCTTGTCGCGGATGGTGACGGCGGTGTCGGGGGCGACGCCCTCCGGGGACCGGACCTCGTCCGGCCAGAGCAGGCCGTGCATGGCGATGGCGTCGCCGACCACGCGGAGCATGCCCAGGCGTTCCCGGCCGCGCAGGGCGTACTTGGCGATGGCGACCTTGTTGCTGCGTTTGAGGGCCTCGCGCAGGAGGGTGTACGGCTTGGCGGCGGGGGCTCCGCCGGCGGCCAGGTAGTAGGCGGCGCCCATCTGGAGCGGGTCGATCCGCTCGGCCGGGACGAAGGCGACGATCTCGATCGTGCGAGCGGTCGGGATCGGGAGGTGGGAGAGGTCCTCGTCGGTGATCGGGATGATCGAGCCGTCGGCGTCCTCGTACGCCTTGCCGATCTCCCCCTGGCTGACCTCGCGGTCCTCCAGTTCGCACACCTTGCGGTAGCGGATGCGGCCGTTGTCCTCGGTGTGGATCTGCCGGAAGGAGATGGCGTGGCTCTCCGTGGCGTTCACCAGCTTGATCGGGATGCTGACGAGCCCGAAGGAGATGGCGCCGTTCCATATCGATCGCACGTGCCGCACCCTTCCCTTTGCCGATTTTTCCGGTTCGTCTGGAATTGTCATCCTATGACGCCTATCACAGAGGTGGAGGGGCGCCGGGTCGCGCTCAGCAACCTGGAGAAGGTGCTGTATCCGGAGACCGGCTTCACCAAAGGGGAGCTGCTGCACTACTACGCGACGACCGCCACGGCCCTGCTGCCGCATCTGCGTGACCGGGCGGTGTCCTTCCTGCGCTATCCGGACGGCCCCGAAGGGCAGCTCTTCTTCACGAAGAACGTGCCGCCGGGTACGCCCGAGTGGGTCACCACGGCCGAGGTCCCGCGGTCGTCGGCGGACAGCCCGGCCCGGATGGTCGTGGTGCAGGACCTGCCGAGCCTGGTCTGGGCGGCGAACCTCGTCACCGAGTTCCACACCCACCAGTGGCTGGTGCAGTCCCCGCAGGAGGCGGACCGGCTGGTCTTCGACCTCGATCCGGGCGCGCCCGCGACGATCGTGCACTGCTGCGAGGTCGCCCTGTGGCTGCGGGAGCGGCTCGCGGCGGACGGGATCGAGGCGTACCCGAAGACCGCGGGGTCGAAAGGGCTGCATCTGCTGGCGGCGGTGCGCGGGAGTTCTTCCGAACGGACCTCCGACTACGCGAAGGCGCTGGCGGTGGAGGCCGAGCGGGCGATGCCCCGGCTGGTGGTGCACCGGATGACGAAGAGCCTGCGGCCGGGGAAGGTGTTCGTCGACTGGAGCCAGAACGCCGCGCGCAAGACCACGGCCACCCCGTACACCGTGCGCGCCCGCCGCCTCCCCCTGGTGTCCGCGCCGGTGACCTGGGAGGAGGTGGCCGACTGCCGACGGCCGGGGCAGCTGGAGATCCACGCGGAGGACATGGCGCCGCGCCTTCAGGACCACGGGGACCTGATGGAGCCGTTGCTGGACCGGCGGTCGGCGGCCCCGTTGCCGTAACGGCACGTCATCCCTTGCGGGCCGCCCTCACCACCGATCCGCAGTCCGGGCGGGCCGTCCCCGCCACCGATCCGCACACCGCGCGGCCGCCCTCACCACCGATCCGCACACCGCGCGGGCCGCCCTCACCACCGATCCGCACACCGCGCGGCCCGCCCTCACCACCGATCCGCACACCGCGCGGCCCGCCCACGCCGCTGATCCGCACCCGCGCGCCGGCCGCCCTCGCTACAGCCTCCCCCACGTGTGCCGGTCCCGGGCCATCCCGTGCAGTGCCTCGACATCCGCCGGCTTGAGGACCCCGCCCAGCCGGGCCAGGCCCGCCAGCTCCGTGTCAGTCATGATGCGCACACCGCGCGGCTGCGCCGTCACGGTCACCTCGGACGGGCTGACGAGGGCCAGCAGCGGGCGGACCTCGGCGGTCAGGGCGTAGGAGGCGCGGTCGGCGTCGGCGCGCAGCCGGCGCAGCAGCGGCTCGGCCTCGCGGCGGCCCAGGGTGACCAGGGGGTCGGCGACCAGGACCCGGCTCTTGCGGGCGTACAGGGCGTGGACGGCGAACAGTCCGCCGGGGCCGATCGCCAGGTGGTGGATGCGGTCGCCGCCGGGCAGGGGGAGGGAGTGCAGGGTGTGCCAGCCGGCCCCCTCCAGGCCGTCCAGGGCCTCGCCGACGGTCTGCTCGGCGGTCAGGGCGCGCCGGCGCGGGTCGGGGCGCAGCCGGTGGGTGGGGCCGGGGTCGCGGTCGAGGGCGACGAGCAGGGCCTCGCCGGGGCGGTTGGGGGCCAGGTCGTCGTCCGGGTGCAGGGTCAGCCGGGCGAGTTCGGCGGGGGTCGGGACCGGGGGCGGGCCCACGGTCACCGGGCCGGTCAGGAAGGGCTTCAGGGCGTGCAGCACATCGTCCCTGCTGTCCTCGCCGAGCAGGTTGACCCGGCCTGTCTCACGGTCGTACCAGGCGATATTGCTGCCGTCCTCGCGGCAGACGTACAGCCGCTCCCGGCCGTGCCGGAAGGCCGGCACCACGCGCAGTCCGCTCATGCGCCATCACCCCTCGACCATGGGAACAGGCGGGGTGCTCCCGGGGCAAGACCGGTTACCGTGGAGGACGGCCCGGTGAGGGGGAGTTGGGGAGGCGCCGTTGCGGACCCGCGGAATGCAGCCCGACGTACCGGCTCCGGACAGCCCCTGGAGCGAGATCGTGCCCGGCCTGTGGATGGGCGGGCACGAGTTCCGGGGCGGCTCCGGACGCCTGGAGTTCGCCGTCGTCCATGACGAGTTCGATGTGGTGCAGTCCTTGCTGCGGCTGCCGGGGTACGGCCCCGATCCGGGGGTGGAGCACCATGTGTGGCCGATCCCGGACGGTCCGCTGGACGGGACGCAGCTCGCCGGGGTGATCCGGCTGGCGCGCGCGGCGAACGAGGCGCTGGACGCCGGCCGCCGGGTGCTGGTGCGCTGTCACCACGGGTACAACCGCTCGGGGCTGGTGATCGCGCACGCCCTGGCGCAGCGGGGTGACTCCGCCGACCAGGCGATCCAGCTGATCCGGGCCCGGCGCTCGTCCTGGGCGCTGCACAACGAGCTGTTCGTGGAGTACCTGCGGGCGGGCCTGACGACCGTACGGCTGCTGGAGGAGCTGGGCGAGCAGACAGGCTGATCGTGTTCGCGGTGCATACGGCGCCGTGCATACGGTGCTCCAGGCGCTCCAGGTGCTCCAGGTGCTCCAGGTGCTCCAGGTGCTCCAGGTGCCAACCGAGGCGGCCCCCCCTTCTCCCCCACCCCCCGAAGCAGCACAAAGCTCACTTCCGTCAGAATGTGACCATGCCAGTCCGCCGTCCCGCGCGCACCGCCCTCGCCGTGGTCGCCGTCGCCCTGCTCGCGGCGACCGCGACCGCCTGCGGGGACACCGGCGAGCTGCGCGGCGCCGGGCCGACGCCCACCGCGGTCAGCCCCGTCCGGCTCTGGCCCGATCTGCGCCCGGCGTCCAGCCCGGCCTACCCGTACGACGTGGCGACCCGGGCGACCGTGCGGGGCGTCACGGTCCCCGGTGACGACATCCGCGCGGTCGACCCGGTGGACGTCGTGGAGGCGGAGCTGAAGGCGCACCCCGACGACTACGGGTCGAAGGGCGCCTACCACGGGACCGTGGACCGGATGAAGGAGTGCCGGCCGGGCGGTGACCGGGCCCGCTGCCCGCTGCTGAAGCCGTACTACCGGGACCTCACCGGGGACGGCCGGGCCGATCTGACGCTCGGTTTCCGGCTGTACCCGACCAACCAGACGGCCGTACGGGTCTACACCGTCGAGCGGCACATGCTGGTGCAGGTGCTGGCCGACAACGACGCGATCATCGGGGTGGAGCTGGCCGGCCGGGCGCTGATCGAACGCTCGCCGGCCGACATCTCCGGCTACGAGTACCGCACCACCTGGCTGTGGGACCCGGGGCAGCGCGCGATGGTGTTCTCCCGCGACGAGTACCTGCACGTCGGCGACGGCCGGCACGGCAAGACGCCCTCCCCGTCGCCCTCCCTGTCGCCCTCCCCGGCGCAGAGCCCGTGATGAGGCTCGGGCTCCCCCAGTGGGCCGGGACCCTCGCCGTCAAGGCCGCCGCGTTCATCACGGTGATGTGCTGCGCGCTGGCCGCGCTGCTGGGCGTGCTGGTGCATGTCTCGGTGACCGACCAGACCGTCGGCCAGGCCCGTGACCTGGCGCTGTCCCGGCTCGCGGACGCCACCGAGGCGTACGAGGCCGGGGACACGCTGCTGCCGGGCGCCGGCGTGGACCCGAAGGGGCTGCCGGCGTCGCTGCGGGCGCTGGCGGTGGCCGGGAAGCGCGGCACGATGGTCGCCACGCACCGGGGGCGGCCGACCATGTGGGCGGCCGGGCCGGCGGCCGGGCACAGGGCGCTGGCCGTGGAGGTCGACTACTCGCAGCAGTCCCGCACCATCGCCGGTCTCGACCAGTCGATCCTGTGGTCGTCGGGGCTGGCGATCGGCGCGACCGTGCTGGTCGGCGTGTTCGCCGTGACCCGGGTGACCCGGCGGCTGCACGCCACCGCGCGGGTGGCCCGGCGGATCAGCGCGGGGGACCTGGACGCCCGGGTGGACGATCCCCGGACGAAGGACCCGACCCGCCCGCAGGACGAGGTGGGGGCGGTGGCCGCGGCCCTGGACACGATGGCGTCGAGCCTGCAGAGCAAGCTGCTGAGCGAGCAGCGGTTCACCGCGGACGTCGCGCACGAGCTGCGCACTCCGCTGACGGGGCTGCACGCGGCGGCGGAGCTGTTGCCTCCAGGGCGTCCGACGGAGCTGGTCCGGGACCGGGTGGCGGCGCTGCGCACGCTGACCGAGGACCTGCTGGAGATCTCGCGGCTGGACACCGGGCGGGAGCGGCTGGAGGCCGACACGGAGGAGCTGGGCGCGCTGGCCGGACGGGTGGTGCGCGCGTCCGGTACGGAGACGGAGGTGCGGATCCTCCGGGACGCGCGGGTGGAGACCGACCGGCGGCGGCTGGAGCGGGTGCTGGGGAACCTGGTGGCCAACGCGCACAAGCACGGGGCGCCGCCGGTGGTGCTGACCGTGGACGGGCCCGTGGTGACCGTGCGGGACCACGGGGGCGGGTATCCGGGGTACCTCGTCGCGCACGGGCCGCAGCGGTTCCGCACGGAGGGGGGCGCCACGGGCCACGGACTGGGGCTGACCATCGCGGTGGGGCAGGCGGAGGTGCTGGGCGCCACGCTGACCTTCGCCAACGCGGTGGACGGGGGCGCGGTGGCGACGTTGACGCTGCCGGTGGCCGAGTAGCGCTCGGGGCCGCCGGTGGCGCACGGGCTTCCCGCCGTGTGCGGTCGCTCGCGCCCGGACGGCGGAGCCGCATGCCGACGCGGCCCCGCGCCCCTTCGAGGGCGCGGCCCCGCCCTCCCCGCACAGGGGGCCCCATTTAGGTAGGTTCCGGACATGACGAAGGCCGGAACCACCCTGGCGGCGGCTCCCGCTCCCGCGAGTGCCGTGCGCCTCCCCCGGCGCCGGGGCGTCGAGCTGTCCCTGCTCGTGCTGGCCGTCCTGCTGTCCGTGTACGGCTACTGCGCGGTGGGGCTGGCGCGGGCCGGTACCGTGCCGCCCGGTGCCGTCGGCTACGGCGCCGGGCTCGGCGTGCTCGCCCTGTTCGCCCATGTCGTGGTCCGCGTCCGGGCGCCGTACGCCGATCCGCTGCCGCTGCCCATCGGCGTGCTGCTCAACGGGCTGGGCCTGGTCCTGATCTACCGGCTGGACCTGGAGACACCGGGTGACCGGGCGGCGCCCACGCAACTGGTGTGGTCCACGCTGGGGGTGGCGCTGTTCATCGCCGTCGTGCTGGTGCTGCGCGACCACCGGGTGCTCCAGCGGTACGCGTACGTGTGTGTGGTGGCCGCCCTGGTGCTGCTGGCGCTGCCGATCCTGTTCCCGCCGGTCAACGGGGCCCGGATCTGGATCCGGATCGCCGGGTTCTCCATCCAGCCGGGCGAGTTCGCGAAGGTGCTGCTGGCGGTGTTCTTCGCCGCCTATCTGGCCGCCAACCGCAGCGCGCTCGCGTACACCGGGCGCCGGCTGTGGCGGTTGCAGTTCCCGACCGGGCGGGTGCTCGGGCCGATCCTGACGATCTGGCTGGTGAGCGTGGGCGTGCTGGTGCTGGAGCGGGACCTCGGGACCTCGCTGCTGTTCTTCGGGCTGTTCGTGGTGCTGCTGTACGTGGCGACCGGGCGCACCGGCTGGATCGCGGTCGGGCTGCTGCTGGCCGTGCTCGGCGCGTTCGCCGTGGGCCGCCTGGAACCGCACGTGGGCGGGCGGATCGAGGACTGGCTGCACCCGTTCGCCACCATCGAGGCCGGTCAGGGTCCCAACCAGCTCTCCCAGTCGCTGTTCGCCTTCGCCGCCGGCGGTTTCCTCGGCACCGGGCTGGGGCTCGGCCACTCCGTCCTGATCGGCTTCGCCGCCAAGTCGGACTTCATCCTGGCGACCGCCGGCGAGGAGCTGGGCCTCGCGGGGCTGGCCGGGATCGTGCTGCTGTACGCGCTGCTGGTGGAGCGCGGCTACCGGGCGGGGCTGGCGCTGCGCGAGCCGTTCGGCCGGCTGCTGGCGGTGGGGCTCGCCTCGATCGTGGCGTTGCAGGTGTTCGTGATCGCGGGCGGGGTCACCGGGCTGATCCCGCTGACCGGCATGGCGATGCCGTTCCTCGCCCAGGGCGGCTCCTCGGTGGTCACCAACTGGGCGATCGTGGCGCTGCTGGTCCGGGTGAGCGATTCGGCGCGCAGCCAGTACGACGGCCGGGAGGCGCCGTGACCGAGTACGGCCTTCCCGACGGCGGGCGCCCGATGGGCAGGTACATCCGGCACGCCTGTGTGTTCTGCGCGCTGCTGCTGGCGGCGCTGCTGGCCAACGCGACCCGGGTGCAGGTCGTGCAGTCCGAGGAGTACACCGGCAATCCGGCGAACCGCCGGTCCGCGATCGCCCGGTACCAGGTGCCGCGCGGGAACATCCTGGTGGGCGGCGAGCCGGTCACCGGTTCCGTGGACACCGGTGAGCAGCTCCGCTACGAACGCACCTACGCCAACGGCCCGTTGTACGCACCGGTCACCGGCTTCTCCTCGCAGAAGTACGGCACCACGTACCTGGAGCACGCCGCGGACGGGGTGCTGTCCGGCACCGATCCGATGCTCGCGCCGCTGCCGCTGTGGAACGACGTGACGCGGGCGCCGGGCCGCGGTGGTGATGTGGTCACGACCCTGAACCGGCAGGCGCAGGAGGCCGCGTTCCGGGGGCTCGCCGGGCGCAAGGGCGCGGTGGCCGCGGTCGAGCCGGCCACGGGCCGGGTCCTGGCACTGGTGAGCAGCCCGTCGTACGACCCCTCTGAGCTGTCCGGCAACAGCGAGGCGGTGACGGCGGCGTGGGCGCGGCTCAACAGCGACCCGGAGAAGCCGATGCTCAACCGGGCGGTACGGCAGACCTATCCGCCGGGGTCGACGTTCAAGGTGGTCACCGCGGCGGCGGCGCTGGACGCGGGCGTGGTGACCGACCTGGACCAGCGCACCGACTCCCCCGACCCCTACCGGCTGCCCGGCACCACCACCCGGCTGACCAACGAGGGCGACGGCTGCCGGGACGCCTCGGTGCGCGACGCCTTCGAGTGGTCGTGCAACACGGTCTTCGCCAAGCTGGGCGTGGACGTGGGGGTGCGGGACATGGCGACCACGGCCCAGGCGTTCGGGTTCAACGACACCGGGGTGCGCATCCCCTTCGCCGTGGCGCCCAGCACCTTCGACACGCGGGTGGACAGGGCGCAGCTCGCGCTGTCCTCGATCGGGCAGTACAACACGCGGGCCACGCCGTTGCAGATGGCGATGGTCGCGGCGGCGGTAGCGGACGGCGGCCGGCTGCGTCCGCCGTACCTGGTGGAGCGGACCGTCCGGCACGGCGGGGAGACGGTCTCGGGCAGCGCGGCCCGGCCGGCGCGGCAGGTGATGCGGCCGTCCACGGCGGCCCTGATGAAGGAGCTGATGGCCGGCGTGGTGGAGGACGGCACCGGCACCAACGCGGCCATCCCCGGCGCGCTCGTCGGCGGCAAGACCGGCACCGCCCAGCACGGGGTCGGCAACGCCGGGGTGCCGTACGCCTGGTTCGTGTCCTGGGCGCAGGCCGAGGACGCCCTGGAGCCGCAGGTGGCGGTCGCGGTGGTGGTGGAGGACGCCTCGGCGGACCGGGGCGAGATCAGCGGCGGCGGGGACGCGGCGCCGATCGCGCGCGAGGTGATGCGGGCGGTGCTGAGGCGGTGAGCCGGTCGGCCGACCGGCTCACCAGCGGATCGTGAGGGCCAGCCGACCGGCCCCAGCAGCGGATGCGTCAGCCGATCGGCTTGCGCATCTCCGAGCGGATCGTGAGGGTCTTGCGCGCGAACGCCTCCAGGTCGACGTCCGAGGGGGCCTGGTCCATGGCCGCGGTGGCGACCTCGGCGACCGTGGCCCCGGTGTTGCCGTCGGCCCAGGCGCACACCGGCACGGTGATCTTCGTGCCGAGGTGTTCCTCGGTCATCACCTCGCAGCTGATGGTGATGCCGTCCAGCTCGAACTCCTTCGCCGGTACGGCGATCGTGGCGCCGTCGCCCTCGCCGGCGCCCTTCATCATGTTCGTGCGGGCCTCTTCGGTGTTCTTGAACCGGCCGTACATGCCGGACACCACCAGCGTGCCCTTGGTCTCGTCACCGCCGGGGCTGTACGTGCCGACCACTCCGTGGGTGTCCTTGGCGTCCCAGGCTCCGTCGGCCTCGTCGCTGATCTTCTTGCCCTCGGACCCGGAGAGGTCGTCGACGAGTTCGTACGTCCCGTCGAGCAGCTTGCCGGGCAGGGTGAGCTTGTGCTCCGCCGCGGGGAAGCCGCTCTCGGCCACCATGCCGAGCACGATGAGCAGCACCACGACGGCCGCGACGACACCGCCCACGATGCCGAGCACCAGACCGATCCGCCGCTTCTTCGGGGGCGGGGCCATGGGCGGCACGCCCCAGCCGGGGTAGGGCTGCTGCGGCGGGTACGGCTGCTGGGCCGGGTACGGCTGCTGCTGGGGGTAGGGCTGCTGGGGGTACGGGGAGCCGTACGGGCCCGGGGCCTGGGGCGGCTGACCGTACGACCCCGGCTGCTGCGGCGGCTGCTGGCCGTAGGGGCCGGGATTCTGCGGCGGTGGAGGCATGGACACGCCAGCACGCTACTGCACCCGGGTGACGAACCGGCACCGCGTTCCGCGCCCGGTCAGTCCTCGGCCGCCCCGGACTCGATCGCCGTCTCCACCTCGGCCACCCGTTCCCGCTCCTCGGCGGCGAAGCGCTCGGCGTCCAGCCGCTCGGCCAGTTCCTCGTCCTGGGCCATCAGCAGGTCCAGGTCGGAGTCGCCCAGCTCCAGCACGCCCATGTCGACATAGGCCCGCTGGAGCCGCTCGCCCCACAGGCCGATGTCCTTGACGCACGGGACGATGCGGCTGAACAGCAGCTTGCGGAAGAGCCGGAGGAACTCGGACCGCTCGCTCAGCGCCTCCGCCTCGGTCTTGGGGATGCCGAAGTTCTCCAGCACCTCCACCCCGCGCAGCCGGTCGCGCATCAGGTAGCAGCCCTCGATGACGAACTCCTCGCGCTCGCGCAGTTCGGCGTCGGTGAGCTGCTTGTAGTAGTCGCGCAGCGCCATCCGGCCGAAGGCCACGTGCCGGGCCTCGTCCTGCATGACGTACGTGAGGATCTGCTGGGGCAGCGGCTTGTTCGTGGTGTCCCGGATCATCCCGAAGGCGGCCAGCGCCAGGCCCTCGATCAGCACCTGCATGCCGAGGTAGGGCATGTCCCAGCGGCTGTCGCGCAGGGTGTCGCCGAGCAGTGACTGGAGGTTGTCGTTGATCGGGTAGACGAGGCCCATCTTCTCGTGCAGGAAGCGGCCGTAGATCTCGGCGTGCCGGGCCTCGTCCATGGTCTGGGTCGCGGAGTAGAACTTGGCGTCCAGGTCGGGCACCGACTCCACGATCCGCGCCGCGCAGATCATCGCGCCCTGCTCGCCGTGCAGGAACTGGCTGAACTGCCAGGAGGCGTAGTGCCGGCGCAGCTCGCCCTTGTCCTTCTGCGAGAGCTTGTCCCAGTACGGGGTGCCGTACAGGGACATCGCCTCGTCGGGCGTGCCGAGGGCGTCGTACGGGTCGACCTCCAGGTCCCAGTCGATCCGCGTCCGCCCGTCCCACTGCTTGTCCTTGCCCTTCTGGTACAGGGCGAGGAGGCGGTCGCGGCCGTCGTCGTACTCCCAGCTGAACCGGGCCGCGCCGGCGGCGGGGACCTGCCAGGGGGAGTCTCCCGGCTCGTTGGCGTAGAGCTCATGGGTCGGCATACCCCGCAGGCTCACACGTAGACGCCGGGTCAACAAGTCATGCGCAGGGGATTGACGGCCTTGCTGACAGGCAGTCTCATAAGAGGCAGGACGACTACCCCCGGGTAACGAGGTGAGGGAGCCATGACGACCCTGACGGAAGCGGACGCGCTGGACGGGCTGCGCGACGCGCTCGGCCTGCTCAAGGACCGGGAACAGGTGGCCGAACGGCTGCTCGTCTCTTCCGCCAAGCACTCCTTCGACCCGGACGAGGAGCTGGACTGGGACGCGCCCTTCGAGGAGGGCAAGTGGTTCTGGCCGCCGGAGCTGGTGTCGCTGTACGACACGCCGATGTGGAAGCGGATGAGCGAGGAACAGCGCATCCTGCTCTCCCGGCACGAGGCCGCCGCGCTGGCCTCGCTCGGCATCTGGTTCGAGATCATCCTCATGCAGTTGCTCGTCCGGCACATCTACGACAAGGCGGCGACGAGTGCGCATGTGCGGTACGCGCTCACCGAGATCGAGGACGAGTGCCGGCACTCGAAGATGTTCGCCCGGCTGATCTCGCACGGCGGCACGCCCTGGTACCCGGTGAGCCGCGCCCACCAGAACCTGGGCCGCCTGTTCAAGACGATCTCCACCACCCCCGGTTCCTTCACCGCCACGCTGCTCGGCGAGGAGGTGCTGGACTGGATGCAGCGGCTGACGTTCCCCGACGAGCGGGTGCAGCCGCTGATCCGGGGCGTCACGCGGATCCACGTGGTGGAGGAGGCGCGGCACGTTCGGTACGCCCGTGAGGAGCTGCGGCGCCAGATGGTGACCGCGCCGAAGTGGTCGCAGGAGTTCACCCGGGTCACGTCGGGCGAGTTCGCCCGCGTCTTCTCGGTCGCCTTCGTCAACCCGGAGGTCTACACCAACGTCGGCCTGGACAAGCGGGAGGCGATGGCGCAGGTGAAGGCCAGTGCGCACCGGCGGGAGGTCATGCAGACGGGTGCGAAGCGGTTGACGGACTTCCTCGACGACATCGGGGTGCTGCGGGGTGTCGGCCGGCGCCTGTGGCGGTCCTCCGGCCTCCTGGCCTAGGTCCTGTCGTCGCGCGGCAGACGGGAGTTTGACGACAGGGCCTAGGGAACCGCGCAGGCCGGACGGGCGCGGGGCCGTGTCGCCGTGCGGCTCCGCCGCGCGGGCGCGAGCGGCCACCGCCGACCGGCGGAGGAGGGACGGCCGGGGCCGCGCGGCGATTAGGCTGCCGTCCATGACCCCGTCGGCCACCCCCGCATACCGCCGGCTCAGCGTCGAGGAGCGACGGAGCCAGCTCCTCGACGCCGCCCTGGGCCTCTTCGCGCACCGCGCGCCCGAGGACGTCTCCCTGGACGACGTGGCGGAGGCGGCCGGGGTGTCGCGCCCGCTGGTGTACCGGTACTTCCCCGGCGGCAAGCAGCAGCTCTACGAGGCCGCGCTGCGTTCCGCCGCCGAGGAGCTGCGGCAGTGCTTCGACGAGCCCCGCGAGGGTCCCCTGCTGCCCCGGCTGTCCCGCGCCCTGGACCGCTATCTGGCCTTCGTGGACGAGCACGACACCGGCTTCAGCGCGCTGCTCCAGGGCGGCAGCGTGGTGGAGACCTCCCGCACCACCGCCATCGTGGACGGGGTGCGCCGGTCGGCCGCCGAGCACATCCACCAGCACCTCGGTGTCGCCGATCCCGGCCCCCGGCTGCGCATGACCGTCCGGATGTGGATCACGGCGGTGGAGGCGGCCTCCCTGATCTGGCTGGACGAGGACAAGCAGCCCCCGGTGGAGGAGCTGCGCGACTGGCTGGTGGAGCAGTTCCTGGCCGTCCTCACCGTCACCGCGGGCCGGGACCCGCAGACGGCCGCGCTGGTCACCGCGCTGTCGGCGGATGGCTGAGACTGGACCCGTGAAGAGCCAGGACACCCCGTTCGAGGGCGGCCCCATGGACGGACGCGTGCTGCCCGTCCTGGTCGGCCCCACCGGGCACCCCCCGAAGACGTACCGCATCCCCGTCCCGGATCCCGGGGGCGGCCCGCCCACGGTGCTGGTCTACCGCCGTGTGCCCCGGGGGCACAGCAGGCGGCTGGGGCTGATCCAGGGGTGGAAGTACCGGTACGACCCGGACGACAGGTCGGGCGGGAGGCTCCGCTGGCCCTGGTCCAGGCCGGACGCCACGCCGTCCGGCAAGCCGGACGACGCGAACGGGTGAAACCGCTGCGCCGAACCGCGCAGGCTTCGTATCCAGGCGGCACCGACACGTCTGATTATCGGGCTGCGCTGGGAAGTGGAGATTCCGCTTCCCTCGCACCGGAGGTGATGACGTGTCAGGAAGGCTTCTGCGTCTGGCCTGTACGACGGTCGCGGCGGCCCAGGCCGTCCTGGTGCCCGTACCCGCGGCGGCCACGCCGGACCCCGCGCCGGACCCCCGGCGGTCCGTGGCCGATCTGCTGACGGACCTTCAACAGCTCTACCGGAGGACCGAGCAGGCCACCGAGACCTACAACGCCGTGACCGAGAAGCTGGAGCGGCAGCGCGCCGAGGTGGCCCGGCTCGACGGCGAACTCGCCCGCGCCCGGCTCGTCCTCCAGGGCAGCCGCACCGAGGCCGGGCGCCTGGCCCGGCAGCAGTACCAGGGCAGCGGCGGCCTCGGTCCGTACGTGCGCGTGCTCCTCGCGCCCGACCCGCAGCACGCGCTGGACGAGGGCCATGTGCTCGGCGAGCTGGCACGCGAACGGGCCCGTACGGTGGACCGGCTCACCGCCGCGGAGCAGCGCAAGGACGCGCTGGCCCGCGCGGCCCGCAAGGCCCTCGACACCCAGCTCAGCCTGGCCGCCCGGCAGAAACGGCAGCGCGACGACGTCCAGGGGAAACTGGCCGACGTGGAACGCCTGCTGGCCGGTCTCACCCCGGACCGGCTCGCGGCCGTGGCCCGGCTGGAACAGCAGGGGGTCACCGCGGCCCAGCAGCGCCTGACCACCGCGGGCGCCCTGCCCGCCGACCGCGCGGCCACCCCGGCCGGCGAGCGCGCCGTCCGCTACGCCCTGGACCAGGTCGGCAAGCCGTACCAGTGGGGCGCGCAGGGCCCCGACGCGTACGACTGCTCGGGCCTGACGTCCCAGGCGTGGTCCCACGCGGGGACACCGATCCCGCGCACCAGCCAGGAGCAGTGGGACCGGCTGGGAAGGGTCCCGCTGAACCGGCTCCGGCCGGGCGACCTGGTGGTGTACTTCCCGGAGGCGACGCACGTGGCGATGTACGTCGGCGGCGGGAAGGTGGTGCAGGCGCCCAGGCCGGGTGAGAAGGTCACGGTGTCACCGATCGCCAGCTTTCCGGTCCTGGGCGCCGTACGTCCCGGCACGGGCGGGCGCGGCCAGCCCTAGCGGGCGGTGCGGACGTCAGGCCCCGGTGACCGAGCCCAAGTACGCGGCCGTCTTCTCCGGGTCGTAGAAGAAGTTCTCGAAGTCGGCCGGGTCGTTGAACCCGTTGGCGAATCGATCCGCCACGGGCTGCAGCTGCCCGGCCGCGCCGATGAGGTTCAGCACGTGCTCCGGCGGCGGCGCCAGCATCGCGTTCGTCCACTTGGTGACGTGCTGCGCGGTGGCCCAGTACCGGTCGAACGTCTGCCGCATCCACTCCTCGTCGAACGGCTTGTCACCGTGCTCCAGGATGGACGCGAGGTACGCGGCGGCGCACTTGGACGCCGAGTTGGAGCCCTGGCCGGTGATCGGGTCGTTGGCGACGACCACGTCGGCCACGCCCAGCACCAGGCCGCCCGAGGGCAGCCGGCCGATGGGGTTGCGGACGGTCGGGGCGTAGCGGCCGGACAAGGTGCCGCCCGCGTCCGTGAGTTCGACCTTCGTGGCCCGCGCGTACTCCCAGGGCGTGAACCGCTCCATGAGTTCCAGGGTCAGGGAGAGGTGCTCCGCCGGGTCCTTGACGCCCTGGAAGACGTCGAGCGGGCCACCGGGTATGCCCTCCCAGAAGAGGATGTCGGCGCGGCCGGACGTGGTGAGCGTCGGCATGACGAACAGCTCGCCGACGCCGGGGACCAGGTTGCAGCGGACCGCGTCGAACTCCGGGTGCTCCGGGCGCGGGCCGAGGCCGTGGACGTACGCCACCGCCAGCGCCCGCTGCGGCTCGCTGTACGGGGAGCGCTCCGGGTCGCGGGCGAACATCGACACCAGCTCGCCCTTGCCGGCCGCCACCAGGACGAGGTCGTAGGTGCGGGAGAAGTAGTCCAGGTCGCCGACCGCCGCGCCGTGGATGACCAGCTGGCCGCCGCGCTGGGCGAAGGTCTCCATCCAGCCGGCCATCTTCACCCGCTGGTCCACCGACTGCGCGTACCCGTCGAGCCTGCCCACCCAGTCGATCGCCCGCTGGGTCGGGCCCGGGTCGTGCGAGCCGGGCGCGGCCACCGAGACACCGAGTCCTTCGATCTTCGGGGCCTGGGACTCCCAGAAGTTCAGCTGGAGATCGCGCTCGTGCTGGAGTGCCGTGTCGAACATGCACTGCGTCGACATGACCCGGCCGGAGCGGATCTCGTCCGCGGTCCGGTTCGACATCAGGGTGACCTCGTAGCCGTGCGACTGCAGGCCGAGGGCGAGCTGGAGACCGGACTGGCCGGCTCCGACGACGAGTATCTTCCGCATGCGGGTGGTGCCTCCTACGGGATGAGGACGAGGGTGAGGACTACTCCGGGGTTTCGTCCAGCGCGTGGCCCACCAGGGCCAGGAGGACCTCGATCACCGAGATCCGCCGTCGCGCGTCCATGATCATGACAGGGATGTGCGCCGGTATGGTCAGCGCCTCCCGCACGTCCTCCGGTTCGAACCGCTCGCTGCCGTCGAAGTGGTTGACCGCGACGACGTACGGCAGTCCGCAGCTCTCGAAGTAGTCCAGGGCCGGGAAGCAGTCCTTCAGCCGGCGGGTGTCGGCCATGACGACGGCGCCGATCGCGCCGCGCACCAGGTCGTCCCACATGAACCAGAACCGCTGCTGGCCCGGCGTGCCGAACAGGTAGAGCACCAGGTCGTCGTCGAGCGTGATGCGGCCGAAGTCCATGGCCACGGTGGTGGTGAGCTTGCCCGGCGTGGCGGACAGGTCGTCGGTGCCCTCGCTGGCCTCGGTCATCAGCGCCTCGGTCTGCAGCGGCGTGATCTCCGAGACGGACGTGACGAGCGTGGTCTTGCCGACGCCGAAGCCGCCCGCCACCACGATCTTCGTCGCGATGGGGGCGCGCGTCCGGTCCGTCTGCCAGGACTTGAGGTCCTCGTCCGGTTCGCTGAACCCGGCGACGAGGGGGGTGCCCCCGAAGGAGGCGGTGGCGTCAGAGACGGCGGAGTCCACTCAGCACCCTTTCCAGCAGAGCGCGGTCCGGGCGGCCGGTGCCGTGACCCGTTCCGGTGCCGTACACACGGATCTTTCCCTGGTCCGCGAGATCGCTCAGGAGCACGCGGACCACGCCGAGCGGCATCTTGAGCAGCGCGGCGATCTCGGCCACCGTGCGCATACGGCGGCACAGTTCGACGATGGCCCGCATCTCCGGCATGACCCGGGTGGTGAGCGAGCCGTTCGTCAGTTCCTTGCGCTCCTCGGGGGCCTCCAGCGCCGCCACGAACGTCTCCACGAGGAGGACGTGGCCGAAGCGGGTACGGCCGCCGGTGAGCGAGTAGGGGCGGACGCGGGCGGGTTTGCGGTCGCCGCCGCGGACCGGGAGCTGCGCCTTCCCTGGTTTCTTCGGGGTACCGGTCATCGGTCGCTCCCCGTCGACTCGGCTTCCAGGTTCTTGCGCAGTTCGCTGCGGAGTTCGGGCGTCAGCACGTGGCCGGCGCGGCCGACGAAGAGCGCCATGTGGTACGCCACGACGCTCATGTCGCACTCGGCGGAGCCGTGCACGCCGAGCAGCGAGCCGTCGCTGATCGACATCACGAACAGGCTGCCCTCCTCCATCGCGACCATCGTGTGCTTGACCCCGCCGAACTCCAGCAGCTTGGCGGCGCCGACGGTCAGGCTGCCGATGCCGGAGACGATGGTGGCGAGGTCGGCGGAGGAGCCCCGGGGGCCGGTCCGCTTGGTGTCGCGGGACTGGCGGGCGTCCTCCGTGTGACCCGGGTCGGACGACAGCAGGAGCAGCCCGTCGGAGGAGACCACGGCGACGGACTGGATGCCGGGTACTTCCTCGACCAGGTTGGTCAGCAGCCAGTGCAGGTTGCGGGCTTCACTGCTCAGTCCGTAGGTAGTGGGCGCGGTCAACTGCTTGCCTCCTCGGCTGTGCCCCCCGTGGCTTCTTCGGCGTGTGCGTGGCTGGTCGGCCGCCGGTTGTTGGCCGTCTGCTCGGCGATCTCCGCCTCTACGTCGCGGTAGCCGGCCTGGGCGCCGGTGCGGAAACCGCCGAGCCTGCGGCGCAGGGCTTCGGCGTCGACGCTGGTGCTGCGCTGGCGGGGCGGGGTGTTGGGGGCGGTGATCTTCGGTGTGCGCTTGGGGAGCCCCTTGCTGGTGAGCCGCTCCTCCTCGGCTTCGCCTTCGGAGTCCGTGTGCCCGTGCGCGCCACCCGTGCGGGTCTCGTCGTCGGGTGCGGACGGCTCCTGTGGGGTGTTCTCGCCGTCGGCGGCCCGCGCGTCGTCGAGGCTGCCGGTCACCGAGTTCGAGGGCTCCGCCGGTGCGTTCGGGAGCAGCAGCTCCATCGTCGTCTCGGCGTACGTCTCCGCCGGGGCCTTCGGGCGGGTCTCCGTGTCCTGGGCGGGCTGGGCGGCCTGCTCGTGGGCCTCCGCCGGTGCCTCCCGCGGTGACTCCTCCGCTGCTTCGGCGGAGGCGTCCCGTACGGCCTGTTCCGCCAGGGTGACCAGGGGGTCCTGGTGCTTGGCGCGGGTGGGCAGGACGTTGGCGTTGGCCTCCGCGTCGGCGCCGGGGAGGGTGAAGGTGCCCGTGCCGCCGGGGGCGGTGCTCTGCGGCGGGAGCGCCGTGGGCGCGGCCTCGACCAGCAGGGGGGCCGGGAGGACCACCACCGCCGCGATGCCGCCCTGCTTCTGCTCGCGCAACTGGACGCGGACGCCGTGCCGGTGGGCGAGGCGCGCGACGACGTACAGGCCGAGGCCGAGGCCCTCCTCGCCCTCCTGGTCGTAGAGGGAGCCGGGATCGAAGTCGCCGAGGCGGCCGTTGAGGGAGTCCAGGCGGTCGGCGGTCATCCCGATGCCCTCGTCCTGGACCGACAGCATGACCTCGCCCGACTCCAGGAGCCAGCCGGAGACCTCGACGGGCAGGTCCGGCGGTGAGAACGAGGTCGCGTTCTCCATGAGTTCGGCCAGCAGGTGGGAGAGGTCGTCGGCGGCGAAGCCCGCGACGTGCGCGTGCGGCGGGAGGGCCGCGATACGGACGCGTTCGTAGCGTTCGATCTCGCTGACCGCCGCCCGGACCACGTCGACCAGCGGCACCGGGCCCGGATGCTGCTGGACGTGCTCGGTGCCGGCGAGGACCAGGAGGTTCTCGCTGTGCCGGCGCATGACCGTGGCGAAGTGGTCCAGCTTGAACAGGGTGGCGAGGCGGTCGGGGTCCTGCTCGCGGTCCTCCAGGCCCTCGATGACCGCGAGCTGGCGTTCGACCAGGCCCAGGGTGCGCAGGGCCAGGTTGACGAAGGTGGAGCCGATGCTGGTGCGCAGCCGCTCCAGCTGGGCGGTGGACTCGGCGAGCTCGGCGCGCAGTTCCTCGCGGGCGTCGGCCATCTTCTGGCGCTGGCCGACCAGGTGCTTGCGGTCGGTCTCCAGGGTGGCCACGCGCTCGTGCAGCGCCACGGCGTGCGCGTGCAGGGCGTTGACCGAGCGGACCACCTGGGCGAACTCGTCGTTGCGGCCCGTGAAGGCGATCGGCTCCTGGGCCGTCGGGTCCTCGGACCCGGCGAGGCGGGCCGACCCGCGGCGCAGGACCGACAGCGGGCGGGTCAGGGAGCGGGCCATGGCCGTGGCGATGCCGACCGCGACCAGCATCAGCGCGCCCAGGACGGCGACGCGGATCTCCAGCGCGGTGACGTCGTCGTCCCGGAGCTTCGCGAGGTCCTTGGTGCGGTGGTCGTAGAGCGCCGACTCCGCGCCGCGCATCAGGTCGACCCGGGCGGACAGGGCCGCGTCCAGCTTCTTGGTGCTGGTGGTCAGCTCGCTGTCGGCGAGGGTGGGCTGGTCGGTGAGCGAGGCGAGGTACTTGTCGGCCGAGTTGACCTCGGGACCGGTGACCGTGGAGTCGTAGGAGTCCACGGCCGCCTTCGGCGCGGTCTCGCGGAAGTCGGCGAGGGCCGCGTCGGCGCGCAGCCGGGCCTGCTGGGCGGCGGCGGTGAGCGCGTCGCGCTGTTTGCGGTCCGCCTCGGTGCTGGTGGCGGTCGTGGTGGGCAGGCCGGTGGTGGGGTCGATCACCGTCTGGGTGCTGGACGGGATGTTCAGCGCGGCCAGCAGCAGGCCGCGGGCGGCGGCGGACTGCTGGACGGCGGAGTCCAGTTCGGCGAGGGCGTGGCCGCCGGAGCCGGCCCGCGGGGGCATCTGCTCGGCGAGCTGCTCGGCGAGCCGGTGCAGCGCGGTGATCGTCGCAGAGTACGCCTGGTGGGTCTGGAGGGCGCCGGTCTTGCCGGTGAGGGCGCTGCGGCGGAGCGTGTCGACGCCGTCGAGGGCGGTGCGCAGGGCCGCCGGGATGTCGGTGTCGGCGCGCAGCTCCTCGACCTGCCGGTCCACCCGGGCGCTGCGGTCCTCGGAGGGCGCCTTGTCCTTGGGGCGGCCGGCCGCGACGTAGGAGGTGACCTCGTCGCGTTCGTCGGCGAGGGAGTGGGCGAGGGTGAGCGCGTCCTGGGTGCGGGCGGCCAGCGTCACCAGGTCCTGGGAGTCGCTGACGTCCTGGGAGGCGGTCAGCAGTGCGGGCGCCCCGGCTCCCGCGACGGCGGCGGCCACCACGGCGACGGCGACGATCAGCCGGGTGCGCACATGGGTGGGGCGACCGGAGCCCACGGGGGTCTGGGGGACGGTCCCCTCGGGGGCCGTCTGCCTGCCTGTGCGCCGAGGCCGCTTCTTCTGCACCGGTGCTCGCATTCCTGAACTCGTCTACCCAGGGGCCCGGGTGGCGCCCCGTCAGCTCGGTGCCAAGTGGTGCGTACACCCGGTTCGTACGGTTCCCGACCCTCCCAGTGCCGGTGGGCAGTGGTCGCGCATCACCTGACCCGCCACCCGAAGGAGTGAACATCGGAGGGGAGTTGGCGGGCAAGTTCCCCTGGCGCGTGCGGCGCTCTTGCGCGGCGGGCCGGTTGGACGCGCGCGGCAGGCTTTGGCAGTATTCGCCGCCACGCCTTCCCGGAGTAGATCATTTCTACCCAAACCAGGCGCCTGACCTGCGGGGTCGTGAGAATTCACCCGCTCGTGCCAGCCTTTGGCGCACCGTGTGAAGGGCTCGTGCAGACTGGCTGGATGCGCACTGATCTCGTTTCGGAGCCCGGCGACGCGTCCCGCCCCAACGAGGACTTCGCCGGTGTCGGACTACCCGCCTCCGGACAGGGAGGTTGCGTGATCGTCCTGGACGGAGTGACTCCGCCCAGCGGCGGGACGGGCTGTCTGCATTCCGTCCCCTGGTTCACCGCGCGACTGGGTGGCGCGCTGACCGAACTGACCGTTTCCGGCCGAGATCTGACGCTCTCGGAGATTCTCGCGCGGGCGATCCGGCGCACCGCGGACGCCCATGCGGAGACCTGTGAGCTTTCTCACCCGCGAACCCCCCAGGCAACCGTCGCCCTGACCCGCTGGTCCGCCACCGCGGTCGAGTACCTGGTGCTGTCCGACGCCGTGCTGCTGGTGCGGGGACCCGACGGCACGGTCACCCCGCTGCTGGACGACCGGCTGGCCCGGCTGCCCCGCTCCGCGCTCGCCACCGACGCCCTGGTCGACGCGAACCTGCGCAACAAGGAGGGCGGCTTCTTCACCGCCGCCGCCGACCCCGCCGTGGCCGCCCGGGCGGTCACCGGCACCCTGCCCCGGCGGGACGTCCGGGCGCTGGCGGCGCTGACGGACGGCGCGACCCGCTGGACGGAGACGTTCCGCGAGGGCGACTGGACGGCCCTGTTCGACCTGGTCGCCAAGGAGGGCGCCCGGTCACTCGTGGAGCGGGTACGGGAGCTGGAGACGGCGGACCGGGAGGAGCGGACGTTCCTCGGACGCGGAAAGACACACGACGACGCGACGGTGGTGTACGTGGAGCTGTGACGGGCTGGACGGGGTGCCGGGGCGTGCCACGGCGGCCGTGTCGCGCTACTTCGCCATGACGCCGTTCAGCTCGTGCAGCAGCCGGGCCAGTTCGGCGACCTCGTGGCGGTCCCAGTGGGCGAGCTGGCGGACGTAGCGGGCGCGGCGGGCCTCACGGACCGTGCCGACGCGGCGGCGGCCCTCGTCGGTGAGGGTGACGAGCCAGGCGCGGCCGTCGGCCGGGTCGGGCTCGCGGGCGATCAGGCCCAGGTTCTCCAGGGCGCGCAGCTGGCGGGACATCGTGGCCTTGCCGACCCCGATGTAGCCGGCGAGTTCCGTGGCCCGCTGGCCGCCCAGTTCGTCCAGCCGGATGAGCAGGCCGTACGCGGAGGACTCCAGGTCGGGGTGGACCTCCCGGGCCATCTCCCCCTGGTTGGCCCGGGCACGCCGGAGCAGCACGGTCAACTCGCGCTCCAGCGCCAGGAATTCCTGGTCTGCACCACTGGGCGTCATCTGGCCGACGGCGCCGTGCGCGCCGCCGCTTCCGTCCTCGTGCACGTCAGCACCCCTGCTCGGTTTCGCGGTCCTGAAAGTTTCTGTCGAACGTCGTCATTGCCGCAGCTCTGCCAGTATTTCGCAGGCGTAGACCAACGGCGTCGTCCGGACCCTCTTCCCACGCCGTATCTACGTGCGTAGCTTCCTTACCACGTCATTAATGGCATGCCCACGCCAGTGGCCGACGGTCGGTGTCGCAGTCCCCCACGTCACTCCCCCCACTTCACTCCCCGGAGGCACGTCATGCCCGTGCTCAGACCCGGCTCCACCCGCTCCGCCCGCTCCCCCCTGCCGTTCCGCCCGCGCCCCCTCGCCGTCCTCCTCACGGCCCTGCTCGCGGCGCTCTCCCTCACGCTTCCGCTCACCTCCGCCCAGGCCGCGAGCACGCCCAGCCGCGGCTCCGCCTACATGGGCATGGGCGTCCTCGCCCACGACGGCCAGGACGGCACACCCAGCACCGGTGACGTCACCCAGACCGAGGGCGTCGACGTCTCCGGCTACCAGGGCAACGTCGCCTGGTCGACCCTGTGGAACAGCGGGGTCCGCTGGGCGTACACGAAGGCCACGGAAGGCACGTACTACACCAACCCGTACTTCGCCCAGCAGTACAACGGCGCCTACAACGTCGGCATGATCCGCGGCTCGTACCACTTCGCCACCCCGGACACCACCAGCGGCGCCACCCAGGCCAACTACTTCGTGGACCACGGCGGCGGCTGGTCCCGGGACGGCAAGACGCTGCCCGGCGCCCTCGACATCGAGTGGAACCCGTACGGCGCCGCCTGCTACGGCAAGACCGCGAGCCAGATGGTGAGCTGGATCGCCGACTTCATCAACACCTACAAGGCCCGCACCGGCCGCTACCCGGTCATCTACACCGCCACCAGCTGGTGGACCCAGTGCACCGGGAACTACGGCGGCTTCGCCGTGAACAACCCGCTGTGGATCGCCCGCTACGCCTCCGACCCGGGAACGCTGCCGGCCGGGTGGTCGTACTACACGATGTGGCAGTACACCTCCTCCGGCCCGACGGTCGGCGACCACGACAAGTTCAACGGCGCCCTGGACCGGGTGCAGGCCCTGGCCCTCGGCTGACAGCCGACGGCTGACGGCTCCGCGGTGGCCCCTTCCGGACGGCAGGGGCCACCGTGTGCGCCGTGTTGCGTTGGTGCTCCGCACCGCCCGGGATCATGCTGGTCAGGAGAGCCTGCCGAGCTAGGGCGAGATGAGCGGCGATGGAGCGACAGTCGACGTACACGGCCACGGCCACCATCGATGAGCAGGGCATCCTCACCGGCTGGAGCGAGGGCGCGCGGCGGCTGCTCGGCTACGACTCCCCCGCGGTGGTCGGCCGGCCCGCCACCGCGCTGCTCGCCGCCGACGGCGCGTCGGTCCGGCGGGCTCTGGCCGGCCGGACCCGCTGGAACGGCACCGTCCCGCTGCGCCACCAGGACGGCAGGCTCCTGGAACTGGGCGTGCTGGCCCACCGCCGGACCTCGCGCACCGGCGCCACCGACTGGCTCGTGGTGAGCGCGGTGACGGCCCGTACGCAGCCGCCGCGCGGCGAACCGCTGGAGGAGTGGACGTTCCTCCAGTCCCCCTTTCCGCTGGCCATCTTCGACGCGGACCTGCGCCTGGTGCGCGCCAACCGCCGGATGGAACACGCCCTCGCCCTGCCCGAGACGGCGATGCGCGGACTGCGTCTCACCCACATCGCGCCGGGGGCCGCGAGCGAGGAGGCCGCCCGGTCGATGCGGCGGGCGCTGGAGCGTGGCAGGCCCCAGGAGACGCGCGGCCGGATCGGCCCGGACCTGGGCCGGGCCATCGTCCTCACCCCGCTGAAGGACGCCGACGGCCGGGTGCGGGCCGTCTGCCTGTCCGTGCCGGAGCCGGCCCAGGGGACCGCCGGTGGGGCGCGCGCCCCGGGCGAGTCCGCCGCGCCCGTCGGCACCGCGGCGGACCAGGCCCGCGCCGCGCAGGAGCTCGGCGAGGTCACGGTCCCCCGGCTGGCCGACCTCATGGCGGTGGACCTGCTGGACTCCCCGTGGAGCACCGCCGAGGCCGCCGGCCGGCCGCCGGGACAGGTGGTCCTGCGCCGCGCCGCCCTGCGCGCGGTACCGGGGGCCGGTGGGCGCGGCCACGGCAGCGGCGCCGGGACCGGTGCCGGTGCGGGGGTCGGCGAGGTGATCGTCTGCCCGGCGGACTCGCCGCCCGCCCGGTGTCTGACGGCGGCCCGCCCGATGCTGTACGCCATGGCGGACCCGGCCGTGGCCGACTGGGCGGCGCTGGACCCGGGCGCCTCGTGGCTGCGCACGTCCGGGACGCGCTCCCTGCTGGCGGTCCCGCTGCTCGCCCAGGGCAGCACGCTCGGCGTGGCCCTGTTCGGCCGGCACGGGGAGCGGGGGCCCTTCGGACCGGAGGACCTGCGGCTCGCCGAGGAGTTCACCGCCAAGGCGGCCGCCGGCATGGAGCAGGCCCGCGGCTGCGCCAGGCCCCGCACCACCACCGTGGCCCTCCAGCGCAGCCTGCTCCCGCACACGGTGCCCGACCAGGGGGCCCTGGAGATCGCCACCCGCTATCTGCCGGCCGCGACCCGGGCCGGCGTGGGCGGCGACTGGTTCGACGTGATCCCGCTGTCCGGGGCGCGGGTGGCGCTCGTCGTGGGCGACGTGGTGGGCCACGGCATCCGGGCCTCCGCCACCATGGGCCGGCTGCGCACGGCGGTACGCACCCTGGCCGACGTCGATCTGCCCGCCGACGAGCTGCTCACCCACCTGGACGACCTGGTGCTGCGGCTGGCCGCCGAAGAGGGCAGCGCGGACCCGGGCGCCGACACCGCCGGCGGCATCGGCACCACCTGCCTGTACGCCGTCTACGACCCGGTCTCGCGCCGCTGCTCCGTGGCCCGGGCCGGGCATCCGCCACCCGCCGTGGTGACCCCGGACGGCATGGTCCGCTTCCTCGACGTGCCCGCGGGGCCGCCGCTCGGGCTCGGCGGGCTGCCCTTCGAGGCGATGGAGACGGAACTGCCCGAGGGCAGTCTGCTCGCGCTCTACACGGACGGGCTGCTGGAGGCCCGCGACCACGACATCGACGAGGCCCTGGACAAGATGTTCATCGCGCTCGGCCGGCCCGCCGAGTCGCTGGAGGCGGTGTGCGACCGGGTCCTCGGCGACCTGCTCAGCCACCGCCCCGACGACGACATCGCCCTCCTGGTGGCCCGCACCCGTGCCCTGCACGGGGACCTGGTCGCCTCCTGGGAACTGTCCGACGAGCCCACCGTCGTCTCCCTGGCCCGTCGGCACGCCACCGACCAGCTCTCCGCGTGGGGCCTGGACGAGGCCGCGTTCACCACCGAGCTGATGGTCAGCGAGCTGGTCACCAACGCCATCCGCTACGGCCGCCCGCCCATCCGGCTCCGGCTGATCCACCAGGGCAAGACCCTGATCAGCGAGGTCTACGACGCCAGCGACACCACCCCGCACATGCGCCGGGCCCGGATCTTCGACGAGGGCGGCCGCGGCCTGCTGCTGGTCGCCCAGCTCGCCGAGCGCTGGGGCACCCGGCACGACCGGATCGGCAAGACCGTGTGGGCGGAGCAGTCACTGACCGCGCTCTGACACGGGGGTGCGGCGGGGCGGGGGCCCGGTGCCGGCCGCCGGTCGCCGGTCGCTCGGCAACGGGTCAGGGCCGGGTCGGCACCGGGGCCGGGGTCGGCGGGCGGTTCGGGAGTCGGCCCGGGGTTCCGGCGGGACGGAGCGCAGAGGCCGGTCGCGAGCACGGGGTCGGCCGGCACCGCACGGTACGGAAACCCCGGCCTTCCCTCATCCGGCAGCATCCGTCACACCGAACCGGACCCCGGACCGGCGGCGCCGCACCGCGCACGGCGAAGGCCCGGGCCCACCCCACGGAACCCAAGCCTCACCTCAACCGGCAGCATCCGTCACACCGAACCGAACCCCGGACCGGCGGCGCCGCACCGCGCACGGCGAAGGCCCGGGCCTCCCTCACGGGACCCGGGCCTCGCCTCATCCGGCAGCGTCCGTCACGCCGCTACCGGAACCTCCGGCGCCGCGTCGCTCGTGGCGGGCGCGAGCGCCAGTTCCAGGACCTGGCGGACGTCGGTCACGGTGTGGACGTCGAGCTTGTCCAGCACCTCGGCCGGGACGTCGTCCAGGTCGGGCTCGTTGCGCTTGGGGATGATGACGGTGGTCACCCCGGCGCGCTGGGCGGCGAGCAGCTTCTGCTTCACACCGCCGATGGGCAGCACCCGGCCGGTCAGCGAGACCTCGCCGGTCATGGCGACGTCCGTGCGGACCAGGCGGCCGGAGAGCAGCGAGGCGAGGGCCGTCGTCATCGTGATGCCCGCGCTCGGGCCGTCCTTCGGCACCGCGCCCGCCGGGAAGTGGATGTGCACGCCCCGGTCCTTCAGGTCGGCCACCGGCAGCTCCAGCTCGGCGCCGTGGCTGCGCAGGAAGCTCAGCGCGATCTGCGCCGACTCCTTCATCACGTCGCCCAGCTGACCGGTCAGGGTCAGCCCCGCCCCACCCGTCTCCGGGTCGGCCAGGGACGCCTCCACGAAGAGCACGTCGCCGCCGGCGCCGGTGACCGCGAGGCCGGTCGCCACGCCGGGGACGGCCGTACGGCGCTCGGCCGGGTCCTGGGCGGACTCGGGCACGTGGTGCGGCCGGCCGATCAGCCCGCGCAGATCGCCGTCGGTGACGGTGAACGGCAGCTCGCGCTCGCCCAGTTCGTGCTGGGCCGCGACCTTCCGCAGCAGCCGTGCGATGGACCGCTCCAGGGTCCGCACGCCCGCCTCGCGCGTGTACTCGCCGGCGAGCTTGCGCAGCGCGCTCTCGTCCAGCGTGACCTCGTCCTTGTCCAGGCCGGCCCGCTCCAGCTGGCGCGGGAGCAGGTGGTCCCGGGCGATGACGACCTTCTCGTCCTCGGTGTAGCCGTCCAGGCGGACGATCTCCATACGGTCGGCGAGCGCCTCCGGGATGGCTTCCAGGACGTTGGCGGTGGCGAGGAAGACCACGTCGGACAGGTCCAGCTCGACCTCCAGGTAGTGGTCCCGGAAGGTGTGGTTCTGGGCCGGGTCGAGCACTTCGAGGAGGGCGGCGGCCGGGTCGCCCCGGAAGTCGGAGCCCACCTTGTCGATCTCGTCCAGCAGGACCACCGGGTTCATGGACCCGGCTTCCTTGACCGCGCGCACGATCCGGCCGGGCAGCGCGCCGACGTACGTACGGCGGTGACCGCGGATCTCGGCCTCGTCACGGACGCCGCCGAGGGCGACGCGGACGAACTTGCGGCCCATGGCGTGCGCCACGGACTCGCCCAGCGAGGTCTTGCCGACACCGGGCGGGCCGACGAGCGCGAGCACGGCACCGCCGCGCCGCCCGCCGATGACGCCCAGGCCCCGCTCGCCGCGCCGCTTGCGCACGGCCAGGTACTCGGTGATGCGTTCCTTCACGTCGTCCAGGCCCGCGTGCTCGGCGTCCAGCACGGCCTTGGCGCCCTGGATGTCGTACTCGTCCTCGGTCCGCTCGTTCCACGGCATCTCCAGGACGGTGTCCAGCCAGGTGCGGATCCAGGAGCCCTCGGGCGACTGGTCGGAGGCGCGCTCCAGCTTGTCGACCTCCTTGAGGGCGGCCTCGCGGACCTTCTCCGGCAGGTCGGCGGCCTCGACGCGGGCGCGGTAGTCGTCGGACTCCTCGCCCTCCTTCTCGCCGTTGAGCTCGCGCAGTTCCTTGCGGACGGCCTCCAGCTGACGGCGCAGCAGGAACTCGCGCTGCTGCTTGTCGACGCCTTCCTGGACGTCCTTGGCGATGGTCTCGGCCACGTCCTGCTCCGCGAGGTGGTCGCGCAGCTGCTGCGTGGCGAGCTTGAGCCGGGCCACCGGGTCGGCGGTCTCCAGCAGTTCGACCTTCTGCTCGGTCGTCAGGAACGGCGAGTAGCCGGAGTTGTCGGCCAGTGCCGACACGTCGTCGATGGCCTGGACGCGGTCCACGACCTGCCAGGCGCCGCGCTTCTTCAGCCAGGTGGTGGCGAGCGCCTTGTACTCCTTGACCAGTTCCGCGACCTGGCCCGGCAGCGGCTCGGGAACGGTCTCCTCGACACGGGCGCCCTCGACCCAGAGCGCGGCGCCCGGGCCGGTGGTGCCGGCGCCGATGCGGACGCGGCTGCGTCCGCGGATCAGGGCCCCCGGGTCACCGTCGGCGAGCCGGCCGACCTGTTCCACCGTGCCGAGGACGCCGGTCTTGGCGTACGTGCCGTCGATGCGCGGTACCAGCAGCACCTTGGGCTTTCCGGGTTCGGAGCGGGCGGCGGCCTGAGCGGCCTCCACCGCGGCCCGCACCTCGGCGTCGCTCAGGTCCAGCGGGACCACCATGCCGGGCAGCACGACCTCGTCGTCGAGCGGCAGCACGGGCAGGTTCAGCGTGAACGCCGGTGACTCAGCAGCCATGATCTCCCCTTCGGCAGTCAACTTGAGCTATGCCGACTCAATGTTCTGGCGGGGTCTATTGTTCCCGGGGTTCTGTTCGCTCTGAGCGATCACGTACGCCCAAGGGGATGAGCTGCGGAAACGCGCGCAGTCGCGGGTGTGTCGGGGTTCTCGCGCGGTCCCCGCCCCCGGGAGCCGGCCGCTGCCGGCGCCGGACCAGGGGCCAGGCCGCCACACCGATCGCGAGGGCGATGACGTGGCCCCAGTTCGTCAGCGGGTCCGCGTAGGCCAGCAGGTCGCTCAGCAGCCCGCCGGCCGCCAGGGCCAGCAACGGCCAGCGCAGCCAGGGGCGCAGCAGGCCCGTCAGGGCGCCGGTGCTCGCGGCCACGCCGAAGCTGACGCCGTAGTCGAGGCGGTGCAGTGAGGTGCCGGGCAGGTGGCCCAGCAGGACGGCGAGGCCCACCGGGACCTCGGTGGCGAGGGTGGCCAGGACATGGCCGGCCAGGAAGACACAGGCGGCCGGCGCTGCGCCTGTCCGCCGCTCCAGGGCCGTGAGCACCAGCAGGAACGCGACCGTGTACGGCGAGAGGAGCCCGCCCGCGACCCACAGCGCGCTCGCCAGCAGCACGAGCACGGGTGTGCGCACCAGATGGGCCACGTCGGTGCTGGAGCCCTGCTGGAGCGCGTGCACCAGGCGGGGGTCGGCGTGGGCCGCGATCAGGGAGGTGACGGCCAGGACGGCCGCGTAGGCGAAGGTGAACGGGGTGCCGGCGGGGGTCGGCAGCAGGCGCCACGGGCGGGGCAGGGGCCTGCGCCGGGGCGGGGTGGGGTGCGTGGCGGCGGGGACCGCCCCGGGGGTGGCGGCGCGCTGGCGGGGCATGCCGTCCAGCAGGCCCCCGAGGACCGGGGCCGCGGCGGCGGCCGTGCCGTCGGGAAGGGGCGTGCCCGGCGCGGGCGGGTACGCGTCCGGTGCGGGGCCCGTCGTGCTGCGTTCCACGGTGAGGCGCTCCTTCCGTCGCGCCCCACCCTTCGTGCTCTCCGTGGCGCTGTCTATGACCGACGCCACCCGGGAGCGGATTCACGGCCACCTCTCACCCGGCGGCCCTGTCCGGCCCCGGCGCGGACCACCCGTCCGTGGGCGTCATGCGCAATTCCCGTGAACGCCAGGCTCCGTTCAAGCAGGATGGGGTCATGACTGCCGTGTACGACACTCCCGTGGTCCTGGACCGACGCGACGGCCCGTACGGCGAGGTGGTGCTGCGCCGACACGGTGCGCTGCTGCAGATCATCGCCAACGGCTGCTTCCTGATGGACACCTCGGACGGCCGCTCGGAGCGGCTGCTGGTCGACGCGGCCCGCGCCGCGCTGGACGGGCGGCCCGCGCCCGAGGTGCTGATCGGCGGGCTGGGCGTCGGCTTCTCGCTCGCACACGCCGCCGCCGACCCGCGGTGGGGGCGGATCACCGTGGTGGAGCGGGAACCCGCCGTCATCGACTGGCACCGGGACGGACCGCTGGCCGGACTGTCCGCCGGCGCGCTCGCCGATCCGCGCACCGCGATCGTGGAAGCGGATCTCGTGCGGTACGTCAATGAGACATCGGACACGTTCGACGCGCTGTGCCTCGACATCGACAACGGGCCCGGCTGGACCGTCACCGAGGACAACGACAGCCTCTACTCGCCGGCCGGACTCGCCGCCTGCGCACGGGTGTTGAGGCCTGGCGGGGTGCTCGCGGTGTGGTCGGCCGAACCCTCTCCGGAATTTGAAGGAAGCTTGCGGAATGCCGGGTTCCAGCAGGTGCGTACCGAAGAGGTGCCGGTTGCCCGGGGCGTTCCGGACGCCATCCACCTCGCCGTCCGACCTGGATAGCGACAGCGCGGTCGGTCACCGTAATGTGCTGCCCTGACGCCGATCATTCAAGCGTCAAACGCAGACATGGGATCACCCCACTGATTCCGGAAAGCAACAACAGGGGCGGGCGATGGAGCAGACACACACCTCCCAGAGCGGCGCGGCGACGACCACCCCGGGCGCACAGCGCCGGGTGCTGGTCGTCGAGGACGACCCCACGATCGTCGACGCCATCGCGGCCCGGCTCCGCGCCGAGGGATTTCTGGTGCAAACGGCGGCCGATGGTCCGGCCGCGGTCGACACCGCCGAGGCCTGGCAGCCCGATCTGCTGATCCTCGACATCATGCTGCCGGGCTTCGACGGGCTCGAAGTGTGCCGGCGGGTGCAGGCGCAGCGGCCGGTGCCGGTGCTGATGCTGACCGCGCGGGACGACGAGACCGACATGCTGGTCGGGCTCGGCGTGGGCGCCGACGACTACATGACCAAGCCGTTCTCGATGCGGGAGCTGGCCGCACGCGTGCACGTGCTGCTGCGCCGGGTGGAGCGGGCCGCGCTGGCCGCCACCACCCCGCGCTCCGGCATCCTGCGGCTCGGCGAGCTGGAGATCGACCACGCGCAGCGGCGGGTCCGGGTGAAGTCGGAGGACGTCCACCTGACGCCCACCGAGTTCGACCTGCTGGTGTGCCTGGCGAACACCCCGCGCGCGGTGCTCTCCCGGGAGCAGCTGCTGGCCGAGGTGTGGGACTGGGCGGACGCCTCCGGCACCCGCACGGTGGACAGTCACATCAAGGCGCTGCGGCGGAAGATCGGCGCGGAGCGCATCCGCACGGTGCACGGCGTGGGTTACGCGCTGGAGACGCCGACCCCATGAGCGGCGGCGGGCGCCAGACCGCACGGAGGAGCCCCGGGGCCCTCGGCGAGGACCCCTGGGGCGGCGTGCGCCCGTTCTCGATCAAGACCAAGCTGGGTGTGCTGGTCGTCATCTCGGTGCTGATCACCACGGGTCTGTCGATCGTCGCGGTGCACACCAAGACGGAGCTGCGCTTCATCACGGTCTTCTCGATGATCGCCACCCTGCTGATCACGCAGTTCGTGGCGCACTCGCTCACCATGCCGCTGGACGAGATGAACGCGGTGGCCCGGTCCATCTCGGAGGGCGACTACACCCGCCGGGTGCGGGAGAACCGCCGGGACGAGCTCGGCGACCTGGCCCAGACGATCAACGTCATGGCCGACGAGCTGGAGGCCCAGGACAACCAGCGCAAGGAACTCGTCGCGAACGTCTCGCACGAGCTGCGCACCCCGATCGCCGGGCTGCGCGCGGTGCTGGAGAACATCGTCGACGGGGTCACCGAGGCCGACCCGGAGACCATGCGGACGGCCCTGAAGCAGACCGAGCGGCTCGGCCGCCTGGTGGAGACCCTGCTGGACCTGTCCCGGCTCGACAACGGCGTCGTACCGCTGAAGCTGCGGCGGTTCGAGGTGTGGCCGTACCTGTCCGGCGTGCTGAAGGAGGCCAACATGGTCGCCTCCGCGCGCGCGGGCATGGCCACGGGCTCCGGCAGCCACACGCGCACGGACGTCCACCTGCACCTCGACGTCTCCCCGCCGGAGCTGACCGCGCACGCGGACCCGGAGCGCATCCACCAGGTCGTCGCGAACCTGATCGACAACGCGGTCAAGCACAGCCCGCCGCACGGCCGGGTGACCGTACGGGCGCGGCGCGGGCCGCAGCCGGAGTCGCTGGAGCTGGAGGTCCTGGACGAGGGCCCCGGCATCCCCCGGTCGGAGTGGCACCGGGTGTTCGAGCGGTTCAACCGCGGTGCGGTGACCCGGCCGCACGGTCCGGGCAGCGACGGCGGTACGGGGCTGGGCCTGGCGATCGCCCGGTGGGCGGTGGATCTGCACGGCGGCCGGATCGGTGTGGCCGAATCCGAGCGGGGCTGCCGGATCATCGTCACTCTTCCGGGACTGACTTCCTCACCAAGTTGACGTAAAGTCCGAGCGGAACCACAAGATCCACGTCGGTCGCCGCCGGTCCGCGCGGCTGGACACGTGTGATCGGAGCAGGCCCGGGCACCCGTCGAACGAAGACGCGCAGGGCCCGGGCCCGCACACCCTCCCACATGCGGAACCACGCTTGTTTCCCGCCATTTCAAGCCCTGAAACAAGATTCTTGATGTGACTTACGCGACGATGACCTTGCTCGACCTGACCTTCCCGCCCAGGGAGGCGTAGCCTTTATTCCCGCTGTCCATCACCTTGTGAAGCGGAAGAGGGCGGTTGCCGCCGTGTCGCCACAGTCCCCCAGTAACTCGAGCATCTCCACCGACGACCAAGCCGGGAAGAACCCCGCCGCAGCGTTCGGTCCGAACGAGTGGCTCGTCGACGAGATCTATCAGCAGTACCTCCAGGACCCGAATTCGGTAGACCGTGCCTGGTGGGACTTCTTCGCCGATTACAAGCCGGGTGCTCCTGCCACCCCGGCTCCGGCGGGTACTGCGGCCACGGGGGCCGCAGAGACCCCCACCACGGCCCCGCAGGCCCGGCCCGCGGCCCCGGCCGCCGCCCCGGCCGCCCCCGCGGCTGCGAAGCCCGCCGCTCCCGCCCAGGCCCCGGCTCCGGCCCCGGCCCCCGCGGCGAAGGCCCCCGCCCCGGCCAAGCCGGCGCAGCCCGCACAGGCGCCCGCTCAGCCCAAGGCGAAGCCCGCCGAGGCCCCCGAGGGCCCGGAGCTGATCACGCTGCGCGGCCCGGCCGCCGCCGTCGCCAAGAACATGAACGCCTCCCTGGAGCTGCCGACCGCCACCTCGGTCCGCGCCGTCCCGGTGAAGCTGCTGTTCGACAACCGCATCGTCATCAACAACCACCTGAAGCGCGCCCGGGGCGGGAAGATCTCCTTCACGCACCTGATCGGCTTCGCGATGGTGCAGGCCATCAAGGCCATGCCGTCGATGAACTGGTCGTTCGGCGAGAAGGACGGCAAGCCGACCCTCGTCAAGCCGCCGCACGTCAACCTCGGCCTGGCCATCGACCTGGTCAAGCCGAACGGTGACCGCCAGCTCGTCGTGGCCGCCATCAAGAAGGCCGAGACGCTGAACTTCTTCGAGTTCTGGCAGGCCTACGAGGACATCGTCCGCCGCGCCCGCGACGGCAAGCTGACGATGGACGACTTCACCGGCGTCACGGTCTCCCTGACCAACCCCGGCGGCCTCGGCACCGTCCACTCCGTGCCGCGCCTGATGCCCGGCCAGTCCGTGATCATGGGCGTCGGCTCCATGGACTACCCGGCGGAGTTCCAGGGCACCAGCCAGGACACCCTGAACAAGCTCGGCATCTCGAAGGTCATGACGCTCACGTCGACCTACGACCACCGGGTCATCCAGGGCGCCGCCTCCGGCGAGTTCCTCCGCCAGGTCGCCAACCTGCTGCTCGGCGAGAACGGCTTCTACGACGACATCTTCGAGGCGCTGCGCATCCCCTACGAGCCGGTCCGCTGGCTCAAGGACATCGACGCCAGCCACGACGACGACGTCACCAAGGCCGCCCGCGTCTTCGAGCTGATCCACTCCTACCGGGTCCGCGGCCACGTCATGGCCGACACCGACCCGCTGGAGTACAAGCAGCGCAAGCACCCCGACCTGGACATCGTCGAGCACGGCCTCACCCTGTGGGACCTGGAGCGCGAGTTCGCCGTCGGCGGCTTCGCCGGCAAGTCGATGATGAAGCTGCGCGACATCCTCGGCGTGCTCCGCGACTCGTACTGCCGCACCACCGGCATCGAGTTCATGCACATCCAGGACCCCAAGCAGCGCAAGTGGATCCAGGACCGCGTGGAGCGCCCGCACTCCAAGATGGAGCGCGAGGAGCAGCTGCGCATCCTGCGCCGGCTGAACGCGGCGGAGGCCTTCGAGACCTTCCTGCAGACGAAGTACGTCGGCCAGAAGCGGTTCTCGCTGGAGGGCGGCGAGTCCGTCATCCCGCTGCTCGACGCGGTCATCGACTCCGCCGCCGAGTCGCGGCTCGACGAGGTCGTCATCGGCATGGCCCACCGCGGCCGCCTCAACGTGCTGGCCAACATCGTCGGCAAGTCGTACGCGCAGATCTTCCGCGAGTTCGAGGGCAACCTCGACCCGAAGTCGATGCACGGCTCCGGCGACGTGAAGTACCACCTGGGCGCCGAGGGCACCTTCACCGGCCTGGACGGCGAGCAGATCAAGGTCTCCCTGGTCGCGAACCCCTCGCACCTGGAGGCGGTCGACCCGGTCCTGGAGGGCGTCGCCCGCGCCAAGCAGGACATCATCAACAAGGGCGGCACGGACTTCACGGTCCTGCCGGTGGCGATCCACGGCGACGCGGCCTTCGCGGGCCAGGGCGTGGTGGCCGAGACCCTGAACATGTCGCAGCTGCGCGGCTACCGCACCGGCGGCACGGTCCACATCGTCATCAACAACCAGGTCGGCTTCACGGCCGCGCCCGAGTCGTCGCGTTCGTCGATGTACGCGACGGACGTGGCGCGCATGATCGAGGCCCCGATCTTCCACGTGAACGGCGACGACCCCGAGGCCGTCGTCCGCGTGGCGCGGCTCGCCTTCGAGTTCCGCCAGGCGTTCAACAAGGACGTGGTGATCGACCTCATCTGCTACCGCCGCCGCGGTCACAACGAGTCGGACAACCCGGCCTTCACCCAGCCGCTGATGTACGACCTGATCGACAAGAAGCGTTCGGTGCGCAAGCTCTACACCGAGTCCCTGATCGGTCGCGGCGACATCACCCTGGAAGAGGCCGAGCAGGCCCTCCAGGACTACCAGGGCCAGCTGGAGAAGGTCTTCACCGAGGTCCGCGAGGCCACGTCCCAGCCGGCCGCCGGTGACGTCCAGGCGCCCCAGGACGGCTTCCCGGTCGCGGTCCCGACCGCGGTCTCCTCGGAGGTCGTCAAGCGGATCGCCGAGTCCCAGGTCAACGTCCCCGACCACATCACCGTCCACCCCCGCCTCCAGCCGCAGCTGCAGCGCCGGGCGGCGATGGTCGAGGACGGCACGATCGACTGGGGCATGGGCGAGACCCTGGCCATCGGCTCCCTGCTGCTGGAGGGCACCCCGGTCCGCCTCGCGGGCCAGGACTCCCAGCGCGGCACCTTCGGCCAGCGCCACGCGGTGCTGATCGACCGGGAGACCGGCGAGGAGTACACCCCGCTGCAGTACCTCTCCGAGGACCAGGCCCGGCTGAACGTCTACAACTCGCTGCTCTCCGAGTACGCGGCGATGGGCTTCGAGTACGGCTACTCGCTGGCCCGCCCCGACGCGCTCGTGATGTGGGAGGCGCAGTTCGGCGACTTCGTCAACGGCGCGCAGACGGTCGTGGACGAGTTCATCTCGTCGGCGGAGCAGAAGTGGAACCAGACCTCCGGCGTCGTGCTGCTCCTGCCGCACGGCTACGAGGGCCAGGGCCCGGACCACTCGTCCGCGCGTCCCGAGCGGTTCCTCCAGCTGTGCGCGCAGAACAACATGACGGTCGCCATGCCGACCTCGCCGTCGAACTACTTCCACCTCCTGCGGTGGCAGGTGCACAACCCGCACCACAAGCCGCTGGTCGTCTTCACCCCGAAGTCGATGCTGCGCCTGAAGGCCGCGGCCTCGAAGGCGGAGGAGTTCACCACGGGCGAGTTCCGTCCGGTCATCGGCGACAGCACGGTCGACCCGGCCGCGGTGCGCAAGGTCGTCTTCTGCGCCGGCAAGGTCTACTACGACCTGGAGGCCGAGCGGCAGAAGCGCGGTGTGACCGACACGGCGATCATCCGCATCGAGCGGCTGTACCCGCTGCCGGGTGAGGAGCTCCAGGCGGAGGTCAACAAGTACCCGAACGCCGAGAAGTACCTGTGGGCGCAGGAGGAGCCGGCGAACCAGGGTGCCTGGCCGTTCATCGCGCTCAACCTGATCGACCACCTGGACCTGGCGGTCGGCGCGGACGTCCCGCACGGCGAGCGCCTGCGGCGCATCTCGCGTCCGCACTCCTCGTCCCCGGCGGTCGGCTCCGCGAAGCGGCACCAGGCGGAGCAGGAGCAGTTGGTGCGAGAGGTCTTCGACGCGTAGGCCGTCTCTTGGGAGGGCCCGGTGTCGAGTTCTTGCTCGGCACCGGGCCCTTTCGCCTACCCGGAGGGATGGTTATGGCCGTGCGCGACTGCGGGCCGTCCGTGGTTGCTCGCGCAGTTCCCCGCGCCCCTTCGGGCGCGTTCATCCGAGGTATGCCTCGAAGTCCCAGTACGGCCGCACCCGTTGCCTCGCGGAGAGTGTGTGCGGGTGTTGGGCGCCGAGTGTGCGGGTGAGGGCCAGCAGGGCGTCCTCCTCCAGCTTGCCCGCCTCCTCCTGCTCATGTGCCGCCCTGAGGTCCGCGGCCAGGGCGACCTGGCACGACAGCGTGAGCGGGTGCTCGTGGCCCAGGGTGTGCCGGGACCGGCGCACGGTGTCGCGGCTCAGTTCCACCGCGTCCTCGATGCGGCCGTTGAAGTTGCGCGCGCCGGCCGCGTTGAGGGCGCAGCCCAGGACCCAGGGGTGGTCAGGGCCGAGCGTGGCGCCGAGGCCGGCGAGGGCGGACTCGAACATGGACAGGGCCTCGCCCCGCTCACCCGCGGCCTGCATCACCAGCCCGGTGTTGGACAGCATGCCGGTGGCCACGGGATGCGCGGGGCCGAGCAGCGACCGGTAGCCGGCCTCCGCCTCGTCGATGAGGTCGCGGGCCTGGCTGAGATCGCCGTGTTCCCGCAGGTAGTTGCCGTAGTTGGTGAGGAAGGCCAGCGTGCGGTAGTGGTCGCGGCCGTGCAGCTGCATGAGCTGCTCCAGCAGGCTGGCCATGCCGGGGCCCACGTCCGGCCCGTGACCGCCCTCCCGGCGCCGGCACATGGCCAGCTGGGAGCGGGCTTCGAGGGTCTGCGGATGCTGCGGGCCGAGCACCTGCACATGGAGTCGTACGACGGGTTCCTGACGGGCCAGCGCCTCGCGGTAGCGGCCGAGCAGGCGGAGGCTGTGGGTGACCGCGTTGCCGGAGTGCAGCGTGTTGATGTGCCGGGCGCGCAGCACGCTCTCGCGCCGGGCCAGGGTCTCCAGGTCGAGGTCCAGCGCCTCGGCGTACCGGCCCAGCATGCGCAGGGTGACGCCGAGGTTGTGCCGGGCGACCAGGGTGGGCGGCTCGTCCGGGCCGAGGAGCCGTTCGTTGCCCTCCAGGACCTCGCGCTGGAGGTCGTACGCCTCCTGGTAGCGGCCCAGGGAGCGCAGGCCGGAGGCGATGGCGCTCTTGCTGACGAGTTCGCCGATCTCGTTGCGCCGGGGCGCGGCCCGGAGCTGTTTCAGCACGCCCCGGTGCAGCTCGTACACCTCGCGGAACCGGCCGCTGTTGCGGAGCATGTTGCCCTCCTGGGTGGCCAGGTCGAGCATCGGCTGGTCGATCGGGTCCATGAACCGCGACCAGTGCTCGCGCACCTGCTGGGCCAGTTCCAGGCCGCCGCTGTACTCGCCGCTCCGGGTGCAGTACCGCAGGCAGTTCAGGACCAGCTCCTGCACGCGCGGCTGCCGGCTCTCCAGGGCGCCGGAGGGTTCGAGGTGGGGCAGCAGCTCGGCGTAGCGCGGCCAGTTGCGGCTGTCGGCGGGGTTGCCGGGGTCGGCCTCGGCGAGCAGGGTGCGCACCGCCCGCCGGTGCAGTTCGTGGCTGCCGTCGCCGGTCAGCTTGGAGACGATGTCGTGGACGAGCCGGTGCATGTGCACCGACTCCTGGTGCGGGCCCATCTCGGCGGCCAGCGGGCCGCGGGTCTCGCGGGTGAGCACCGAGTAGTTGACGAGGGTGTCCAGGGCCCGGGTCCAGGCGGGCAGGTCGGTGGACATCCAGCGCAGCTCCTCGGGCAGCTCGGCGCGCGGGTAGGCGCGGATGAGGCCGAGCGGGATGCGTCCGGGGGCGAAGGAGGTGCACAGGCCGAGCACCTCGATGGCCTGCGGCTGGGAGCGGCGCAGCCGGTTGAGCAGTATGGCCCAGGAGGTGAGGGAGGACTGCGGGAAGCCCTCGCCGGTGACGGGTTCGTCGACGGTGGACAGCCGCCGTTCGCGCACCATCCGCAGGTACTCGGCCGCCTCCATGCCGGACTCGCCGAGCCAGGACGCGGCCTGCACCAGCGGCAGCGGCACGTCCCCGAACTCGGCGGCCACCTCGTCGGCCTCGCGGGCGCTGATGTGCGGGGCGCGGCGCATCAGGTAGGCGGTGGACTCGGGGCGCAGGAACGCGGGGATCTCCAGGACGTCGGTGTGCTCGCTCCAGCCCCGGTTGCGGGAGGTGATCAGCACGTGCCCGGTGCCCTGCGGGAGCAGCGCGGTCACGCCGTCGATGTCGTCCCAGCCGTCGAAGACCAGCAGCCAGTTCCCGTACGGCTCCCCGCGCCGGAGCGCGTTGCGGACCGCGCGGATGCGTTCACCGGGCTCGCTGCCGATGCGCAGCCCGAGTTCGACGGCGAGTTCACCGAGGCGGTCGCGCTGGATGGTGCGGTCGTCGCTGTTGACCCACCACACCAGGTCGTAGTCGGTGCTGAAGCGGTGGGCGTACTCGGCGGCGAGCTGGGTCTTGCCGATGCCGGACATGCCGACGAGCGTGCAGGCGGCGGCGCCGCGCTCGGCGTCGGCGAGCCGCTGGTGGAGTTCGCCCAGCAGGTCGTCGCGGCCGGTGAAGCGCGGGTTGCGGCGCGGCACCTCGCCCCAGATCTCGCAGCGCTCGTCCGGGTAGCGGATCCGGCCGGCGAGCGCCCGGGGGCGGGTGAGCGGTTCCAGGCCGAGGCGGCGCAGCAGGCGGTCCTCGGCGGCCTCCTCGCTCAGCGCCCACAGGCTGGCCGGTTCCAGGACGGCGGTGGCGGGCAGCAGCGGCCGGTTGGTGAGGTTGACGGCCGCGAACCGGTCGGCGTGGGCGGCCACGAAGCCGCGCAGCGCGTCGTTCCACTCGCCCGGCGGGCGGGGGCCCAGCTCGAAGAACCAGTCGTTGAGGACCAGCAGCACCTTCCCGCTGGCCAGCAGCAGATCGCCGAGCGAGTCCTCCAGCGCGACCTCGCGCGGCGGGTCCCAGCGCTGCAGGGTGGCCCGGTGTCCGTGCCGCTCCAGGCACTGCGCGATCCACGCCGCCCACGAGCGGTAGTACCCCGGGAAGACCACGAGCACGTGCTCGGGTGCCGCCGCGCCGTTCGCGCCCGGCCGCCGCTGTTCCGCCATCGCCGCTCCCTGCTTCCACCGCGACCGCCGGTCTCCTGGGCTGCCGCACGCATAACGTAACGCAATAGGCCGTCGACGGAGCGTCAGCCCGGCGCGCGGGCGCTCCCCGCGAGGCGCGCGTGGTGGCTGCCCATGTGCCGGACGAACTCCCTTCCGTACGGGGTCAGTTCATCGGACTCCGCCAGCACGGACAAGGCCTCGGCGACCTGCTCCCGGCACGCCTCGAACCGTTCGGCGGCGCGCCGCCGCCACACCCAGGCGGGTCCGGTGCGGGCCCGCCACCACAGGTCCAGCAGCGCCAGGTGGGCGTACGCGCCCTGGAGGACGCCCGGCACCGGGCGCGGGTCGCGCCGCCAGCCCACCCGGTGCAGGCTGCCGCCGGGCCGCCACAGCGGGACCAGTTCGTCCAGCACGGCCAGCTTGGTGTGGTGCGTCTCGTGCACCAGCAGTTCGACCAGCTCCCGCCGGTCGGCCGGCAGCTGGGCCAGGACGGCCCCGGGCGCGGTCCGCACGGTGGCGCTCAGCGGCGGTCCGCCGCCCGCCGAGGGCACCAGCGGGACGACGGCCCGCACCAGCGCCAGGGTCTCGTCCGCCCGGGCGGGGTGCGTGGTGGCCAGCAGGGCGTGCGCGTCGCGCCAGCGGGCGGCCCACGCGGCGGGGTCGGAGTACGGCCGCTCGGCCGCGGGCAGCGCCGCCGGCCCTATGCCACCCGGGGGCACCCGGTGGGGGTCGACGTCGTCGAGTACGGCGGTGCCGCCGGGCAGGGTGTGCAGCGCCGACCAGGCCAGGGTGCCGTCGGCGTTCCACCGGGTGCCGGGTCCGGCCGGGGCGGCCCCGGGCAGCAGCAGCGTCTGGCCCGCGCCGTCGGTGATGCGCAGGGCTCCGGACCGGCCGCTGAGCCGGGCCCGGCCCCGGGCGCAGCGCAGCAGCCCGATACCGGGCAGCGGCAGGGTGCCGGCGGGCAGCACGCGGGTGGTGGTGAAGCGGCAGCCGGCGCGCAGGGCGGCGGCGACGGCCACCGCGCCCAGCCCGGCGAGCCCCTCGGCGAACTCCGGGCCGTCGGGCGCGGCGAGCGCCGTGGCCAGCCAGGCACCGGTCGTCGGATAGTCGAGGACGGCGCGGACGGCCGGGGCGTCGGACCGCTCGGCCCGCTCCAGCAGCGCCCAGTCGTCCTCGAAGCGCCGCCGTACCGCCGCGGGCAGGGCAGGGCGCACGCGGTCGAAGCGGACCAGGAGGGACTTCAGCAGCAGCATCCGCCGGGCGTGCAGAGCGGCACGCAGGGCCACGGTGGCGGCGGGCAGCGGCCGGGTGCGCGCCAGGGCATCGAGGATCTCGGGCGGGACCGGGCCGGACGCGGGGGCGGGCGAGGCAGTCTCGGGCCGGACCGGGCCGGAAGCGGAGGTGACCGGGGCAGTCTCGGGCCGGACCGGGCCGGACGCAGGGGCGGCCGGGGCGGACTCGGGACGGACCGGTCCGCACGCGGAGGTGACCGGGGCAGTCTCGGACCGGACCAGGCCGGAAACGGAGGTGACCGGGGCAGTCTCGGACCGGACCAGGCCGGACGCGGAGGTGACCGGGGCGGACTCGGACCGGACCGGGCCGGAAGCGGAGGTGACCGGGGCAGTCTCGGACCGGACCAGGCCGGAAGCAGGGGCAGGCGGGGCGGACTCGGGCCGAGCCGGGCCGGAAACGGGGGCGGCCGGGGCGGCCGGCCGTATGTCCCCGAGGGGTCCCACGGCTCCCGGGGTCATGCCACGGTGTCCTGGCCGCGTAAGGGCTGCCGCGCGGGACCGGCCGAAAACGCATGCCCGGGCCGGCCCGGCATGATCTCGTCGTCCCCGCCGGTGGTGTACCAGACCCGGCGCAGCCCGTCCGGGTCGGCGAGCACCCCGGCGACCGCCGCGAGCACCGCCGGATCGTCCATGGCACGCAGTGTCCGCAGGTCGACGTCGGTGAGGTCGGGTGGGAACACGGCCTCTTCGGCGTCCTCGCCGAGGCCGGCCCCCCGTGTCCTAAGCTCCCCCACCCTCGGCTCCTCCCTGCCCTACGCCCGCCCCGCACAGCCGCAGTGGCTGCCCACTTCTTCCCGACAGGCCGGAACCAGAAACCCTGGACGGTTCAACTCCGGTCAAGTTCGCGCGCGTCGGCCCACTCCTGGGCCCACGGCCACCACGGCGGAGCCGCTTCCCGCCACTCCGGCTCCGGCAGCGACCGGGCGTCCGGGGGCGGCGGTCGCCGTTCCGCCCGCCGGGTCAGCTCCACATCGGCCCAGTCGACCTCGCGCAGCGCCCCGACGAGCCGCTGCCACCGGTCCAGGGCCGCCCTGAACGCGCCACGGGCCGCGCCGGGCCGTCCCATCAGCGCCAGCACCGCCCCGCAGCCGTGCCGGGCGCGGGCGGCCGTCACCGAGCCGGGGTCACCGCCGTGGGCCGCCTCCGCCTCCCGCTCGGCGTTCTCGTACGCCTGCAACGCCTCCAGCAGCACCGGCGCGCCCGCGTGGTACCAGCCCTCCAGCCGCACCCGGCCCAACTGGAGCCAGACCTCCGCCCGTACGGCCGCGTCGGTCGCCGCGCGCACCGCCTGGCCGAGCAGATGCCGGCTCTCGAAGAGGTCGGGCAGGAAGCCGACGTGGCGGAAGCGCTGGGCGAGCGCGCTGCCGACCAGGCCCTGGAGTCGGCCGCGGTGCGCGGACCGGGCGGGCAGCGACTTCAGCGCCTCGCGCAGCACGTACTCGGCCCGGTCCACCACCCCGGCCCCGTCACCGGCGGAGGCCCGCCGCAGCAGCGACTCGCCCCAGGCGGTGAGGAGCTGGACGCGCAGCGGGCCGTCGGCGGGGGCGAGCAGCGCGGCCCGCTCGTACGCCGCGTCGGCCTCTCCGGTTTCCCCGGCCGCGTCGTGGAACGCGGCCAGCACGGTCAGGCACGGCAGCAGCAGGTCCGGATCGTCCCCGGCGGCCGCCAGCGCCTCGCCGAGCGCCCGCCGGGTCTCGGCGTCCTCGGCCCCGGCCCCCCGCAGTGCCCGCGCGAGATCGAGCAGCGCGGGCCCCCCTACGGCGTCGGGCACCCGCTCCCGCGCCAGTACCGCGCAGCCCTCCCGCAGTTCGGGCACGGCGGCACCGGGACGCCGCAGATCGAGCAGCACCCGCCCGCGCAGCAGCAGCCGGGCCCGGTGGGCGGTCACCTCCCAGGGCACGCCGCCCCGGCTCGCGGAGGACGGCTCCGGGTCAGCGACGGCGGCCGGTACGACGGTGTCCGTGCCGCCGGGGCCGTGTCCGGAACCACCGTCACCGGTGCGGCCGTACGTGCCCCCGACGCCACCGGGGCCACCCTGGCCGACCTCGCTGTCACCGGGACCGGTGCGGCCGACCTCACCGCCACCCGGACCGGCGTAGGCGACCCCGCCGCCACCCGGACCACCGCGGCCGGCCCCCATGCCACCGGAGCCGCCGTCACCGACCCCGACGTAACCGGACCCGCCACCACCGGGCGCCCCGTCAACGAGCCCGGCGGAACCGGACCCGTCGGAAGCGGACGTGCCGTCACCGGGGCTGCCGTCACCCGGGATCGCGCCCTCGGGCACCCCGAGGTCGGGACGCCAGTCGCGGGCGACGGCGATGACGCGGGGCCAGGGCGGGAGCTCGCCGTCCAGGGCCCCGAGCGCTTCCGTCAGGTGGTCCCGTTCGGCCGTGAGCTGCCACAGCTCGCGTCGGCACGAGGCCAGTTCCAGAGCCGCTTCCGCCCGCTCCCGGCTGTCGGCGGGAGCCGCCTCGTACGCGCCGGCGAGTTCGGCCGCCGCCTCCCGCAGCAGCCCGGCGCGCCGCCCCTCTGCCCGCGCACCCGCCGTACCGGCCTCCGCGCGCAGCACGCGGCCGAGGACCAGGCGCGCCCGGGCCACCGGACCGGGACCGTCGGCACCCGTCCCCGCCGTGGCGACGCGGGCCTGTTCCCGGGCCCGGCGCAGCATCTCCGGGTCGGCCAGCCGCCGCCACCGGTCGAGCAGCCTCTCGGCCTCGGTCAGCGGGTCGGGGGTGACCAGGTCCGGCAGGTAGAACCGCAGCACGCGCGCGGGGATGCGGGCGAACAGCTCGGCCTCCACGCTGCCGCCGCCGTCCCGCGCACCGCCGTCCTCGGCGGAGCGCGCCGTACCGGCGTCCGGGTCGTGGTCGGCGAGCCGGGCCGCGGCCAGGGCGGCGAAGTTGCGGGTGCCCTTGCCGAAGTGCCGTTCCACATAGGCCGAGCAGTGCTTGAGGACGAGCCCGGCGGTGTCCTGGTCGAGGGAGGACAGCAGCAGGTCCTGCATGCGCGGCGAGTACGCGAAGCAGGGCTGCTCCTCGGTGCCGGGCAGTTGCCGCAGCAGTCCGCCGAGCAGCACCTCGGCCAGTTCCATGGGACCGGTGTCGGGCAGCATGGCCCGCTGGACCAGGCGCATCACGGGCAGGGTGAGGGGCGCGGCGGCGAGGTAGACGGCGAGCCGGAGGGCGCCGGGCGAGGCGCCGGCGCGGAAGGCGCGCAGCAGCTCCTCGTCGCTGCGCGCCGGCGGTGCGGCCGAGACGGTTCCCGGTGCGGTGGCGGGGTGGGCGAAGCCGGCCCAGGCGTGCTCGCGGGTCGGCCCGGTGCCGGCGAGCAGCCGGGCGAAGGCCGCGAACGCCTCCGGGGTGGGCTGGAGCACCGGCACGGGCCGCGCACCCGGCGGTGGTTCCTCCGCCTCCTCCCACGGCTCGTCCTCGGGCAGGAAGTCGAGGCGCCCGCCGGTCTCGCCGGTGCGGACCAGCAGCCCCGGCTCGGCGGGCAGCGCGGTACGGCCCCACAGGCGGGGCGGCAGCGGCTGGACCACGGCCAGCGGGGCGGTGCGCGGCCAGCCGTGCAGCAGGCGCTGCGCGGTGCCGTTCTGCCACAGTGGGCCGACGCAGTCGCTGATGACGAAGGTGAGCCGGCGCCCGCTGGGGTCGTGCAGCTCGTCGGCGGGCCGCAGCCGGGTGCGCCGGCCGGGACCGACGGTCGTACCGACCAGGGGGGCGCCGGAGCCGTCGGCGTACAGCTGGTGGACGCGGACGGAGGCGAACGCGCCGGACTGCTGGCAGGCCTGGCGCAGTTCCTCGACCATCTCGCCCCAGACGGCCATGGCGGGCCCGGTGTCCATGAGCAGCTGGACGTCGCAGCGCCGGTGCCGGCCGGGCCGGGTGACGGGGAGCAGGATGCCGCTGGCGGCGGCCCGGTCCGCGGTGGCCGCCTCGTCGATCCGCTCGTCCCGGCCGCGTGCGGAGGCGGTGCGGTAGCGGCCGAGGGCACGCAGTGCCTTCTGCAGGCCGAGCAGTCCGGGCAGGGCGCCGGCGGCGGGGGCGCGGACCGGGAAGGCCGCGGGGCCGCCGTCGGCCCGGGCGTAGGGGGCGGGGCTCGGGGTGTGCAGCGGGACGGCGGGGGCGGGCGCGTCCGCGCGGGGCGCCTGCGGGCTGCCGGGGCCGTCCGGCGGTACGTCCCGCGTCCCCGGACCGGACGCGCCGTCCGTGCCGGAGGAACCCGGGGTACCCGGAGAGCCGGGCGGGCCGTCAAGGCCGGTGCCGGACGTGCCGTCGGGGTCGCCGGACGCTGCCGCGCCCAGCCGCCGGGCCAGCCAGAGCGCGTCGGCCACGTCCTCGGCGGTCGGCTGGAGCCCGCCCTGGCGCAGCTTGCCGATCAGCTCGTCCAGGCGCATCCCCGGCATCCGCCTCTCACCTCGTACGGTCGAGCGGTTGCATCAGCATCTCGGCGATCCGCTCCCGGGTGAGGCCCTGCGCGTGCGGATCGTGCTGCGTGAGGAACAGGGCGTTCAGGAGCTGGTCGGCGGCGAGCACCTCGCCGGGTTCCCGCTCCAGGAAGCGGCGGATGAGATCGCTGCCGGCGGCGACGCCGTCCGTGCCGAGGTGTGCCTCGACCATGGCGGTGAGCTGCTCCTCGCCGGGCGGGTCCAGTTCGAGCTGGACGCAGCGGCGCAGCAGCGGGGCGGGGAAGTCGCGTTCGCCGTTTGAGGTCATCACGATCACCGGGAACGCGGTGCACGCGACGCGCCCCCCGCGCACGGCCACCCGGTCGCCGTCGTGCGTGAGCACCTCGACGACGGGTTCCCGGTCGGCCAGCCGTTCCAGCTCGGGGACCGAGAACTCGCCTTCCTCCAGGGTGTTCAGCAGGTCGTTGGGCAGGTCGAGGTCGCTCTTGTCCAGCTCGTCGATGAGCAGGACGCGGGGCCGCTCGGCGGGCAGGAGCGCGGTGCCGAGCGGTCCGAGGCGGATGTAGGAACCGATCCCGGAGGCCGCGGCACCGCGGTCGTCCCCGCCGGCGCGCTCCAGCTGGACGTCCTGGAGCCGGGCTATGGCGTCGTACCGGTACAGGCCGTCCTGGAGGGTGGTACGGCTGACGACGGGCCAGCGCAGCACCTTGCCCAGGCCGAGTTCATGGGCGATCGCGTACGCCAGGGTGGACTTGCCGGTTCCCGGGTTGCCGGTGACCAGCAGGGGCCGGCGCAGGTAGAGGGCCGCGTTGACCGCGTCGACCTCGGCCGGCCGGGGCGCGTAGTTCTCGACCAGACGGCGTCGCACACCGAGCCGGCGGGCGCTGCTGGGATCCTCCGGGCCGCTGTCCGCGCCGTCCCGGGAGGCGGCGAAGTCACGCCAGGGCGGCGGCGCCGGCAACCGTCGCATGCCGTCGTGCGGCTGACCCACTCCGCGGTAGATCCGCCAGTCGTTCACCTTGGGCTCCTCCCGGCTCTGGTGATCATGCAGCGGGCCCGGCCGTCCGACGTACGAGGCTACCGCCCGTCGGCCGCGCCCGCCGAGGTTCGCGGCGTACGACACCCGCTCCCCCTCCCCGCGAACGGCCGTCCGACTCAACAGAGTTGACGGTCGGCCACCGGGAGGGCGGCGGGGCGCCGACGGGTCAGCCGCCGGGCGCGGCCAGCGGCGGCGGTCGCATGCTCTCCGTCCCGTACGGCGGCCGGTCCGGCGGCGGGTCGAACAGTACGGCGATCTTGCCGCGCAGGCCGTGCTCCCGGGCGGTGCCCGGGTCGGCCAGGCGGATGCGCAGATCGCGGACCGGACCGTGCAGCCCGTCCGCGTGCCCGGCGAGCCCCAGCAGGTCGGCGGCCTGCCGGTGGAAGTCCTCGCACTCGTCGTGATCATGCAGGTCGCGGCGCCACAGCACCACCGCGTGCCCGGAGCGCAGCGCGTCCCGCATCGCCGCGTAGCCCTCGCCGCTGCCGACGGGACCGCAGTACACGGGCACGGACGCGTCGCTCATCGCCGACAGGGCGCCGTAGTACGGGAACCTGCCCCCGGCCCGGGCCCCCGGCGGATGCCCCTCGGCGGCGGGCCGCCCGTGCAGGGTCCCGTGCGCCAGCGGTCCGCGCCGGACGCCCTTCCAACGGCGGCGCCACTCCGGGGAGGGCGGCAGGCCGTTGCGCCGGACGTCCCGGACGACGACGGTCCGCCGCATGCCGAGCGGCAGCGCCCGCTCGTCCACGAAGTCGTCTTCCTCGTCCTCGCCGTCCTCGACGTCCATGATGTCCACGACGTCCTGGTCGGTTGTGGCGGAATGGAGATCGGAGAGCAACGACCAGTCGTCCACCGGGAGGTCGAACAGTTTGCGGGGCAGGAAGACCTCGATCGCGGCGAGGTGCTCGCCGTGGTCCCCCTGGTTCAGCGCCCTGGCCAACGGCTCCCGCAGCACCCGCGTCAGCTCCTCGGCCGGCACACCCCGGTCGTCCCCGGCGACCGGCGTGACGTCCTGCCCGCCGTAGATCAGCTGCACGCTCCAGGGATGCCGGCCGTAGGTGGCCGGGCCCACCTTGACGAGGACGTCGGTGCGGGCGTCGGGAGAAGGGGGGACGAGGGAGGGGGCGGTGACGTGCGGCCGGCTCGCGCGGCCCGCCTCGGGCGGATGAGCGGACCCGACGGGAAGCGGCGCCGTGCCGGGCTCGGTGGGTGACGGCGTACCGAGGCACTCGACGGTGGCCGGCGCGTCCAGAGCGGACGGCGCTTCCGGGACGGACGGCGCTTCCAGAGCGCCGACCGGCGTCGGCAGGTCGACGGCCGCGCTCTGCGCCGGAACAGCCTGCGCCGGAGCCACGACCGCTCCGTTCGGCACGGGCACCCCGTTGGAGGGACGAGCGGGCAGGTCACTGGGCTGAGGGCCGGGCACGCCCCCGGACCCGCTGTTGGAAGGGCCACCGAGCAGGCCACCGGACTGACTGCCGGATGGGCCACCGGTCCGGCCGCCGGCCAGCGCACCGGCATCGGTCGTGGTCGCACCGTCGGCCCGTCCCGCCCCGTCGGCGCCCTCCAGCAGCGCGCGGATGGCCTCGCCGACCGCCCAGTGCCGGTGGCCGACGGCCTGCCCGGCTATCCACTCGGTGAACGCCCGCAGCCGTCCCGCCTCCACCTCCCCGGCGTGGTCGCGCGCGGCCTTGCGGGCCACCCGGGCGGCGTACAGCAGTACGGCGTCCAGGTCGACCAGCGTTCCACCGCCGCCGGGGTCCAGCATGCGCAGGCCGTACAGCAGCGCGGCGCCCTCGCGCCAGGTGCGGACGTTCGGCAGCACCAGCGACGGCAGCCGTTCGCCCCGCACCTGCTCCTTCACGTCCTCCACGAGGTGGACGACCTCACCCGCCCCGGCCGGCGGCGGCAGGTGGGCGAGATGACCGTGGAGCCGTGTGCGCAGTTCGGTGCTGATCCCGGAGACGGAGGGCGCGTGCCCGGGCAGGGTGGCCTGGACGGCGGTCCAGTGGGGGTACGGCGCGGGGGCGCCGAGGAGGCTCGCGTGATGGAGGTCGTGGGCGCGCAGCACCTCGCGCACCGTGCGCCCGGCCTCGCGCGAGTCCAGCAGTTCGTACAGCGCGGTGACCGGGACGGCGACGCCCTCCTCCCGCCGGCGCCCTTTGATCACGCCGATGACGGAGCCGTGCCGCAGGTCGAGCACCGGCCCGCCGGAGAGTCCGCCGATGGGGAGGATGCCGGTGAGCAGCAGGGCGCGGGCGTCGGAACCGGCCAGTTCGCCGCTGCCCTGCCGGATGCCCAGCTCACCGGTCTGCACCGACCAGCCGTAGAGCCCGAGCGGGGTGCGCGGGCCGGCTTCCCGGTCGCCCAGCCACAGGCAGCGCACCTCGTCGGCGCCGGTCACCCGGACGAGCGCGAGGTCGGGGAACGGCCAGGGGTCACGCGCCGGCCGTCCGGCCTCGGGCCGGGGCGCGACGACGACGGCCGTCCCGGTGCCGCCGCGCGGCTCCCAGGCGCCGTCGGCGGTGCGCTCCTGCCAGGTCACGCTCAGGGCGCTCTGCCCTCGGCACACCGCGGCTCCCCCCTTCCCCACGACGTGGGCGCAGGTCAACAGCCAGCCCGGGGCTATGAAGAACCCCGACCCCCAGTACGAGTCACGGTCCGTTGCATACCCGTCACCCGGTGCGCCGATGCGCGCGAGGGAGGGGCGCACCATCTCGTCGAAGGCGCTCATACGGCGCCGGGAGCCGGGGACTGCGGCGGTACGACCGCGCCGCCCGCCGTCGCCGGGTCCGCGCCGTCCGCCGTCGTGGCCGGTTCGGTCCAGGTCAGGGACACGGTGAGGGAGGATCTGCCGCCGCCCTCGGCGATGGCGCTCACGATCTTGCCGGACTGCGCCGTCAGTTCGATACCGAAGCTGACGGAGACCTCGACGGGTGCGGGCGTGTCCAGACCGGCGCGCAGGGAGCGCACGACACCACCGACCGTGCCGGCCAGTCCCTCCGCCATGTCGATGACCCGGTCGCCCAGCCCGGTGTCCCAGTAGCCGTCCTCGTCCAGCGCCTCCTCGGCGGCGGCGCTGATCCTGGCCCAGACGACGGTTCCGTCGTCCAGACGCACGCGTTCGATTCCTTCAGCCATGACGCCCCCGTTCGCCGATGGGAGGAGAAGGCTAACTCCCGGGGAGGGAGAGGGGGAGGGGAAGAGGGGTGCCGGCGAAGGATACGGCCGGCGATCGCCCCACCCGTCCTGCTCGCCCTCCTCGCCCCGCTCGTCCTACTCGTCCTCCTCGTCGTCGAGCCGCGCGAGCCAGGTGGCCAGGCGCTCCACGGGCACCTCGAAGTCCGGGTTCAGGTCCACGAACGTACGCAACTGCTCCGCCAGCCACTCGAAGGTGACCTCTTCCTCGCCACGCCGCTTCTCCAACTCCTCGATACCGCGGTCGGTGAAGTACATCGGTGCCCATCTCCAGCAGATACATCGGCCTGACAACAACTCCCACCAGCCTATGTCGCCACCGTGTCCCGTCCGGGACCAGCCGGGCAGCCGAGCAGCCGAGCTTCCGGGCAGCCCGAGGGGAGCCGGCCGGGGCAGCCGGGCCCCCACCGCGGGGATCCCCGAAAGGGGTGTCTTGACTTCCGGTGGCCACGATATATCGTGAATCTCGTGGGAACGCGATATGGCGTGTCCCGACACGTGCCCTGGCCAGCCGAGGAGGCCCCATGCCCGAGTGGACCGTCACCGAACCCCAGAAGCTGACCTTCGACACCCCCGTGCGCGACCTCCAGGTCCGCATCGTCAACGGCACGGTGAACGTGGTGGGCACGGACGAGGGCTCGGCCCGCCTGGAGGTCTCGGAACTGGAAGGCCCGCCCCTGATCGTCACCCGGAACGGCACCACGCTCACCGTGGCCTACGAGGACCTGCCCTGGAAGGGGTTCCTCAAGTGGCTCGACCGGAAGGGCTGGCGCCGCAGCGCCGTCGTCTCCCTCGCGGTCCCCGCCGACACGCGCGTGGAGGTGGGCGTGGTCGGCGCCGCCGCGGTCGTCTCCGGCATCCGCGGCCCCGCGGTGGTCAAGGGAGTGACGGGCGACACCACCCTGGTCGGGGTCTCGGGCCCGGTCCGCGCGGACACCGTGTCGGGGAGCCTGGAGGCCCAGGCGGTCACCGGCGACCTGCGGTACCACTCGGTCTCCGGCGACCTGACCGTGGTGGAGGGCTCCGGCTCCTCCGTGCGGGCCGACACCGTCAGCGGCTCCATGATCGTCGACCTGGACCCGGACGGCCCGACGGACATCGGCCTCACCAGTGTCTCGGGCGAGATCGCGATCCGCCTGCCGCACCCGGCCGACGCCGAGGTGGAGGCCAACACCGCGAGCGGCACGATCTCCAACGCCTTCGACGGCCTGCGGGTGCACGGCCAGTGGGGCGCGCACAAGATCACCGGCCGCCTCGGCGCCGGCACCGGCAAGCTGCGCGCCACCACGGTCTCCGGCTCGATCGCCCTGCTGCGCCGCCCACCCCGGGACGACGACAACACCCCCTGGGACCCCGAGCCGCACCCGGCCGGCCACTCCCCCGGCGCCCCGGGAGACAATTCCGTCTCCGGCCGGGAAGCCGCCGGGGACACCACCGGCACCACCGATGCCGACGCTTCCACCGGCGACCCGGCCGACGGCACGACCGACAAGAAGGTGCTCTGACATGCCTCCCGTCTTCGCCCACGGCCGCCTCCGCCTCTACCTGCTCAAGCTGCTCGACGAGGCCCCGCGTCACGGCTACGAGGTCATCAGGCTTCTTGAGGAGCGCTTCCAGGGCCTCTACGCCCCCTCGGCCGGTACGGTCTACCCCCGCCTGGCCAAGCTGGAGGCGGAGGGCCTGGTCCGGCACACCACCGAGGGTGGCCGCAAGGTGTACGCCATCACGGACGCGGGCCGCGCCGAACTCGCCGACCGCAGCGGCGAGCTGGCCGACCTGGAACTGGAGATCCGCGAGTCGGTCGCGGAACTGGCCGCCGAGATAAGGGCCGACGTGCGCGGCGCGGCCGGTGACCTGCGCCGCGAGGTGCGCGCCGCCGCCTCCGAGGCCCGCCGCGGCACGAAGGCGTCCGGGGCCGAGCACTCCTTCGGGGAGTACGGCGACATGGGCGAGAAGGAAGCCTGGAAGACCGCCAAGGAGGAGATGCGCCGGGTCAAGCAGGAGTGGAAGGAGCAGGCGCGGCGCGCCAAGGACGAGAGCCGCCGGGCCCGCGAGGAGGCCCAGCGGGCCCGTCGCCAGGCCCAGGAGGCGCAGGCGCGGGCACGGGCCCAGGCGCAGGAGGAGATGCAGCGCATCGCCCGCCGCGTCCAGGACCACTTCACGCGCGGCGACTGGCCGACCGGCGTCCGCGAGGGCCTGACGGAACTGGCCAAGGAGCTCGGGGATTTCGGGAAGGATTTCGGGAAGGACTTCGGCAGGGACTGGACCTTCGGCCGCCCCACCGGGGAACCGCATCACACGTTCCCCCAGGAGGACTTCCCCGCCGACTACGAGCCCTCCTGGGCCCACGAGGACACCACGGGCGATCCGGCCCGCGACCTGGACCGCCTCCTGGACCGCTTCCGCGACGACATCCGCGACGCGGCCCGCGACCACGGCGTCACCCCCACCCAGCTCCGCGAGGCCCGCCACCACCTCTCCTCAGCGGCGGCCCGCATCGCAGCCCTGCTCCACACCCCCCAACCCTGACACCCAGGCCGACCGAGCCGACCGCCCACGGACACCCCCTCCCCGGCCGAGCGAGTCGGGTGGCCGGGCGAACACCGCCGGGGCGAGCGAGTCCGGTGGGCGGGCGGTCGGGCGAACACCGCCAGGGCGAACACGGCGCTCATCCCCCAGCCGACCGGGCCGCAGGACACACCCGCGACACCCCTTCGAACGTCACCCCGTGATCCGCCAACACCTCGCCCGCCACCCCCGGCACCACGGTGAGCGCCAACAGCAGATGCTCATCCCCGATCCCCCGATCATGCCGAGCCAGGGCAACCCGCAACGCCCGCTCCAGCACCCCCTTCGCGCTCCGGCCGAAGCCGGGCCGGCCCCCACCCCGCCCCCGGCCCCCGCCCCGCCCTCGGTCACCGGACATCGCTCCGACGCCGTGTACCTCCTCCACCCGCGCCACGATCTCCGACACGTCGATCCCCAGTCCGGCCAGCGCGTCCGCGTCGGCCCGGGTCAGCCCGGCCCGCCGCCGGGCCTCCCCGACATCGCGCCGTACCCGCTCCCGCGCCTCCGGCTCGGCCAGCCCGAGGGCGGACAGCGCGAAGGACGCCCGGCTGCCCTCCCGGTCGAGGAGCGCGAGCAGCAGATGCTCGGCGTCCACGGACCGCGCCCCTCCGTTCTCCGCGTGCACGAACGCGCCCTCGACCACCGCCCGGGCGTCCTTGGTGAACCGCTCGAACATCAATGCCTCCCGTACTTCTTGTGCACGGCCTGCCTGCTGACACCCAGCTCCGCGGCGATCTCCTGCCACGACCAGCCCTGATTGCGCGCACTGCGCACCTGTACCGCCTCCAGCTGCTCCAGCAGCCGGCGCAGCGCGGCCACGGCCCGCAGTCCGACCCGTGGATCACGGTCACCGGCGCGCTCGGCGAGATCGGTTGCCTCACTCATGCTGTCAATCTAGGTTGACATCCGACAGGCGTCAACCCCAGTTGACAAGTGCGCCATGCGAAAGGCGGGCCCGACTCTCCGGACCCGCCTCTCGACCTCTCAGCCGTTAGACCTCTCAGCCGTTCGGCTCCTCAGCCCGACAACCAGCCGCACCTCAGGAGTTGGTCAGCACGATCTTCCCGAACTGCTCACCGGAAGCCAGCCGTTCGAAGCCCTCCCGGGCCCGGTCCAGCGGCAGCTCCTCGTCGATGACCGGCCGCACCCCCGTCGCGGCGCAGAAGGCGAGCAGGTCCTCCAGTTCGTCCTTGGTGCCCATGGTGGAGCCGACCACCTTCAGTTCCAGGAAGAAGATCCGGGTCAGCTCGGCGTGCGAGGGCCGGTCCCCGCTGGTGGCACCGGAGATGACGAGCGTCCCGCCGGGCCGCAGGGACTTCACGGAGTGGGACCAGGTGGCGGCGCCGACGGTCTCGATGACCGCGTCCACCCGCTGCGGCAGCCGTGCCCCGGGCTCCACGGCCTCCACCGCGCCCAGCTCCAGGGCCCGCTTCCGCTTGGCCTCGTCCCGGCTGGTGGCGAAGACCCGCAGTCCGGCGGCCTTGCCGAGGACGATCGCGGCCGTGGCGACACCGCCGCCCGCGCCCTGCACCAGGACCGAGTCACCGGGTCGTACCCCGGCGTTGGTGAACAGCATCCGGTACGCCGTCAGCCAGGCGGTCGGCAGGCAGGCCGCCTCGGCGAAGGACAGCTCCTTCGGCTTGGGCAGGATGTTCCAGGTCGGCACGGCGACCTGTTCGGCGAAGGTGCCCTGGTACCGCTCGGTGAGGATGGAGCGCGGCTCGTCGGGGCCGACGCCGTGGCCGGTCTGACCGATGACGGAGTGCAGGACGACCTCGTTGCCGTCCGCGTCGACTCCGGCGGCGTCGCAGCCGAGGATCATGGGCAGCCGGTCCTCCGGGAGGCCGACGCCCCGCAGGGACCAGAGGTCGTGGTGATTGAGGGAAGCGGCCCGCACCGTGACGGTGCTCCAGCCGGGACGGGCCTCGGGAGCCGGGCGCTCCCCCAACTCAAGGCCGGTGAGCGGCTGGTCGCGGTCGATTCGGGCGGCGTAGACAGCGAACATGGTGCCGACGATAGGTGCGCGATGCAGCCGGCGGAACCAGGCCCCCCTGTGACACATGCCCTCTTGCGCAACGGCACCCGTGCGGCGCACGACCACCGGCACCCCGGACGGCACCGTCCGAACCCCCGGACCGGCGGGCCCTCGGCCAAAGGAGCGGCCCCGTCCGCACGGACGGGGCCGATCATTACTACCCGGTACTACCCGGTACTACCAAGCGCTGTTCAGCGCTGGGCGGCGCCGTGTCACCGACGAGCCACGCCCTCGGCCCGCGCGGCGGCGGCGACCGCCGCTGTGACGGCGGGAGCGACCCGCTCGTCGAACGGGGACGGGATCACGTAGTCGGCGGCGAGGTCGTCACCGACCACCGCGGCCAGCGCCTCGGCGGCGGCGATCTTCATCCCCTCGGTGATCCGCGTGGCCCGCACCTGGAGCGCGCCCGCGAAGATCCCGGGGAAGGCCAGCACGTTGTTGATCTGGTTCGGGAAGTCGGAGCGCCCGGTGGCGACGACCGCGGCGTACTTGTGCGCGACGTCCGGGTGCACCTCGGGGTTCGGGTTGGCCATCGCGAACACGAAGGCGCCCTCGGCCATGGAGGCGACGGCGTCCTCGGAGACCGTACCGCCGGAGACGCCGATGAAGACGTCGGCGCCCGCGAGGGCGTCCTCCAGCGAGCCGGTGAGGCCGGCCTTGTTCGTGAAGCCGGCCACGTCGCGCTTGACCGGGGTCAGGTCCTCCCGGTCGGCCGACACGACGCCCTTGCGGTCGGCCACCGCCACGTCACCGATGCCGGCCTCGATCAGCATCTTGGCGATGGCGACACCGGCCGCGCCGGCTCCGGAGATGACGGCCCGCAGCTGACCGATCTCGCGTCCGCTGAGCCGCGCCGCGTTCCGCAGCGCCGCGAGCGTCACGACGGCCGTACCGTGCTGGTCGTCGTGGAAGACCGGGATGTCGAGGCGCTCCTGGAGGCGGCGCTCGATCTCGAAGCACCGGGGCGCCGAGATGTCCTCCAGGTTCACTCCGCCGAAGGAGGGAGCGAGCCGGACGACGGTCTCGACGATGTCGTCCACGTCGGTGCAGTCGAGCGCGATCGGCACCGCGTCGACGCCGCCGAACTGCTTGAACAGGATCGCCTTGCCCTCCATCACGGGGAGGGACGCCTGGGGACCGATGTCCCCGAGTCCGAGCACGGCCGTGCCGTCGGTGACGACGGCGACCACGTTGGACTTCCATGTGTAGTCGTTGACCAGCTCCGGCGTTTCCGCGATCGCGGTGCACACGCGAGCGACGCCGGGCGTGTACGCGAGGGAAAGGTCGTCCTTGTCGCGGACCGGCACGGTGGCCTGCACGGCCATCTTGCCGCCGCGGTGCAGCGCGAACGCCGGATCGAAGGAATCGAGGGGCTCCGCCCCGCCGTCCTGGTCCGTTGTGTTGTCGCTGCGAGGATTGACGATCTCCGCTGCCACTTTGTTTTACCCCTTAGGTATGCATGGTTTGAGGGTCGACCACTCCTGGTGAGGGGTGGGCGGGCACCGCGTACGGCTCGATTGCGGATACGTACGAGCTCATACGCGACGGGCGCGCCGCACACGCGCCCTGAGCCCCGGATGAGGGGTGTAAAGAACCTTCTTACCGGACGGACGGCGCCCGCGACGAGTCCAATAGGTGCAAGGTCACATCCCGGAACCGGAAGACGACACGCGGGCGAAGCGCGGACGGCACGCGGATGACGCGCGACGGCGGACCGGAATGGCCCGAAAACGCCCAGGGACGACCGATAGGGGCGGGGGAGGGAGTGACCGCATCCTGAGACATGCTGAAGATTTTCCGGCCGGGGTGCTGGATTCCCGTAGATGGTTCGGTGGGGATGGACCAAGGATGTACCGACCTGATGCGGTTCGGGGGTCACCCGTTATCCGATTTTGACATAGCGACGCCCCTGAATGGCGCAGACCGAATGGCAAGATGCCGTAAACCCACGAGGTCGCGACACCCGAAGGTGTGTGTTTCCGTCGACCCATCGGCAACTCTTCCATCCGCCGGAGGAACCACGATGACCGCAAGCTCCACCCGTCGTACGACCGCAGCGCGCTCCCGTCTGGCCGCGGCCGGTGCGATCGCGGTCGCAGGGGCCCTTCTGATCACCGGCTGCGGTGACCAGACCAAGGACAAGAACGAGAACTCCGGCAGCGCTTCCGCCGGCAGCGCCCCGCTCGCCGACAAGCTCCCGCAGGACATCCGGAGCAAGGGCAAGATCAGGGTCGGTTCGGACATCGCGTACGCCCCGGTCGAGTACAAGGACGCCGCCGGCAAGGTCGTCGGCCTGGACCCCGACCTGGCGGCGGCCCTGGGCAAGCAGCTCGGGGTGACGTTCGACTTCCAGAACGGCACCTTCGACGCCCTGCTCACCGGTCTGCGCTCGGACCGGTACGACATCGCCATGTCGGCCATGACGGACAACAAGAACCGTCAGGAGGGCGTCGACCCGGACACCGGCAAGAAGGTCGGTGAGGGCGTCGACTTCGTCGACTACCTGACCGCCGGTGTCTCGATATACACCCGCAAGGGCGACACCAAGGGCATCACGTCCTGGGACGACCTGTGCGGCAAGAAGCTCGCCGTCCAGCGCGGCACCACCTCCGAGGACCTGGCCAAGCAGCAGGCCAAGAAGTGTCCGAGCGGCAAGAAGCTCGCCATCGAGGCCTTCGACGACAACCAGCAGGCCCAGACCCGGCTGCGTTCGGGCGGCGCGGACGCCGTGTCCGCCGACTTCCCGGTGGCGGCGTACGCGGTGAAGACCTCCGGCGGCGGCAAGGACTTCGAGATCGTCGGCGACCAGGTCGAGGCGGCCCCGTACGGCATCGCGGTCTCCAAGAAGGAGACCCAGCTGCGCGACGCCCTCCAGGCCGCGATGGACGCGATCATCAAGAACGGCGAGTACCAGAAGATCCTCGAAAAGTGGGGCGCGCAGGACGGCGCCGTCAAGGAGTCCGTGATCAACGGCGGCAAGTGACCCGCGGCACCAAGCGGCCACTGAGAGGCAATTCCCGTGACTGACATCGACAAGACGGCGGGGCCGGTGGACACGCCACCGGCCGGCGCGGAGGCCATCAAGGCCATTCCGGTCCGGCACTACGGACGCTACGTCTCCGCCGTCATCGCGATCGCGCTCCTCGTCGCGATCATCTACGCGTTCGGCCAGGGCCGGATCAACTGGCACGCGGTACCGGACTACTTCTTCGACGACCGGATCCTCACCGGCGTCGGCAAGACCCTCCTGCTGACCGTGCTGTCGATGCTGATCGGCATCGTCGGCGGCATCGTCCTCGCGGTGATGCGGCTGTCGAAGAACCCGGTCACCTCGTCCATCGCCTGGTTCTACATCTGGTTCTTCCGCGGCACCCCGGTCCTGGTCCAGCTGTTCCTCTGGTTCAACCTGGGCCTGGTCTTCGAGTACATCAACCTGATGCCGTTCTACAAGGACTACTGGTCGAACTTCATGACGCCGCTGCTGACGGCGTTGCTCGGCCTGGGTCTGAACGAGGCGGCGTACATGGCCGAGATCTGCCGGGCCGGTCTGCTGGCGGTGGACGAGGGCCAGACCGAGGCGGCCCACGCGCTCGGCATGAGTCACGGCAAGACGCTGCGCCGGGTGGTCATCCCGCAGGCGATGCGCGTGATCGTGCCGCCGACGGGCAACGAAGTGATCAACATGCTGAAGACGACCTCGCTCGTGGCGGCCGTCCAGTATCCCGAGCTGTTCCGTTACGCCCAGGACATCGGCCAGAACTCCGGCGCCCCGGTGGAGATGTACTTCCTCGCCGCGGCCTGGTACCTGATCATGACGTCGGTGCTGAGCGTCGGCCAGTACTACATCGAGCGGTACTACGCCCGCGGCTCCAGCCGCCAGCTGCCGCCGACGCCGTGGCAGAAGGTGAAGACCAACATGCTCTCCCTGGGCCGGCCTAAGGGAGGCATGGCATGACCGACAAGCTGAGCAAGACCCCGCCGCAGGACACCGTCCCGATGGTCAGGGCGCAGGGCGTCCACAAGTCCTTCGGCCATGTCGAGGTGCTGAAGGGCATCGACCTGGAGGTCAAGCCGGGCGAGGTGTTCTGCCTCATCGGCCCCTCCGGTTCCGGCAAGTCGACCTTCCTGCGGTGCATCAACCACCTGGAGAAGATCAACGCCGGGCGGCTGTACGTCGACGGCGAGCTGGTCGGCTACCGCCAGCAGGGCGACAAGCTGTACGAGCTGCGCGACCGCGAGGTCGCGATGAAGCGCCGGGACATCGGCATGGTCTTCCAGCGCTTCAACCTGTTCCCGCACATGACGGCCGTGGAGAACGTCATGGAGGCGCCGGTGCAGGTCAAGGGCGCGAACCGGACGCAGGCGAGGGAACGCGCCATGCAGCTGCTGGAGCGCGTGGGCCTGGCCGACCGGGCCGGGCACTACCCCTCGCAGCTCTCCGGCGGCCAGCAGCAGCGCGTGGCGATCGCCCGGGCGCTGGCGATGGACCCGAAGCTGATGCTGTTCGACGAGCCGACCTCGGCCCTGGACCCGGAGCTGGTCGGTGACGTCCTGGACGTCATGCGGGACCTCGCCGAGTCCGGCATGACCATGGTCGTCGTCACCCACGAGATGGGCTTCGCCCGCGAGGTGGGCGACAGCCTGGTGTTCATGGACGACGGCGTGGTGGTGGAATCCGGCCACCCACGGGACGTCCTGACGAACCCGCGGCACGAGCGGACGCAGTCGTTCCTGTCCAAGGTGCTCTGAGACGGGCGCGCTGAAACCGGCGCGGTGAGACGGGCGCGCTGACGCGAGTGCTCCGAAGCGGGTGCTCCGACGCGGCACCGGGCGAGGGCGGTACGGGATCTCCGTACCGCCCTCGCCCGTCGTCAGGGCAGCAGCTGCGGCCTGAGCGCCAGTTGCCGGTGCCCCCGTCGCGCGTGACCGCGTACTCCCCGTCGTAGGGGCCGGGCGTCTTCCCGCCGAGCGGCTTCTTCGTGCCCTTGAGGAGCTCTCTCCCTTTCCGCCGGTCCCCGGATACGGACCGTCTCACCCGTACCAGTGCGGTGGGGACCCTGGGGGACGCGGAAGAGGCGGTACGACTTCTCGTACCGCCTCTGTGTGTGCCGGGCGCCGGTCTACTTGACGGCGAGGAGCAGCGTGTCGGAGGGCGAGCACCACACGGGCCGGGCCTCGCCGAAGCCCTGGGCGAGCAGGGTGCGCGCGTGCCAGGCCGCCGACGGCATGTCCCCGTCCGCGTGTTCGCCGTAGATCTCGAAGCGGCGGGCGGTCGGCTCGGCGAGGACCGGGTCCTGGGCGGCCAGCTGCCACCAGTCCGCCCAGTCCAGGGCGCCGTCCCGCTTGGCCTGATCCATGCGGGCGTGGCGCTGGGCGCGCTCGGCCGCGTTGATCCGGGGCGTGGTGTCGTCGATCATGTGGTCCGCGTTCATGAAGACACCGCCGTCGCGGACCAGCCCCGCGACCTGACCGTAGAGGGCCGCGAGGGGTTCGCTGTGCAGCCAGTGGAGGGCCGTGGCGGTCAGTACGGCGTCGTAGGAGTCGTACGGCAGTCCGGCCGGCCAGTCGGGGTCCTTGAGGTCGGCGGTGACGAGGGTGACCCGGTCGTCGCCGGCGAAGGTGCCGTGGGCGATGGCGAGCAGCGCGGGGTCGAGGTCGACGCCGGTGCTGGTGGCCTCGGGGAAGCGGCGCAGCAGCCGGGCGGTGATGCTGCCGGTGCCGCACGCGAGGTCGAGCACCCGGGGGGCCGTGCCCACGAGCGCCTCGACCATGTCGAGCATGATCCGGAACCGCTCCTCACGGTCCGGCATGTACCACTCCTGCTGCCGGTCCCAGCTCTCCTGCCAAGCCGCCCAGTCGGTTCCGGTACTCGTCGTCATGGAACAGCGACTCCCCTCGGTTCGCGTAATACCCTGGAAGCACGACCGGCTGTTACCCGACCGCAGACCCGACGATAAAGCGCCTTCGTAAGGACTACAAGTGGAACTGGCCTATTACTCGGATTACGCCGTACGTCTCGTGAACAGCGAGGAACCGGCCCGGGGCAGGGACACCCTGACCACGGTCGAGGCCGTCCGCGATCTCTTCGGCGACAACGCGTCGGCGGCCCGCCGCGCCACCGACGCCGACGTCACACGCTTCCGCTCGGTCCGGGCGCGGCTGCGCGGGGTCTTCGAGGCAGCCGACCAGGGCGACGAGACCCTGGCCGTGGACCTGCTGAACTCCCTGCTGCTGGAGTTCCCGGTCAGCCCGCAGATCTCCGGGCACGACCACCGCGACGAGGACGGCCGCCCCCTCTGGCACATGCACCTGGCCGACCACCCGTCCAACGCCACCGCCGGCTACGCGGCGATCGCGGCGATGGGCCTGGCCTTCCACCTCACCGAGTACGGCGTCGACCGGCTCGGCCTGTGCGAGGCCGCCCCGTGCCGCAACGCCTACCTGGACACCTCGACCAACCGCTCCCGCCGCTACTGCTCGGACCGCTGCGCCACCCGCGCCAACGTCGCCGCCTACCGGGCCCGCAAGCGCCTGGAGGCCGACCGGTCGGGCAGCAGCGGCCTCGCCGCCGAGAGCGCCCAGCGCAGCAGCGCGAGCGGCGAGCGCTGACCGGCCCGCAGCGGGCGGAACCGGAACCAGGCCGTCCCAAGGATCAGCTCCTCGGGCACGACCCCGTAGTCCGTGCTGTCCCCGCCCGCGTACGGGTTGTCGCCGAGCACCCACCAGCCGCCCTCGCGCCGCTCCACCGCACGCTTGACGACCAGCAGGTCCTGCTGGAACGGGTGACGCAGGACCACGACGTCCCCGGGCCTGACCGCACCTCCGTACCGCACGATCAGCTGATCCCCGTGGTGCAGCGTGGGCACCATGGACGGGCCGGTCACCTCGGCCAGCCCGAAGGGCGCCACGGCCCTCCCCCGTTCGGTCTCCTGCGACAGCTCCGGCATCCCCGGCACCTCCCCGGTCCGTTCCTCCACCAGTCTCAGTCTCACCCTGGACTTTTGTCCTAAGCCCTGGGGGGCACCCGAGAAATCGCCTTCCACAGGGAGTAATGTCGCACCTGAGAAGACGATCACGAGGAAGGAATGCTCCATGCTTTCCCGCCTGTTTGCCCCCAAGGTCAAGGTCAGCGCCCACTGCGACCTGCCCTGCGGCGTGTACGACCCGGCCCAGGCCCGCATCGAGGCGGAGTCGGTGAAGGCCGTCCAGGAGAAGATGGCCGGAAACGACGACCCCCACTTCCAGGCGCGCGCCACCGTCATCAAGGAGCAGCGCGCGGAGCTGGCCAAGCACCACGTGTCCGTGCTCTGGAGCGACTACTTCAAGGCCCCGCACTTCGAGAAGTACCCGGAGCTGCACCAGCTGGTCAACGACACCCTGAAGGCCCTCTCGGCCGCCAAGGCGTCCACCGACCCGGCGACGGGCCAGAAGGCGCTGGACTACATCGCCCAGATCGACAAGATCTTCTGGGAGACCAAGAAGGCCTGACCCAAGGCCCCTGGATCTCGCACAGAACGCGGAAGCGGCCCGCCCGGATGCCCGGGCGGGCCGCTCTCGCGTGGATTCCGGCCCGCGGCGGCCCGTCGTTCACACGCCGCGCGCCCCGGGGCCTCCTCGCCTAGTGGAACTGCGGCACGATCAGATGGATCCCGTACGCCACCACCGCCGCGCAGGCGAGGAAGCACAACCCCGCCTGGGCCCGGCCGGTGGCGGAGGCGCCGTCACCGGCCTCCTCCGCGCGGGACAGGCCGAGGACGCCCAGAGAGAACACGACGACCACGGCGACCGTGACGCCGAGGCTGACCGCGGCGACGCGGCCGAGGGCGGACCAGTCGACATGCATGAAGGGCTCCCGGGGGTCAGGCGGCCGAACCGACGTTCGTCGGGGCCGGGGTGCGGAGGGTGACCTCGTGGTGGTCGTTGACGTTGTCGGCGTGTACCGGATTGCGCCGGGACGCGGCGACGATGGCCGTGGCCAGGGCCAGCACGACCAGAGCGATGACGACCGTGCCGGCGTTCCCGCCGTGCTTGACCACGCTCGCGGCGAGACCGCCGGCCAGCGCCGCCGCGGGCAGCGTGATCAGCCACGCGAGCACCATCCGGACGGCCACCCCCCAGCGGACCTCGGCGAGCCGCCGGCCGAGACCGGCGCCCAGGATGCTGCCCGAGGCGACCTGCGTGGTGGACAACGCGAAGCCGAGGTGGGCGGAGGTGAGGATCACCGTCGTCGAGGCCGTCTCGGCGGCGAACCCCTGCGGCGACTGGATCTCCGCCAGCCCCTTGCCCATGGTGCGGATGATCCGCCAGCCGCCCAGATAGGTGCCGAGGCCGATCGCGAGGCCGGCCGCGGCGATCACCCAGACCGGCGGGCCGGCGTCATGGCCCAGCGCCCCCGCCGAGATCAGGGTCAGAGTGATCACACCCATGGTCTTCTGCGCGTCATTGGTGCCGTGCGCCAGGGAGACCAGGGAGGCGGAGGCGATCTGGCCGAGGCGGAACCCCTTCGTCACCGAGTCCTGGCGGGCGCGGGCGGTGAGCCTGTAGGCGAGGTACGTGGCGACCAGGGCCGCGAGACCGGCCACCACCGGGGAGACCGCGGCCGGTAGCAACACCTTCTCGACCACCTTGTCGAAGTGCACGCCGTGGGAGCCCGCGCCGACCCAGACCGCGCCGATGAGCCCGCCGAAGAGGGCGTGCGAGGAGCTGGAGGGGAGACCGGCGAGCCAGGTGAGCAGGTTCCACAGGATCGCCCCGACCAGCCCCGCGAAGATCATTCCTGGGCTGACCAGGGTGTCGTCCACGATTCCGCCGGAGATCGTCTTGGCCACTTCCGTGGACAGGAAGGCACCGACGATGTTGAGTAATCCGCTGATCAGGACCGCGGTCCGGGGCTTGAGCGCGCCGGTGGCGATGGAGGTGGCCATCGCGTTCGCGGTGTCGTGGAACCCGTTCGTGAAGTCGAACGCCAGAGCCGTGACGATGACGACCGCCACGAGGAACGTGATGTGGTCCATTCCCCAAGGCAAGCAAGGGCAGGTCAATCCCCGGACAACTGGAGGAGAACGCTCCGTCGCATGGGTGGGATTCTGTTGCGCGGCCCTGTGCGAAGCTGAGCGGGTGACCGCCCTGGAGGACCTGCGACGGCTGCGGCGCGTGCGCGACCGCATGGACCGCGAGTACGCCGAGCCGCTCGACATGACCGAGCTGGCCCGTGACGCCCTCATGTCGCCGGGCCACTTCCAGCGCAGCTTCCGCAGGGCGTTCGGGGAGACGCCGTACAGCTACCTGATGACCCGGCGGATCGAGCGGGCCAAGGCGCTGCTGCGCCGGGGCGATCTCACCGTGACCGAGGTGTGCCTCGCCGTCGGCTGTACCTCGCTCGGCTCCTTCAGCTCCCGGTTCACCGAGCTGGTCGGCGAGACGCCGAGCGCCTACCGCGCCCGCGACCACGAGGAGACCGCGGCGATCCCGCCCTGTGTGGCCCGCCGGCTGACCCGGCCGCGCCGCCGCCCGTACTGAGGCGCGACGCCGTCCCCGACTCTAGGGTGAGTCCATGGACGTGAAACTCGCGCAGTGTTTCCTTGCCGTGGACGACCATGACAAGGCCATCGCCTTCTACCGGGACGTGCTCGGTCTGGAGATCCGCAACGACGTGGGCTTCGAGGGGATGCGCTGGGTGACCCTGGGCTCCCCGCTCCAGCCCGACGTGGAGATCGTCCTGGAGCCGCCGGACGCGAGCCCGGACGCCTCCCCCGCCGACAAGCAGGCGCTCAACGAACTCCTCGCCAAGGGCCTGCTGCGCGGTGTCATCTTCACCACGCCCGACTGCGACGCGCTGTACGAGCGGGTGCGCGAGTCCGGCGCCGACGTCCTCCAGGAGCCGATGGACCAGCCGTACGGGGTGCGCGACTGCGCCTTCCGGGACCCGGCCGGCAACCAGCTCCGCTTCCTCGAACGCCCCACGGGCTGAACCCCGCCCGCTGACTCCGGCCGCTGGCTCCGGCCGCCGAAGTCCCGCTGCCCGTCGCCCGGTTCGGACATGGCTCCGCCTAGACTCCCCGGATGACGATCCGCTGGACGTATGCCTTCGCCGACCGTCCCGCCGCGCGCCTGGCCGACGCGTGCGTCTTCTGGACGGCCGTCACCGGCACCCGGCTTACCGCGTTCCGCGGCGAGCGCGGCGAGTTCGTGACCCTGCTGCCCGAGGGGGCGGACCCCTCCGTGAAACTCCAGGGCGTCACCGAGGGCGACGGCGGCGCCCACCTCGACCTGTGCGCCGAGGACGTACGGCAGTTGACGGCACTCGCCCGGCGACTCGGCGCCGGTCTCGTGGCGGACCACGGCGACTGGGCCGTACTGCGCTCTCCGGCAGGGCAGTTGTTCTGCGCCGTGCCCTGGCACGGGGAGACGGTACGGCCGCCGGTGGTGTCCGGCAGCCGCCTGGACCAGGTGTGCCTCGACATCCCGCCGTCCCGGTACGACACCGAGTCCGCGTTCTGGGCCGCGCTGACCGGGTGGGAGCGGCTGACGGGCTCCCGCCCCGAGTTCGCCGTGCTGCGGCCGCCGACGGGCTTGCCGGTACGGCTGCTGCTCCAGCGGCTCGACGAGGAGCGCCCTGCCTCCGCTCACCTCGACCTGGCCTGCGCGGACATCACCGCCGTCCGTGCGCGGCACGAGGAGCTGGGTGCGGTTCCGGTGCGCGACGGCGCCCACTGGACGGTGATGCGCGACCCGGCCGGCGGCACCTACTGCCTGACCGGCCGCGACCCGGAAACGGGCGGACTGCCGGCCGGCGGTGCCCGCCGTGATCAGGGCACCGGCGCCGGCTGACCGCCACACGGGACCGTGCAGGGCCTGCCGCGCCGCCTCCCGGCTCAGCCCCACGGCTCCACGTCCACCACCGCCTCGACCGGTACGGGCCCGTACACGTGCGGAAACTCCTCCCCGCCCGGCTCGACGGACTCGTACTTCACCGGCGCCCCGACCAGCGCCGGGTCCACGACCAGCACGACCAGCTCGTCCGGGCCGTCGTAACCGCCGTAGAGGAGGTCGGCGATGCGCGGGAGCTGCTCGCGGGTGGAGCAGTGGATGAAGCCCTCCTCCTGGAGGGTGCGGCCCCGGGTGGACATCTCGTAGGCGCCGCTCTCGCGCGCCGCCTCCCACAGGGAGCGCTCGGTGAGGTGCAGGACGTACGGCAGTTTCGGCATGCGCCCACGCTACGGCGCCCCCGCCTGCCCCCGTGTTCAGACGGCGCTGTTCTCGGCGCCCGCCGCCGACGGGTCCCCCGGACCGCTGCCACCGCCCGGCCGGGCCTGCGCACCGGCGGAACGCTCCTGCTCAGCGGGTCGGGAGCCGGTCCCGGTGTACGTCGCGCAGTCGGGATTGCGGCAGGGACCGGGGCCCCAGACCGGCACCCAGGCGCCCAGGGTCTTGTGCCTCTTGACGACCGTTTCCACGGGCTGTCCGCAGACGGGACAGACGTGTTCCTCGCTGTCCATGTCCTCAGGGTAGGCCGGTGGCGCCCTCGGCGCTCCTTCCCGCGACGACCTCGACGTCCGTCGCCGGGTGATCGGCGGGCCCCGCACACTGTGGGAGTGCGCGGGGCCCGCCTGGCCGGAGCCCCCGATGACCGCGCGGGGTCAGGAGCCGCACGGGCCCGGGGGCTCCGGGTTCTGCTCGGCCGCCGGGACGGGCGGCCTCAGCTGGTGCGCCGGGTCACGAACTCGGCGAGTGCCAGCAGACCTCCCGCCGCCTCCGGATCGGGGACCGCGCGGGCCAGCTCCTGCATGGCCCGGGCCATCCGGTCGGCCGCCTCGGCCTGCGCCCAGTCCCGTCCGCCGGCCCGCTCCACCGCCAGCGCCGTACGCGCGATCTCCCCGGCCTCCGCCTCCTCCTCGCGGAACGGCGTCCCGTACAGCGCGGCGAGCTCGGCCGCCGCCGGGGTGTCCGAGGTCAGCGCCGCCACCACCGGCAGGGACTTCTTGCGGGCGGCCAGATCCGCGCCCGCCGGCTTGCCGGTGTGCCGCGGGTCTCCCCATATGCCGATGACGTCGTCGATGAGCTGGAAGGCGAGCCCGGCCTGCCGGCCGAAGCCGTCCAGCGCGGCCACCTCCTCCTCGCCCGCGCCCGCGTACAGCGCGCCGAGCGCGCAGGCACAGCCCAGCAGGGCTCCGGTCTTCGCCTCGGCCATGGCGAGCACCTCGTCCAGGGTGACCGCGTCCGGCGCGCACCGCTCCAGGTCGGTGTCGGCGTGCTGGCCCTCGCACAGCTCCACGACACAGGCCGCGAGCCGGGCCGCGGCCGACACCGAGGCCGGGTGCGGATCCTCGGCGAGCAGCCGCAGGGCCAGCGCCTGGAGGGCGTCCCCGGCGAGGATCGCGTCAGCGTCGCCGAACACGGTCCAGGCCGTCGGCCGGTGGCGGCGGGTGGTGTCCCGGTCCATCACGTCGTCGTGCAACAGCGTGAAGTTGTGGACCAGTTCGACCGCCGCTGCCGCCGGGACGGCCGCCGCCCGGGCCGCCGGGCCGCCGAGTGCCGTGGCGGCCGCCAGCACGAGCGCGGGTCTGATCGCCTTGCCCGCGTTGCCCGCCGCCGGCGTGCCGTCGGCGTGCTGCCAGCCGAAGTGGTAGCTCGCGATCCGGCGCATGGAGCCGGGCAGCGACTCCACGGCCGCGCGCAGCTCCGGGTCGACCAGCGCCCGGGCGCGCTCCAGCTGAACCGCCGCCTCGTGTGCGTCGAGCGGACCGGCGGCGCCGTCCCCGGCCTTCTCGGGTGGCTCCCCCGGTGTGCCGGGACGCGGCACACCGGAGGAACGCTCCTCGGTCTCCGTCATGAACTCGGCCATGCCTCCCCCTCGCCAGGTCCGCGGAGTACGACGTCACCGGCCCGGCCGGACGCGTACCCCGAGGGCCTACCCGCCCCGGGGGGCGGGGACACGGCCGCGACGTGCGGAGACGTCACCTCCATCGACCGATCTCGACGTTCTCCAGTACGCCGAGCGCGTCGGGCACCAGGACCGCGGCCGAGTAGTAGGCCGTCACCAGGTACTTGATGATGGCCTGCTCGTTGATGCCCATGAACCGGACGGACAGGCTCGGCTCGATCTCGTCCGGGATGCCGGACTGCCTGAGGCCGATGACGCCCTGGTCGGCCTCGCCGGTACGCATGGCGATGATGGAGGTCGTGCGGGCCTCGCTGATCGGGATCTTGTTGCACGGGTAGATCGGCACGCCGCGCCAGGTGGGGATGCGGTTGCCGGCGATGTCGATGGTCTCCGGGACCAGTCCCCGTTTGTTCAGCTCGCGCCCGATCGCGGCGATGGCGCGCGGGTGGGCCAGGAGGAGCTTGGTGCCGCGGCGGCGGCTGAGCAGCTCGTCCAGGTCGTCCGGGCTCGGCACGCCGTCGTGCGGCTGGATCCGCTGGTCGTACTCGCAGTTGCTGAGCAGACCGAACTCCGGGTTGTTGACCAGCTCGTGCTCCTGGCGCTCCTTCAGCGCCTCGACCGTGAGCCGCAACTGCTGCTCGGTCTGGTTCATCGGCTGGTTGTACAGGTCGGCCACGCGCGAGTGGATGCGCAGCACGGTCTGGGCGATGCTCAGTTCGTACTCGCGGGGCCGTGGCTCGTAGTCCACGAAGGTGTGCGGGATGTCGGGCTCGCCGGAGTGGCCGGCCGCCAGCTCGACCTCCTTCTCCCCGTACTTGTTGGTCCGCTGCTCGGGGATCGAGCGCAGCCGTTCCAGGTGCGCGCGCAGCGAGTCGGAGCGCTCCGCGACCTGCTGGAAGTCCTGGCGGCTGAGGATCAGCACCGTGGTCGAGGTGTCCGCGCGGACGGTGTACTCCCAGATCGCCTCCGGGTCGAGCAGCGCCTGGTCGCCGAAGTAGGCGCCGTCGGCGAGGACACCGAGGACGGCGTCGTCGCCGTAGGGACCCGTACCGACCTTCTCCACCCGGCCGTGGGCGAGCAGGTACACCTCGTCCGTCTGGTTGCCGAAGTCGGCGATCACCTCGCCGGGCGCGAAGTCGCGCTGCCGGCAGCGGCGGGCCAGCTCGGCCAGCACCTCCCCGTCCTCGTACGACCTCAGGGCCGGCAGCTCGCCCAGTTCGTCCGGGATGACCTCCACCTGGTTACCGGTCTTCACAAAGGTGATCCGGCCGTCGCCGACGGCGTACGTCAGACGCCGGTTCACCCGGTACGTGCCGCCCTGGACGTCCACCCAGGGAAGCGTGCGCAGCAGCCAGCGGGAGCTGATCTCCTGCATCTGCGGAGCGGACTTGGTGGTGGTGGCCAGGTTCCGCGCGGCCGCCGTCCCGAGGGACTGCTGCGGCCTGCCCTGATCCGTGCGGACCTCTTCGCCTACCGACATAGAGAAATGCCCTCCCATGTATGCCCGGTACCGAAGTGCGCCGGGCACCGGTCTCGCATCGAGCGTCCCAGCACACAGCGTGTGCGCGCCATTACCCGAAAGAGCGGGAATGGATCATCGGATTACTGGGCACGATGGGGGACCTCGCTCCGGCCCGCACGGCATGCCCCCTCTGTCCGGATCGGCTCGCACACCGTACGAACGACGCGTTCCGGGACGTCCGGTTTCGGTAGAAACAGGCAGGACATCCGGCAGCCGCGACCGGCGGCCGCACGGGCACGGCACGAAGGAGTCGGGCATGGCCCCACCCATGTCGGCGAGCGGTTTCCTGGACGCGCTCAGGGCGGAGGGCGTCACGGTCGTCGAGGTCGGCGACTGGCAGCACCACAACCGCAACCACAAGGGCCCCTGGGGTCCGGTCCACGGCGTGATGATCCACCACACGGTGACCAAGGGCAGCGCGCGCACGGTGGAGGTGTGCCGGGACGGCCACCCGGACCTGCCGGGGCCGCTCTGCCACGGCGTGATCACCAAGGACGGCACGGTCCACCTGGTCGGCTACGGCCGCGCCAACCACGCCGGGCTCGGGGACGACGAGGTGTTGCGGGCGGTGATCGCCGAGAAGCGGCTGCCGCCGGACAACGAGGCCAACACCGACGGCAACCGGCACTTCTACGGCTTCGAGTGCGAGAACCTCGGCGACGGGGAGGACCCGTGGCCGGACGAACAGCTTGAGGCGATCGAGCGGGTCGCCGCGGCACTGTGCCGGCACCACGGTTGGACGGAACGGTCGGTCATCGGCCACCGGGAGTGGCAGCCGGGGAAGGTGGACCCCCGGGGCTTCGAGATGTCCTGGCTGAGGGAGCGGGTGCGGGAACGGCTGAAGGACTAGGTGTGCCGTCCGGACAGGCCGGTGCCCCCGCGTCCGTACCGGCGGCGGGCAGGTCGGCGACCCGTGACCGCACCGGGCGCCGGGCAGTCCGGTGCCCCCGCCCTCGTCCCCGTCCGTACCGGGCGCCGGACAGATCTACCGGCCGCCGCACAGATCGGTGACCCCGAGCCCGGCTCCGACCCCGCCCGCGTCCGCACCTGGCGCCGGGCAGGTGCGGCCCCGCCCCCCGCCCCCCCTCCGCACCGGGTGCCGCACAGATCGGTGACCCCGGCCCCGACTCCGACCCCGCCCGCGTCCGCACCTGGCGCCGGGCAGGTGTCACCCCACCCCCGTCCCCCCGTCCGCACCCGGCGCCGGACAGCTAGGTGACCCCGCCCCCGCCCCGCGTCCGTACCGGGCGACAATGAAGCCGTGTCCAGCCCCGACCCGCTCAGCCCCCGCCTCCCCTCGCCCTTCCACGAGGTGCGGGACGGCCGGTTCGAGCGCCGCGGCCTGCGGCTGCTGCTCAAGCGGGACGACCTCATCCACCCGCAGCTGATCGGCAACAAGTGGCGCAAGCTGGTGCCCAACATCGCGGCGGCCGACGGCCGTGCCCTGGTCACCTTCGGTGGGGCCTACTCCAACCACCTGCGGGCCACGGCCGCCGCGGGCCGCCTGCTGGGGCTGCCGACCACGGGCGTGGTCCGCGGCCAGGAGCTGGCCGACCGCCCCCTCAACCCCTCCCTGGCCCGGTGCGCGGCCGACGGCATGCGGCTGCACTTCATCGACAGATCGACATATCGCCGCAAGACCGAACCGGAGACCCTGACCGGGATCCTGCGCGCGGCGGGCGCCGAGGACGCGTACGTCGTCCCCGAGGGCGGCAGCAACACCGAGGCGGTGCGCGGCTGCCGCGCCCTCGGCACGGAACTGCGCGGGCGGGCCGACGTCGTCGCGGTCGCCTGCGGCACCGGCGGCACCCTCGCCGGCCTCGCCGCCGGACTCGCGGCCGGCCAGCGCGCGCTCGGCGTACCGGTCCTGAAGGGCGGCTTCCTGGAGGCCGACGTAGCGGCTCTGCAGGAACGCGCCTTCGGCGCCCGCAGCGGCACCTGGACCCTGGACGACCGTTTCCACTGCGGCGGTTACGCCCGCACGACAGCGGAACTTGAGGCGTTCGCACAGGACTTCGAGCAGCGGCACGGGCTGCCCGTGGAGCGCCTTTATGTCGCCAAGTTGCTGTTCGGACTGGTCGCCCTGGCGGAAGAGAACGCCTTCGCGCGCGGGACGGCGATCGCCGCCGTCGTCACGGGACGGCCGTTCCCGGAACCCGCGGCAGCGGCCCCGGAGCGCTAACCGGCCTCCCGGTAGGCCGCCGCCTCCTCCAGGTCCAGGCGTCTGAGCAGCCCGCGCAGCATCTCGTCGTCGATGTAGCGCAGGTCGCGGAGCCTGACGAAGACCTCTCGCTCGGCACTGATCATCTCCCGGGACAGCCGCCGGTAGGTGTCGTCGACGGACTCGCCGGTGACCGGGTTGACCTGCCCGAGCCGTTCCCAGACGGCGTTGCGGCGGCGCTCCAGGACCATGCGGAGCCGGTCGGCGAGCGGCTGCGGCAGCGCGTTGCGGTCGTCGGAGAGGAGTTCGTCGAGCCGGGCCTCGGCGGCCCGGGATGCCTGGGCCTGGGCGTTTGCCTCGGCGAGCGTCTCGGCCTGCCGGTCGCGGCCGGGGAACTTCAGCAGCCGGATCAGCGGCGGCAGTGTCACGCCCTGCACGACGAGGGTGCCGATGACGGTGGTGAAGGTCAGGAAGAGGATCAGGTTGCGCGGGCCGGCGGGCATGCTCGGCGGGATGGCGAAGGCGATGGCCAGGGAGACGACACCGCGCATGCCGGCCCACGAGGTGACCATCGCGCCCCGCCAGGTGGGGTCCTGTTCCCGCTCCCGGATGCGGGTCGACATGATCCGGGGCAGGAAGGTGGCCGGATAGACCCAGACGAAACGGGCCACCACCACGACCAGGAAGACGGCGACCGCGTACCAGACGGCGACGGCGCCCTCGTACTCCCCGAGCCGCTTCAGGACGATCGGCAGTTGCAGACCGATCAGGGCGAACACCGCGGACTCCAGCACGAAGGCGACCATCTTCCACACCGCGCCCTCCTGGAGACGGGTGGCGAAGTCGACCTCCCACGCGCGGTGGCCGAGGTAGAGGGCGACGACCACCACCGCGAGCACCCCGGAGGCGTGCGCCTGCTCGGCGACCCCGTAGGCGACGAACGGGATGAGCAGGGAGAGCGTGTTCTGCAGGAGGGGCTCGGTCAGGTGTGTGCGCAGCCAGTGCAGGGGCGCCATGAGGACGAGACCGATGCCGACCCCGCCGACCGCGGCGAGCGCGAACTCGCGGATGCCGCCCGCCCAGGTGGCCCCCTCCCCGACGGCGGCGCCGAGCGCCACCTTGTAGGCGGTGATCGCCGTGGCGTCGTTCAGCAGGGACTCGCCCTGGAGGATGGTGGTGATCCGGGACGGCAGGCCCACCCGGCGCGCGACCGCCGTGGCGGCGACCGCGTCCGGCGGTGCGACCACCGCGCCCAGCACCAGCGCGGCGGTCAGCGACAGCCCGGGGATGAGCAGGTAGGCGGCCCAGCCGACGACCACGGTCGCGAAGAGCACGTAGCCCACCGAGAGCAGCGCCACCGGCCGCATCTGTGCCCGCAGGTCGAGGTAGGAGCTGTCGCTCGCCGAGGTGTACAGCAACGGGGGCAGCAGCAGCGGCAGGACGATGTGCGGATCGAGGGTGTAGGACGGCACGCCGGGGATGTACGAGACCGCCAGACCGACCGCGACCAGCAGCAGGGGCGCCGGCGCCGGGGTACGCCGGGCCGCCGCGGCCACCGCGGCACTGCCCGCCACCAGCACCAGCAGGGGCATCACGTCCATGGTCCTCGCCCACCCTCGTCTTTCGCGCGGCAACCCGCACAACCGTCGTAATCTGGCAATCATGAAACAGTGCACGCATGCCGACGCGCTGCCGCACCCGGAACCGGAGCCGCTCGACGAGACCTGTCCGGAGTGCCTGCGGGACGGCACGAACCCGGTCCAGCTGCGGCTGTGCCTCACCTGCGGCCACGTCGGCTGCTGCGACTCCTCGCCGGGGCGGCACGCGACGGAGCACCACGCGCAGTCCGGTCACCCGGTGATGCGCACGTTCGAGCCGGGCGAGGACTGGCGGTGGTGCTTCGTGGACCACGTGCTCGTCTGAGCCTGTCACGACCGCTCCCGGGCGCCCCGCGAGCACCGTCCGGGACCGCCCTTCGACCCCGTCCACGAGAGCGTTCTCGCCGAGAGCGTCCCGTCCGACCGCGTTCTCGTGTGACACTGCATGCGGCGGCTGCCGCACGACGGTTCGAGCGTCTGACGTCTGGGTACGTCAACCCGGCGCGCGCTCTTCCCATTTGGGCCCGCAAACCCTCTAGACACGGAGCGTATCCACAGCTTTACTGTGAGTGACGCCAGGGGGTTGGGGTCCCGGGGACAGAAACGTTCGGAGCGCGATAGCGTCACCGCTTGAACCACGTACGCGTTACCCCGGGGGGCGACCCTCGGCCCCGTAAAGCTTGTACCACCATGGAGGTGAGGGTGTCCCAGATCGCAGGCGAGCCCGCGGCGAACCAGGACTTCGTGGAAGTCCGGCTGCCGGCTGCGGGTGCCTACCTGTCGGTGCTGCGGACGGCCACGGCCGGTCTCGCGGCCCGCTTGGACTTCACCCTGGACGAGATCGAGGACCTGCGCATCGCCGTGGACGAGGCCTGCGCGATCCTGCTCCAGCAAGCCGTGCCCGGCTCGGTGCTCAGCTGTGTCTTCCGGCTCGTCGACGACTCACTGGAAGTCACCGTGTCGGCGCCGACCACGGACGGCCACGCCCCCTCGCGGGACACCTTCGCCTGGACCGTGCTGTCGGCCCTCGCGGGCAAGGTCTCGTCCGCCGTGGACGAGGACAAGACGGTGTCGATCAGCCTCTACAAACAGCGTGGCGCCGGCCCCGGGCCGGCGTGAGGAACGGGGACGGGCCGGTGCGGGACGAAGAGCGCGGCACACGGGAGCTGCCGACCGGGGACGGGGGTGCCTCCTGGTCGGGCGACGCCGAGACCCCCGGGGCGGGCCCCCGGGACGGTTCCCGGCGCATGGCGGACGGCATCGACGGCATCCCCGAGCAGGCCAGACCGCACCCGGAGGACGACTCCGCGCGGGTCGACGGTGACGGTGCCACTGGCACGCCACCGAAGGCACGCGGCGGCGCCGGACCCGCCGTCCGCGCGGGGGGCAGGGCTCGGGGAAGGGCTACGGGCGGGACGATGAGCGAGCACGAGCGACACGCCGAGGACGACGCGCTGGGCACGGAGGCCGCGCAGGCCGTGCAGCACGACGTCCAGGACCGTAGCGGGGCGCGGGCGATGTTCGTCGAGCTGCGCACCCTGCCGGCAGGCAGCACGGAGTACGCCGAGCTGCGCAACCAGCTGGTCCGTATGCACCTGCCGCTCGTGGAGCACCTGGCACGCCGGTTCCGCAACCGCGGCGAGCCGCTGGACGACCTCACCCAGGTCGCCACGATCGGTCTCATCAAGTCCGTCGACCGCTTCGACCCCGAGCGTGGCGTGGAGTTCTCCACCTACGCCACACCGACCGTCGTCGGCGAGATCAAGCGGCACTTCCGCGACAAGGGCTGGGCGGTCCGCGTGCCGCGCCGGCTCCAGGAGCTGCGGCTCGCGCTGACCACCGCGACGGCCGAGCTGTCCCAGCTGCACGGCCGGTCCCCGACGGTCCACGAGCTGGCCGAGAAGCTCGCCATCTCCGAGGAGGAGGTCCTGGAGGGTCTGGAGTCGGCGAACGCGTACTCCACACTGTCCCTGGACGTCCCCGACACGGACGACGAGTCTCCGGCGGTCGCCGACACCCTGGGCGCCGAGGACGAGGCGCTGGAGGGTGTGGAGTACCGCGAGTCCCTCAAGCCGCTGCTGGAGGACCTGCCGCCGCGCGAGAAGCGGATCCTGCTGCTGCGCTTCTTCGGGAACATGACCCAGTCGCAGATCGCACAGGAGGTCGGCATCTCGCAGATGCACGTCTCCCGCCTGCTGGCCCGCACCCTGGCCCAGCTCCGCGAGAAGCTCCTCGTGGAGGAGTGAGCGGGCAGTGAGCCCCGCCCGGCGAGACCCTGTGCGAACAGCCCCGCCCGATGCGCCCTACTCGTCCCGGCCCGGTCCCTTGATCCCGAGGGCCCGGGTCGTCTCGCCGTTGACGAGGAGCACCAGCGCCACCACGGCGACCAGCCCGAGCGCGATACCGGCCGGAATGGCCATGCTGTCGGCCCGCAGCAGGTTGTAGGCCACGGGAAGGGCCATGAGCTGGGTGATCAGCGCGGGCCCCCGGCTCCAGCCGCGCCGCAGCAGCAGACCGCGCGCGGCGAGCAGCGGCAGCAGCGCCAGGACGACCAGGGTGATCCCCAGGGTCACGGCCTGCTGCCGGTCGTCCGGGTCACCGGTGAGCCCGAGGACGAGCACCCACAGGCCGCCGGCCACCAGCGCCGCTCCCTCCAGCGCGGCCAGCGCCGCCGCGTACGTCAGCCGGCGCGGGCGCGGCCCGGCGGCCGGGTCGGCTGCGTCGGCCGTGGCGGCTTCGGCGGTGTGCGGGGCGGGCTTCTGCTGACTGCTCACCTCAGCAGGGTAGCCCTCCCCCTCCGGCGCGCCGCCGCGCCCCGCGCCCCCGAGTGTCCAGGCTCACGCCGCGCTCTCTTACCGGATCCCTAACTCGGTCTGGGCCGAGTACCCCCCAGTAGGTACGCTGCCATGCATGCGTGCACTTCTCGTGGTCAATCCGGCGGCAACCACCACAAGCGCACGCAGACGTGACGTACTGATCCATGCGCTGGCGAGCGAGATGAAGCTGGAGGCGGTCACCACCGAGTACCGCGGCCACGCTCGCGACCTCGGCCGGCAGGCGGCGGAGAGCGACGACATCGACCTGGTGGTGGCGCTCGGCGGCGACGGCACGGTCAACGAGGTCGTCAACGGCCTCCTGCACGCCGGTCCCGCCCCGGACCGCCTCCCCGGTCTCGCCGTCGTCCCGGGCGGCTCCACGAACGTGTTCGCCCGCGCGCTGGGGCTGCCCAACGATCCCGTCGAGGCCACCGGAGCCCTGCTGGACGCGCTGCGCGACGGCACCGAGCGGGTCGTCGGCCTCGGCCTGACCTCGGGCACGCCGGGCACCGAGGACGAGGCGGTGCCGGCCCGCTGGTTCACCTTCAACGCCGGACTCGGCTTCGACGCGGGTGTGGTGGGCCGGGTCGAGCAGCAGCGCGAGCGCGGCAAGAAGTCGACGCACGCGTTGTACGTCCGTCAGGTCATCCGGCAGTTCCTCGGCGAGCCGAACCGCCGGCACGGCACGATCACGCTCGAACAGCCCGGCGCGGACCCGATCGAGGATCTGGTCGTCGCCATAGTCTCGAACACGTCCCCGTGGACGTATCTCGGCAATCGCCCGATGTACACGTCACCTAAAGCCTCGTTCGACACGGGCATCGACGTGCTCGGCCTCAGCCGTCTGTCCACGGCCGCGGTTGCCCGGTATGGCACCCAGTTGCTCACTTCGTCCCCCGAGCGGGGACCGCAGGGGAAGCACGCCGTCTCACTGCACGACCTGGACCAGTTCACCTTGCATTCGAAGGTGCCCCTGCCCCTCCAGATGGACGGTGACCATCTCGGGCTGCGTACGAGCGTGACGTTCACAGGCGTACGCCGTGCACTGCGTGTGATTGTGTGAGCGGAACGGGCGAAAGTCCTTTCACTCGAACGTTTAGACCAGGGTCCACCCCATGGAAGTACGGCTGTGACCTAGTCGACACCGAGGAATCAAAAAAAACTTTCCGGAAGGGGTTGTATCCGCCGCTGAGGTTTGCGAGTCTCTACGTGGCGATCGGGACGGCCCGCAACACCGGCCTCCGCTGATCACCAGAACCCCTCTTCAAACACAGGACCACGCCGGGTGAAGACTCGGCGGTCGGCCCTTCACTTGTTGAGGGATTCGTGAAAGCGTTCACATTCACAAGCAACCTGCACGTAATACCAAGGAGAGGTAGCAGCCATGGACTGGCGTCACAACGCCGTTTGCCGCGAGGAAGACCCCGAGCTCTTCTTCCCCATCGGCAACACCGGTCCTGCGCTGCTGCAGATCGAGGAAGCCAAGGCCGTCTGCCGTCGCTGCCCGGTGATCGAGCAGTGTCTGCAGTGGGCGCTTGAGTCCGGTCAGGACTCCGGCGTCTGGGGTGGTCTCAGCGAGGACGAGCGCCGCGCCATGAAGCGCCGCGCCGCCCGCAACCGGGCTCGTCAGGCCTCCGCCTGACATACCCACCCCTACTGACAGCCTGAGCTTGGCGGCGCGCACAGCACGTACGCATCTCCCGCCCCCGAGCCGCAGCGCGCAGTTCCCCCGATGCGCTTAGCGATACAAGCAGAGCAGCAACGAGCATCAGCCTCGGACCAAGGACGGTCCGGGGCTTTTTGCTGTGCCCGCTCCCCGGTGGGCCCGCCGGCTCACTTCTGCGCCCGCACCGGAATGTCGAGGATCACCCGCGTCCCGCGCTCCGGCGCCGGCACCATGTCGAACGATCCGCCCAACTCGCCTTCCACCAGCGTCCGTACGATCTGCAGACCGAGGTTGCCCGAGCGGTGCGGGTCGAAGCCCTCGGGCAGTCCGACGCCGTCGTCCTGGACGGTGACCAGCAGCCGGGCCTCCTTGGTGGTGCCGCCACGCACCGCGGAGACTTCGACCGTGCCGGTGTCGCCCTCACGGAAACCGTGCTCCAGGGCGTTCTGCAGGACCTCGGTGAGGACCATGGACAGCGGGGTGGCGACCTCGGCGTCGAGTATCCCGAACCGCCCGCTGCGCCGGCCCGCCACCTTGCCCGGCGAGATCTCGGCCACCATCGCCAGCACCCGGTCGGCGATGTCGTCGAACTCCACGCGCTCGTCCAGGTTCTGAGACAGCGTCTCATGGACGATCGCGATGGAGCCGACCCGGCGGACCGCCTCCTCCAGGGCCTCCCGGCCGCGTTCGGACTCGATGCGCCGGGCCTGGAGCCGGAGCAGGGCGGCGACCGTCTGGAGGTTGTTCTTCACCCGGTGGTGGATCTCCCGGATGGTGGCGTCCTTGGTGATCAACTCGCGTTCGCGGCGCCGCAGTTCGGTGACGTCCCGGAGCAGCACGAGCGAACCGATGCGCGTGCCCTTGGGTTTGAGCGGGATGGCCCGGAACTGGATGACCCCGTCGTGGGCCTCGATCTCGAACTCGCGCGGCGCCCAGCCGCTGGCCACCTTGGCCAGCGCCTCGTCCACCGGCCCCCGGGTGGGGGCGAGTTCGGCGGTGGTCTGGCCGAGGTGGTGGCCGACGAGGTCGGCGGCGAGGCCGAGCCGGTGGTAGGCGGACAGGGCGTTCGGGGAGGCGTACTGGACGATGCCGTCCGCGTCGAGCCGGATCAGGCCGTCGCCGACGCGCGGGGAGGCGTCCATGTCGACCTGCTGGTCCGGGAAGGGGAAGGAGCCGGCCGCGATCATCTGCGCGAGGTCGGAGGCGCTCTGGAGGTAGGTCAGCTCCAGGCGGCTCGGGGTGCGCACGGTGAGCAGGTTGGTGTTGCGGGCGATCACGCCGAGGACGCGGCCCTCGCGCCGTACGGGGATGGACTCGACCCGCACGGGGACCTCTTCGCGCCACTCCGGGTCGCCCTCGCGCACGATCCGGCCCTCGTCCAGCGCCGCGTCCAGCATGGGACGCCGACCGCGCGGGACCAGGTGGCCGACCATGTCGTCCTGGTAGGAGGTCGGGCCGGTGTTGGGGCGCATCTGGGCGACCGAGACGTACCGGGTGCCGTCCCGGGTGGGGACCCACAGCACCAGGTCGGCGAAGGAGAGGTCGGAGAGCAGCTGCCACTCCGAGACCAGCAGGTGGAGCCACTCCAGGTCGGAGTCGTCGAGGGCGGTGTGCTGGCGTACGAGTTCGTTCATGGAGGGCACGTCTGCGAGCGTACCCGGGGCCTCGCGGGTGGCCGAAAAACACCCGCGGGCCGCGGCGCCTGGAAGGGACCCTCAACCCTCCCGGCACCGCAGCCCGGAGCATCATCGGCCGTGGGGTGTGCGGTCCCGGTCGGCCGAAGGCCGAGGAGCCGGGGCAGTCAGGGCAGAGAGCGCCGGTTCCTCGATCCGCCTTCCTGTGCGGGGAGGGCGGAAGCGTGTTGTACTCGATTGTGGACTAGACCACGACGGCGTGTCCATGGTGTGGGGGGCGTCCGCGCTCCTGGGAGCACCGGCACGCGATGCCACGCAGCCTAGCCCGCCCGGGTCAGTCGTGGGGCCAGACGGCCATGGCAATTTCCGCGAGTGCTTCCAGTTCCTCCCGGCGTGCGCCGTCGCGGGCCTGCTGGGACATGCCCTGGATCATCGCGCCGGTGTGCCGGGCGAGGGCGGCGGCGTCGGTGCCGGCCGGCAGCAGCCCGGCCGCGATGTCCGCCCGGATCCGGGCTTCGACGGCGGCGATGTTGGCGTTGCGCATGTCCCGCAGCAGCGTCTCCACCTCGGGGCTGGTGCAGTTGGTGGCCGCGTGGACGATCAGGCAGCCGTGCGGGTGGCAGGGGTCGGTGTACTCGGCGGCGGCCTCGCGGAGCATGCGGGCGACGCCCGCCCGGGCCGTGGGCTCCTCGGCGAGGGCGCGGTCGGTGAAGGCGCCGTGCGAGCCCGCGTAGACCCGGACGACCTCGTCGAAGAGGGTCCGCTTGTCACCGAAGGCCGCGTACAGACTGGGCGCGCCGATGCCCATGAGCCGGGTGAGGTCGGACACCGAGGTGGCCTCGTACCCGCGCTCCCAGAAGGCCATCAGCGCCTTCTCCAGCGCGGTGGCCCGGTCGAAGGATCGCGGCCTGCCCCGCGTCCGGCCCGTGCCGCCCTGCGCTCGTGTGTCCTGACCCGTCGCCATGGCGTCTATTTTATAGCGCCCCCTAGAAAATTGTCGGCGGGGTGGTGTACGGTTTTTTTGTAGCGACCGCTAGACAAGTCTGGAGGGGCGGACATGGGCGTGCTCAGGGGGAAGACGGCACTGGTCACGGGCGCGAGCCGGGGCATCGGGCGGGGGATCGCCGAACGGCTGGGCCGCGACGGGGCGCGGGTGGCGGTGCACTACGGGCGCGACGAGACCGCCGCGAAGGAGACGGTCGCGGCGGTCGAGGCCGCCGGCGGCTCGGCGTTCCCGCTCGGGATGGAGCTCGGGACACCCGGGGACGCCGAGCGGCTGTGGGCCGAGTTCGACCGGCACGCGGACGGGCTGGACATCCTCGTGCACAACGCCGGCATCGGCACCACCCGCCCGTTCGCGGAGATCGACGAGGAGGAGTACGACCGGCTCTTCGCGGTGAACGTGAAGGCCCCGTTCTTCCTCACCCGGCTCGGAGCTCGGCGGCTGCGGGACGGCGGGCGGGTCGTGACCATATCCTCCGGCCTCTCCCGGACCGCCGCGATGCCCGACCTGATGGCGTACTCGATGACGAAGGCAGCCCTGGACGTCTTCACCCGGGACCTGTCCAAGGTGCTCGGCCCCCGCGGGATCACGGTGAACTCGGTGGCGCCAGGCATCGTGGACACCGACGTCAACGCCGCCTGGCTGCGCGCGAGCGACGAGGCGTGGCAGCGGGCGGCCGGCTACTCGGCGCTGGGCCGGGTGGGCACGCCGGCGGACATCGCCGACGCGGTGGCCTTCCTGGTCTCGGAGGACGGCCGCTGGGTGACCGGGCACTGGCTGGACGCCACGGGAGGCTCTCTCACCTGAGAGCTCCCCGGTGAGGACTCCCCGACCTCTCCGCGACCTCTCCCGCCCCTCCCCCGCCTGCTCCGTCCGACCGGCACTTCGGCCCGCTCCTCCCGCGCACCCTTCCCCGCCCCCCTGCCCGTCTTCCCCGCGCCCCCGAACGTCGATACTGTTAGATTGGTCTAAACCACATAGAGACGCACAGAGCCCTCTTCAGAACGGCAGGCCCAGCGTGGAAGTTGTCATCGTTCCGGACGCCGCGGCGGGCGGCGAGCTGATCGCCGAGGCCATGGCACAGCTGCTGCGACGCAAGCCCGACGCCCTGCTCGGCGTGGCCACCGGCTCCACCCCGCTGCCCATCTACCAGGCGTTGGCCGCCAAGGTGCGCTCCGGCGCCGTGGACGCCTCACGGGCGCGGATCGCCCAGCTCGACGAGTACGTGGGGCTGCCCGCCGACCACCCCGAGTCCTACCGCTCCGTGCTGCGCCGCGAGGTGCTGGAGCCGCTGGGCGTGGGCATGGAGGCGTTCATGGGGCCGGACGGCACTGCGGAGGACGTCCAGGCCGCGTGCGAGGCGTACGACCGCGCGCTCGCCGAGGCCGGCGGCGTGGACCTGCAACTGCTCGGCATCGGGACCGACGGGCACATCGGGTTCAACGAACCGTGCTCCTCGCTCGCCTCGCGCACCCGGATCAAGACGCTGACCGAGCAGACCCGCATCGACAACGCCCGCTTCTTCGACGGCGACATCGACCAGGTCCCGCACCACGTCATCACGCAGGGCATCGGGACGATCCTGGAGGCCCGCCACCTGGTGCTGCTGGCGACCGGCGAGGGCAAGGCGGACGCGGTCGCCGCGACCGTGGAGGGCCCCGTCGCGGCCGTCTGCCCGGCCTCCGCGCTCCAGCTCCACCCGCACGCCACGGTGGTCACCGACGAGGCCGCCGCGTCCAAGCTGAAGCTGGCCGACTACTTCCGGCACACCTACGCCAACAAGCCGGACTGGCAGGGGCTCTAGCCCGCAGCGCCCGACGGGAGGGCGCGCCAGGTCCCGCGGGTACCCGCGTCCCACGGACTCCCGCCCGGCTCACCCTCCCGATGGACTAGACCAACAGCGGGCGCAACGGTATATAGAGGAGATCACGGAGCGTGCGGGTGGAGTGCTGACACGACAACCCGTGCCACGATGTGAGCCGTGGCCGATGGGGATGTCGGTCGCTTTCGGCATCAGGAGCCGGGAAGGCAGAGCATGAGCACCGACGTCAGCAGTGCGGAGAACCAGGCCGGCACCACCCGTACCGCGCGCGTGCCGAAGTACTACCGCTTGAAGAAGCACCTGCTCGACATGACGGAGACGCAGGCGCCGGGCACCCCGGTCCCGCCCGAGCGCACGCTGGCCGCCGAGTTCGACACCTCCCGCACCACGGTGCGCCAGGCCCTTCAGGAACTGGTCGTGGAGGGCCGGCTCGAACGCATCCAGGGCAAGGGCACCTTCGTGGCCAAGCCCAAGGTCTCCCAGGCGCTGCAGCTCACCTCCTACACGGAGGACATGCGCGCCCAGGGCCTGGAGCCGACCTCACAGCTGCTGGACATCGGGTACGTCACCGCCGACGACCGGCTCGCCGAGCTCCTCGACATCACGGCCGGCGGGCGCGTGCTGCGCATCGAGCGGCTGCGCATGGCCAACGGCGAGCCGATGGCCATCGAGACCACCCATCTGTCGGCCAAGCGCTTCCCGGCCCTCAGGCGCTCGCTGGTGAAGTACACCTCCCTGTACACGGCGCTCGCCGAGGTCTACGACGTCCACCTCGCCGAGGCCGAGGAGACCATCGAGACCTCCCTGGCCACGCCGCGCGAGGCGGGGCTGCTCGGCACCGACGTGGGCCTGCCCATGCTGATGCTCTCCCGGCACTCGCTGGACCGCGAGGGCAAGCCGGTGGAGTGGGTGCGCTCGGTCTACCGCGGGGACCGGTACAAGTTCGTGGCCCGGCTCAAGCGGCCGGCGGACTAGGCGCCACCCGGCACGTGTCCGGCACGTTCGCTGAATCGATATACCGATATGCGGACGAGGTCTTCCACTCCCGCGACACCGTCACCTAGATTGCCTGCTCATTACACAGGTGATCAGCGAGGGGACGGAGCCGTGGCATGTCGGAAACGCCAGAAGTGAGACCACCGGTGGTGACACCGGTCAGGGTGGTCATCGCCCTGTGTCTTGTCGCGCCCTTCGTGGCGATGCTGTGGGTCGGCTCGTACGCCAAGACTGATCCCGCGTTCATCGGGATCCCGTTCTTCTACTGGTACCAGATGCTCTGGGTGCTGATCTCCACCGCACTCACGATTCTGGCGCACCAGCTCTGGAAGCGTGACCAGCGTGCCCGCAAGGACACGAACGGGGGTGCGGTGAAGTGAAGGACGGCGTCAACGGCGTCGCGCTCGGCGTCTTCATCTTCTTCTTCCTGGCCGTCACGGTCATGGGCTTCCTGGCCGCGCGCTGGCGCAGGGCCGAGAACGAGCACTCCCTGGACGAATGGGGTCTGGGCGGCCGGTCCTTCGGCACGTGGGTCACCTGGTTCCTGCTCGGCGGTGACCTGTACACGGCATACACCTTCGTCGCCGTACCGGCGGCGATCTACGCGGCGGGGGCGGCCGGGTTCTTCGCGGTGCCGTACACGATCCTGGTGTACCCGCTGATCTTCACCTTCCTGCCCCGTCTGTGGTCGGTCTCGCACAAGCACGGCTACGTGACCACGTCGGACTTCGTGCGCGGCCGGTTCGGCTCGAAGGGCCTGTCGCTGGCGGTGGCGGTGACCGGCATCCTGGCGACGATGCCGTACATCGCGCTCCAGCTCGTCGGCATCCAGGCGGTGCTGGACGTGATGGGCGTCGGCGGCGGCGAGAACACCAACTGGTTCGTGAAGGACCTGCCGCTGCTCATCGCCTTCGGTGTGCTGGCGGCCTACACCTACTCGTCCGGTCTGCGCGCCCCCGCCCTGATCGCTTTCGTCAAGGACACCCTGATCTACATCGTCATCGCGGTGGCGATCATCTACATCCCGATCAAGCTGGGCGGGTTCGACGACATCTTCGCCAAGGCGGGCGAGGCGTTCAGCCAGGTGAATCCGGCCACCGGCAAGCCGCGCGGGGCGCTGGCGCCGGGCGAGGCGAGCCAGTGGACGTACGCCACGCTGGCGCTCGGCTCCGCGCTCGCGCTGTTCATGTACCCGCACTCGATCACCGCGACCCTGTCGTCCAGGAGCCGTGACGTCATCCGCCGCAACACCACGATCCTGCCGCTGTACTCCCTCATGCTGGGTCTGCTGGCGCTGCTGGGCTTCATGGCGATCGCGGCCGGCGTGAAGGTCACCAACGGCCAGCTCGCCATCCCGCAGCTGTTCGAGGACATGTTCCCGGACTGGTTCGCGGGCGTGGCGTTCGCGGCGATCGGCATCGGCGCGCTGGTCCCGGCGGCGATCATGTCCATCGCGGCGGCCAACCTCTTCACCCGCAACATCTACAAGGACTTCATCAAGCCCGACGCGACGGCGGAGCAGGAGACCAAGGTCTCCAAGCTGGTCTCGCTGCTGGTGAAGGTCGGCGCGCTGGTCTTCGTCCTCACCATGGACAAGACGGTCGCCATCAACTTCCAGCTCCTGGGCGGCATCTGGATCCTGCAGACCTTCCCGGCGCTGGTGGGTGGCCTGTTCACCCGCTGGTTCCACCGCTGGGCGCTCATCGCCGGCTGGGCGGTCGGCATGATCTACGGCACGGCCGCGGCCTACGGCATCGCCTCGCCGACGCAGAAGCACTTCGGCGGCAACGCCAAGGAGATCCCCGGCATCGGGGAGATCGGCTACATCGGTCTGACGGCGTTCGTCCTGAACGTCCTGGTGACCGTGGTCCTCACCGTCGTGCTGAAGGCCGTGAAGGCCCCCGAGGGCATCGACGAGACCAAGCCGGAGGACTACACGGCGGACGCCGGCGACCCCGGTGTCCAGGTGGAGCTGCCGCCGGCCACCGCGGGCAGCGCTCACTAGCCCACGTCCCGGCCGGGCGCTCAGTCACGCGTGCGCCCGGCCATCGCGTCCCAGAAGCCGTCCAGTTCACGGACTCGCATGCTCACCCACGGGGGTGTCTTGCGGTGCACGGTCCTGGGCAGCTTTCGGCGTATCGGACCGGGCAGGAGGACCTGCTGCTGGCGGCAGAAGGGCTCACGGATCTCGCCCCGGGGGACACCGCCCCGGGGCGGGTACGGGCAGAGCTGGAACTTGCAGTCGGGCAGACAGGCGCTGCCCGGCGGGGGCGGGGCGGCGGTGCCGGGCCGCAGATCGGGCCGTAGCGGTTCGCGGTTCGTGCCGATGCACGGCGGGAGCGGCATGCCCGGCCGCTCGGCGCGGAGCATGCGCTCCTCGACCTCGCCCGGATAGCCGTCCCGCTCGACCAGGTTCAGCATGATCAGCACGTCGGCGACGAGGCGCTGGGCGCGCCCGTCGAGGGTGCTCCAGCCGGCGGAGGGCGGGATCCACAGGTTGTGCTTGCGGTAGCCACGGCTGTTTCCGGTGCGCGAGCCGATGTTGTCGGTGACGGTCTTCTCGTCGATCCACAGGAAGCGTTCGGGCTGCCCGGTCTCCAGTGCCATGGCCGCCAGGTCGCCCGCCTCGGCGACGAACGGATGCAGGACCCGCTGGGGCGCGTCGCCGTTGCCGCCGGGCCAGACGGGCACCGTGTTCACCGTGCCCGCCATCGACAGCCAGCGCTGCACCGTCTGCACCGCGTTGCTCCCGCCGATCGCCCGGGACGGCTCGCCGGAACCGTCGACGTCGTCCTCCCGCCATACCGCGCTGTCCGCGTCCTTCTCATGACGGCCGACGCTGTCCGGGAGCTCCCACAGGCACAGCGCCTGAAGCAGCATCACCTGGGTGTACCAGCAACGTGACTGCTGCAGCACGGTCTCCGCCTGCCGGATCAGATCGGCCCGGCTGCCCGGGTACGAGTGGGGGTGGCGTTTGCGCCGGTTGGCCGCGAACTTGAAGCCCTGGGCCAGCGCGGTCTCCAGCGGGAGGGGGAGGTCGGGGCTGCCGTGCGTGTCCTTCGGATCGAGGTGGCGCAGCCACTTGGTGAGGCGGTCCCGGGCCTCGTCACGGTGGGCGTCGTCGACGGAGCCCAGCAGCATGGGGAGCATCCAGGCGCGCATCATGAACTCTCTGGACAGCTCGACGCGGGCCTTGCGGTACCGCTGCTTGATCTCCTTCCGCTCCTCCTGGAGCCGATCGACCTCCGCCGACGACTGGTCCCGCGAGGAGGCACGGGAGGCCACCGCCTTCCGCATCCTGCCCGTCCAGTCCTGGTACCGGTCCCTCTTGTGGGCTCTCAGCTTGCCGACCTCGTTGTTGTACTCCCTGATGGGGTCGGTGTTCAGGCCGATCTTGTCCCGGATGAAGGCGAACGCGTCGTTCCCGCCGCTGCCGAACTCCTGGGCGACCACCAGGCGTACGGAGTACGAGGGCTCCGCCTTGCCGATGTGGAAGAGGTGGTCGTAGAGCTGCATGGTGTCGGTCTTCTCCGAGGCCGCGCGCAGTGCCGTGCCGAGCTGCTTGAGCAGTGCGAGCTTCGCGTCCTCGACGGTGCGGCGGTCGCCCTTGATGTCGGACCAGCGGCTGTGCACCCGCTCGACGATGTCCCACAGCAGCCGTGGCCGGCGCTCCACGCTGTCGACCTCCAGGGCCGCCGCGTACAGGTCGAGGGCCTTGGGATCGTCGGCACGATGGTTCGCGGCCATGAACAACCGCTCGGCCAGGGGGTGGCCGTACACGGGGGCGCGCCGCACCAGCTCGGCCCGGGTCTTGTGCCATTCGGCCCCCATACTGCCTCCCTTGGCCTTCAGCTTCGCCGCCCGGTGACGGGAGAGCAGCACCGCGGCGATGAGCAGCTCGCGGCTGGGGCCCGGCGGCCGCAGCGCCTGCTTGATCAACTCGCCGGCGTCACGCTCGTCGAGGTGCCGCAGCAGGCGGAAGCCGAAGTAGGCCTGGATGATGCTGTGCGGGAAGCGCACTCTCTTCTCGAAGCTCTCCACCAGCTGGAGCTTGTTCGCGTTGGCCGCCAAGTGGGCGAGCGCGGTCTGGCACTGGCCCATGTCGCCCTTGGTCAGACGCTCTCTCTGTTCCTGGCTCAGATGGGCGCAGAGCGTGTCCCAGATCCGCTCCCGGTGCCACTCCGTGAAGGCGTTTCCCCGCTTGTCGTACTGGTCGAAACGGGGTCTCTTGGCCCACAGGTGCTCCGCCCGGGCCCGAGTCCGCCGTGCCGGACCGGGGTGTACGTCGTCGTCCAGCAGCTCGGCGAAGCCGACCTCCAGCTTGTCCTGGAGCAGTCCTGCGCAGGCGAGTGCGGAGACCACCTCCAGCGTGTCGCGGCGCTCCGGCGGGTCCAGCTCGACCTCCCCGCGCAGTCGGCCCTCCCGCACGGCGAGATCCCATGTCTCCAGCAGCCACAGCCGCAGCGTGCTGCGGTCCCAGCTACGGGTGTCCAGCCGGTCCTTGTCGATGCGCGGACGGTCGCGTTCCAGGTCTCCGTGGTGGTGCAGTTCGCGGGCGATCTGCAGATAGATGGGCGACTCCGTGACCTCCGCGGTCTCCACGATCCAGTCCACGCGGCGCTCGTCCGTCTCCGGGATCCGGGCCTCGACGAAGTACAGCGCCTCCTCCTCGCTGAGCGGTTCCAGCTCCACGATCGCGGCGGGGGTGCTCTCCAGCGGACTGTGCGGCCGGGACGCGATGACCAGCGGCAGTTTGTCCTCGTGGGCGCGCTCGATGGCCCGGCGGATGATGTTGTCCCTGTCCTCCTGGAGGCGCTCGTCGAGGACCGCCTCCTCCAGGCCGTCGGCGATGACGACCACCTTGTCGTCGGCGAGCAGTTGCTGCCAGACCCGGTCGTTCTTGGTGCGTGCCAGGATGCCGCGGGGCGCTTCCTCGGCGAACCGTTCCCTGGCCATGCGCTCGAAGTTGAGATCGGCGCCGGTGGCGTCCCGCAGCCGGATCGGCACGGGAACGGCGTGCTGCCGGGCGAGCAGTTCGGTGAGCCGCACCAGAACGGCCGTCTTGCCCGTGCCCACACCGCCGACGAGCAGATACGGCCTGCGGGTGTCACGCTGCCGCAGCCGTTGGGCGAGGACCCGGACGATCTCCTCGCGGCCCACGATCTCGGCGATGTCGGGGCCGGCGGTGGGCACCAGTCTGCGAGGGTGCTTGCGCGCCTTCGCGAGGTAGCGCCGCTTGGTCCACCAGTACCAGAAGAACAGGAAGAGGGCGGCGGCGATCGAAGCGGAGAGGACCGGACCGACGAAGCGGAGAAGGGCGTCGAAGCCCTGGTTGTTCTTCCGCCACGACTCGAACCCCGTCGTGTGGTGCGAGATCAGGATGTACACGCCCTCGCCGACCCACGCGAGGACGGTGAGCGCGGCAAGGGCCCAGACAACCCGGTTCACGTTGGTGTACGAGGCCCATCTGCGCCAGTTCCGGGGGCGGGTGGTGTCGAGGCGGGCCTCCGACCTGATGGTCAGATGGTGCCAGTAGGCCAGGAGGAATCGTCTGACCCGGCGCCACGCCCGTCTCGCGTACAGCGTCGCCATCGGCGCGTTGCGTGGCCGCTCCTTGCCTGGTGGGTGACGGACGATGCGCGTCATGGTGCGTTCTCCTTCCGAGACCAGCTTTCGGCACGGAGGACCCCACGAAGCACCTACTTCCATGAAAACATGGGCATTCCGCCCCGCAACCCGGCAGGCGCCCCGTCGGATTCCGAGGGATCCTCGCCGTGTCCCCCGGGCGGACTCGGTGGGCCGGCGCCGCGGAGGTCCTCGCGGCCGTTCGTGACGGCGTCCTCCTGGTGGGGCACCTTCGTCCGCGCCGGTGGCCCCATGACCGACATCGCGGGCCCGGGAGAGGCAGAGATCCGGCTGCTCGCGGTCACCCCGGCGGCCCGGGGCCAGGTGCCGGCGAGGCCGCTGGTGCGGGCCCGCGTCGAGCGCGCGGGCCACCGCGGGCCGGGTGCGCGTGGTCCTCCCCACCCGGCGGACCACGCACACCGCCCACCGCATCCACGCCCGCCTCGGTTTCGTCCGCGCCCCCGAGCGGGACCGGCATCCCCTCCCGGGCCGGGACGACATCGCACTCCTCGCGTACGAGTTGACCCTCTGAGGCCGGGTCGACACTACATCTGGGGGTGCCATGGCAGCCCGGCACTAGATGTATGCTCTGTCTCGCTGTCGTCGCAGGGGAATCCGGTGCGAATCCGGAACTGTCCCGCAACGGTGTACTCGCGTGCCCCCGCACGCGGTGTCGAGTCCGAAGACCTGCCGGCGGTGCACCCGGCCGCCCAGGCCCGGGTGGTTCTGACGTCCGGGCCTCGTGGAGTGGGCCGGTGGACGCGACGCCGTGCGCGCTCGTGGCTGCCCCTGCCTTCCGCCAGGCCCCGTGCCGAGCGAGGGAGAGCCCCACGTGACCATCGCGCCAGCCGACCCGGCTTCAGTCAGCGAGCTGGAGACCGACGGTCCCGGTGCCGCGCTGCTGCGGACCCTGACCGAGCTGACCGCCGACCTGCCTGACGCCGACCCGGGGCGGGTCGCCGCCGCCGCGCTGCGCGGCCGGTCCGCTCGGGCCGACGAGGCGGAGCTGCGGGAGCTGGCCACGGAGGCTGCCGCCGGGCTCATCTCCGAGGACCCCGCCTACTCCAGGCTGGCCGCCCGGCTGCTGACCCTGGCCATCCGGGACGAGGCCGCCTCGCAGGGCGTGACGTCCTTCACCGGGTCCGTCGCGGTCGGCCACCGCGAGGGCCTGATCGCCGACCGCACCGCCGAGTTCGTGCGACTGCACGCCGAGCGCCTCGACGCGCTGGTCGACCGCACGGCCGACGACCGGTTCGGCTACTTCGGCCTGCGCACCCTGCACAGCCGCTACCTGCTGCGCCACCCGGTCACCCGCAAGGTCGTGGAGACGCCCCAGGACTTCCTGCTGCGCGTGGCGAGCGGACTGGCGGAGGACGACACGCCCCGCTCCGTGGACGAAGTCGCGGCCCTGTACGGGCTGATGAGCCGCCTGGACTACCTGCCGTCCTCCCCCACCCTCTTCAACTCCGGTACGCGGCACCCACAGATGTCGTCCTGCTACCTGCTCGACTCGCCCCTGGACGAGCTGGACTCCATCTACGACCGCTATCACCAGGTCGCCCGGCTGTCGAAGCACGCCGGCGGCATCGGCCTGTCCTACTCCCGCATCCGCTCGCGCGGTTCGCTGATCCGGGGCACGAACGGGCACTCCAACGGGATCGTGCCGTTCCTGAAGACCCTGGACGCCTCCGTGGCCGCGGTGAACCAGGGCGGCCGGCGCAAGGGCGCGGCAGCGGTCTACCTGGAGACCTGGCACTCCGACATCGAGGAGTTCCTGGAGCTGCGGGACAACACCGGTGAGGACGCCCGCCGCACCCACAACCTCAACCTCGCGCACTGGATCCCGGACGAGTTCATGCGCCGGGTCAACGCCGACGAACAGTGGTCGCTGTTCTCCCCCGCCGACGTCCCCGAGCTGGTCGACCTGTGGGGCGAGGAGTTCGACACCGCCTACCGCAGGGCCGAGGCGGCGGGCCTGGCGAAGAAGACCATCGCGGCCCGCGACCTGTACGGCCGCATGATGCGCACCCTCGCCCAGACCGGCAACGGCTGGATGACCTTCAAGGACGCCGCCAACCGCACCGCCAACCAGACCGCCGAACCCGGCAACGTCATCCACTCCTCCAACCTCTGCACCGAAATCCTCGAAGTCACCAACGACGGCGAGACCGCCGTCTGCAACCTGGGCTCGGTCAACCTCGGCGCCTTCGTGGATGCGGCGACCGGTGACATCGACTGGGAACGGCTGGACGAGACCGTCCGCACGGCCGTCACCTTCCTGGACCGCGTGGTCGACATCAACTTCTACCCCACCGAGCAGGCGGGCCGCTCCAACGCCAAGTGGCGCCCGGTCGGCCTGGGCGCGATGGGCCTGCAGGACGTCTTCTTCGCACTGCGCCTGCCCTTCGACTCCCCCGAGGCCAAGGCCCTCTCCACGCGGATCGCCGAGCGGATCATGCTCGCCGCCTACGAGACCTCCGCCGACCTCGCCGAGCGCAACGGCCCCCTGCCCGCCTGGGAGAAGACCCGCACCGCCCGGGGCGTCCTCCACCCCGACCACTACGACGTCGAGCTGTCCTGGCCCGAGCGCTGGAACGCTCTCCGCGAGCGGATCGCACAGACGGGCATGCGCAACGCGCTGCTCCTCGCGATCGCGCCGACGGCCACGATCGCGTCGATCGCTGGGGTGTACGAGTGCATCGAGCCGCAGGTCTCCAACCTGTTCAAGCGCGAGACGCTCTCGGGTGAGTTCCTCCAGGTCAACTCCTACCTCGTGCAGGACCTGAAGAACCTCGGTGTCTGGGACGCCCGCACCCGCGAAGCCCTGCGCGACTCCAACGGCTCCATCCAGGACTTCCCCTGGATCCCCGAGGACGTCCGCGCCCTGTACCGCACGGCCTGGGAGATCCCCCAGCGCGGCCTGATCGACATGGCCGCAGCCCGCACCCCCTTCCTCGACCAGGCGCAGTCCCTCAACCTCTTCATGGAGACGCCGACGATCGGCAAGCTCTCCTCGATGTACGCCTACGCCTGGAAGTCCGGCCTGAAGACGACGTACTACCTGCGCTCCCGCCCGGCGACGCGCATCGCCCGCGCCGCCCAGGGCCAGGCGCAGGCCGCCAAGCCCATCCCCGTGCAGCAGGCCGCCGACCCCGACGCGATCGCCTGCTCCCTGGAAAACCCCGAGTCCTGCGAGGCCTGCCAGTAATGACCACCCGAAACCAGAACCTGCTCGACCCGGGCTTCGAACTGACGCTCCGCCCGATGCGCTACCCCGACTTCTACGAGCGTTACCGGGACGCCATCAAGAACACCTGGACCGTGGAGGAGGTGGACCTCCACTCGGACGTCGCCGACCTCGCGAAGCTGACGCCCGAAGAACAGCACCTCATCGGCCGGCTGGTGGCGTTCTTCGCGACGGGCGACTCGATCGTCGCGAACAACCTGGTGCTGACGCTGTACAAGCACATCAACTCGCCGGAGGCGCGGCTCTACCTGTCGCGGCAGCTGTTCGAGGAGGCCGTCCACGTCCAGTTCTACCTGACCCTCCTGGACACCTACCTCCCCGACCCCGACGACCGCGCCGCCGCCTTCGCCGCCGTGGAGAACATCCCCTCCATCCGCGAGAAGGCCGAGTTCTGCTTCAAGTGGATCAACGAGGTCGAGAAGATCGACCGCCTGGAGACCCAAGCGGACCGCCGCCGCTTCCTGCTCAACCTCATCTGCTTCGCCGCCTGCATCGAAGGACTCTTCTTCTACGGCGCCTTCGCCTACGTCTACTGGTTCCGCAGCCGCGGCCTGCTGCACGGTCTCGCCACCGGCACCAACTGGGTCTTCCGCGACGAGACCATGCACATGAGCTTCGCGTTCGACGTCGTCGACACCGTCCGCAAGGAAGAACCCGACCTCTTCGACGACCAGCTCCGGCAACAGGTCACCGACATGCTGCGGGAAGCCGTCGAAGCCGAGCTCCAGTTCGCCCGCGACCTGTGCGGCGACGGCCTGCCCGGCATGAACACCGACTCCATGCGGCAGTACCTCGAATGCGTCGCCGACCAGCGCCTCACCCGCCTCGGCTTCGCCCCCCTCTACGGCTCCGAGAACCCCTTCTCCTTCATGGAACTCCAGGGCGTCCAGGAACTCACCAACTTCTTCGAACGCCGCCCCTCGGCCTACCAGGTCGCGGTGGAGGGCACCGTCGACCTGGACGAGGACTTCTGACCGGCCGTTACTTCAGCTTCACCGCGTCCCCGGCCGACACGACCCGCGCGGTCGTCGTCGTGCCGGGGAAGTACCAGCGCCAGCTCCCCGCCGCGGTGGCGGTGACCTTGGTGCTGAGCTTTCCGGCGTCGCCCGTGCGCACGGTCTTCACCGTGCGGTACTGGGCGGCGCCGACCGCCTTGAACTGGAGCTTGACGTCCTGCCCGGTGAACCCGTGGTACTTCAGGTCCTCCCAGTTCGCCCGGGACAGCTTGCCGGTGACGGTCAGCTTGGCACCCTTGGCGACGGGCTCGGGCGAGGCGTCCGTGGTCAGCCGCGAGGCCCGCTTCACCTTGTACTCGGCGATCCGGTCGGAGATCCAGTAGTCACCGTCGTTCGCCTTGACGGTGGCGTTGACCTGCCAGACGCCGGCCAGCTTGTTGCTGTCCATGTCGTCGCTGTCGCGGATCCAGGCCGGGGCGACCGTCATCATGACCGTGCACACCGACGTGGTGTGGGACTTCTTCACGCACGAGGTGCCGGCCCGCTCGAAGAAGCCCCAGCCGTAGGTCGTGTTGAAGGTGCTGGCATCGGTCACCCCCTTCACACCCGAGTTGTCCTTGATCGTGAGGTCGATGGGGAACGTGACCTTCTTCGATGTCCCGACGATCACGTTCCCGCCCTTGTTGACGACGGTCTTCACGACGCGGATGTCTCCCCTGCCCTCAGCGTGGGCACCCGTCGCCGTCAGCAGCGTCAGGGCCGCGGCCCCGCCCGCCAGGGCCCAGGCCGTTCGAGCCGTTCTGCCTCGCATGTTCCCTCCCCTTGTGATGTGAGAGGAGAGGTTACACAGCGGGCGGACAGGCCCCGCACACGGTTTCCGTCAGGCGGGACGGGCCGCACCGTGGCGGCTCCTGCGGGGCTGGGGCTCTTGTACCGGTTCGGTGGGCCCGGGTGTCCCCGGCCGCTCGGCCGCCCTGAGCTGGCGGTCGATGCGCCGGTCGCGCACGATGCCGAGCACGGACGGGAGGACCAGGAGGACCAGGATCCCGAGGGTGACGATCATTCCGATCAGGCCTTCGATCTGGTTTCCGTTCATGACACCACTGTCGCGCCGGACACCCCTTACCGGGAGTGGCAGGACTGCCGTAGAGGCTCGAATTACTGCCACTGCCGAGGCACACTGGCAGCATGCTGAAGAACGTGGCCGCCGTGCTGCTGGACGGGGTGCATCCCTTCGAGCTGGGTGTCGTGTGCGAGGTTTTCGGCATCGACCGCAGCGACGACGGGCTGCCCGTGTACGACTTCGCCGTGGTGTCGGCGGAGGGGCCCGAACTGAGCACCCACTGCGGGTTCACCGTGTCCACGCCGTACGGCCTGGAGCGGCTGGAAGAGGCCGATCTGATCGCCGTACCGGCCGGTGAGACCTACACACAGCGCGAGTATCCGGAGGAGCTGCTGGCGGCGCTGCGGCGGGCCGTGGACCGGGGCACCCGGGTGCTCAGCGTCTGCTCCGGGGTGTTCGTGCTGGCCGCGGCCGGGCTGCTCGACGGACGGCGGTGCGCGGCGCACTGGCACAACGCCGAGCAACTGGCCCGGCGCTATCCGCGGCTCACGGTCGAGCCGGACGTGCTGTACGTGGACGAGGACCCGGTCATCACCTCGGCCGGCACCGCCGCCGGGATCGACGCCTGTCTGCATCTCGTGCGCAAGGAGCAGGGGCCGGAGGTGGCCAACAAGATCGCCCGTCGGATGGTGGTGCCGCCGCACCGGGACGGCGGGCAGGCGCAGTTCATCGAGCGGCCCCTGCCGAAGGCGCCCTGCGACACGGTCGGGGAGGTGCTCGCCTGGATGGAGGCCCACCTCGACCAGGAGGTGACCGTCGAGCAGCTCGCCGCCCGCGCCCATATGGCGCCGCGCACCTTCGCCCGGCGCTTCCAGCAGGAGACGGGGACCACGCCGTACCGGTGGATCCTTCGCCAACGGGTGCTGCTGGCACAGGAGTTGCTGGAGGGCACGGACGAGACCATGGACGCCATCGCCTGGCGCACCGGGTTCGGTACGGCCGCCGCGCTGCGCCACCAGTTCGTCCGGGCGCTGGGGACGACCCCGAACGCCTACCGGCGCGCGTTCCGGGGCCCTGAGGCCGCCTGAGCGCACGCCGGTACCAGGTGGTCTACCAGGGCATCGCCCGCAGCAGCAGGTTCTGCGGGCGGAGCGTGATGCCCACGCGGGTGGTGTCGTCGGATCCGCTGACCTGCTCGAAGCGGTACTTGGCGGAGATCGCCGCGGTGATCAGGCTCAGCTGGGTCATGGAGAAGTGGTCGCTGGGGCACTTGCGGTTGCCCACGCTGAACGGGCTCATCGCGTACTTCGGCACCTCCTTGGCCCGCTCGGGCAGCCAGCGGTCGGGGTCGAAGTCGAGGTGGCGGGCGTAGGAGCGGGCGTCGCGCTGGATGGCGTACGGGCTGTAGACGATGTCCGCCCCGGCCGGAATGCGATAGCCGCCGAGCGCGGTGTCGCTCACCGCGCGCCGCGTCAATATCCATACCGCGGGCCGGAGTCGCATGGCCTCGACGACGACATTGTTGGTGTGCGTGAGTGAGCGGACGTGCTCGAATCCGACCGGTCGACCACCGGTCACGGATTCGACCTCGGTCCGTACCTTCTCGGCGTGTTCCGGGTGTGCGGCGAGGACCTGGAGCAGCCACATGATCGTGGACGCGACTGTTTCGCTGCCGGGGGTGAGTATGGCGACGACCTGGTCGTGGATCTCCTGTTCCCCGATGGGGTCGCCATTGTCGTCCTTCGCCTCCAGCAATGCCGTCAGCAAATCGTCCGGCTTTTGACCAGATGCCCTCCGCTCGGCGACGATCTCGTCCACCAGCAGATGCAAATCGGCCAGCGCCCGGTTGAATTCACGGTTGGCCGGGAACGGCAGCCGGTAGAGCGGGCCCAGCGGGATCACCATCCGGCGGTACATACCACGGAAGACGGTGGCGAGATCGATGCTGAGCCGTTCCGCGCGCTCGTCCATGCAGTCGCCGCGCAGCAGGCAGCGGGCCGCGATACGGACGGCGACCCGGAAGGCCTCGGAGGTGCAGTCGACGGTGCCGCCGGGTTTCCAGCGGTCGGTCAGCGCGTGCGCCTCCTCCTCCATGATCGGCCCGTAGCCGGGTATCGCGTCGAGCCGGAAGGCGGGTTGTATGGTGCGCCGCTGCCGGCGGTGCCGGGGGCCGTTCGCGGTGGCCACGCCCTCCTTGCCGAGCAGGCCCTCCAGGGACTCCCACAGCGGGCCGTCGATCTTGAAGTCGGGGTTCAGGGCCAGTGCTCCGGTGAGCGCCGGGGTGGTGACGGCGTACACCGTCTTGGGGCCGAGTTTCAGGCGGACGACGTCTCCGTGGTCGCGCAGTCCGGACATGAACGCGAGCGGGTCGCGGACCAGTTTCAGACCGTGCCCGAGGACCGGTACGGCGCCTCCGGCCAGGGGCGGTTCACGCAGGTCGGGCGTCTCGGGGATCTCGCGCGTACCGGGGGTCCCGGGGTTCGCGGGCTGTACCGACTCGACGGTCATTTCTCACCTGCCGCTTCGTTCGTGACGTACGGGGGCGTGGAGCGGTCGTCCCAGCTGTCGACCATGTACCGGCCGGACTCGTGGTGGAACCAGTAGACGGAGCTGAACCAGTTGCGCATATTGCCGACACAGGTCTGGACCGCCGTGCTCAACTCTTTTCCGCGGACCGTTCCGTCGTCGATCTCCCGGGCGAACCTCAGGGCGTCCCGCTCCGCTTCGAAGAATTCGCTGATGCATTCCTCGACCCGTCGCCGGACGTCGTCCACCGCTTCTTCGAGGGTCAGCCCCCTGTGGGTGATGAGGCTGATTCCGAGATTGTGCACCTCGTCGCCCGCTATTTCCTTCGGGAGCGAGCAGAGGTCGTTGTACCAGGCGGCGAATTCCTGACTGAGGAGGGCCGCCCGGCGGTATGCCGGGTTTTTCCGCACTGCGTCCGGGAGTTCACATCCGGCGCTGGGTTCGAGCAGGTCCGTCCATATCCAGTGCGCGAAGGTGAGCCGGCGCAGCGCGAGGTATTCCTCGACGCCGGGTATGTATCCCTCGGTGCGGTTGCGGAATTCACGGTCGTAGGCCTCGATGACCGCGTGGAAGTGCCGGGCGAACCGGTGGTTCCAGGTGGGCGACAGGAAGCCGTAGAGCCGCAGCACACTGTCCGCGAACCCCGCCACCAGCGGGTCGGGGTGGTGCAGATGGTGCCTGGGTGAATCCAGAGCCGCGTGCAGCCGGTGCCGCAGCCGCCGCCAGTCGCCCGCCCGGCCGTGCACGATGTCGCGGTCATGGCGGTCGTCCCAGACGAAGAACCAGGCGCTGTAGTCGGCTATGGCCTGCAGGACCTCGTCGGGGGCACCGGCGTAGTAGCCCGCCATGAGGTCGGTGTAGCACAGGCCATCGGCATATTCCCGAACCTTGGCCGACGGCATGAGCCGATTTTCCAGGAGCCAGAGCCGGGTCTTCTCCTGGAGCCGTGGCCAATACGGATGCAGTTGCCGGGGAAAGGCGGACTCGATCACCGGGAGTGCCAGTGAGGGTGGGACTACGACCGCCGTCTGCGTCGCTGTGGTGCTGTGTGGGAAAGCTTGCACGAACAAACCCCTCTCAGCCGCCAGGAGCGCACACCCCTCCCGTTGTGCCGGGCGTGCGCCGTTGCGTATCCCGCACTTCCATTCAGCACCACAACTGAGCGCCGTGGGAACGGATTTGCTCCATTCACCACCCCAAGGTGCCGCGAATCTCCCCCTGTCTGACTGGTTAAGGATCACCAGGAGCGCAGAAGGGACCGGTTGTACGACGCACGCACGAGCGAAGCACGGCGACACGAAGGCGCCCCGGCCGGGAAGGATCCCGGCCGGGGCGCCCCAAGTGCCCGGCGTCGCTCAGTCGTTGGCGACCACGGGGTAACGTGGCTCGTTCTCCGCCATCTGCCGCAGCGCGTCCTTGCGGTCCCGCTTCGAGAGCCGGTCGATGTACAGGTAGCCGTAGAGGTGGTCGGTCTCGTGCTGCAAACAGCGTGCGAAGTAGCCGGTGCCGCGGACCTTGATCGGGTTGCCCTGCTCGTCCTGGCCGGTCACCTCGGCGTAGTCGGGACGGGCGAGCGACGCGTACGCCGTGGGCACGGACAGGCAGCCCTCGTTGCTGTCGTCCAGCCGGCGCTTCTCGGCGGGCAGGTCGACCAGCTTCGGGTTGCAGACCACGCCGACGTGCCGGACGCCCTCGTCGTCCGGGCAGTCGTAGACGAAGACCTTCAGGTCGACACCGATCTGGTTGGCGGCCAGGCCCACGCCCTCGGCGGTGCGCTGGCTGGCGAACATGTCGGCGACGAGTTGCTGGAGCTCCTCGCCGAACTCGGTGACGTCCTTGCACTCCTTGTGCAGCACCGGGTTGCCGACGACCGTGATCGGCCGGGAGGTGCCGCGCTCGCGCCAGGCCCTCTCGCGCTCCTCGCAGTCCTCCGTGTCGACGACATAGCCCTCGTCGTCGACAGGGAGCACGCCCGCGTGCTGCTGATCGGTGTCCTGCTGCGCCATGACCGACGTACGCCTTCCTCAAAGAACAGGGAGAGATGTTGCTGATACAGGGTACGGCGCCTGGTCAGCAGACCTCTTCCAGATCGCGCCAGTCCCGTGAGTCCGGGCTGTCCGCGACCCACCCGTCGAGCAGCCCCCGCACGAGCGACGCCGGGGCGGCGACACCGCACTCCCGCTCCGGCACCCAGAGCTGTCCGTCCGTCCGGTGCCCGAGCGGCCCGGGGTGACCCGGCTCGCTGTGGTCGTGCGGGTCCAGGTGCACCCCCTCGCCCTCGTCGGAGGGCATGCGGGACTCGCTGCACATCCGGCACAGCAGCCGTACCGACGACGACCAGTCCTCCGCCGCGAACCCCGCGTCCGCGGCCAGTTGCTCCAGCGCGTCCCGGTCGGCCTCGGTGGCCGCCTCCAGCAGGACCACCCAGGTGGGGACGGGCGACGGCGCCCACAGCTCGATCTCGTCGAAGACCGGGTAGGAGTGCCCGGTCGAGGTGGTGCGCTCGCCGTGCGGGACGCCGTCGTGCAGCACGACCTCACCCCAGCGCCGCCCGGAGGAGGGCAGCGGGATCGACAGCACCTCCATCCGCGCGGGGTCCAGCCGGCGGCCCCACACCACCTCGGCCTCCCCCTCCGGGGAGAGCCGTACGGCCGCGCTGCCCAGCTCCATGCCGACCGGCTCCGCGGAGGCCGCGGCACCCCCGGGCACCTTCAGCCCGTACGCCTGCCAGGCGCGGCGGGCCAGCGGCCAGTCCTGCAGCGCGGTCGCGGCGATGCCGACGTTCCACCAGTCGGGCGCCCCGGTCTCCCGGTCGAGCAGGGCCACCGCGCGCAGTCCGGCCGCGCGCGCCTGCTCCCAGTCGTGCCGGAACTTGTGCAGCAGGGCGAGGTTGAACCAGGACTCCGACAGCCAGGGTTCCAGATCGGCGGCGCGTGTCAGCAGCTCGCCCGCGTCCTCGTACCGGCCGTCGCCGATGAGTGTGAACGCCCGGTCGGTGGCCTGCCGCCAGGAGGCGGAGGGCCGGTGCCGTCCCTTGCCGAAGATCCTCACGATTCCCGCCTGCCAGTTCCATTTCCCGCTGTGGGCTGGCTTGTGCCCCCGGACACCCTCTCCCTCGCATCCAACCACGTGCCGTGGGAAAGGCGCTCATTACCCATGGGTTACCCCGCCGGGCGCGGGGTCAGACAGTCCTGTTCGTCGCACCGGCACGCGCTCCCGGACGCCGGGAGGCCTGGCCAGCACCCGGGCGAGCGACTCCACGACCTCCGGAGCGTAGTCCCCGGCGGTGCCGAGTCGCAGCTCCTCCAGTGCGCGCAGCGGGCCTTCCGGACCGGCGTCCCGGGTCTTCTCCTCGTAGGCGTTCACGGCCCGGACGATCCGGGCGGCGAGCGGCTGTTCCCGGTAGGGGTCGGCCTGCCGTTCCACGACGACGGCGACGGCCGCGTCCACGCCGGTCTGCCGGACGACGGCACCGCCGAGCAGGGCGATGCGCCGCTGCTCCGCGGCGGGCAGGCCGGCGGTGGCGCCGGCCGGGACCGGGTCGACCAGGCTGAGCTGGCCGATGTCGTGCATCAGGGCCGCGTGCTCCAGGACGGTCAGTTCGGGCCCGCTCAGGCCGAGGTCCCGGCCGACGGCGAGGCTGAGCGCGGCGACGCGGTGGGCGTGCCCGGCGGGGGTGCAGCCGGCGATCTCGGTCGCGCGGGCGAGGGAGGCGATGGTCTGCCGGTAGGTGGCGCGGACGGCCGCGTAACGACGCAGGGAGAGCTGGACGAGCAGCATGGGCAGGCAGAACACGGGCAGCGCCCACAGGCCGACGACGGCTACCGCGAGTGCCATCACGGCGCCGGTCGCACAGATCGCGGAACCGATGCCGAGCAGTCCGCGCAGTTCCTCGCGCAGCAGCGGGCCGAACGGCCAGCGGGTGCGGCAGTGGGCGAGCGCGGCGGCCAGGACCGCCCCGCACAGGGAGGTGAGGGCGAGCAGGGTGAGCAGCAGGAGGGCGTAGGCGGGGCCGACCCAATGGGCGAAGACGCCCTGGCTGTAGAGCGGTTGGAAGCAGACGGCGGCGAATCCGACGGTGAGGACGCGGCGGGTCAGGTGGTCGGTGGTGGGGCCGCGGCCGGACCAGATGTGCGGGACGGCACCGAGCACGGTGGCGACGAGGACGACGGTGACGACCTGGGCGGCTCCGTGCTGGCCCGGCCGTCCGGCGTCGGCGCCCAGCAGGGCGTACGACAGGGCGCCTGCGGCACCGAGGGGCGCGGCCTGCCGCTGCCCCTGCTCGTCGCTCCAGCGGGTCAGTTCGCCGACGGCTATGAGCACGCCGAAGGCGAGCGCGACGCCCCGGTCGTGCAGGCCGGTCCGGAGAGTGACGGCGAGGGAACCGGCCGCGACGAGGGCGGCGGCGCCGTGGATCAGCCGCAGGGCGGTCATCGGGGCGCCCCGGTGCCGGTGGTCCGCTCCGCGGGCGGGGTGCCGTACGCCGGTTCGTCGGCGGTGACCGCCGGGTGCCAGCCGGAGCGGCGCAGGGCGCGCACGAGCGCGCCGACCATGCGGGGGTCGAAGTGCGACCCGGCGCAGCGCTCCAGTTCGGCGACGGCGGCCTCGACCGGGCGGGCCCTGCTGTAGCAGCGGGTGGAGGTCATGGCGTCGAAGGCGTCGGCGACGGCGACGATCCGGGCGCACTCGGGGATCTGGCCGCCCGCCAGGCCGTACGGGTAACCGCTGCCGTCGAGCCGTTCGTGGTGGTGGAGGATGGCCGCACGGGCCTCGCCGAGGAAGGAGATCCCGCGGACCATCTCGTGGCCGTACTCGGGGTGCAGCTCGATGATCCGCCGTTCCTCCGGGGTGAGCGGGCCGTCCTTGCGCAGCAGCCGGGTGGGCACGCCCAGCTTGCCGACGTCGTGCAGGATGCCGGCGAAGCGCAGCACCTCGACGCGGTCGTCGTCCATGCCGAGTTCGCGGGCGATCAGCACGGAGGCCTGTCCGACGCGTTCGCTGTGGCCGCGGGTGTAGCCGTCCTTGATGTCGACGGCCTGGACGAGGGCGCGGATGGTGGCCTGGTGGGCCGCCCGTTCACGGTGGTACAGCGCGAAGACCCACCAGGAGACGCCCATCGGCAGCAGCACGAGGAGCGCGGCGACCGGGCCGTAGGGGCTGCGCCACAGGACGGCCATCATCAGCCCGGCGAGTCCGTGCACCGCGACCGGGGCGAGCGAGCGCGCCAGCAGCCCGCGCCAGGCCCGCCGCAGTGGCACCAGCCCGGCCGCCGCGCGCAGGCCGCCGTCGAGCGCGGTGAGCACCAGGCAGAACGCGAGGACGGCCGCGCCCGCGGGCAGCAGCGCGGAGGGGAAGTCGGAGCCGACGACGGCGTCCTCGCCGCCGAGCGCGCAGTGCGTCCGGGCGGCCGCCCACACGGCGAGCGCGGGCTGCGCGGCCCGCCACACGCGCCGGAGCAGGGCGGGCGGGTGCTCGACCGGGGAGAGCAGCGCGGCGGGCACCGGGACGAGCGCGGCTGCGGCCGGGGGCAGCAGGAACGCACCGGCGAGCAGCACGGGGTAGAAGGTGCCGCCGAAGCGGCGGCGTACGGCGTGCTCGCAGACCGCGTAGAGCGCGGCGAGCAGGGCCGGCTCCCCCCAGGGGGTGCGTGTCGTCGGCAGGGGCAGCAGGCAGAGGACGGCCGACAGGGCGACGGCGGCGACATAGCCGCGTGCCCTTGCCGGTACCGCGTCCATCACGCCCCTCCCCGACCGTGCCTCCTCCAGGCTCGGAGCCTAGGGCGGAGTCGGGGGATGCGGGGCTTATGACCTGAGGATTAGCACGTTCGGGTGATATGTCCCGGCGTGTCAGGACTCCCGCGGGGCCGCGGGGGCCTTGGCCACGTCGTGCTCCGGCACGGTCTGCCCGGAGCGGATCAGCTCGATCCGCCCCATGACCTTGGCCCGGAGGTCGGCGGGCACGTCGTCATGCCCGCAGCACCGCTTCACCAGCTTCTTCACGGCCTGCTCCAGGCCGTACTTCTCCAGGCACGGCGAGCATTCCTCGAAGTGGTGCTGGAACTTGTCGCGGTCGATGTCCGGCATCTCGCTGTCGAGGAACTCGTACAGGTGGTCGAGGACCTCACTGCAGTCCGTCTCGTGCGGCTCTCCGCAGCTCATGAGCCCGAGCCTTTCGCTTCGTTCGACTCTCCGGCGCCGGCCGGGACCAGCCCGCGCTCACGGGCGTAGTCCTCCAGCATGCCGCGCAGCTGACGGCGGCCCCGGTGCAGCCGGGACATCACCGTACCGATGGGTGTCCCCATGATGTCCGCGATCTCCTTGTAGGCAAACCCCTCGACGTCCGCGAGATAGACGGCGATGCGGAACTCCTCGGGGATCGCCTGGAGCGCGGCCTTCACGTCCGAGTCGGGCAGGTGGTCGAGCGCCTGCGACTCGGCGGAGCGCAGACCCGTCGACATGTGCGACTCGGCACGGGCGAGCTGCCAGTCCTCGATCTCCTCCGCGGCGGAGCGCTGGGGCTCGCGCTGCTTCTTGCGGTAGGAGTTGATGAAGGTGTTCGTGAGGATGCGGTACAGCCACGCCTTGAGGTTGGTGCCCTCGCGGAACTGGTGGAAGGACGCGTACGCCTTGGCGTACGTCTCCTGCACCAGGTCCTCGGCGTCGGCCGGGTTGCGCGTCATGCGCAGCGCGGCCGAGTACATCTGGTCGAGGAATTCGAGCGCGTCCCGCTCGAAGCGCGCGCTGCGCTCCGCGGTCGACTCATCGGACGCGTCCGCGCTGACGCCCTGGCCCTCGGGCAGCTCCGCCTGGCCGTTGTCGGTCCCTGCGTCGGTACCGGTGACCGGACCCACCTCCTCAAGATCACGGGCGGGACCGAAGCCGATCCCACTCGTTTCGGAGGATAGAACACGACCCGTGCCTGCCGCCGCTCGAATAGGAGCGGTCTTGGCCGCGTGCAGCACGGACCAGTCCAGGTCAGTGCGGCTGCTGCGGGCCGGGCAGATGGTCGAACCCATGCGGCGGACTTCCTCTCCTGCGACGTCGGTGCCGAAGCCGTCGGCACTTCCGGTCGCGTCAACAGCGGCCCACCGCACAACATTCCCGGGTCACCCGAGTGACGCGATCCACTCCCGTACCGCGCCGGTGACGGTCTCCAGCGCCCGCTCCTGGGTGGTCTCCGCGCGCTTGGGCACGGCGAACCCGTGATCGCCGTACGGCACCTCGACGAGCCGGAAGTCACCCTCCGGGAACTCCGCCGGCTTCCCGAAGGGGTCGTTGCCGCCCTGGACGACCAGCGTGGGCACCCCGGCCCCCAGCAGCTCGTCCGCCCGGGACTTCTCCGGCTTGCCCGGCGGGTGCAGCGGGAAGCTCAGCGCCAGCACCGCGTGCGCGCCCAGCCCGGCCGCCGTGCGGCAGGCGACCCGGGCACCGGCGCTGCGGCCCCCGGAGACCACCGGCAGGCCGGGTTCCGCGAGCGCGGGCCACACGCCCCGCCACCCGGTGTCCAGGGTCTTCGGCGCGGGAGCGACCTTCTTGCCGGCGACCCGCCAGGGCTGTTCGACGAGGGCGACGGTCACGCCGTCGGCGGGCAGCGCGGCCGCGAGCGCCTGGAGGTCGCGTGCCTCGATGCCGCCGCCGGCGCCGTGGCCGACGGCCAGCACCAGCCGTGCCTTCTTCGCCGGGTGCCAGGTGATCCGGGCCTCACCGGCATCCGTACCGACCGTCTGCGTGGTCACTTCTGTCACGTCCGTCACGTCAGAAGAGTGTGCCCTCTTCCGGTCCCTCCAGCTCCTTCAGCAGCTCCGGGCCGTTGTTGCGGACATTGCTGACGGCGGTGGGGACCGGGTAGGCCCGCATCAGGCCGGCCGGGGGCGGGGCGAGCAGCTCGCGCAGCTCGTCAGGGTCGGTGCGGGAGGGGTCCAGCCACGCGTCCCAGCGGTCCGGGGTGAGCATCAGCGGCATCCGCGGGTGGATCTCGGCGAGGGAGCGCGGACCCTCGGCGGGGGCCACGGCCAGCGGGGTCCTCTCCGCCTCGGTGGTGATCACCGAGCAGGTGGCCCACCAGGCCCGCGGGTGGTCGTCGGGCAGGGTCCGGTCGCGCCAGAACTCGTACAGGCCGGCCATCGCGAACACCGAGCCGTCGGCGGGCAGCACGAAGTACGGCTGCTTGCGCGGCCGCTTCTTCCTGCCCTCCACCTCCAGGTCGCGCTCCTGCTGACCGGTGACCCACTCGTAGTAGCCGTCGGCCGGCACGATGCAGCGGCGGGCGGCGAAGGCGCGCCGGTAGGCGGGCTTCTCGTGCACGGTCTCGGCGCGGGCGTTGATCATCCGGGCGCCGCCCTCCGGGGTCTTGGCCCAGGACGGGACCAGCCCCCACTTCAGCGAGCGGAGCTGGCGAACCGGACGCGGGGAGTCCGCGTCTTTCAGGGGGCGGTCCAGGACGGCGTAGACCTCCTTGGTCGGCGCCACGTTGTAGTCGGGCTCCAGGGTCTCCTCGGGCTCCCACTTCTCGATCTCAAAGATTCCTGCGAGATCCTCGGGCCCACGACTCGATGCATACCGTCCGCACATACGTGCAACACTGCCAGGCCCGCCCGCCACCCGGCCACCACCTCGACGACGGCGCCGCGCGCCGACCTCCATCGCCAGCGAAACGGAGCCACCAGCAGACATGGACCGCCTCGCCGCCACCGCGCTGCCCGGCCTCTGGGACCGGCTCACCGGCACCCAGCCCGACCCCGACCTGTGGGTGGTGCTGGCCACGCTGGCCGCCGCGCTCGCGGTGGTCGTCCCCCACCCGGTGTGGCGGATATCCCGCAACGCGATCACCATCGCGCACGAGGGCGGCCACGGTCTGATCGCCCTGCTCACCGGCCGGCAGCTCACCGGGATCCGGCTGCACTCCGACACCAGCGGGCTCACCGTGAGCCGGGGCAAGCCGCACGGGCTGGGCATGATCCTGACGGCCGCCGCGGGCTACACCGCCCCCTCGCTGCTGGGTCTCGGCGGGGCCGCGCTGCTGGCCGCCGGGCGCATCACCCTCCTGCTGTGGGTGGCCACCGCCCTGCTGGTGGCGATGCTGGTGATGATCCGCAACGCGTACGGCGTACTGACCGTGGTCCTCGCGGGCGGGGCGTTCCTGCTGGTGTCCTGGCTGACGGGGCCGCAGGTGCAGGCCGCGTTCGCGTACGCGGTGGTGTGGTTCCTGCTGTCCGGGGGAGTACGGCCGCCGTTCGAGCTCCAGGCCAAGCGGTCCCGGGGCGGTGCCGGGGACTCCGACGCCGACCAGTTGTCCCGCCTCACGCACGTACCGGCGGGCCTGTGGCTGTTCCTGTTCCACGCGGTGTCGCTGTGCTCGCTGATCGGCGGAGGGCGCTGGCTGCTGGAGGGTTGACGGCGCGGCCTCCTTATAAAGTGGCCCCATGGCCCCGAACACCTCCTCCACCGCCCTCTGGCCCGCCCCGCACGCGAGCGGAGCCGTCGACGCGACGGTCCACGTGCCGGGGTCCAAGTCGGTCACCAACCGCGCTCTGGTCCTCGCGGCCCTGGCCTCCGAGCCCGGCTGGCTGCGCCGCCCGCTGCGGTCCCGGGACACCCTGCTGATGGCCGGTGCCCTCAGGGCCATGGGCGTGGAGATCGAGGAGGGCGTGGGCCCGGACGGCACCGGCGAGGCCTGGCGGGTGCTGCCCACGGGCCTGTCCGGCCCGGCCACGGTCGACGTCGGCAACGCGGGCACGGTGATGCGGTTCCTGCCGCCGGTGGCCGCGCTGGCCGACGGCCCGGTCCGGTTCGACGGGGACCCGCGGTCGTACGAGCGTCCCCTGAACGGCGTGATCGACGCGCTGCGGGTGCTCGGCGCCCGGATCGACGACGACGGCCGGGGCACGCTGCCGCTGACCGTGCACGGCGGCGGGGCCCTGGACGGCGGCCCGGTGTCGATCGACGCCTCCTCGTCCTCGCAGTTCGTGTCGGCGCTGCTGCTGTCCGGCCCCCGTTTCAACCAGGGCGTGGAGGTCCGCCACACCGGCGCCAGCCTGCCCTCGATGCCGCACATCCGGATGACGGTGGACATGCTGCGCGCGGTCGGCGCCCAGGTGGACACGCCGGAGTCCGGCGGCGAGCCGAACGTGTGGCGGGTGACGCCGGGCGCGCTGCTCGGACGGGACCTGACGATCGAGCCGGACCTGTCCAACGCGCAGCCGTTCCTGGCGGCGGCCCTGGTCACCGGCGGCAAGGTGGTGATCCCGGACTGGCCGGCCCGTACCACCCAGCCGGGTGACCGGCTGCGGGAGATCTTCACCGAGATGGGCGGTTCCTGCGCACTCACCGAGTACGGCCTGGAGTTCACCGGTTCGGGGGCGGTCCACGGCATCGACGTGGACCTCGGTGACGTGGGCGAGCTGACCCCCGGCATCGCCGCGGTGGCCGCGCTCGCCGACTCGCCGTCCACCCTGCGGGGCGTGGCCCATCTGCGGCTCCACGAGACGGACCGGCTGGCCGCGCTCACCAAGGAGATCAACGAGCTGGGCGGTGACGTCACGGAGACGGCCGACGGCCTGCACATCCGCCCGCGCCCGCTGCACGGCGGGACCTTCCACACCTACGAGGACCACCGCATGGCGACCGCCGGTGCGATCATCGGCCTGGCCGTGCCGGGCGTGCGGATCGAGAACGTGGCGACGACGGCGAAGACCCTGCCGGACTTCCCCGAGCTGTGGACCGGGATGCTCGGGCAGTAGGGACGTACGCCATGCGCCGCTACGGCAAGCACACCGACGAGGACGACATCCGCAGCCGTCCCAACCGCAAGGGCAACCGGCCGCGGACGAACATCCGGCCCAAGCACGAGGACGCGGCCGAGGGCATGGTCCTCACCGTCGACCGGGGGCGGCTGACCTGCCTGGTCGAGGACCGGGTCGTGATGGCGATGAAGGCGCGCGAGCTGGGCCGCAAGGCGGCCGTGGTGGGTGACCGGGTGGCCCTGGTCGGTGACCTGTCCGGCGCGAAGGACACGCTCGCGCGGATCGTCCGCATCGAGGAGCGGACGTCGGTGCTGCGCCGCACGGCCGACGACGACGATCCGTACGAGCGGGTGGTCGTCGCCAACGCCGACCAGCTGGCGATCGTCACGGCCCTGGCCGATCCCGAGCCCCGCCCCCGGCTGATCGACCGCTGCCTGGTCGCGGCCTTCGACGGCGGTCTGGAGCCGCTGCTGGTGATGACCAAGTCGGACCTGGCCCCGCCGGACAAGCTGCTGGAGCTGTACGGCGCCCTCGACATCCCGTACGTCGTCACCAGCCGGGGGGAACTGGAGAACGGGGACGCGGCGGACCGGGTCCGCGAACACCTCGACGGCAAGATCACCGCGTTCGTGGGCCACTCGGGCGTCGGCAAGACCACCCTGGTCAACGCGCTGGTGCCGAAGGAGCGCCGGCGTACGACGGGACACGTCAACGCGGTGACCGGCCGGGGCCGGCACACCACCACCTCCGCCCTCGCCCTGCCGCTGAGCGGTGCCGGGGGCTGGGTCGTCGACACACCGGGGGTCCGCTCCTTCGGGCTCGCGCACATCGACCCGTCCCGGGTGATCCACGCCTTCCCCGACCTCGAACCCGGCACGGCGGGCTGCCCGCGCGCGTGCAGCCACGACGAGCCGGACTGCGCGCTGGACGCGTGGGTCACGGAGGGGCACGCGGACCCGGCACGGCTGTACTCGCTGCGCCGGCTGCTGGCCACCAGGGAGCGCAAGGAAGGCGACTGAGCCTCGCGTTGTTTGCCGGGGTGCGAGGCCGGTAAGTGCATAATCGCACCGAGCCGGAGATCCGGATCAACGGGAGGACCGCACATGGCGTGGCTGCTGGTCATAGTGGCCGGGATACTGGAGACCGGCTTCGCCGTGTGCCTGAAGCTCTCGCACGGGTTCACGCGTCTGTGGCCGACGATCGCCTTCGCGTCGTTCGCCCTGGGCAGCTTCGGTCTGCTCACCCTGTCCCTGAGGAAGCTGGACGTCGGCCCGGCCTACGCCGTGTGGACCGGCATCGGCGCGGCGGGCACCGCCATCTACGGCATGGTCTTCCTCGGCGACCTGGTCTCCACCCTGAAGATCGTGTCCATCAGCCTGGTCATCATCGGGGTGATCGGGCTGCAGTTGTCGGGGTCGGCGCACTAGGGGGCGGGGCATGGGGGGCACGGGTCCGTCCCGGCACCACGACACGGGCCGCTGGCTGGTCCAGTACACCGGCCGGGTGCTGGTGGTCTGCCCGGGCTGCGGTGGCCGCGCGCTGGTCACCCCCCGGCCGGACCTGCCTGCGCCGCCGTACTTCAGCGAGCTGCTGTTCCTGCCGCGCCGGCTGACCTGCGCGGGCTGCGGCGCGATCGCCCACTGGACGGCGGACCCGCGCGGCCGGGGACTGGTCGGGGCCCAGCCGGGCGGCACCGAGGACCCCTTCTTCCGGCGGCCCCTGTGGCTCCAGACCCGGTGCCTCGGCCGCGTGCTGTGGGCCTGCAACGAGGAGCATCTCGAAGCGCTGACGGCCTACGTCGGTGCCGCGTTGCGCGAGCGGGGCCCCGCGCGTCCGACCATGGCGATGTTCGCGCGGCTGCCCCGGTGGATGAAGGAGTCCGGCCACCGTGCCGAGGTGCTGGCCGGCCTGGACCGGCTGCGGGACCTGGCCCGCCGCTCCGCGCCCGCCGACCGCTCCGACGCCGCGCACGAACGCGGGGACCGGCCCCGCCACTACGGGGCCGTGTACTTCCGGGGCGACCCCTACGAGGACGGTGTCTGAGGCCGCCCTCACACCAGGTGCCGTGGCAGCACCGCCCGTACCAGCTCGGCCATCCCGCCCTCCCCCGGCGGCGCCGCCACACAGGACAGGGCGAGGCGTACGACGAGCTCGCAGGAGCGGAGCAGTTCGGCGGTGTCGGCCGGGTCGGCGCCGGGACCGGCCAGCGCGGTCGCCGCGCGGTCCCGGACGATCCGCACGAGGTCGCGGGGCGCGGGCAGCGGCCCGTCCGCCCGGCGCTGCGCCGGTACCGCGGTGGTGGAGGGCACGGCGGTGAGCGGCGGGCTCGGCAGCCACTCGGTCCAGCAGCCGGTGAGCATGGCCCGGACGAGTACGTTGTCCCGGGCGGCGGTGGCCGTCCACTCGGCGGTGGCGGTGAGCCGGTCCGACGCCCCCGTGGGGCCGGCGAGGGCCCGCTCGACGCCGGCGAGGTATCCGTCGGCCTCCCGCCGCACCAGCGCCCGGGCCAGGCCGTCCTTGCTGCCGAACTCGTTGTACAGGGTCTGCCGGGACACCCCGGCCGACGCGGCCACGTCGACCATCCGCACGGCGGACCACGGCCGGCGCGCGAGCGCCGTGTACGCGGCGTCCAACAGGGACTCCCGGGCAGCAGGCATCCTCGCCTCCCTGGACCACACCGACTCTGCGCCCAGATTTGACGGGCTTGTATGCACTGTCAAGGGTTCGGGAGGGAGCGCGGGAGGCGTTCGGCCGCCCTCCCGCCGCGGGTCCGCCATGGCCCGCCGCGGGTCCGCCATGGCCCGTCGCGCGGTCCGCCTGGTCCCTCCGGGCTCTCCCCGCGCCCCCGGTGGCCCCGTACGGGCCCCGCCGGATACCGTTCCTCACATGCCCGACTACCTCGACGACCTGCGCCTCGCCCACGTCCTCGCGGACGCGGCCGACGCCGCCACCACGGCCCGCTTCAAGGCCCTCGACCTGAAGGTGGAGACGAAGCCGGACATGACCCCGGTGAGCGAGGCGGACAAGGCCGCGGAGGAACTCATCCGCGGCCGGCTCCAGCGCGCCCGCCCGCGGGATGCCGTCCTCGGCGAGGAGTACGGCATCGAGGGCACGGGCCCCCGCCGCTGGGTGATCGACCCGATCGACGGGACGAAGAACTACGTGCGGGGCGTCCCGGTCTGGGCCACCCTGATCTCCCTGATGGAGGCGGGCGAGGGCGGCTACCAGCCCGTCGTCGGCGTGGTCTCGGCCCCCGCGCTCGGCCGCCGCTGGTGGGCGGCGAAGGGCCACGGCGCCTTCACCGGCCGCAACCTCACCTCCGCGACCCGCATCCACGTCTCGCGCGTCGGCAAGCTCGCGGACGCCTCCTTCGCGTACTCCTCGCTCTCCGGCTGGGAGGAGCGCAGCCGCCTGGACGGCTTCCTGGATCTGTCCCGCCAGGTGTGGCGCACGCGCGCGTACGGTGACTTCTGGCCGTACATGATGGTCGCCGAGGGTTCCGTGGACATCTGCGCCGAGCCGGAGCTGTCGCTGTGGGACATGGCCGCCAACGCGATCATCGTGACGGAGGCGGGCGGCACGTTCACCGGCCTCGACGGCCGCCCGGGTCCGCACAGCGGCGACGCGGCGGCGTCCAACGGCCTGCTCCACGACGAGCTGCTGGAGTATCTCCGCCCGCGCCCGTGAGGAACGGGGAGAGGACCGGACGTACTCCCGCCACGCCCTCAACTGGCGCCGCGCGCCCCCTTGTTGACCCTCCCTTTACCTGGCACTCTGGGCCCACCCCCACTTGTGAACTTGTGAATCCCTGAACTTTCCCCAGGGATTCCTAGGAGGTGGTCCGTCCATGCTCGTCCGTGACGCCATGAGCACGGTGATTCTCACCCTCGGCCCCGCGCACACCCTCCGCGAGGCAGCCGCCCTGATGTCCGCCCGCCGCGTCGGCGCCGCCGTGGTCCTCGACCCGGACGCCGGCGGCATCGGCATCCTGACCGAACGCGACATCCTCAACTCCGTCGGCCTCGGGCAGAACCCGGACGCGGAGCGCACCCACGCCCACACCACCACCGACGTCGTCTTCGCCGCCCCCACCTGGACCCTGGAGGAGGCGGCCCGCGCCATGGCGCACGGCGGCTTCCGGCACCTCGTCGTCCTCGACCGCGGCGACGTTGCCGGGATCGTCTCGGTCCGCGACATCGTCCGCCGCTGGCTGCCGGCCCGCGAACCCACGCCCGCGCTGTGACATGCGAAGCGGGCCGGACCCCGAGCACCGTGGGGTCCGGCCCGCCCAGCCGCGAGGGCGGCCGGCTCAGCCGCGCAGCTCCCGCACCGCCGCTTCCAGCCGCTTGCCGAAGTCGGCGTCGGCGGCCGCGAAGTTGCCGATCGCGCGCTCGGCTATGTCCTCGCGCGAGACCTGCGAGATCGCGCCCGCGAGGTTGGCGATCAGCCGCTCCTTCTCCGCCTCCGACATCAGCCGGTACAGGTTGCCCGCCTGCACGAAGTCGTCGTCCTCGGCGTGCACGGGCGTCGGGTGGTTGCCGGTGCCGCCCGTGAAGCCGTCGAACGGCTGCCAGAGCGGACGGCCGGTCTGCTGCGGCCCGCCGAAGCTGTTCGGCTCGTAGTTCTTCGCACCGCCGTGCCGGCCGTCGTAGAGGAAGCCGTCACGGGAGTTGGTGCGCGCCTCGGTGGCGTGCGGGCGGTTCACCGGCAGGTGGTCGGCGTTGATGCCGACGCGGTAGCGGTGGGCGTCGCCGTAGGCGAAGAGCCGGCCCTGGAGCATCTTGTCGGGCGAGGGGCCGATACCGGGCACGAAGTGCGCCGGGGAGAAGATCGACTGCTCGACCTCGGCGAAGATGTTCCGCGGGTTGCGGTTCAGCTCCAGCTTGCCGATCTCGATGACCGGGTAGTCCGCGTGCGGCCACACCTTGGTCAGGTCGAACGGGTTGAAGCGGTACGTCGCCGCGTCCGCCGCCGGCATGATCTGCACGCCCACGGTCCAGCTCGGGAACTCCCCGCGCTCGATCGCCTCGCGCAGGTCGCGCTGGTGCGAGTCGGGGTCCTTGCCCGCGAGGACCTCCGCCTCCTCGGCGGTGAGGTTCTTGATCCCCTGGTCGGTCTTGAAGTGGTACTTGACCCAGAAGACCTCGCCGGCCGCGTTGTTCCACTGGTAGGTGTGCGAGCCGAAGCCGTCCATGTGCCGGTACGACGCGGGGATGCCGCGGTCGCCGAACAGCCAGGTGACCTGGTGCGTGGACTCCGGCGACAGCGACCAGAAGTCCCACACGTTGTCGGCCTCGGTGCTGCCGGTGTACGGGTCGCGCTTCTGGGTGTGGATGAAGTCCGGGAACTTGATCGCGTCCCGGATGAAAAAGACCGGGGTGTTGTTGCCGACGAGGTCGTAGTTGCCCTCCTCGGTGTAGAACTTCAGCGCGAAGCCGCGCGGGTCGCGGACGGCGTCCGCCGCGCCGAGGTTGCCGGCCACGGTCGAGAAGCGCAGGAAGACCTCGGTCTGCTTGCCGGGCTCGGAGAGGAACGCGGCGCGGGTGTACGGCGTGACATCGGCGGTCACGGTGAAGGTGCCGTACGCGCCGGCGCCACGGGCGTGCACCACGCGCTCCGGGATGCGCTCGCGGTTGAAGTGCGCCAGCTTCTCCAGCAGGAGCTGGTCCTGGACGAGGACCGGCCCGCCGACGCCTGCCGTCTCGCTGTTCTGGTTGTCGGCGACCGGGGCACCGGCCTCCGTGGTGAGCGGTCCCTGCGTCACGTACGCCTCCTGCGTCATCACTGACTAGTCCTGTCCTGTGGCCAAAGCCGGTTTCGATCCTACAATGGACATTGTCTAAGTCAAACGACGATCCAAAATCACACCTATTCCCGACCTGGGGACTCTTCCTGTTAGGCTGGTGGCCATGAGCGACCTTCTGGAACGGCTGCGTGGACGCGGATGGCGGATGACCGCGCAGCGACGCGTGGTGGCCGAGGTCCTGAACGGCGAGCACGTCCATCTGACGGCCGACGAGGTCCACGCACGGGCTGTCGCCAAGCTGCCCGAGATCTCCCGGGCGACCGTCTACAACACCCTGGGCGAGCTGGTCTCGCTCGGCGAGGTGCTGGAAGTCACGACGGACAAGCGCGCCAAGCGGTACGACCCGAACGCGCACCGGCCGCACCACCACCTGGTCTGCGCCCGGTGCGGCGCGATCCGCGACGTGCACCCGACCGGCAACCCCCTCGCCGACCTCCCCGACACCGAGCGCTTCGGCTTCGCGGTGTCGGACGTCGAGGTGACGTACCGGGGGCTGTGCCCGGACTGCGCGGGCGCGTAGTACACCCGCTTCCCTGGAGCCCCGGCATCCGCCGGGGCTCTTCGCGTATGCGGGTTGCCGGGTGCGTATGCGGGTGGCCGGTCGGTCGCGTATGCGGGTGGCCGGGTACGAAAACACCGAGGGCCGGAACCCATCTCTGGATTCCGGCCCTCGGCCTTCAGTAGCGGGGACAGGATTTGAACCTGCGACCTCTGGGTTATGAGCCCAGCGAGCTACCGAGCTGCTCCACCCCGCGTCGGTGAACTCGACACTACGTGAGTGAGGCATCGAGAAGCAAATCGGTTGGGGCCGGGGTGTCCGGCGTCACGCCGAGAGCTCCTCCCGCAGCGCGTCCCGCAGTCGTCCCGCCCGCTCGGACACCTCCGCCGGCCCCAGCGCGACCGCCCTGTCGGCCCACCGCTGCCCCTCCGCCAGCTCGCCGCGACGCGCGTAGACGAGGGCCAGCCGCAGCGCCGCCCGCCCGTGCCCGGCATCGGCGGCCCGGGTCCACCACACCGCCGCCTCGGGCTCGCTCCCCTCGCGGGCGAGCAGCAGCCCCAGGTTGAAGGCGCCGTTGCGCGACCCGGCCTCGGCCGCCGCCCGGTACCACCGCGCCGCCTCCACCACGTCGCCCCGCGCCGCCGCGAGCATGCCGACCCGCACCTGCGCCCGCCGGTGCCCCTGCGAGGCGGCACGCTCGTACCACTCCTCGCACTCGGTCTTCTCCTGCACGGTCTCGCCCAGCTCGTGCGCGGGCTCCGGCGGCCGCCGCGCGTCGAGCAGGGCGGCCAGCCGGTATGCGCCCTCCGCGCTGCCGCCGCCCGCCGCACAGCGCAGATGCCGTTCCGCCTCCTGCTCGTCGCCCTCGCGCAGCCGGGCGATCCCCACCTGGAGCGCGGCCTCGGCGTGCCCGGCGGCCGCCGCCCGCTCGTACCAGCGCAGCGCCATCTCGTCCTCACCGCGCCCGGCGTACAGGATGCCTAGGTTGAAGGCGGCGTCCACGCTCCCGGTCTCGGCGGCCTTGGAGAACCACGGCTCGGCCCCGGTCGTGTCGCCGTTCTGGAGCAGCAGGATGGCCAGCGCGTTCGCGGCCTCGCGGTGCCCGGCGTACGCGGCCCGCCGGTACCACTGCTCGGCCTGCGCGGTGCGGCCCTGCTCGGCGCAGAGGAGCCCGAGGTTGTAGGCGCCGTTGTCGTCACCGGCGTCCAGCGCGGCCCGGTACCACCGCTCGGCGGTCTGGGTCTCGCCGCGCTCGGCGTGCAGCGCGCCCAGCGCGTTGGCCGCGTTGCCGTCGCCGTCCTGGGCGGCGCGCAGCCACCACACGGCCGCGCTCTCGGTGTCGCCGGCGTCGCGCAGCAGGAAGCCGAGCGCGCAGGCGGCCCGCGGCTCGCCGTCCTTGGCGGAGGTCAGGTACCAGCGCCCGGCCTCCTTCAGCTCGCCGCGCTTCTCCAGGATGGCCCCGAGCTGGAGCGCGGCCCGCCGGTGCCCGCGCGCGGCGGCCTGCCGGTACCACTGCTCGGCCTCCGCGACAGCGTTGTCACCCCCGGTCTCCTCCCCGTGTCCGGCCGCGCGGTCGAGCGCGCGCGCCAGCCGGTAGGCGGCCTCGCGGTGTCCGCGCTCGGCGGCGGCACGCATCCAGTGCTCGGCGCCGACGTCCCCGCGGTGCTCCAGCAGGTCGGCGAGCGCGTAGGCGCCGAGGACATGGCCCTGCTCGGCGGACTGGCGCAGCCAGTACTCGGCGGCCGGCTCGTCACCGCGCTCCCGGTGGTGACGGCCGAGCGCGTGCGCGGCGGCGGCGGAACCGGCGACGGCGGCGATCCGCCACCAGCCGGCCGCCTCCTCGGGGTAGCCGCGCTGGTGCAGCAGGACGCCCAGGTTGTTGGCGGCGGCCCGGTCACCGGCCGCGGTGGCCGCGCGCAGGTGGGGTTCGGCTCCGTCCAGGTCGCCGCGGCGCAGCAGCATGGCCCCGAGGACGCTAGCCGCCTCGGCGTCACCGCTCTGCGCGGCGAGCGCGAGGCGCGTCTCCTCGCCGGCTTCCCCCATGTCCGCCAACTCGTCGCGGGCCGGCTCCGCGTCGGAAGGCTGCACAAATCGCCCTGACTCGAACAGAGTTGCCTTGTCCCCCATAACGTCCATCGTCGCACCACCTGCAACCTGGGTACACCCGGTATAACGCAGCCCGTGAGGTCACTTGAGCGTTTTGTCGACATGCCCACAGAGAGACAAGTCAAACACATACCGCCCAACTCCCCACGGCGGCGCGGCCGGTCCCTCCCCTCAGCACATGAGTTCGCACACCACGAAGGCCCGGATCCGTGTTGGATCCGGGCCTTCGACTTCAGTAGCGGGGACAGGATTTGAACCTGCGACCTCTGGGTTATGAGCCCAGCGAGCTACCGAGCTGCTCCACCCCGCGCCGTTGTGTGTCAACCGTACCACGGCGCGAGGGGGCCTTGATCAACTCCGGTTCTTGTCGCCGTTCTTGTCGCCGTTCTTGCCGCCCGTCTTGGACTGGGCCTCCTCGGCCCGCTTCAGCGCGTCCTGGAGATCCTTCTGCGCCTTGGCGTACGCGTCCCAGTCCGGTCCGTTCTTCAGCGCCTGCTGCCCGGCGTCGAACGCCTTCTGCGCGTCTTCCAGCGCCTGTTTGACCGTCGGACTGGCGGTGTTGGGCGGGGTCGTGGTGCCGGTCTGGGGCGGCCTGGCCGAGCCCTTCACGCCGAACACCTCGTCGAGGGCCTCGTCCAGGGTGTCCTTGAAGGCAGTCTTGCCCTCGTAGGTGACCAGAACCTTCCTCAGCAACGGGTACTTGAGCGAACCACCGCGGACGTAGACGGGCTCCGCGTACAGCAGGCCCCCGTCCAGTGGCACGGTCAGCAGATTGCCGTACTCCACCTTCGAGTGTCCGCGGCTGAGGAGGCTGATGGTCTCCGCGATGGCCGACTCGGAGTTGAACTGGCTCTGGACCTGTTTGGGGCCGTCGACGGTCGTGTTCGTCGGCAGCTTCAGGACTCTGATCCTGCCGTAGTCGCTGGTGCGCGGATCGGAGTCGACGGCCATGAAGGCGCTGAGGTTGTCCCGCCCGTTGGGCGTGAACGTCGTCGTCAGCGAGAACGCCTGCTCGCTCTGGCCCGGCATCTTCATGCTCAGGTAGTACGGCGGCACCGCGCTGCCCGAGTTGTTCGTCGGGTCGTCCGGGACCTGCCACACCTCGCTGCCGGTGAGGAACGTCTGCGCGTCCGTCACGTGGTAGCGGGTGAGCAGCTCCCGCTGCACCTTGAACAGGTCCTGCGGATAGCGCAGGTGGTCCATCAAGTCCGGGGAGATCGCGCTGCGCGGCTCCACCGTGTCGGGGAAGGCCTTCATCCAGGTCTTCAGCACCGGGTCCTGGGTGTCCCACTGGTACAGCTTGACCTCGCCGCTGTAGGCGTCGACGGTCGCCTTCACCGAGTTGCGGATGTAGTTGACCTGGTTCTGCTGGGCCACCACCGCGCGGGAGTTGTTCGTCGCGGTCAGCGAGTCGGCCGTCGTGTCACCGAGGGTCGTACGGGAGGCGTACGGGTAGCCGTTCGACGTGGTGTACGCGTCGACGATCCACTGGATGCGGCCGTTCACGACCGCCGGGTACGCGTCGCCGTCGATGGTCAGCCAGGGGGCCACCGCCTCCACGCGCTCCTTGGGCGTGCGGTTGTACAGGATCCGGGAGCCCTTGCCGATCGCGCCCGAGTAGAGGATCTGCGGCTCGTTGAACGCCACCGCGTACGCGGCCCGGTTGACCGGGTTGTCGAGGTTGACCCCGCTCTTGCCCTGGTAGCTGGTGGTCATCTCACGCTCGTTGTCGGAGTAGTCGACCTCCTTCTGGGGGCCTCCGACGATCGAGTACGTGGTGGTCTTCTCGCCGTAGTAGATCCGCTGTTCGTACGTCCCGAGGTCGCCCTGGGACGGCAGGTTCTTCTCGGTGAAGACCGGCCGGCCCTCGGAGTCCGCCTCGGTGCCCTTGGCGGCCACCACGCCGAAGCCGTGCGTGTAGCGGAAGTGGTCGTTGATCCAGTTGTTCTTCGGGATGCCGTCCAGGTTCAGTTCGCGCAGACCGATGACGGTGTCCTGCTCCTTGCCGTCCTTGGGGTACCGGTCGACGTCGAGGTTGGTCGGGAATCCGTAGTAGGCCTTGATCTGCTGGAGCTGCTGGAACGTCGGCGAGACGACGTTCGGGTCCATGATGCGGATGCTGGCCGTGGCGTCGACCTGGTCGCGCAGCTTCGTCTTGTCCGAGGTCGTGGACTTGCCCGGGTACTCGGAGACCTTGGCCTGGTCGATGCCGTACGCCTCGCGGGTCGCCTTCAGGTTCTTCTGGACGTACGGCGCCTCCTTGGCCTGCTCGTTCGGCTGGACCTGGAACTTCTGCACGATGGCCGGGTACAGGCCGCCGATCAGGATCGCCGACAGCACCATCAGGCCGAAGCCGATGACCGGGAGCTGCCAGGTGCGCCGCCACAGGGTGGCGAAGAACAGCAGCGCGCAGATGACGGCGATGCAGAACAGGATCGTCTTGGCCGGCAGGTAGGCGTTGGCGTCGACGTAGCGCAGTCCGGTCCAGTTGCCGGTCGCCTTGAAGTCGCTGGACTTGACCGCGAGGCCGTACCGGTCGAGCCAGTAGGCGACCGCCTTGAGGGCGACGAAGATGCCGAGCAGCACCGACAGGTGGCCGGTCGCGGCGGCGGTGGCGCGGGCCCCCGGGCTGGTGACGCGCAGCCCGCCGTACAGGTAGTGCGTGAGCGCGGCGGTGATCAGGCACAGGATGGCGGCGGCGAAGCCGAAGCCCAGCAGGAAGCGGTACCAGGGCAGGTCGAAGGCGTAGAAGGATACGTCGAGGTGGAACTGCGGGTCCTTCTGGTGGAAGGGCACGCCGTTCACCCACATCAGCCAGGTCCGCCACTGGCTCGACGCGGAGGCGCCCGCGATCAGCCCGACCAGGGCGGTGACGGCGAGCAGCAGCCACTTCTTGTACGGCGCGATGGCCATGCGGTAGCGGTCGAGGCTCTGCTGCTCCATGGACATGGCGCTGAGCGGCGGCCGCAGCCGGTGCGCGAGCCAGATGTTCAGGCCGACCGCGGCCGCCATCAGCAGGCCGAAGACGAAGAACAGCCCGATCTTGGTCGACAGGGTGGTGGTGAACACGGACGAGTAGTGCACCGACCGGTACCACAGCCAGTCCGTCCAGAAGCCCGCGAACATGGTGAACGCCATGCCGAGCACGGCGAGCACGCCCAGTGTCACGAGCAGGGCCCTCACCCTCCGGGACGGGCGGCCCGCTCTGATCCGTGGCCCCGTCGGGCCTCCGCCGCGGTCCGGCATCTGGAAAGCCAAGGTGCGCACCTCGAAGTTCGCTGTCGATCCGTCAGACCCTCGGGTTCGCGGGCCCGCCGTGGCCCCCCGTGATCGCGGGCCCACACCTATGCAACTTACTCACGGTTTACTCGGTTCCCGATTCCGGCCGGGAACGAGGCAGGATTGTGACCATGTCCAACACTCCCATGGCAGCGAGCCCGCTCACCCGGGCCGTACTCGAAATCGACGAGTACGTCTCCGGCCTCGGCTGGGACCAGCCCGCTCGCCTCTTCGCCCTCGTAGACACCGCACGGCTGCGGGCTCAGGAACCTTCGCTCGCGGCCCAGCTGGGCCTGGAGGACGAGTCCGAGACCGTCGGTCTCACCCCGATCGAGCAGGACGAGCTGCCGTCCGGCAAGCCCCTCGACGAGTTCCTCGGCACCATCGCCTGGCCCGACGCCGTGACCGGCTGCGCGCTCGCGGTGGAGCGCCTGATGCTGCCGCCGTCCGCCGAGGCCCAGGTCCCCTCCGGTCTGGACGAGGCCGGGCTGGCCAGGTGGGTGGCCGAGCACCCCGAGCGCCAGGAGGTCCGGATGACGGTGGCCGTGCTGCGCGACGGCAGCCGCGAGTCGGCGCTGCGGCTGCGGGAGAAGGACTCCCCGACGGAGGTCCTGACCGGCCCCGACCTGGTGCCGGGCCTGGCGGACGCCCTGGCGGCGACGTTCGCGGACTGATCCCGCCCCTCGGGGGTACGGCGCCGGGGGCGCCCCTGGTGGTCAGGGGCGCCCCCAGCCGTGTCACGGCCCGCTCAGCCCTTGGCGGTGCACTTCGGCAGGGCGGCGGTGTCCCCGCTGCGGATGTCCTTCAGCGCGTCGAGCGCGTCACCGATGGTCTTGACCTTGACCAGGGTGAGCCCGTCCGGGGTGTCCTTGGCGGCCGCCGCGCAGTTGTCGGCGGGGGTCAGGAAGTACCGGGCGCCGCGGTCGCGCGCGCCGACGGTCTTCATCTCGATGCCGCCGATCGGGCCGACCGTGCCGTTGTCGTCGATGGTGCCGGTGCCGGCGACGAACTTCCCGCCGGTGAGGCTGCCCGGGGTGAGCTTGTCGTAGATGCCGAGGGCGAACATCAGGCCGGCGCTGGGCCCGCCGACGTCGGCGAGCTTGATGTCGATGGTGAACGGGAAGGTGTGGTCGGTCCCGGCGGAGATGCCGACGATGGCCCGCTTGGGCCCGGTGTCGTCGGAGGTCGTCGTCGTGATCGTGACGTCCTGCGTCCTGGTCGCCACCCTGTTCGCCTTCTCGGCGGCGGCCTGCTCCTTGGCGGGCACGACGGTGAAGACGACCTTCTGCCCCGGCTTGTGCTTGGTGACCAGCTTGGCGACGTCGGACGGCTGCTTGATCACCGTGCCGTCGACGGCCTTGATCACGTCACCGGCGTGCAGCGTGCCCTCGGCCGGGGAGCCCTTGACGACCGTGGAGACGATCACCCAGGACTTCACCGGGACGCCCAGCTCCTTCAGGGCGGCGACCTTGGCACTCTCCTGGGACTGGCTGAACTCCTCGGCGTTCTCCTGGGTGGACTGCTCCTCCGTCTTGCCGTCCGGGTACAGCGTGTCGTGCGGGATGACCTTGCTGTCGTGGGCGAGCCAGCCGTAGACGGCCTCCACCAGGTTCATCTGGTAGTCGGCCCCGGTGACCCGGACGGTCGTCATGTTCAGATGGCCGTCCGTCGGGTAGATCTTGTGCCCCGAGATCTGCAGCACCGGCTCGCCGTCGTGCTCCCCGAGCGTGTTCACGGTCGGGCCGGGAGACATCTCCGCGTACGGCACGGGGATGAGGACTCCCGCGCACAGGAGCGCGATCAGCATCAGGGTCGAGGCGAGCATCGTCGCGGTGCGGCGTGGCATGTCACGACAGTACGGGACGCCTGTGTCGGCGCACCGTCAGGGCACCCCCGTCAGGCGCCGCGCGCACCCGTGTGGGACTTCTCCATGGCCTCGCGGAACCGGGCGTATCCGTCCAGCTCAGGGCCGTCGCTCCGCGTCTTGCGGGTCCGGTTGGCCCACGTTCCCCACAGCCCGCCGCCGATCGCGGCCACCAGCGGGATCAGCAGCCAGACAAGCACCCCCATGCCGACCTCCCATACGCCACGAGCGTCCGCAAATGACTGATCAGCAGATTAACCGTCTGCACGGACAACGCTCACGCTAGGGTGCCGGTTACGCAACCGGAGCAGACGTGTGCCGGGTGTGACGCCTTCGGGGGACCCCGGAAGACCAGACGGATCAGCGGACGGGCGCGGGACGAGGAGCGGCGGACACTGGGCGGGGTGGACGGGCGGGGCTGCGGGGGCCGGGCTGGGGGCTGCGGGGGCCGGGCTGGGGGCTGCGGGGGCCGGGCTGGGGGCTGCGGGGGCCGGGCTGGGGGCTGCGGGGGCCGGGTCGTCGGGCTGGAGGCTGCGGGGGCCGGGCCGAGGTGTACGGGCGCAGGGCGGGGCTGCGGGCGCTGGGCCGGGTCGTCGGGCCGCGGCTGACGCGGACCCGGCGGTGGCTGCGGGGGCCGCGCGAGGGCTGCGGGTGCCGGGCGAGGGCTGCGGGTGCCGGGCGAGGGCTGCGGGTGCCGGGCGAAGACAGCAAGCGCAAGCTAGCGGGTCAGCGGGTGCCGGGCCGGGGCCAGCGGGCTCCGGACCGGAGCCGGGAGGCGCCAGGGCGCGCCGGCCGGGAGTCAGCGGCGGCCGGGCCCGGGTCGGCAGGCGGCCGTTCGGGAACGACTGGCTCCGGCCGGATCAGCAGGCGCTCGCGCCAGGATCAGCCGACGGCCGGGCCGGGAAGCGGCAGGCGGGCGTTCGGGAACGGCGGGCTCCGGCCGGATCAGCAGGCGCCCGACCAGGATCAGCCGGCGGCCGGGCCGGGAAGCGGCAGGCGGGCCCGTCAGGATCTGGCGCCGGTCAGGCGTCAGCAGGCGCCGACCCACTCCTCCGTGCCGTCCGAGAACTTCTGGTGCTTCCAGATGGGCACCTCGTGCTTGAGGTCGTCGATCAGCTTGCGGCAGGCGTCGAAGGCCTCCGCGCGGTGCGGGCAGGCCACGGCGACGACGACGGCCAGATCCCCGACCCGGAGGTCCCCCACCCGGTGGACGGCGGCCAGCGCCCGCACGGGGTGGTCGGCGACGACCTTCTCGGCGATCCGCCGCATCTCGGCCTCGGCACTCGGGTGGCAGGAGTACCCGAGCGCGTCCACGTCGGCACCCCCGTCGTGGTTCCGCACGGTCCCCACGAACAGTGCGACGCCCCCGGCCGCGTCGTCGCCGACGGCCTGGAACACCTCGTCCACGGAGAGCGGGGTCTCCCGGATGCCGATCAGCTTGATGGGGTCCTGTGCCGCCTGCTCACCGGGGTGATCGTTCGTATGCGCCATGCCCCCATCGTGCCTCACGGGTGTGACACCGTGGAATACGAGTTTCCGCAGGCACGCGCGCGGGACGCTTGGAGGCTCCTACAGAGCAGCTTCCGCATCGGCCGCTCCCCGCACGTCAGACGCGTCGCCGGGCCTTCCGGGCGCGCCGTACGACGGCCGCCGCGCCGAGCAGGGCGACCGTCGCCCCGGCCGCACCAGCTGCCGTCGCGTCCTTCCGCCCCAGCCGCCGCCCGGCCACCGTGTGCCGGCCGGACACCTCCTCCAGCAGCTCGGCGAGCACCTCCTCGTTGGTCCACTTCGGCCGCCATCCGGAGTCGTGGAGCCGGCTCCCGCTGACCACCCAGGGGTACATCGTGTAGGCGAGGTCGCCCGCCGGGGACGGGGTGAGCCCGATCCGGTGCAGCCGGGCCGCCGCGCCGAGCGCGACCGCCGAGGGCAGCTCCATCCGCCGGATGCCGCTCAGCTCCTCGACCTCCTCCTGCTCCAGCCACCCGTCGCAGCCGACGGCCAGTTCCCCGTCGACCTTCTCCAGCACGGCGTACTCCAGGGCGCTGCACAGGTCCTCGACATGGCAGAACTGCCACGCGGGCCGCGACCCGGCCACGACCAGCAGCCGCGGCGACTCGAAGTACCTGGTCAGCGCGGTGTCCGTGCCGCCGACCAGCACGGCCGGCCGTACCACGGTGACGTTCAGGCCCGGATGCGCGCGCGGAGCCCGCCGCGCCAGGCGTTCGATCTCCAGCAGGTCGCCGACGCCGGTCGCCTCGGCGGTGGCGCGCAGCTCGGCGTCCTCCGACAGGGGCAGCTCGTTGTCGGGCAGCGCGCCGTAGACCATCGCGGAGGTGCACAGCACCACCCGGTGCACGCCGGCCGCCGCGGCGGCGGTCAGGACGGTCTGTGTCCCCCGGACGTTGTAAGCGGTGCGCGCCGCCGGATCGGTCTCCAGGTCGAGGTCGAGCGCGAGGTGGACGACGACGTCGGCGCCCCGCAGCTTGTCGGCGATGGCGGGGTCGCGGACGTCGAGGATGTGCCACTGCGCGTCGGCGCACTCGCCGCGCCGTTCGTCGATGGCGAGGACCTGTCTGATCTCCTCCGACGCGGCCAGTCGCTCGGTGAGCAGGGCGCCGACCCCGGTGGCGGCGCCGGTCACCGCGACGACGGGCCCGCGCACGGCAGTCGTCTCGCCGGCGCGCAGCGCCGTCGTCGAGGGGCGGTGGTCGGGCGACGGGTGGGCTGAGAGGTTTCGCGCTGCGCGAACCTGCGGATCTGGGGAACTCACCGGGCGTCTCCAGCGGTTGTCTTCAGTACGGGCGCGAGTGACGCGTACGTACCAGGTGCATCCATCCTGCCGCAGGCGTTCCGTGGGCGAAGCACCGAGGCCCGATCGGGTCGGGGTGTCTACGCTGGGTGGTGTTGTCGGGCAGCCGCGCCGCCGGAGCGAAACCGGTGGCCTTACCAGCCGAGGAATCCCGTGAGTGACACCCCATTCGGTTTCGGCCTTCCGCCGGAGGAGCCGGAAGACGGCGACGAGGGCAAGAAGAAGGACCAGCAGAGCGGTGGTGGGCAGGGACCGGCCAATCCGTTCGGTTTCGGCGGCCTGCCCGGAGCCGGCGGCTTTGGCGGCCCCGGCGCCGACAACCCGCTCGCAGCCATGTTCGGTTCCCTGAACCCCACCGACCTGGGCGCCGCGTTCCAGCAGCTCGGCCAGATGCTGTCGTACGAGGGCGGCCCGGTGAACTGGGACATGGCCAAGCAGATCGCCCGCCAGACGGTCGCCCAGGGCACGTCGGACGGCACGAAGGACGCGAGCGTCGGCCCCGCCGAGCGCAGGGCGGTGGAGGAGGCCGTCCGCCTCGCCGACCTGTGGCTGGACGACGCGACGTCCCTGCCGTCGGGCTCCGGCTCGGCGGTGGCCTGGTCGCGCGCGGAGTGGGTCGAGGCGACCCTGCCCGCCTGGCAGGAGCTGGTCGACCCGGTCGCCGAGCGGGTCGGCGCGGCCATGGGCGACGTGCTGCCGGAGGAGATGCAGGCCATGGCGGGCCCGCTGATCGGCATGATGCGTTCGATGGGCGGCGCCATGTTCGGCACCCAGATCGGGCAGGCCGTGGGCGTGCTCGCGGGCGAGGTCGTCGGCTCGACCGACATCGGTCTGCCGCTGGGCCCGGCCGGCAAGGCCGCGCTGCTCCCGGCCAACGTGCAGGCGTTCGGCAAGGACCTGAGCGTCCCGCAGGAGGAGGTGCGGCTGTACCTGGCGCTGCGCGAGGCCGCGCACCAGCGGCTGTTCGCGCACGTGCCGTGGCTGCGCTCGCACCTGTTCGGCGCGGTCGACGGCTACGCGCGCGGCATCAAGGTCGACACGGCCAAGCTGGAGGACGTGGTCGGCCAGTTCGACCCGCAGAACCCGGAGCAGTTGCAGGACGCGCTCCAGCAGGGCATGTTCCAGCCGGAGGACACGCCCGAGCAGAAGGCCGCCCTGGCCCGTCTGGAGACCGCTCTGGCGCTCGTGGAGGGCTGGGTGGACGCGGTGGTCCACGCCGCCGCGAAGCCGCGCCTGTCGTCCGCCGACGCCCTGCGCGAGACGCTGCGCCGCCGCCGCGCGACCGGTGGCCCGGCGGAGCAGACGTTCGCCACGCTGATCGGCCTGGAGCTGCGTCCGCGCCGGTTGCGTGACGCCTCCCGTCTGTGGGCCTCGCTCACGGACGCGCGCGGGGTCGACGGCCGGGACGGCCTGTGGGCGCACCCGGACATGCTGCCGACCGCGACCGACCTGGACGACCCGGACGGCTTCGTCCACCGCGAGCAGCTGGACTTCTCCGAGCTGGACAAGATGCTCGGCGAGGCGGCGGGCGGCTCGGCGGGCAAGCCGGACCTGAGCAAGAGGGACGAGGGCGACAAGGGCGAGGCCGAGGGCGACGACGGCAAGGGCGACGACGCCGAGTGAGCCTGTACGACGACGCGGTCCTCGTCCTGAAGGGGTACGAGGGCCAGGAAGAGCTGCGCCAGGCCTACCTGGACCATCTGGCGGCCCACCCGGACGGCCTGTGGAAGGCCTGCCACGCCGGTCATCTCACGGCCAGCGCCCTGGTGGTCGATCCCGAGCGTGGCCGGGTGCTGCTCACGCTGCACCGGAAGCTGCGGATGTGGCTGCAGATGGGCGGCCACTGCGAGCCGGGCGACCCGACGCTTGAGGCGGCGGCCCTGCGGGAGGCGACCGAGGAGTCCGGCATCACCGGGCTGACGCTGTTTCCCGGTGGCCCGGTGCGGCTGGACCGGCACCCGATCCCGCCGCCGTGCCACTGGCACCTCGACGTGCAGTACGCGGTCCTGGCCCCGCCCGGCGCGGTGCACGGGATCAGCGACGAGTCCCTCGACCTGCGCTGGTACGCCTACGACGAGGTGGCCGGCGTGGCGGACGAGTCAGTCGTACGGCTGCTGGAAGCGACCCGCGCCCGCCTGTGACCACAGGCGAGGGGCGACCACCGTGGGCGGTCGCCCCTCGCGTCGGGCGGTCCGTCGCGCCCCTCCGGGGGCGCGGGGACCGCGCGGCCGGCCACACACGGACCGCAGCCGAACGCGGCCGACGGCCCGCGGAACCCCTGGGCCGGACCGCAGCCGAACGCGGCCGGCAGCTCCCGGAACCCGGGGGCCGGCCCCCGTGGAGCGATCAGCTCCAGACGTTCCCCTGGTTCTGCCCGCGCGCGCCCTGCTGTCCCATGCCGAACTGGGCGGCGAGGCCCTGCCCGATCACCGCGTTCTGCGGCGGCAGCAGCTCGCTGGGCTGCACCAGCGCGAAGCCGGTGCCCATGAAGCTCAGCTCCCAGCCCTCACCGGTGTTGCCGCGCCGGCGCCACACGCCGGAGGAGTGCGTCTGGGCCTGCATCTGCACGCGCAGCCCGGTGGACCAGGCCACGATCGCGTCGGCGTCGCAGTTGACGTACCGGTCGGGAGTGACCTGCATCAGCAGCGGTGCCCCGGAGGTCATGAGGGCGACCCGGCCGCGCCCGGTGATGTTGAGCTGGTACTTCCCGGAGCCGGAGATGCCGTAGAGGCTGTCGACGGCGACGACCTCGTGGTGCAGCGAGGAGTCCATGGCGAGGACGTAGGAGCTGTCGACGGTCAGCCCGTCCTGCTCGACGTCCATGATGTGCACGTGCTGGGCGAGGTTGGCGAGGTAGACGGTGCCCTGACCGTGACAGCGCATCAGGTCCAGGCCCTCGCCGGTGCGCGCACGCGCGCGTGCCTGGCCGTTGCTGCGGTACTCGGCGTCGAACTCGACCAGGCCCTGGTAGGCGACCATGGTGCCCTTGCGGGCGAGCAGGTCGTCGTGGCCCTCCAGGGTGACCCGGAGCATCTGCGCGTTCTGGAGGCTCCAGCGCTCTTGCGTCTGGACGTCGTTGTGCGCGAAAAGCGGGCTCTGCATGGTGTTCTGGCTCCCCCTCAGCCCCGGAACCGGAGGCGGTCGGTGCTGTCCTCGCTGGGCTGGACGACGACGATGCCCTGGCCGGAGAAGGCCATCTGGTAGGCCTCGCCGCTGCCCCGGCCGATGAGCGACTGGGCCTTGAAGCTGCGCTTGCCCTTCACCTTGAGGTTCGGCGACCAGGCGACGAGCGCGTCCGGGTCGACGTACGTCTCGTCCTCGCCGCCGCCGCAGTCCACGACGATCGGCTTGCCCCGGGAGGTCAGCGCGACCCAGCCCTGCCCGGAGATCTTCGTGTTCCAAAGGCCCTGCCCGGCGAACTTCGCGAGCCCCTTCACGCGCTCCACGCCCCAGGTGAGGTGCGCGTCGAAGGCGAGCAGGTTGGTGGCGTTGACGGAGATGCCGTCGCCGTTGAGGTTGATCACGACGACGTCGGCGCCGTAGTCGGCGAGGTAGAGCAAGCCGTCGCCGGAGCACTTCATCAGCGGCGCCCCCTCGCCGGTGACCCAGTCGCGGGCGATCTGGCGGACGGCGGGCGGGTTGGGCTCGTACTGGATGAAGCCTTCGTAGGCGACCATCGACCCCACGCGCGCGAGGAGGTCGTTCCCGGTCTGGAGGGCGACCTTCAGCATGTGGTTGCCGTGGTTCTCCATACGGGCGGTGACGGGTGCGGGGGCGAAGCCCGCGAGCGGCTGGTTCATGACGGGCTCCCTCTAGACCTCGTAGGGCTGGACGACGATGAAGTTGCCGGGCGCGCCCCGGAACTGGAGGTTGACGCTCTCGCCGGTGTCGCCCGGGTAGGCGTTGCGGCGCATGCGGACCTGGCTGGAGACGATCACCTGGGAGGCGGCCGACCAGGCGACGACGGCGTTGCAGTCGGCGAAGGTGGTCGGCGTGACCGGCAGCACCACGGGCGTGCCGTGCGTCTTGACGACGATCGTGCCGGTGCCCTGGAACTGCATGGTGAACAGCGCGCCGCCGGGGATGCCGTGGCCCTCGATGCGGCGGACCTCGTACTGGAGGCTCTCGTCGAACGCGAGGACGTTCTCCGCGGAGACGCAGATGGCGTCGCCCTGGAGCTCGACGGGGTGCAGGTGGGTGGAGTTCTCGGCGAGGAACACCTGGCCCTGGCCGGTGCAGCGCATCAGCTGCATCTCCTGGCCGGTGGCGTTGCCGACGATCCGCCCGGCGAACCCGGCGCCCTTGTAGCTGAAGTCGACCTTGCCCTGGTAGAGCACCATGCTGCCCTGCTTTGCCAGCACGGGCTGGCCGCCGATACCGAGGTCGACGCGGATCAGCTTCTTGTTCTGCTGGGTCCAGCGCTGCCCGGTCGGCGTCTCCTTGAACGCCTGGAGCGCGGCCGTCACACCGGCACCGCCCTGGGGCGCGCCCTGCGGCACTCCGTACGGGGCGGGCTGCTGGCCGGGGACCTGTCCGTAGCCCGGGGGCATGGGCGGGGTCGGCTGGCCGCCGTAGGGGGCGGGCTGCTGGCCGTATCCGGGGGGCATCGGCGCACCGGGCTGGCCGCCGTACGACGGCTGCTGCGGCGGCTGGCCGTAGGGCGCGGGGGCGGGGGCCGGCAGCGGGACGGTGCCGCCTCCGGGCGGGGTCAGGGGGGCGACGACCGTCGGCGCGGCGTGCACGTTCGGGCCGGGCGCCGGGGCCGGGGGCGGGGTGTGGCCGGGCGGTGGGGCGAAGCCCTGCGGGGCCGGCGCCGGGGCGGGTGCGGGGGCCGGAGCGGGTGCGGGAGCCGGGGCCGGGGCGCCGAACGCGGGCGGGGGCGTGGTCTGGGCGGGCGGGGCGAAGCCCGGGGCCGCGCCGGACTGGGGCTGCTGCGGGGTGGCAGGCGCCTCCTCCTCCAGCACCTCGCCGCCGAAGTTCTTCAGCAGCGCCTCCAGACCGCCGTCGAAGCCCTGCCCGACGGCGGCGAACCGCCACCCGTCCTTGAAGTAGAAGTCACCGAGCATCACGGCTCGCTCGGTGGAGAACTCCGCGCCGCTGAAGGAGTACCGCGCGACCTCCTCGCCGCCCGCCACGATGCGCAGGTATCCGGGAGCGATCTGGGACATCTGACCGGCGCCGTCGAGGGTCGCCGTGAAGGACAGCTTGCGGATGTGCGAGGGGATCCGGTCGAGCGTGACCCGGAACGACTCCGTGTCACCCGCCTGGGCACCCAGCAGCTGGATGGACTCCTCCGGGGACTTCGGCTGGTTGAAGAAGACGAAGTACCGGTCGTCCGAGAGACGCTCGTCGGCGTCCAGACCGAAGCAGCTGATGTCGAAGGTCAGTCCGGGACCGGAGATCTGCACGCCTACGTACAGATCCGTGCCCGCGGTGAGGTCACTGATCCTGGCCTTGTGGCCGCGTTGGAATTCCCTGGCCATGCGTTACGACCGTCCCCCATCCCGAATGTGAGTGCGTCGCGCCAGGCTAACGGCAAAGACCGACAGCGACCCCCGAGGGTGCGGGTCGGTACAGACCCGGTACACAACCGCACCCGGCCGCTCACACGGAAGGCGCCCGGCGCGCGGGGCCACCCCCGGTCACCCCGGGAAGACGCCGGACGCCCGCAGTCCGCTCAGGCCTCCTGCTCATCGCTCGCGCCCGGTACATGCGGCAGCCGGGCGGCGGCGACCACCCCTTCGAGGTAGCCGCGGGCCCGCTCGGTGCGCGGATAGGCATCCAGCAGCCGCCAGAAGTCGGGACCGTGGCCGGGGACGAGCAGATGCGCCAGCTCGTGGCAGAGCACGTAGTCGACGACGTACTCCGGCATCCCCCGCAACCGGTGCGACAGCCTGATGCTGCCCTCGGCCGGGGTGCACGAACCCCAGCGGGTGTTCTGGTTGGTGACCCAGCGCACGGAGGCCGGCCGTGCCCGGCCGCCGAAGTACTGGGCGGACAGCCGCTCGGCACGCTCGGCCAGCTCGGCGTCGCCCAGCAGCCGCTTGCTCTCCTGGGCGGCGAGCTTGTCGAGCATGACGGTGACCCAGCGCTGCTCCTCCGCCTTCGACATCCGGGCGGGGATCAGTACGACGGTGCGGTCGCCCTCACGGTACGCGGAGACCGTCCGGCGGCGCCGGGCGCTCCTGCGGACCTCGATCGCGCTCGTCCCCGAGCCGCGGGGCGGCTGGCTCGTCGTACTGCGCTGTGGTTCACCGGCGCGGTGCAGTGGGTCGGCGGGCACGCCCCGACGTTACCCGCTGGACCGGGGCAAAGTCCCGGCCCGGGGACGGTTCCCTCCGGATCCCCCACCATGTGTTTGATTCGTACGACCGAATCGTCCATCCTTTTTGCACCACTTCACCCCGTCTGATTGATATGAAGAACACCCCCACCCTGTGGATAACTCCCGCTGCCCCGACCACCGCCCAGGCATGCTGGCCCAGACACGCATTCACGGACACGGGGGGACAGTCATGCATCCGGTGGTGAAGCCCGCGCTCCGGCGCGGCTGGCGCGACCGCAACACCGTGCAGTTCGGGATGACCCCGGCGCACGCCCTGACCCTGGGCCCCGTCGCCACGGCGACCGGCAGCTTCCTGGACCTGCTCGACGGCACGCGCGGACTGCCGCTGCTGCGCGAGGAGGGCCGCCGGGCGGACGTGCCGGCCGACCACGTCGACGCGCTGGTGGAGCGGCTGGCCCGCGCGGGCCTCCTCGACGACGCACGCGGCGGCGGACCGGCCGCCGACACACTGCGGGAGAAGACGGACGTCCTCGAACGGCTGCGCCCCGACCTCGCCTCACTGTCCCTCCTCACCCCCGAGCCGGGCGGCGCGCTGGCCCGGCTCGCGGCCCGGCGCGCGCTGCGCGTCCGGGTGCGCGGCGGGGGCCGGGTCGGCGCCCTCCTCGCGTCCGCGCTGTCGGGCGCCGGCGTCGGCGAGGTCGACGTGTGCGACGTGGGCCGGGTGGAGCCGTGGGACGTGGCACCGGGCGGGTTGACCGCCGAGTCGCTGGGCGACCGCCGGGACGCGGCGGCCCGGGCCGCCGTCCGCCGCGCCGCACCGGACCGCCCACCGCGCCACGCGCACTCCCCCGGTTCCGGCGCCGAGGAGCCCGGCCTCTCCCTGGTGATCTTCGCGCCCCGCGACGATGTCGCCGTGCACGCCCCGGACCCGTTCGCCGCCGAACCCCTGATGGCCACCGGCACCCCTCATCTCTACGCCGGGGTCGTGGAGGGCACCGGTGTCGTCGGCCCGCTCGTCCTGCCCGGCGAGTCGGGCTGCGCCGGCTGCCTGGACCGGGACCGCACGGACCGGGACCCGGCCTGGCCCCGTCTGGTCACCCAGTGGCGGTCCGGAAGGTCCCGCCGGATCGGCGCCTGCGATCTGACCCTGGCCACGGCGGTGGCCGGTCTCGCCGCGGCGCACGCCCTGGCCTTCCTCGACGGGGGGTCACCGTCCGCCACGGGTACTCGCTGGGAGGTGTCCCTGCCCGGTCTGGAATGGCGCGCCCGGCCGGTCCGGCCGCATCCGGAATGCGCGTGCGGGGCGGCCGGGAGACAGAAACGGGAGCACTCCGCAACCGATGGCGGGACGCGCGCGACAATGGCGGTGCAACGGCCGTCGACGAAGCGGCGACGCGAAGCAGGCGCGGCACGGCCGACTGGGACCTGGAGGGCGCATGTCTGATCTTCCCCGGAAGGCGGTCACCCGTACCGCCAAGCTCGCCGCGCTCCCGCTCGGCTTCGCCGGCCGGGCGACCTGGGGGCTGGGCAAGCGGATCGTGGGCGAGTCCGCGGAGATCGTCGGCCGCGAGCTGCAACAGCGCACGGCGGAGCAACTGTTCAAGGTGCTCGGCGAGCTGAAGGGCGGCGCCATGAAGTTCGGGCAGGCACTGTCCGTCTTCGAGTCGGCGCTGCCGGAGGAGATCGCCGGCCCCTACCGCGCGGCCCTGACCAAGCTCCAGGAGGCCGCCCCGCCGATGCCGACCCGCACCGTGCACGCGGTGCTCCAGGAGCGGCTCGGCCCGGACTGGCGCGACCTCTTCGAGGAGTTCGAGGACAAGCCGGCCGCCGCGGCCTCGATCGGCCAGGTGCACCGGGCGGTGTGGCACGACGGCCGTGAGGTGGCGGTCAAGGTGCAGTACCCGGGCGCGGGTGAGGCACTGCTCTCCGACCTCGGTCAACTCAGCCGGTTCTCCCGGCTGTTGGGTCCGCTCATCCCGGGCATGGACATCAAGCCGCTGATCGCGGAGCTGAGGGACCGCGTCTCGGAGGAGCTGGACTACGGGCTGGAGGCCCAGGCGCAGAGCGTCCACGCGGAGGAGTTCACGGACGACCCGGACGTGGTCGTCCCGGCGGTGGTGCACCAGTGCGACCAGGTGCTGGTGACCGAATGGATCGACGGCATCCCACTGTCCGAGGTCATCGCGGACGGCACCCAGGAGCAGCGCGACCGGGCCGGCCAGCTCCTGGCCCGCTTCCTCTTCTCCGGCCCGGCCCGCACCGGCCTGCTGCACGCCGACCCCCATCCGGGCAACTTCCGTCTGCTGCCCGGCGGCCCGGACGGCCCGGACGACTGGCGGCTGGGAGTGCTGGACTTCGGCACCGTCGACCGGCTCCCCGGCGGTCTGCCGGCCCCGATCGGCATCTCGCTGCGGATGACGCTGGACGGGGAGGCGGAGACGGTCTACGAGCTGCTGTGCGCAGAGGGCTTCGTGAAGGAGACCGTCGAGCTGGACCCGGACGCGGTCCTCGACTATCTGCTGCCGATCATCGAGCCGGCCCGCGTGGAGGCGTTCACCTTCACCCGCTCCTGGATGCGCAGCCAGGCCGCCCGCATCGCCGACCCCCGCTCCCCCGCCTACCAGCTCGGCAAGCGGCTCAACCTGCCGCCGGCCTATCTGCTGATACACCGGGTGACCCTCAGCACGATCGGGGTCCTGTGCCAACTGGGCGCCACGGTACGCCTCCGCGACGAACTGGAGGAATGGCTCCCGGGCTTCGCCGCCGACGCGCCCGGGGACACCGGCACCGACGAGGAGGAGTCGGCGGAAGGGGCCTGATCGGCGTGCCTTGAGTTCTTGGGGGCGGGGTGGGGGGAGGGGGCGGGGGGAGGGCCCCGGAGAAGGGATCTCACCACCAGGCCGAGTCCAGCCGTCCCTCGATCGCCCGGAGGTTCTCCCGGGAGCAGGCGTCGCAGAAGTACTGGCGGACGCCGTTCTCCACGGAGCAGGTCCAGGTGGCCGGCTGGGGGCCGTCGGCGGGGGTGCCGCAGCGGGCGCACACCAGGCGGCGGCGCTCCGCGGTGGAGCCGCCCTGATCACTTCCGCCGGGAAGACTCGTCACCCGGTGACGATAACCCCGTGGCCGGCGGATCGTCGTGCGCAACGCACCGCGGGGGCCGGTCCGTTCGGCCGGACCGGCCCCCGCGGGGAGGCTTCGCCTCCCTGCTCCGGGAGGCCACCGCTGCTCAGGTGGGTTCGTTACTGCATGACGGCCATGGCGAGCGCGCGGCGGGCGCGCAGCGAGGCGCGCTCGGCTCGGCGCTGCATCCGCTGGGCGACCGCCAGGCGCACGGCCCGGCGTTCGCGCGCGGCGTCATGGAGTCGCTCGTGCATATGCGCACGAGCCAGGGCTTCTTGCATGAGTTGCATCTCACGGTTCCTGTTCTGGCGCGCTTCGGTGGCGCCGGTGGTGGTGAAGTCTGTGGTCGCGGAGCCGGCGGGCTCGCTGGTGGACGGCTTCATCGGGGCCTGCTTCTTGGGGTCGTGCGTGAGGGGGCGGTCGATCGTTCCTGCGGTGTTCATGCCGTGACCGGGTTCTTCCGCGGGCGACCACGGGGCCGCTTCCGGGCGACGACGACGCCCTGGACGAACAGCTCGCCTCCCCAGACGCCCCAGGGCTCGCGCCGCACCTTGGCGCCGGCGAGGCAGGCCTCCATCAGCGGGCAGGTGCGGCAGAGGGACTTGGCGTACTCCACGTCCGCGGGCGACTCGGCGAAGAAGACCTCCGGGTCGTAGGAGCGGCAGGGGACGGGTACGCCGAGGTTCTCGATGGCTTCGTCGAGCGCGGTGAGCGCGGTGAGGGGGGTCAAGGTGGAGTCCTCCGTGAGGCCGGGCGGGGGGATCGTTTGCGAGGGCGGTACGGACGGGGCGTGCGCTTCGAGTTGCACGGGTGGTTTTCCTCGTCTGGTCGGTCCGGCCGGTTGACCGGGTGTCGGCTGGGTACCGGGTTCTCTTCCTGTCCCGAGGCCCCTTCGCTCCGTCGTCCCCGTTCGGGGAAAACAGAAGGGCCGCGGATCCCGGATGGGGTTCCGCGGCCCTGAAGGCGCCGGCCTGATCGGCGATCAGGCTGGATCACTCCAGGGTTCTGGCCCACGGAAGGCCCACATCAGGTGGTGCTGCGTCGTCTGCTTCCGGAATCCGGCACCGGCCGCCGCAAAGGCATAGGCGTGCGCCTGTGCCGCTACTGCTTCCAGTGCCTTGGTCGGTCGCTCATTGCGCTCACGGATGGGAAGAACCGCGAGGGCAGGGGAGGACGCCGGACGCACGGCACGGATGCCGGACAGACCGGTGCCCTGGTTCGAGGCGCCGAGCATGCACGTGGAGACGGTCGAGCGATCGGTCAGTTTGGCCGTGCTGACGGTGGTGCTGGTGTTGATGCTGATCACTGGACTCGCCTCCTCTCGGCGTCTCAAGGGACCGGGGTGAACCGGTCCCGTTCGGATATGCAAGTACATCACGGAACCCGGGCCTTGGAGAAGGCCGCTGCTTCCGTGCCTAGAACCTATGGGGATTCGCGGGGCATGCGCAAACTATTTTTTCGACGAGTTGGCATCAGTCGCTTCCGCCGTCTCCACCGGGTTCTTGACCTGCGCATATGGCCAGAACGTCGGCTCCGTAGCTGCGCAGCTTGCGGTTGAGGACGCCAGGGATGCGGGCGAGCTCGGCGGGGCTCTCCGGGCACGCCTCCGCGATGGCCATCAGCGTCCGGTCGGTGAAGACGCAGAAGTCGGGCTGGCCGCTGCGCTCGGCCTGTACCGCGCGCCATTCCCGGAGCCGCTCGTAGAGCCCTTCGTCCATGTCCGAGGGGCAGTCCTCGCAGCGCATCAGCTTCATCTCGCCCGCGTCGGTGAGCGTGCGGCCGCAGACGCGGCAGCGGGCGGGGGTGCGCTGGGTGCGCCGGGGGGTGACGGGGGTGCTCGCGGTGGTCCCTCGTTCGACGCCCGCGCCCGTGCCGGCGCCGGTGCGGCCGACGGTGGGGGTGGTGCCGGGGCGCAGCCCGTCGAGGAAGCGGCTCGGCCGTCGGTTGGGGCGTCCGCCGGGTGAGCGGGACAGGGCCCAGGACAGATGGAGGCGTTCCCGGGCGCGGGTCACGCCGACGTAGAGGAGCCGGCGTTCCTCCTCGATCTGCTCGTCGGTGCGGGCGTAGGTGATGGGGAGCATGCCCTCGGCGATGCCGACCAGGAAGACGACGTCCCACTCCAGGCCCTTTGCGGCGTGCAGGGAGGCCAGGGTGACGCCCTGGACGGTGGGGGCGTGCTGGGCGTTGGCCCGTTCGTCCAGTTCCGCCACGAAGTCGGCGAGGGTGACTCCGGGTCGGGCCGCGGCGAGGTCGTGGGCGAGGTTGACGAGGGCGGCCAGGGATTCCCAGCGCTCCCTGACGGCGCCGGAGCCGGCCGGGGGTTCGCTGGTCCAGCCCTCTCCGGAGAGGACGGCGCGCACCTGGGAGGGCAGGTCCACGGCGTCGTCGAGGAGGGAGTCGTTGCCGCCGAAGCGGGCGGCGCCGCGCAGGGCGATGCCGGCCTTGCGGACCTCGGGCCGGTCGAAGAAGCGCTCTGCGCCGCGGAGCTGGTAGGGCACGCCGACGTCGGCGAGCGCCTGTTCGTAGGTCTCGGACTGGGAGTTGGTGCGGAACAGGACGGCGATCTCGGCGGCCGGGACGCCCGCGTCGATCAGCTCGCGGATGCGGCGGGCGGCGCCCTCGGCCTCGGCGGGCTCGTCGGTGTACTCGGTGTAGACGGGCTCGGGTCCCGTGGGGCGCTGGGAGACGAGTTCCAGCCGGTGGCCGGCGGCGCGGCCCCGGGCCTGGGCGAGCAGGCCGTTGGCGAGGTGGACGATCTGGGGGCTGGAGCGGTAGTCGCGGACCAGTTTGACGACGGTGGCGCCGGGGTGGCGGGCGCGGAAGTCGAGCAGGTGGTCGGGGGTTGCTCCCGTGAACGAGTAGATGGTCTGGCTGGCGTCACCGACGACGCACAGGTTGTCGCGGTCGCCGAGCCACAGGTCCAGCAGCCGCTGCTGGAGGGGGCTGACGTCCTGGTACTCGTCCACGACGAAGTGCTGGTACTGCGCGCGGACCTGTTCGGCGATGTCGTGCCGGTCCTGGAGGACGGCGACGGTGAGCAGCAGGACGTCCTCGAAGTCGATGACGGCGCGGTCGCGTTTGAGGTCCTCGTAGGCGGCGTAGAGGTGGGCGATCTCGGCCGGGTCGCGGGGGGTCTCTCGGCCGGCCTTCGCAGCCGCGTACGGGTAGTCGGCGGGGACGGTCTGGGTGACCTTGGACCATTCGATCTCGGCGGTCACGTCCCGCAGCTCGTTGCGGTCGAGCCGGGTGCCGAGGGCGGCGGCCGCGTCGGCGACGAGCTGGATCTTGCGGTCGACGAGCCGGGGCATGGAGCCACCGATCGCTTTCGGCCAGAAGTACTGGAGCTGGCGCAGGGCGGCGGAGTGGAAGGTGCGGGCCTGGACGCCCTGGGCGCCGAGCTGGCGCAGCCGGCCGCGCATCTCTCCGGCGGCGCGGTTGGTGAAGGTGACGGCGAGCACGCTGGACGGCTGGAGGATGCCGGCGCGCACCCCGTAGGCGATGCGGTGGGTGATCGCCCGGGTCTTGCCGGTGCCCGCTCCGGCCAGCACGCACACCGGACCGTGCAGGGAGGTGGCCACCTCGCGCTGCTCGGGGTCGAGCCCTTCGAGCACCGCGTCGGCCCCGCTCGGCGGAGCCGCGTGGGGAGAGCCACCGGTGCCCTGCGGGAAAAGGGTGGAATGCGTTGCTGCTGTCACACCGCCATGCTGCCAGGTCGCCCGGGACGGCTGTGCCGGTTGTCCACAGGCTGGGGCTCGCAGTCGTACTAATGCGGCAGGCGTCACAGCGGGGAGCGCAGGCCGGAGCCGGCGGGGCGGCCGCCCGGGGATCGGGGCCCGATCGCCGCGGGACCGGGGCGGGCCCGGTCGCCCGGAACTGGCGGGTCGGTCGCCCGGGGGCCGGGGCGGGCCGGGTCGCCCGGAACTGGCGGGTCGGTCGGCTGGGAACCGGGGCCTGGTCGCCGGAACCTGCGGCCCGGTGGCGTGGGAATGGGGGGCCGGTCCCTTACGTTCTCTCCCTGGACGACCTTTTCCGAGCTGCCTGAGGAGCGCGAGAGACATGCAGGGCACTGTGACGATGTACAGCACGACTTGGTGCGGTTACTGCCGGCGGCTGAAGAGCCAGCTGGACCGGGAGGGCATCGCCTACACCGAGATCAACATCGAGCAGGACCCCGAGTCCGCGGCCTTCGTGGAGAAGGCGAACGGAGGGAACCAGACCGTCCCGACCGTGCTCTTCGCGGACGGCTCCACCATGACGAACCCGTCGCTGGCCCAGGTCAAGCAGAAGCTCGCCGCGTAAGCGCGAGCCGCACCGAACGGCGGTTCCCGAGTCCGTGACCGGCTCGGGAGCCGCCGTTCGCCGTCTCAGACGAAGCTGCGGGTCGGCAGGGGCTTGCCGTACCACATCTCGATCAGGCGGGCCGCGATGGAGATGCCGTAGGGCGGCAGCACCTCGCCGGCCTCGAAGGCCGCGCGCAGCTCCTCGCGGGAGAACCAGCGGGCCTCGTGGATCTCGTCCCCGTCGACGTCGATCTCGGTGGAGGTGGCGCGGGCCATGAAGCCGAGCATCAGGCTGGACGGGAAGGGCCAGGGCTGGCTGGCGACGTACTCGACCGGGCCGACGGTGACGCCGACCTCCTCGCAGACCTCGCGGCGCACCGCCTGCTCGATGGACTCGCCGGGCTCCACGAACCCGGCGAGCGTGGAGAAGCGGCCCTCGGGCCAGTGGACCTGGCGGCCGAGCAGGATGCGGTCGTCCTCGTCGGTCACCGCCATGATCACGGCGGGGTCGGTGCGCGGGTAGTGCTCGGCGCCGCAGGCCGGGCAGCGGCGGATGTGGCCGGCGGCCGCGATGACCGTGCGCTCGCCGCAGCGGGAGCAGAAGCGGTGGGTGCGCTGCCAGTTCTCCAGGCCGACCGCGTGCACCATGAGCCCGACGTCGCGCGGCGACAGCAGCAGGCCGGCCTCGCGCAGCCCCGCCGGGCGCGCGGACTGGTCGATGCGGCCGGGCAGCGCGTCCTTCTGGAGCGCGAAGTAGCTGACCCCGTCCTCGTCGATGCCGAGGAAGTAGCGGTGCGCCTCGGTGAGCGGGGCCTCGAAGGACGGCGTCATGACGAGTTCGGTCCGGCCGTCCGGGGTCTCGTCGATGAGCACCTGGCCGCCGGAGACCACGAAACAGCGGGTCGTGGGGTGGCTCCACGCCGCCGCGAGCCAGGCCTCGTCCAGCCGGTGGTGGGCGGCGCGGTCGATGCCGCTCGGGGCGGTCAGTGAGATGGGTCGGTCGGCTGTGTGGTCGGTCCAGGTGGTCACGGGTGCTTCCAACTCCCCCAGTGCGGCGGTTCTTTCGGCGGGCGGTTCGGCGGGACGTAGGGCGGGAGGGCACCGGGCCGGGCGCGGCCGGGGCGACGGGACGGTCGGGGCGGTCCCTCCAGTGTGCCCCGCGCGCGGTGACCGGCCGTACGGCGCCGGCCGGTCAGGGTGCGGTACGCCAGTTGCCGGCGAGGTCACCCCACAGGTAGGCGCTGGTCTCGACGCCTTTGAGGAGGAGGTCCAGCTCGACCTTCTCGTTGGGTGCGTGCCAGCCGTCGGACGGGACGGAGATGCCCAGGAAGAGCACGGGAACGCCGAGGACTTCCTGGAGCTCGGCGGCGGGTCCGGAGCCGCCCTCCCGGGTGAAGCGGACCGGCTGCTGGAAGGCGCGGCCCATGGCGCGGGCCACGGACCGCAGCGCGGGGTGGTCGAGCGGGGTCAGGCACGGGCGTGTGGCCGGGCCGAAGTCGATCTCGTACCGGATCCCGGGGGGCACCTGCTCGGCGGCCCAGGCGCGGACGGCCTTCTCGATGTGGTCGGGGTCCTGGCCGGCGACCAGCCGGAAGGACAGCTTCACCATGGCCGTGGCGGGGATGATCGTCTTGCTGCCGGGGCCCTGGTAGCCGCCGCCCATGCCGTTGACCTCGGCGGTCGGGCGGGCCCAGATGCGCTCCAGGGTCGAGTAGCCGGCCTCGCCGTAGAGGGCGGCGGACCTGGCGGTGCGCAGCCAGCGCTCCTCGTCGAAGGGCAGTTCGGCGAAGAGTTCGCGCTCGCGGTCGGTGAGCTCGACGATGCCGTCGTAGAAGCCGGGGATCGCCACGCGCGCGTGCTCGTCGTGGAGGGCGGCGACCAGGCGGGCGGCGGCGGTGGCCGGGTTGGGCACGGCGCCGCCGAAGGAGCCGGAGTGGATGTCCTGGTCCGGACCGTACAGCCGGATCTCGCACTCGGCGAGGCCGCGCATGCCGGTGCACACGGTCGGGGTGTCCTCGGACCACATGCCGGTGTCGGAGACGATCACGGCGTCGGCGGCGAGGCGCCCGGCGCGCTGTTCCACCAGGGCCCGGAAGTGCGGGGAGCCGGACTCCTCCTCGCCCTCGATCAGCAGCTTGAGGTTGACGGCCGGCGCGGTGCGGCCGGTCGCGGCGAGGTGGGCGCGGACGCCGAGTGTGTGGAAGAACACCTGGCCCTTGTCGTCGGCCGCCCCGCGCGCGTAGAGGCGGTTGCCGCGGACGACCGGCTCGAAGGGGTCGCTGTCCCAGCCGTCCTCGCGGGCGGCGGGCTGCACGTCGTGGTGGCCGTAGACCAGGACCGTGGGTGCCTCGGGGTCGCCGGACGGCCATTCGGCGAAGACGGCGGGGGCCCCGGGGGTCTGCCAGACCTCGGCGGTCGGGAAGCCGGTCTCCGACAGCTTGGCGGCGAGCCATTCCGCGCTGTGCCGTACGTCGGGAGCGTGCTCGGGCTGGGCCGACACGGAGGGGATGCGCAGCCATGCGGCGAGGTCGTCGAGGAAGGCGGCGCGGTGCTGCTCGATGTACGTGCGGACGGCGCTGTCCGGGGTCTGGCTCATGCTCCCGAGCCTATCCGCCCGCGCCGGCATCCTCGGCGGGCGGTTCGTCACACTCAGCTCGCCTTCGGTGTGCGCTCCGTCTCACCTGTGAGCAGCCGCTCCAGAGCGGCCCGGTCCGGCAGGCCCTCGGGGCGTACGACCTCGCCGCTGCGCACGTACAGGAACGTGGCGGTGACCGACTCGGGCGGTATGCCCTGCTGCTCGGCCCAGGCCAGCCGGTACACGGCGAGCTGGAGCGGGTCGGCGGTGCCGGTGCGGCCGGTCTTCCAGTCGACGATCTCGTACGTCGCCTCGTCGCCGTCGCCGTGCCGGTAGACGGCGTCGATGCGTCCCCGGACGACGCGGCCGGCGAGGGTGAGCTGGAAGGGGGCTTCGACCCGGTACGGGGTGCGCCGGGCGTACTCGGTGCGTTCGAAGGCGTCCTTCAGGGCTTCCAGGTCGCGTTCGTCGGCGATCTCGGCGTCGCCGCCGGGCAGCTCGTCCGGTTCCAGCAGGGGCAGGGTCAGCTCCTCGAAGCGGGTTTCCACCCAGGCGTGGAACCGGGTGCCCCGGCGTGCGGCCGGTTGCGGGGGGCGTGGCATGGGGCGCGCGAGTTCCTGCGCGAGCCCGTCCGGGTCCTCGGCGAGCCGCAGCAGCTGGGTGGCGGTGAGCGTGGTGGGCAGGGGGACCTCGGTGACGGTCTGCCGGGCGCGTAGCAGCTCTCCGGTGAGCGCGTCCAGGTCACGGTCCCAGGAGGCGATGGTGCGAGCCTCCTCCGGGGTGAGGGCGGCGGCGGGTGGTGCGACGGCGCGGGGTCCGTCCTGCGGGGCGGGCGCCTGGTGCGGGACGGTGGGCCGTTCGGTGTTCCAGGCGTCCTGGCCGAAGGGCTCACCACCGAAGGCGTCACCGTCGAAGGGGTCGCCGGCGAACGCGTCACCGTCGAAGGGGTCCTCGTCGAAGGCGCCGATGGGATCGTCACCGAACGGATCGTCGTGCGGAAGATCCTCTTCATGAGGCAGGTCCGCGTACGGCTCCTCGTCGTACGGTCCGACGCCGTACGGGTCGTCACCGTGCGGGTGGTCACCGTACGGGTGGTCGCCGTACGGCTCGTCCTCCGGTGGCGCGGGCCAGTCCGGGTCCTCGGCACCGGCGGGGTCGTGCAGGGCCGGCCGGCGCCCGTCGGCAGGCCCGGCGGCGACGGCGTCCAGGTGGGCGAGGACGGTCTCCGCGGCGGCGCGACGGCGGGCCAGGGCGGCGGCGTCCAGCGGGAGCGGCCACACCTGGTCGGCGGTGGCCGCGTGCAGGGCAGGGTTCTCCTCGTCCTCGGCGGGCGGGTCCGCCCACACCTCGATCTCGCCGTACCCGGCGGCGCAGTGGTCGTACAGGGCCTGGAGGAAGTCCGACGGGCCGCGCGGCTTCTTCTGGCTGGGCCCCCACCAGTGGCCGGAGCCGAGCAGCAGTGAGCGGGGGCGGGTGAAGGTGACGTAGCCGAGGCGGAGCTCCTCGGTGTGCTGGTGCTCCTTCATGGCCTCGTGGAAGGCCTTCATGCCGCGCGAGTCCCAGGAGTCCACGTCGGGCAGGGTGTCGGTGTCCCCGCGCAGGGCGTGCGGCAGCACCTTGGCCTGCGCGGTCCACTTCTCGCGGCCCTGGGCGCTGGGGAACGTGCCGGTCACGAGGCCGGGAACGGCCACGACGTCCCATTCCAGGCCCTTGGACTTGTGCGCGGTGAGCACCTTGACGGTGTTCTCGCCGCCGGGCAGGGCGTTGTCGAGGCCCTTCTCGTACTGGGCGGCGGTACGCAGGAAGCCGAGGAAGGCCAGCAGGGTGGCCTCGCTGTCGCTCGCGGCGAAGGAGGCGGCGATGTCCAGGAAGTTGGACAGGGTCTCGCGACGGCGGGCGGCGAGCGCGTGCGGGGACGCCGACAGCTCCACCTCCAGGCCGGTGACGGCGAGGACGCGGTGCAGGACGTCCATCAGCGGGTCGGACAGCGAGCGGCGCAGGTCGCGCAGCTCGGCGGCGAGCCGGGCGAAGCGCACGCGCGCGTCCGGGGAGAACGGCAGCCCGTCGTCGTCGCCCTTCTCCATGGGCGCTTCCAGGAAGGTGTCCAGGGCGTCCGCGAGCGAGATCACCTCGGACGGGTCGACGCCCTCCACGGCCTCGGCGAGCCGGCGGTCCGGGTCGTCGGTGCCGTCCACGCGCGCGTGGGCGACCAGCAGCCGGGCGCGGCGGCCCAGCAGGGCGAGGTCGCGGGGGCCGATGCGCCAGCGCGGTCCGGTCAGCAGGCGCACCAGGGCGGCGTTGGCGCCGGGGTCCTGGAGGACCTCGCACACGGCGACGAGGTCAGCGATCTCGGGCAGGTGGAGCAGGCCGGAGAGGCCGACGACCTCCACGGGGATGTCACGGGCGACGAGGGCGCCCTGGATCACGGCGAAGTCGGTCGCGGTCCGGCACAGTACGGCGATCTCGCCGGGCGGGGTGCCGGTGCGCACGAGGTGGGCGAGGGAGTCGGCGATCCAGTCGATCTCCTCGGCATGGGTCGGCAGCAGGGCGCAGCGGACCGTGCCGTCGTACTCGGCGCCGGGGGCCGGGCGGAGGGCCTCCACGCCCGCGTGCATGGCGCGCAGAGGTGTGGCGAGGCCATTGGCGAGGTCGAGCAGGCGTCCGCCGCTGCGGCGGTTCTCGCTGAGCGCCTGCCGGGCGGCGGGGCTGCCGTCGGCGTGCGCGAAGTGGTCGGGGAAGTCGTCCAGGTTGGCGACGGAGGCGCCGCGCCAGCCGTAGATGGCCTGGCAGGGGTCGCCGACGGCGGTCACCGGGTGACCGGTGCCGCCGCCGAACAGGCCGGCGAGCAGGACGCGCTGTGCCACGGAGGTGTCCTGGTACTCGTCCAGGAGCACCACGCGGAACTCCTCGCGCAACAGGCGGCCCACCTCGGGGATGCCGGCGAGGCGGGCCGACAGGGCGATCTGGTCGCCGAAGTCGAGCAGGTCCCGCGCGCGCTTGGCGGCCCGGTAGCGCTGGACGAGCTCGGCGAGTTCCCGGCGGGCCGCGGCGGTCTCCGGGACCTTGCGCAGGTCGGCGTTGGTGAGCTTGGCCCCTTCCAGCGTGCGCAGCAGGCCGGTGTCCCAGGCGCGCAGTTCCTCCGGGTCGACGAGGTGTTCGGCGAGCTCGGAGTCGAGCGCGAGCAGGTCGCTGACGAGGTCGGCGAAGGAGCGGGTCAGCGCCGGGTACGGGCCCGGGGCCTCGCGCAGCACGCGCGCGGCGAGCTGGTAGCGGGTGGCGTCGGCCAGGAGGCGTGAGCTGGGCTCCAGGCCGAGCCGCAGGCCGTGGTCGGTGAGGAGGCGGCCGGCGAAGGAGTGGTACGTCGAGATGACCGGCTCGCCCGGAGGGTTGTCGGGGTCGATGACATCGGGGTCGGTGACGCCGGCCTTGATCAGGGCCTTGCGGACGCGTTCGGCCAGCTCGCCGGCGGCCTTGTTGGTGAAGGTCAGGCCGAGGACCTGTTCGGGGGCGACCTGTCCGGTGCCGACCAGCCAGACCACGCGGGCCGCCATCACGGTGGTCTTGCCCGACCCGGCACCGGCCACGATCACCTGCGGGGCGGGCGGCGCGGTGATGCAGGCCGTCTGCTCCGGGGTGAACGGGATGCCCAGGAGCTCCTTGAGCTGCTCGGGGTCGGTGATACGGGCGGACATGTCGGAAGAGGCTAGCGGCGGGGACTGACAATCGAGACCGGAGCGGTCGGCCGGAGCGGAAGAAGCGCAGGTCAGCGCCTGTGGTGCCGTACGTCACTCCGGTCAGGGGCGGGGCAGGCTTGCCAGGGGCCACGTCACTCCGGTCAGGGCCAGGGCAGGCTCGCCAGGGCCACGTCACCTCGGTCAGGCCACGTCACCCTGGCCAAGGCTGGGCACGCTCGTCAGGGCCACGTCCCGCGCCGGTCACGTGGGCTCGCGCTGCCGTCACGTGGGCTCGCGCTGCCGTCACGTGGGCTCGCGCCGCGGCCACGTCACTCGCGCCGCGGGCACGTCATCACTCGACCACGTGCCGTCCCTCCGGGCGCGCGCTGCACGACGCCCGGAACGCGCAGTGCGCGCAGTGCTGGCCGGCGCTCGGTGTGAACCGCTCGTCGAGGACCTTTCCGGCGGCGGTGGCCAGCAACTCGCCGACCCACTCCCCCGTCGGCGGCTCCTGGGTCTGCACCTTGGGCAGGCTGTCGCCCCCGTCACGCTTGGTGGCGCCCTGTCTGAGGTGGACCAGTTCGGCGCCGCCCGGCTCGGGGCGTACGCCGTCGAAGGCCGTGTCGACGGCGCCTTCGCGGACGGCGAGCTGGTAGACGGCGAGCTGGGGGTGGCGCTCCACCTCGCCCGCGGTGGGCGCCTGTTTGCCGGTCTTGAAGTCGACCACGTAGGCGCGGCCCTCGGCGTCCGTCTCCACGCGGTCCATCTGGCCGCGGATGCGGATCTGGTAGTCGCCCGCTTCCAGGGTGACGTCGAAGTCGTGCTCGCTCGCCACCGGTGTGCGGCCCGCCCGGTTCAGGACGTGCCAGTTGAGGAAGCGTTCGAGCGCCACGCGCGCGTTGTCCTTCTCCTGCCGCGACTTCCACGGCGCGTCGAAGGCCAGCGCGTTCCACACGGAGTCCAGGCGTTCCATGAGGACGTCGAGGTCGGCGGGGGTGCGGCCGGAGGCGACCTCGTCGGCGAGGACGTGGACGACGTTGCCGAAGCCCTGCGCGGTGGTCGCGGGGGCGTCCGCCTTCACCTCACGGCCGAGGAACCACTGCAACGCGCACGTGTTGGCGAGCTGGTCGAGGGCGCTGCCGGAGAGCACCACGGGCTCGTCCCGGTGGCGCAGCGGCACCTTGCTCTCGGTCGGCTCGAACATGCCCCACCAGCGGTAGGGGTGTGCGGAGGGCGCCAGCGGGCGGCCGTCCTCGTCGGCGAGCGCGGCGAGCCGGGCGAGCCGGCGGGCGGCGGCCTCCCGCAGCGCGGCCGACGCGCGCGGGTCGACCGTGGTCGCGCGCAGTTCGGCGACGAGCGCGGCGACGGACAGCGGCCGGCGCGGGCGTCCGGTGACGTCCCTCGGCTCGACGCCCAGCTCGGTGAGGAACCGGGACGGCTGGTCACCGTCGTCGGCCGGTGCCTTCACCGCGGTGACGACGAGGCGGTCACGCGCGCGTGTGGCGGCGACGTAGAACAGGCGGCGCTCCTCGGCGAGCAGCGCGCCGGGGGTGAGCGGCTCGGCGAGTCCGTCACGGCCGATGCGGTCGGCCTCCAGCAGCGAGCCGCGGCGGCGCAGATCGGGCCACAGTCCCTCCTGGACGCCGGCGACGACGACCAGCCGCCACTCCAGACCCTTGGCGCGGTGCGCGGTCATCACGCGGACGGCGTCCGGGCGTACCGCGCGGCGCGCGAGCGTGTCGGCGGCTATGTCCTCGGCCTCGATCTGCTCCAGGAAGTTCAGGGCGCCGCGGCCTCCGAAGCGCTCCTCCGCGCGCGCGGCGGTGGCGAACAGCGCGCACACGGCGTCCAGATCCCGGTCGGCGTTGCGGCCGGCCGCGCCACCGCGCCGGGCGGCCCGCTCCAGGCGTCCGGGCCACGGCGTCCCCTGCCACAGGTCCCACAGCGCCTCCTCGGCCGTACCGCCACCGGCGAGGCGCTCACGGGCCTTGCGGAGCAACGCGCCGAGGCGCTGTGCCCCGCGCGCGTACGCCGGGTCGTGCACGGCCAGGCGCTCGGGTTCGGCGAGCGCCCGGGCAAGCAGCTCGTCGGACGGGGGCGGCAGGGGGTTCCCGGCGGCCCTCTCCTCCTCGCGCAGGGCGCGCCCGAGGCGGCGCAGGTCGGCGGCGTCCATTCCGGCGAGCGGTGAGGTGAGCAGGGTGAGAGCGGTCTCGGTGTCCAGCCAGGAGGAGGCGTCCGGGGCCGGGTCCGCGGGGGCTTCGGCGCGATCTCCGGAGGCCTCGGCCCGTCCCCCGACAGCTTCGGCGCGGTCTGGGGAGACATCGGTGCGGCCTCCGGAGGCTTCGGCCCCTCCACCCTCCCCGGCGGCACCGGCGCGTTCCCCGGTGGCCTCTTCACCAGCCGGTTCACCCCCCTCCGAACCCCCGGCCGACTCCTCGTCCCGGTGTCGTGCCTCCGCCGTGGCCACCGCGCGGAGGGCCGTGAGCAGCGGTGCGACCGCGGGCTCGTGCCGCAGGGGCAGCTCGTCACCGTCGATGTCCAGGGGGACACCGGCGGCGGTGAGGGCCCGGCGGAGGGCCGGGAGACGAGAGCTCGCGCGCACCAGGACAGCCATGTCGCTCCAGGGGACGCCGTCCTCCAGGTGCGCGCGGCGCAGGATGTCCGCGATGTTGTCCACTTCCGCGCCGGGCGTCGGGTAGGTGTGGACCTCGACCCGGCCGCCGTCCCGTACGGCGGCCGGCTCCCGGTGGGCGCGGACCTTCTCGGCGGGCAGCCGGGACAGCGGCATGCGCTGGGTGATCAGACGGGTCGCGGCCAGCAGTGCGGCGCCGGAGCGGCGCGAGGTGCGCAGCACCGCCACGGGGGCGGGACGGCCGTCCGCGCGCCGGAAGGCGGCCGGGAAGTCGAGGATGCCGTTCACGTCGGCACCCCGGAAGGCGTAGATCGACTGGTCGGGGTCGCCGAAGGCGACCAGGGTGCGCCCCCCGCCCGCGAGCGCCCGCAGCAGCCGGACCTGGGCGGGGTCGGTGTCCTGGTACTCGTCGACGTACACGGCGTCGTACCGGGCCGCCAGCCCTGCCGCGGTCTCCGGGCGGCGGGCGAGCAGGACCGCGCGGTGGACCAGTTCCGCGTAGTCGAGCACGCCCTGGAGGTCGAGGGTGTCGAGGTACTCGGCGAGGAACGCGGCCGCCGCCCGCCAGTCGGGGCGGCCGATGCGGCGGGCGAAGGCGTCCAGGGCCTCCGGGCCGAGGCCCAGCTCCCGGCTGCGGGCGAGGACGGCACGGACCTCGTCGGCGAAGCCACGCGTGGTCAGGCAGGCGCGCAGTTCGTCCGGCCAGCGCACATGGGTCAGGCCGAGCCGCTCCAGCTCGGGCTGGCCGGCGAGCAGCTCCCGGACGGTGACGTCCTGCTCCGGGCCGGAGAGCAGACGCAGCGGCTCGGTGAACCGGCCGCTGTCCTGGTGGGCGCGGACCAGCGCGTAGCAGTACGAATGGAATGTGGTCGCCCTGGGGGCGCGGGCGGCGCCCATGCGCAGGGCCATGCGGTCGCGCAGGTCCACGGCGGCCTTGCGGCTGAAGGTGAGCACCAGGATGCGTTCGGGGTCGCCGCCCCGGGCGATCCGGGCGGCCACGGACTCGACCAGCGTGGTGGTCTTGCCGGTGCCGGGGCCGGCGAGGACGAGGAGTGGTCCGCTCCGGTGGTCAACCACGGCACGCTGTGCCGCGTCCAGACGAGGGGGGTCCACGACGGCCGGAGGGGTTCGGACCAGTCGGTAAGCGCCACGGCTCCCCTGCCGCACCGGTGGGTGCGGCGGGCGCCTGGTGGAGGAAGAGGAGCTCACGTGATGTGCCGGTCCTGGTGGTCGTGCTGGCGGGCGGGCGGTCACGCGCGCGAGGCGGTGGCCGCGGGATGAGGGGGACACGTGTTGCCGACGCTACGCCGCCGCTCCGGATGGAAGCAGGGCTTCCGCTTCTTCCCTCACGGCGCTCGGGTCACGCGAGTCCCACGTCTCACGAACGTACGGCATGCCACGGACGTCCCCCGTGTCCCCCGAACGGGCCACGGGCCCTCCGCGGCGGCATCCGATGGCGGAAGCTGTCAGGTGTGACCCTCCGCACCCGCGCCGCCGTCCCATCGGGCCCGGCGCATGTCGAGCCGCGGCAGATGGCCCTCTGTGCTGCTGCCCGCCTGCCTGAGCGGGGTGCCCTCCGCGCGGTAGTGGGCGAGCGCGCGGAGCTCGTGTCCGGGCAGCAGCACGCCGTCGGCGCGTACGACACGCCACCACGGGACCGCGCCGCCGTAGAGGGCCATCACCCGGCCGACCTGGCGCGGCCCGCCCTCCTCCAGCCACTCCGCGACATCGCCATAGGTCATGACCCGGCCCGGCGGGATCCGCTCGGCGACGTCCAGGACCCGCTCGGCGTACTCCGGCAGGGCGTCCGCGTACCCCGGCAGCGCGTCCGCGTACTCCGCGCGGGCGTCTTCGGGAGGGCTCTGCTCGCTCATCCACCCCATCCTGCCGCACCCCGCCGGCGTTCCGGCGGGGGCCGTGAGGAGCGGTCCTCTCGCCCCCGCGCGGTCCTTGGGGCAGACTGTGCGCCCGCGCATCCGCACCCTGATGCCCGTGAGTGTCGGTGGGGCATGCCACCATCGTGCGGGCGGTGACTGGTGATACGAGACCACGAAGAGACCATGAAGGAGCAGGGCGTGCACCCCGAAGGAGCGGCGGGCACCCCTGATGCCTCCGCGCGCCCCGGTCCCGCCCGCGCGGACGACGGCGGCACCGGCGCGCAGCAGGAAGACACCGGCCGGCACCACCAGGAAGACGCCGGTCAGCGCGAGGACGTCGCCACGCGCGCGCGTGGCGACGGCGGAGCGGACGTCGCAGAGGGGCCGCCCGCCCCCGAGGTGGCGCACGTCCCCGGTAACCCACCCCCGGACCACCGTCCGTGCGCTGACGACGACCCCCACGCCGAGCAGGTGGAGCGCGACGAACCGCTGCTCCCCGCGCGCGTGCACCGCCCCTCCGACCTGATGCGGCTCCTGGTGGGCCTGCTGGGCATCGTGGTGCTGCTCGCCATCGCCGCGTTCGCGCACGGCACCACCTCGGGCCTCGAACAGGACATCAACAAGGGCACCGGACAGGCCCCGGACCTGCTGATCAAGATCGCGGGCCTCGCGTCCAGCATCGCGATCCTGCTGGTGCCGGTCGCGTTCGCGATCGAACGGCTGATCAAACGGGACGGGCTGCGCATCGCCGACGGCGTCCTCGCGGCCGTCCTGGCGCACGGAGTGACGCTCGCCACGGACCTGTGGGTCGCCCGGGCCGCCCCGGACTCGATCCAGGAGGCGCTCACCCAGCCCTCGCCGGGCGACATCCACGCCCTGACCGACCCGGTGCACGGCTATCTGGCACCCGTGATCGCCTACATGACGGCCGTCGGCATGTCCCGCAGACCCAGATGGCGCGCGGTGCTGTGGATCGTGCTGCTGCTCGACGCGTTCTCGATGCTGGTCACCGGCTACACGACCCCCTTCTCGATCATCCTGACCGTGCTGATCGGCTGGACCATCGCCTACGGCACCCTGTACGCGGTCGGCTCCCCCAATGTCCGCCCGACCGGTCAGACCCTGATGGCGGGCCTGAGGCACGTCGGCTTCCATCCCGTCGGCGCGGCCCGCGAGGAAGTGGTGGAGACGGAGAACGGCGACCGGGGCCGGCGCTACTTCGTCTCCCTGGAGGACGGCCCGCCGCTGGACGTCACGGTCGTCGACCGGGAACAGCAGGCCCAGGGCTTCTTCTACCGTGCCTGGCGCAACCTCACCCTGCGCGGCTTCGCCACCCGCTCCAGCCTCCAGTCGCTGCGCCAGGCACTGGAGCAGGAGGCGCTGCTGGCGTACGCGGCGATCGCGGCGGGCGCCAACGCTCCCAAGCTGATCGCCACCTCCGAGCTCGGCCCGGACGCGGTCATGCTCGTCTACGAGCACACCGGCGGGCGCACCCTGGACTCGCTGGCCGACGAGGACATCACCGACGAGCTGCTGCGCAACACCTGGCACCAGGTGAGGGCGCTGCAGTCCCGGCGCATCGCGCACCGCAGGCTGGCCGGAGACGCGATTCTGGTGGATCGTTCCGGCAGGGTGATCCTCACCGAACTGCGCGGTGGCGAGATCGCGGCCGGCGATCTGCTGCTGCGCATGGACGTGGCCCAGCTGGTCACCACGCTCGGCCTGCGGGTCGGTGCCGAGCGGGCGGTGGCCTCGGCGGTCAACGTGCTCGGCCCGGACGCGGTCGCCGACTGCCTGCCGATGCTCCAGCCGATCGCGCTGACGCGCTCCACGCGCGCGACGCTGCGCCGACTGGCCCGCGAGCGGGCCGAGCGCGAACGGGAAGCGGTACTCGAAGCCTCCCGGCAGGCCAAGCTGGCCCGGCTGGAGGAGACGTCCGGAACGGCCCCGGCCGGGCTCGAAAAGCCCGACAAGAAGGCGGTCCGCGCCGAGCAGCGCGCGGAGAAGCGGGCCATCGACGAAGCGCTCGAAGAAGCCCGCGAGGAGGATCTGCTCACCCAGATCCGGCACCAGGTGCTGCGGATCAGGCCCCAGGCGCCCGTGGAACCGGCCCGCCTGGAGCGGGTCCGGCCGCGCACCCTGATCAGCTTCATCGCCGGTGCGATCGGCGCGTACTACCTGCTGACCCAGCTCACCCACATCGAGTTCGGCACGCTGTTCGCGCAGGCCCAGTGGGGGTGGGTGGCTGCCGCGGTGCTGTTCTCCGCGCTCAGCTACGTCGCCGCCGCGATGGCCCTGCTGGGCTTCGTACCGGAACGGGTGCCGTTCCCGCGGACCGTGGCGGCGCAGGTCGCCGGGTCGTTCGTGAAGATCGTCGCGCCGGCCGCGGTCGGCGGTGTGGCCCTCAACACGCGCTTCCTGCAACGCGCCGGCGTGCGCCCTGGGCTCGCGGTGGCGAGCGTCGGCGCCTCGCAGCTGTTCGGGCTCGGCTGTCACATCCTGATGCTGCTGTCCTTCGGCTATCTGACCGGCACCGAGAAGACGCCCTCGCTGTCGCCGTCCCGCACGGTCATCGCGGGTCTGCTGACCGTGGCCGTCCTGCTCCTCGTGGTCACCTCGGTGCCGTTCCTGCGGAAGTTCGTCGTCACGCGCGTGAGGTCGCTGTTCGCCGGTGTCGTGCCGCGAATGCTCGACGTGCTGCAACGGCCCCAGAAGCTCATCACCGGCATCGGCGGCATGCTGCTGCTGACCGCCTGCTTCGTGATGTGCCTGGACGCCTCCATCCGGGCCTTCGGCGACGGATCGGTGTCGCTGAGCATCGCCAGCGTCGCCGTCGTCTTCCTCGCCGGCAACGCGCTCGGCTCCGCGGCGCCCACCCCCGGCGGCGTGGGCGCGGTCGAGGCGACCCTCACCGTCGGCCTGATCGCCGTGGGCCTGCCCAAGGAGGTCGCCGCGCCGGCCGTGCTGCTGTTCCGGCTGCTGACCCTGTGGCTGCCGGTGCTGCCGGGCTGGCTGGCCTTCAACCACCTCACCCGCAAGGGAGCCCTGTAAGCGGGCCTGCCGGTGCGGTCCCGGCCCCGCCGGTTCGTACCTCTTACGGCCCGCGTCCCGCGCGCCCCGGCGTGCGCGCCCCCACGATGGGAGTATGGCGAACCCGTTCCTGCTGCGCGCCGCCGCGCTGACCACCACCGCTGTGCTGCTCGCCGCTGTACTGGCCGGATGCGGCGACAGCGGCAAGGACGGGGATCTCACGGCGCAGAAGCTGGACTGGAAGTCCTGCCCGGCCCCCTCCGAGGCGGAAGGCGGCGGCAGTCCTCCCTCGCCGCTGCCGAACGGCGGGGAGTGGCAGTGCGCGACCATGAAGGCGCCGCTGGACTGGAGCCGGCCGAAGGGCGACACCATCGGCATCGCCCTGATCCGCGCCCGGGCCAGTGGGCCCGAGAGCAGGCGGATCGGCTCGCTCGTGTTCAACTTCGGCGGCCCGGGCGGCAGCGGCGTGACCACGCTGCCCGCGTTCGGCTCGGACTACACGGCCCTGCGCACCCGCTACGACCTGGTCAGCTTCGACCCGCGCGGGGTCGGCCGCAGCGCACCGGTGGAGTGCGAGAGCGACGCCCAGCTGGACGAGTACTTCCAGCAGGACGCCACCCCGGACGACCACGCCGAACAGGGCCAGCTCCTGCAACGCACCAAGCAGTTCAACGCGGCCTGTGAGAAGAACTCCGAGAAGATCCTGCCGCACGTGCGCACCACGGACGCGGCCCGCGACATGGACCTGATGCGCCAGGTCCTCGGCGACGACAAGCTGCACTACTTCGGCATCTCCTACGGAACCGAACTCGGCGGTGTCTACGCCCACCTGTTCCCGAAGAACGTCGGCCGGGCCGTCCTGGACGCGGTCGTGGACCCCACGCAGACCCCGGAGGAGAGCGCGCTCGGGCAGGCCAGGGGCTTCCAGCTCGCGCTCGACAACTTCGCCGAGGACTGCACCTCGAAGACCGAGGAGTGCCCGATCGGCAGCACCGAGCAGGAGGTGAAGGACCGCATCGCGAAACTCCTCGCCGACCTGGAGAAGAAGCCGATCCCGGGCATCTTCCCGCGTCAGCTGACGCAGACCGCCGCCACCAACGGCATCGCACAGTCCCTGTACTCGAAGGACTTCTGGGAGTACCTCACCGAGGGGCTGGAGCAGGCCTACGACGGCGACGGCAGGATCCTCATGCTGCTCTCCGACTCGATGAACGGCCGCAGCGAGAACGGCGAGTACAGCAACCTCACCGCGGCGAACACCGCCATCAACTGCGCCGACGAGAAACCCCGGTACACCGCGGACCACGTCCAGCGGAGCCTGCCCGAGTTCCGCGCCGCCTCCGCGCTGTTCGGCGACTACCTGGCCTGGGGGATGGTCAGCTGCACGAACTGGGCGGTGCCGGGCGCGGCCGACCATCCCGACGTCAGCGCCCCGGGGGCGGCGCCCATCCTCGTCATCGGCAACACCGGCGACCCGGCCACCCCGTACGAGGGCGCGCGGAAGATGGCGGACGCGCTCGGCAGGGGCGTCGGCATCGAGCTGACGTACAAGGGCCAGGGCCACGGCGCGTACGACAGCAAGAACAAGTGCGTGCAGAGCGCCGTGAACGGCTACCTGCTGGATGGGAAGACACCGAAGGCCAACACGGTCTGTTCCTGACGGGCCCCCGAGAACAACGGGCCTCATGGCAGGGGAAACCGCAGGTCAGATGGTTATCCACAGGCCCCCGCAGGTCGATCCCCGGACGCCTACCATGGCCTGAACGCCCGGCGCGGCACGATGCGGCGGGCCTGTCAGGGGGGTGCGCGTGGTGCGATTGCTGCGGTGGACGGCCGCGCTGGCGGCGGGGCTGCTGCTGGCCGGATGCGGGAGCTCGTCCGACGGGGGCGGGAGCGAGGACGAGGGCAAGGGAGCGGATTCGCCTCCCCCGTCGGCGTCGCGCTCCACGACCACGCCGGTGCCGGCCGGCCTTCCGGCCTCCCTCACCTCCCAGCGCCTCGACTGGCACCGCTGCGAGGCCACCGGAACCCCGTCCGCGCCGAGCGGCGCCTGGCGGTGCGCGACGCTCAAGGTGCCGCTGGACTGGTCCCGGCCGGACGGCAGGACGATCGGGCTCGCCCTCGTCCGCGCGCGGGCGACCGGGGATGACCGCATCGGCTCGCTGCTGTTCAACTTCGGCGGCCCGGGCGGCTCGGGCGTGTCGACGATGCCGTACTTCGAGGGCGCCGTCTCGTCCCTCCACGAGCGCTACGACCTGGTGAGCTGGGACCCCCGAGGGGTCGGCGCGAGCGGGGGCGTCCGCTGCCGCGGCGACCGGGAGATCCAGGCCGCCGAGTCCGTGGACGCCACACCGGACACCCCCGCCGAGGAGAAGGCGTACCTCCAGGACGCCACCGACTTCGGCAAGGGCTGCCAGAAGGCCGCCGGCCCGCTGCTGGCCCATGTGTCCACCACCGACACCGCCCGCGACATGGACCTGATGCGCCAGGTCCTCGGCGACGACGAGCTGCACTACTTCGGCATCTCGTACGGCACCGAACTCGGCGGTGTCTACGCCCACCTGTTCCCGAAGCGGGTGGGCAGGCTGGTCCTCGACGCGGTGGTCGACCCGACCGCGGACACGGTGGGCCACGCCGAGAACCAGGCGCGCGGCTTCCAGCGGGCTCTGGACGACTACCTGAAGTCCACCGGCCAGGACCCGGAACAGGGCACCCGGAGGGTGGCCGACCTGCTGACACGGATCGACGCCGAACCGCTGCCGACGTCATCGGGCCGCAAGCTCACCCAGACGCTGGCGGTCACCGGGATCATCCTGCCGCTGTACAGCGAGTCGATGTGGCCGAGGCTGACCGACGCCCTGAAGTCGGCGCAACGGGGCGACGGTTCGGGGCTGCTGGCGCTCGCCGACCAGTACGACGACCGGGACGCCTCGGGCCGCTACGGCACGACGACCCACTCCCAGCGGGTCATATCGTGCCTGGACGACAGACAGCGGCCCACGCTCGTCGAGACGAAGCGGCGGCTGGCGGAGTTCGAGCGGATATCGCCGGTGTTCGGGGACTTCCTCGGCTGGGACACGGCGGGCTGGTGCCACGACTGGCCGGTGCCGGGCCAGTACGACACTCCGGAGGTCAGCGCACCGGGCGCGGCGCCGATCCTGCTGGTCGGCAACACCGGCGACCCGGCCACCCCGTACGAGGGCGCCCGCAGAATGGCCGACGAACTGGGCCGGGCGTGGGTGTCGAACTCACCTGGAAGGGCGAGGGACACGGGGCGTACGGCAACGGGAGCGACTGCGTCCACTCGACGGTGGACGCCTACCTGCTGCACGGAACGGTGCCGAAGGACGGCAAGGTCTGCTCCTGACGCGGACGGGGGCTCCGGGCGCCGTACGCACCCGAAGCCCCCGCCACGCACACCGGGTCAGCGGCTCAGTAGACCGGCTTCTCCGGTTCGATCTGGTTGACCCAGCCGATGACGCCGCCGCCGACGTGGACCGCGTCGGAGAAGCCCGCGGACTTCAGGACCGCGAGGACTTCCGCACTGCGGACACCCGTCTTGCAGTGCAGGACGATCTTCTTGTCCTGCGGCAGGCCCTCCAGGGCGGTGCCCATGAGGAACTCGTTCTTCGGGATCAGCTTGGCGCCCGGGATGGAGACGATCTCGTACTCGTTCGGCTCGCGGACGTCGATGATCTCGATGTTCTCGCCGTCGTCGATCCACTCCTTGAGCTGCTTCGGAGTGATCGTGGAGTCGGCCGCCGCCGCCTGGGCCTCCTCGGAGACGACGCCGCAGAAGGCCTCGTAGTCGATGAGCTCGGTGACCGTCGGGTTCTCGCCGCAGACCGCGCAGTTGGGGTCCTTGCGGACCTTGACCTGGCGGTACTGCATCTCCAGGGCGTCGTAGATCATCAGCCGGCCGACCAGCGGCTCACCGGTGCCGGTGAGCACCTTGATCGCCTCGGTGACCTGGATCGAGCCGATGGACGCGCACAGCACGCCCAGGACGCCGCCCTCGGCGCAGGAGGGGACCATGCCGGGGGGCGGGGGCTCCGGGTAGAGGCAGCGGTAGCAGGGGCCGTACTCGGACCAGAACACCGAAGCCTGGCCGTCGAAGCGGTAGATCGAGCCCCACACGTACGGCTTGCCCAGCAGCACGCACGCGTCGTTGACCAGGTAACGGGTCGCGAAGTTGTCGGTGCCGTCGACGATCAGGTCGTACTGGCTGAAGATGTCCATCACGTTGTCGGCTTCGAGCCGCTCCTCGTGAAGGATCACGTTCACGTACGGGTTGATGCCCTTGACGCTGTCGCGCGCGGACTCGGCCTTGGAGCGGCCGATGTCGGACTGGCTGTGAATGATCTGGCGCTGCAGGTTCGACTCGTCGACCTCGTCGAACTCCACGATGCCGAGGGTTCCCACGCCCGCGGCGGCCAGGTACATCAGCGCCGGCGAGCCCAGGCCGCCGGCGCCCACACAGAGCACCTTGGCGTTCTTCAGCCGCTTCTGCCCGTCCATGCCCACGTCGGGGATGATCAGGTGGCGGGAGTACCTGCGGACCTCGTCTACGGTGAGCTCAGGAGCTGGCTCGACCAGGGGTGGCAGCGACACGGGGACTCCGTTGGTCGGTCGATCACTACAGTTGTTCTCTCTGTAACACTGCCACGGCCTTCTTCATTCCGAGACACCCGTTCCGACTCGCGAGACGATGTCGTCCCAGTAGCCGGGCATGGTCTCCCAGGGGTCCGCGCGACCGTCCCTGTCCGTACGGTCCGTGAAGTAGATCGTGGCCGCCCCCTGCCAGCGGGCGATCCGCAGCGCCTCGTCCAGGTGGGCGCGGGGCACGCCGTGCACGAAGTGGCAGAAGCGGTCCGGTGGGTAGTCGGCGGTCCACTCGGCCGCCTGCGACCAGCGGTAGTCGGACCAGGGGCCGGAGAAGGTCACCAACTGATCGGCGTTCTCGGCGTAGCCGGGGTGCGGGTGGCGGCCGTGGCCGAGGACGATGTGGGCGGTGTCACTGATCGCGCGGAGCGTGGTGATCGCACGGCGCACCTCGGGGAGCGCGGTGCGCTCGGTGGGGCAGCGGTCCAGCAGGAAGCCGTCGACGCCGTACCAGTCGAGGTGGCGGTGGGCGTCGGAGAGCAGGTCGCCGAAGGCGCGGGCGCCGTAGGTGAGGTCCAGGTGGCCGAGGACGCGGACGCCGGCGGCGCGGAGCCGGCACGCCGCTTCCAGGCAGTGCGGGTCGGGGCGGGTGCCGGGGCCGGCGGCGACGTCGAGGACCACCCAGTCCAGCGGGGTGCCGGGGCGGGCGAGTTCCGCCCACTGGGCCGGGGCGACGAGCGGGTGGGCGTAGCCGGGGATGCCGAGGGCGGTGCGGACACCGGTGCCGGTGGCGCCCGCCGTGGTGCTGGTCAGATGCGGCATGCCGCCTCCATCCAGATGTCGGCCAGGGATTCTTCGAGGTTGATGCGGGGCCGCCAGCCGAGCCGGTCGCGCGCGGTGCGCACATCGGCCTGCTGCCAGCTGCCGCAGCCGTCCGGGTACGGGTACGCCACCGGGACCGCGTGCTCGGAGTCGGCGCGGGGGTGTCCGATGGCGCCGCGCAGCGGCCCGGGCGGAGCGTCGAGTTCGTGCAGGGCGCCGCCGTATCCGGCCACGCGCGCGAGGACGGCGGCGGCGTCCCTGAGCCGGACGGCACGGCCGGAGCCGATGTTGATCACGCCCTGCGCGGCGGAGAGCGAGGCGGCGTGCACGGCCCGGGCCACATCGCGGACGTCGACGAAGTCGCGCTGGACACCGAGGCCGCCGAGCTTGAGTTCACCGTCGCTGGACTGCATGGCGCGGCGCATGGCCTCCGCGAGCCGGCCGAGCGGGGAGCCGGCCGGGGTGCCGGGGCCGGCCGGTGAGAAGACCCGCAGCACGACGGCGTCCAGACCGGAGCCGAGGACCAGTTCGGTCGCGGCGAGCTTGCTGACGCCGTACGGGCCGCCGGGGCGCGGCACGGCGTCCTCGGCCGTGGAGGAACCGGGCTGGCTGGGGCCGTACTCGGAACCGCAGCCGATCTGCACCAGGCGGGCACCGCAGCCGCTGCGGCGCAGGGCCTCGCAGACGGTGGCCACGGCGACCGTGTTGTGCCGGGTGAGGTCGCGGGCGCCCCCGCGCGTGGCGCCGGCGCAGTTGATGACGACTCCGGGGTGGACCGCGTCGAGGAACCGGGTGAGCGCGCCCGGGCTGCCGGTGGCGAGGTCGAAGCGGACATCGGCGTCGTCGCCGCGGCCGAGCGCGGTGAGCTGGACGGCCGGGTCGGCGAGCAGGCGGTCGGCGACGAAGCGGCCGATGAATCCGTTGGCTCCGATCAGCAGGACCCTCATCGTGCGGCTCCCGGGGTGTGCGCGCCGGTGGTACCGGCCGTCTCGACGGCTCCTTCGGCGGTGCCGGGCGCTCCGGTGGTTCCGGGGGTTCCGGTCGCTCCGGGTCGGGAGGTGGTCATCTGGTCTTCTCCTTCAGAGGGGTCGTGCGGTTGCCGCCGGCGGTGCGTCGGGCCGGTGGCGGAAGGTTCAGTCGGGTGCTCCCGTCGGCGCGTGGGCCGAGGCCTGGGTGAGGGTGCGGGCGGCGTGCCAGAGGAGGGCGAGGGCCGCGGTGCCACAGGCGAGGGCCGGTGCGGCGGCCTCGCCCCAGGCGCCGACCAGGGTCTCCACCGGGGCCGCCAGGAAGGCGCAACCGGGCAGCCGGCCGGCCAGTGGCAGCGCCAGGGCCGCCGCCTCCGTGGCCGCGGCGGCGCCCAGCGCGAGGGCGGGGGCGTGCCGGTGGCGGTGCACGGTGAGCAGGCGGGCGAGCAGGAGCAGGGCGCCCAGGGCGAGGGCCTGCGGGTGGGCCGCGGGCGCGTGCAGGAGGGTGCCGCAGAGCGCGAGCAGTGCGGCGAGGGCGCCCAGGAACATGGCGAGCACGCCGAGCAGCAGGGGTCTCGCGGCTGCCGTGAAGTCCTCCAGGCCCCGGCTGCGGGCGAGCCTGCGGCGGGCGCCGGCGGCGAGGAGGTGGGCGGACCAGGCCGCGGGGGCACAGGCCAGCAGGAGGGCGAGGACAGGTGCGATGGCCATGGGCCAGGGACCGTCCGGGGCCGCGGTGGGCGGGGTGTCGGGGCCGCCCGTCAGGACGGCGTGGAGGAGGCCGTCGCCGAGGAGGGCGTACCCGAGCAGCCAGAGCGTCCACGCACGCGTGCCGACCGTGGTGCGCCACGCGCGGGTGCCGGGCGGGCCGGAGAGTGGGCCGTGCCGCAGTGCAGCGCGCGTGGCCAGGGCTACGGCGAGGAGGCCGCCGAGTGCCGCCAGCTGGCGGGGGTGTCCCTGGGTGAGGCGCACTCCGGTCACCGTGGCCGTGCCGAGCGCTCCGGGCAGGAGGGCGAGCAGGACCCAGCCGGCGCGGATCCGGGGCACCGGCAGGGGCTCGGGTTCCTGGCGCGGCTCGGCGGTGCGCGGCACGCGCGCGTACAGCTCTTCGGCGAGCGAGAAGACGTCACGGTGCCGGAAGCGGGCGGCGGCGCGGTCGGTGACGCCGTGTGCCTCCAGCCCCGCGGCGATCTCCAAGGGATCCACGGCCCGCTCGCACAGTTCCCGGTACCGGTGCAGCAGGGATTTCACCGGGTCGCCGGACCCACGACGGGGCGCGGGGGCCCACCGCCGCGGGGCGCCCTCCCCCGGCCGCGCATCCGGTACGGCGCGGGAGCCGAGCGGGGTCGGGACCGGCGGAGCCTCGGGTGCTTGCGCGGAGCACTGCTCGGCAGGGGCGGCAGGTGATCCAGCGGCTTGCCCGGCGGAGACGGCCGGCGCCCCGGGGAACTGCCCGGCGGTGACGGCCGGCGTTCCGGAGAACTGCCCGGCGGCTGGTGGTCCAGAGACCTGACTGGCGGAGACGGCCAGCGATCCGGAAAGCTGCCCGCCGACCGGCAATCCAGAGCCGTGCCCGACAGAGACGCCCGGTGATCCCGACCCCTGCCCGGCAGAGACGGCCGGTGATGGGGAGCGCCGTTCTGCCCCGGCGAACGACGACCCCGCGGCTCGCGCGGAGCGCTCGTCGGGCACGTCCGCCAGCCACTCCCCCGACCGCGCGTCCCACGGATCGGCTCCGCTCGGCATCCCCGGCCGGTCCGCTCCGGTCGGCTCCTTCCGGTCCGGCGTGTCACCGCCCGTGACGGAGTCGGGTCGGTCCGCTCCGGTCGGCTCGCTGCGGCGGTCTCCACCACCGGAGTCGGGCCGGTCCGCTCCGGTCGGCTCCCTCCAGCCCGGCGTGTCACCGCCCGTCACGGAGTCGGCACCACCCGGCTCGCCCGCCGGGCCGGTGACCGGCCCGTCCGCCGGACGTGCGTCCAGCTCGCTCATCGGACACCCTCCGTCGCCGTCGCCAGCGGGGTCGCTCGGACGGGGGTGGTCGTGGCCCAGGTAGGGATGGAGCGGGGAAGGACGCGGGGTGTGGGGCCGGTCCAGTGGCCGGGGACGTGGGACTCGGCGGGGGCGGCGAACGGCAGGGGTTCGCCGGACTGGTCCAGGACCACCCGGCGGACCGGGCAGCGCGAGACGATCTCCAGGTAAATGCCGTGAAATGCCGCGACGTTCTGCTCGACGGTGAACAGTTCGAGCGCCCGTGCACGTGCGGCGGCACCCAGGCGCTCACGGCGCTCGGGGTCGCGCAGCAGCGCCACGCACGCCTCGGCGAGCGCCCTGGGGTTGCGCGGGGGCACGACCAGTCCCGTGCCGCCGATGACCTCCACCACCGCGCCCACGTCCGTGGACACGGTGGCCCGGCCGCAGAACATCGCCTCGACGAGGCTGATCGGGAAGCCCTCGATGACGCTGGAGAGGACGACGACCGCGCCGGCGGCGTACGCGTCGGGCAGCGTCGGGACGTCCGGGGCGCCGATCTCCTCGAAGGAGACGGGGTTGTCGCCCACGGCGTGCGCGCCCTCCGCCTCGTCCGGGAACAGCTGGGCGGCGAGCGCCCGGCAGTGCCCCAGGTACGCCGCGCCCTCCGCACCGGAGGGCGCGCCGACGATCCGCAGACGCGCCTCGGGCTCCTCCTTGCGCACCTCCGCGAAGGCGTGCAGCAGCGACACCAGGTCCTTGGCGGGGTCCACGCGTCCCACCCAGACCAGGGTGTGCGGGTCGGCGCGGTCCGGGGACTCGCCGACCTCCGTGAACCGGTCGGCCGCCATGCCGGGGTACACCGTGCGGATACGGGCGCGGTCGGCGCCGCACCGTTCCTGCCAGCGGCGGGCGTGGGCGTTGCCCGGGGTGAGGATCTCGGCTCCCCGGTAGACCTCGGCGGCGAGCCGGCCGTGGAAGGCGCCGAGCAGGGCGCGTACGGCGGGGGTGGCGTTGTCGGAGCCGAGGGTCAGGTAGTGCGAGCGGAGGTGCACGCCGTATTCGGTGACCAGCAACGGTACGCCGGAGAAGTGCCGGGCGAGGAGGCCGCAGAGGGCCGCGGGGCCGCCCGAGGTGGCGTGGCAGAGGTCGGCCGCGCCGAGGCCGTCGTCGCCGTACCAGTCGAGGGAGAGCGGGCGCAGGGCGCGTTCGAGGTGCGCGGCGACGGTGAGCAGATCGGCTACGCGCGCCTCGCGCGCCGTGCGGAGCGCGCGAGGCGCGCGACAGGCGCGTTCCAAGGCGCGCACGGCAGCGTCGGAGCGCAGGGCGCCGACGAGTCCGCCCTCCTCGCGGGCGAGTTCGGCGAGCGCGTACAGGGCACTGCCGAAACGGTCCGCCAGATCGGCGGAAGCGCCCTGCGACCGGAGGATGTCCGACGCGTACCCGGACCCGGCCCCGGTGCCCCCCGCACGCTCAGCCCCGGCCGCGACGCCCCCGACGCGCAGCAACCCTGCCTCGGCGCCCCCTGCGCCTTCGGCCCCTCCCCCGTCGCCCCCGGCGCACACCGCCGACACCAGCTCCCCGTAGCACTCGGCGAAGCGCCGGCGTGCGCGTCGCCCGTACGCGACCCCGTCGTCCACGGCCGTCCACAGCGGCGCTGTGCGTACCCGGCTGACCTGCGGCGGGAGCGGAACGCAGCCCTCGGCTTCCTGGTGCCGGCCGCGACTGAGCGCGTAGACGTCGAACTCGTGCTGGTCGAGCCCGCGTACGAGCCGGTCGCACCAGAGCATGGCGTCACCGCTCGCATAGGGGTAACCACCCTCGGTAAGCAGTCCTATGCGCACGTGTGCACCCCCGATCTCCCGTCTGGGGAGCCGCCGTTGTCCTGGCGGCTCGCAGCGGGACGAACGTAAGGGGACAAGGCGGTGGGGGGGGGGGGGGGGGGGGGGGGGGGCCGGCCCCCCGCGCGGGGGGGGGGGGGGGGGGGAAAAAAAAAAAAAAACCCCCCCCCAGAAAACCCCCCCGGGGCGGGGGGGCGCCAAACAAAA